>JBJMGK010000120.1:0-18657 GCA_045807925.1 Bryobacteraceae bacterium | reverse complement strand
TGTTACGCTCTGCGTTTGTAACACAGTAGTACTAGCCTAGACCGGTTTCTCTTCGAAATCGCTTGTCTCTACTTCTTGGTCTCGTTCGCACAGGGACGGCGTCTCGAGCGCAGTGGGAAGTTGAGAACGGCGGTCCATGATGATTCTACGCCACCACCTGCCGGGTAGCTGGCTGCGATCCGTCGAGGATCGCTTTAAGGGCCCATAGATCCCGAAAGCCCATGATCTTGCGGAACGATTTTTCTCCTTCCAAGAATGCGGCTGCTGACCAGCGCGCCGGCATACCTGGACGCCAGCGGCACACTCGCGAGTCCGGCTGCGCACACCGGAATGCGGATTGTCCACGATGTTGCTGGTGACCAAACAACGATGCAGCGATCTAGGAACATCGAGCCGGTTAATGGTGAAGCATTCTTCCACGCCTTCCAGCAGCGCGGAGGCAGCCTCAGGATAATCGTGCTCCAGCCAACCGGCGATCTGGCGGAACTTGGCGATGCCATCTTTCGGGTTCATCTTCGAAGCCGCACGCATCAGCGAGCCGGTCTGTCCCTGCTGCTCGCGTGGCAGCCGTCCGAGCACATTGCGCAGTTTATGATTTCTACACCTTTGCACCGGAGTCTCGGCGCCGAACACCGCGTTAATCGCCGTGCGCAGTGCTTTCGAGCCGTCGATGATGAATAAGCGGCGCCGCGCCGGATCGACGCCATGCTCGACCAGATGTTGCAGCAGGTCCTTGGCTGCCTCGGCGTTTTCGGTCGCACCCTCGCGCAGCACCAGCACGTGTTTGCGGCCCTCCACATCCACGCCCACCGCGGCCAGCACGCATTGCTCGCCGAAGTGCATCCCGTCGATGTAGATGATCAGCAGCTCGACCTCATCGAAGCACATGGATCACGTTTCCGTTCGCGAAGGCTACCGCGTCTAAAGATGGCCGGACTGTTCAGCATCGAAACGAAAACGATCTGGCCGTCTGATTGTGTGGGCTGTCCATCGGAAGTCAGTGTGATCGTGCTGCTCGTCCGGGACACGACTTGCAAGATCGCAGGCGATGTGCTCATGGCGTAATTCGTGTCGCCGCTGTAGACAGCGATCAGGGAGTGGGTTCCGGCTGTCAGCAACAGGTCGGAGAGTGTGGCCGTGCCGGCTGATAACTCGACACTGGGGAGAGTGGTCGTGCCATCGAAGAACTGGACGGAACCGGTAGCATGGGCCGGACTGATCGCAGCCGTGAGGAGGAGGTTCTGGGTTGTGGTTGGATTGGCATTGGAGGTCAGGAGTGTGGTCGTCGAAATGCGATGGTCAACTTTACGGACGCGCTGGTTACCCCAATCCGCAATATAGAGATTCCCGCTGCCGTCCACCGCCACGGCGGAGGGACCCTCCAGACTGGCGCTGGTGGCCGGCCCGCCGTCGCCGCTGAAGCCGTCGCTGCCGTTGCCCGCCACCGTGGTGATCACGCCGGTGCCAGCGGAGACCTTGCGGATACGATTGTTATCCTCATCCGCAATATAAATATTCCCGCTGCCATCCACGGCCACGCCCCTGGGATAGAACAGGCTAGCGCTGGTGGCCGGTCCGCCGTCGCCGCTGTAACCGGAGCTGCCGTTGCCCGCCACGGTAGTGATCACGCCTGTGCTGGCCGAGACCTTGCGGATTCGATTGCCATCCGCGATATAGAGATTCCCGCTGCCGTCCACCGCCACGGCGGAGGGACCCTCCAGACGGGCGCTGGTGGCCGGCCCGCCGTCGCCGCTAAAGCCGTAGCTGCCGTTGCCCGCCACCGTGGTGATCACGCCGGTGTCGGCCGAGACCTTGCGGATGCGACCAGGATCCAAAAAATCGCCGCCATCCGCAATATAGAAATTGCCGCTGCCGTCCACCGCCAGGCCCAAAGGTCGGGCCAGCATGGCGTCCGTGGCTGGTCCGCCGTCGCCGGTGGAGTACCCGCGGCCTGCCACCGTGGTGATCACGCCGCTCTCGGCGGAGACCTTGCGGATATGACTTGGCCCAAAGCATGTTCCTAGGGGGCAAACGGGGCTATCCGCAAACCTCCGCTTTGAGGAAAACTTTGGGTCGTCCAGAGGGCCGGGTTTGCGGCTTCCTACGCCTTTCCCACAACCACCTTTCCCTGCAATTCAGGTCGTGAGTTTGGGCCAACTTTCAGGCAACTACGCGAATGCGAGCGTCTCGAACAGCGGGACAGCCAGGGTCGGAGAGGTACCTGAGCCTTCATCTATCGTACTTACTTTGCTGGGTATGGGCGGCGTCGCGTGGTGGCGAAGCAGAGGCGAGAAACGCGCTGGTAATCACCGGACCTAACGAGATTGGGGCTTATGCCGAGCTCGCCATGCATGGTGAGCTTTCGGTCGGCCTGCACAACTCCGGATAGCGTGGGTCGGTAGTGTCCGTCTTATGCGGTCGAGGCCGGTGGAAGGCTGGCAACGGCCTGCTTCGCGGCAACATTCCCCTTGCACTTCTACAAGAAGCCGTGTACCATACTTTTGTAGAAGTGGAAGGGGAACATATGGCCGACGAACGCATTGAACTGCCTCAGGGAACGCTAGATTTACTGATCCTGAAAGCACTTGCGTTAGCACCGCTGCATGGGTGGGCGGTTTCCGAGCGCCTTCAACAGACCTCGCGCGATGCGTTGCAGGTTCCTCAGGGCTCGCTCTATCCAGCCTTACACCGGCTGGAAAGGAAGGGTTGGATCAAGGCCCACTGGGGTACCAGTGAGAACAACCGACGAGCGAAGTATTACGCACTTACCTCTTCCGGGCAGAAGCGGCTCAGCGTGGAGCGTGAGGCCTGGAGAAAGCTTACTGTCGCTGTCGGCCATGTGCTGGATGCCGTGTGAGAGGGACATGCATGCTTGCCGACCTTCTCTATCGCATGCGCGCCATTTTCCGTCCGAAGACGGTAGAGCGCGAACTTGACGAGGAGCTGAAGCTTCATCTGGAGTATGAGACCGCCAAGCTGATGGGAATCGGCCTTAGCCGCGACGAGGCCGCTCGGCATGCGCGGATCGCCTTCGGTCGGCGGCACGGAACAGGTTCGCGAACAATGTCGCGACGCACGCGGCGTCGCTGTTTGGGAAACGATACGGCAAGATATCCGCTACGGCTGGAGGCAACTCTGCGGAAACCCGCTGTTTGCCTCAGCTGTGGTGCTCACTTTGGCTGTTGGCATCGGTGCGAACACCGCTATCTTTACCGTCGTAAAGGGCGTACTCCTGCACCCGCTCCCCTACAAAGATCCGGGGCGCCTGGTCATGATTTGGACCGATGACCCAGCGCACGGTGTTCATGAAGAAGGTGTCTCCTACCCCAACTTCGAGGATTGGCGTGCGGTAAACCGCGCGTTTGACGATCTGGCGATTCTTAGCAGAAACAATCCGGTGACGCTCACGGGCAGCGAAGTGCCGCAGCGAGCTGAATCGGCGGTTGTATCGGCCAATTTCTTTTCCGTTCTCGGCGTTCAACCGGTGATGGGGCGGGTTTTTTCGCCGGAAGAGGTCTCACGTGGTGAACGTGCGATTATCGTGAGCAACGCGCTTTGGCAAAGCCATTTCGCCGCCTCTCCAGATGCGATCGGAAAGAATCTCGAGATTGACGGCGTCACGTGGCGAGTCATTGGCGTGATGCCGGTAGCGTTTCAGTTCCCGTCCCCTGATACTCAATTCTGGGAACAACTCACAGCGTTCCCCCGGTGGAAGAATGTTCAGCGTGAACGGTATTCCGACTGGGGCCGAGTGCTCGGACGTCTAAAGCCAGGCGTCAGTTTAGACCGGGCGCAAGGTGACATGAGCGCCATTGGCAAACGCCTGGAACAACAATATCCGCCTGGCCGGACGGACGATTTCGCAGGGTTCAACGTGAACTTGGTTCCGCTGTCGATTCAGATCACGGGAAAGGAACTTCCAGTGATCTTGTGGGTGCTGTTTGGAGCAGTCTTGTTGGTCTTGACCATCGCATGCGTGAATGTGGCGAGTCTGCTGCTGGCGCGTGGTTCCGCGAGAGGGCGCGAATTCACCCTGCGTACGGCCTTGGGTGCCGGACGGGCGAGAATCGTCAACCAGCTATTAACCGAGAGTCTGCTGTTGGCATCTATGGCCAGCGTGCTGGGCTTCGCCTTTGCCCAAATTGCTTTACGATGCCTTATCGCGTGGGCGCCGCCCAGTCTCCCACGTTTGGGCGAGGTGAGTATCGATTCGGGCGTGCTCATGTTCTGCCTCGCTATTTCGCTGGTCGCCGGCGTTCTTTCTGGACTCGCGCCAGCTCTACGTTTGTCGCATGGCAGCACGGCCCTGAATTGTCGGAGTGCGGGTATGACTCGCGAGAGTGCCCGCGCCAGAAGCGTACTTGTCGTAGCGCAATTTGCCCTCTCTTCCATGCTGCTGTGCAGCGCAGGCCTTCTGATCCGGAGCCTCCTTCTGATCGAGGCCATTCAACCAGGCTTCTGTCCCGAGCGTGTACTGACCATGCGGATCGCCGCGCCGGGCAGTGACGCGGCCGCGGTCCCTTTTTTCGATGAGGTTCTGGAGCGCGTACAATCGCTGCCTGGGGTCGTCGACGCAGGGATGATCGAGGACGCGCTCCAACGCCGGAATCCGGACTATCACATCGCGATGGCGGGCCGCTCAGAAGTGTCGGCGGAGCCCATCAGCGGCGACTCGGTTAGCCCCGCATGTTTCCATGCTCTGGGGGTCGAGCTATTGCATGGGCGGATGTTCACAGGCGCCGACCGGGCCGGGATACCGGTGGCAATCATCAATCAAACCATGGCTCGCCACGTTTGGCCGAACGAAGATCCAATTGGAAAGCAGTTTCGCGAAGCCGATGCGCTGCCGAAGCATCCAGCGTATACGGTGGTCGGCGTCGTTGCGGATATGCACCGACAGGGTCTTGAACGCCAGCCGATTTCGCAGATTTTTTGGCCTTATTTTCAGCGAGCGAGTTCCACAATGGACGTGGTGATCCGAACCTCTTCGGACCCGGCAAGGCTTGTAAATGCCGTTCGCCATGAAGTTTACTCGATTAACAAGATCGCACCCGTGTTCAATGTGGCTAGCCTCGAGCAGCGGCTCGACGCCGCGCTGGCGCCGCGCCGATTTCAGAGTTTTCTCATGGCATTGCTAGCTGCGATCGCGCTGGGCCTCACCACGATTGGAATCTATGGACTCATGCGCTATTCCGTCACCCAGCGGACCCGCGAGATTGGAATTCGGATGGCCCTCGGTGCCCGCGCCACAGAAGTTCTGCGAATGTTTGTCTGGCAAGGAATGACTTTGGCTGGGATCGGACTAGGCGCGGGAGCCGCCGGATCGCTGCTTGTGACACCCTTCCTCTCAAGATTGCTCTTTGACGTGGCCCCATCCGACCCGTTGACCTTTACTCTAGTGGCCACGGCGCTTGCCGCAGTGGCCCTTCTTGCCTGTTGCGCTCCAGCTTGGAGGGCAGCAAGAATTGATCCGCTCGCAGCACTACGGCATGAGTAAAAGGAACCTAAGGTTACTCACGATTGTCGGAGCTTCTACTGTTAGCCCGAAACGTTCCCGACGATTCCCGTGCCTGGCCAATAACGCGTCCGGATTTTGAGTTTTCAGAGGCCCGTTTTCTGGGCATTTCGGAGCATCACCCAACCATGGCCGGAGTCGATCCTTTTCGGCAACAGGGTCCGAAAGCCGTTTCGGGACCGCCGTTAGAGCTCGGGGCTGTCACTCGCTTCTTTGGGTGGAGCAATGGTTTACTTGGACAACCTCAGACCAGAAGAAAAGCTGGAACATGAGGGCTGAGCAGACCCAATGCTAAAAGCAACTGCCATTGACCCGTTCCGAGCCATACCCAGATCCGCTGGCCCGTTCCTTCGATGCGCTCGAGCAGGTTCTGAGCGAACAGAATTGGTAGCGCTGCGGAGCATGTTCCCGGATCGTGATGTCTTCTTCTCCAGGCGGGCCAGGAGAGACGAAGGACAGCCAATGAAGCCGACCACTATATATAGGATGTTATGGCCCAACACCGCCCACAACGGAAGCAGAACCCGCCACCACGACCAATGCCCTTCCAAAGTGACCTTCAGAACTGCCGACCCCAGGCAAAGCAATCCGCCACATAAAAGCCCAGTAACTGGATCGGATGCTGCCCGATGCTCATGCCGCTTCTCGGTGATAATACTTCAGCAGCCCGCCTAGCCGATGCCGACACTGGACGATCCCACGGTGCGGCGAAACAGGTATCACTGCCCGGGGAAACAGAAGCTGATTGCCTTTACCCTGATGATTTCGTTCCTCGTGATAATGCGGGATGAAATTTTGAATGGCTCTTCTGAGTGATGCTTCGCCGAACAAAGTTCAAAACAGGAAAATTAGCAGGCAGACCCAAAACGGCCCCAGAGATTTGGGCGGCTATCCTGGCTGCCTGACTTATTCGCTAGTTCTGCCATACCCGAGTGCGCTGCTTCGGCAGAGTTTGCACCAGAGCCGTTCAGGCCACGGCGGATCAGTGGATCAGTGTGCAGATCGAAGGTTCAGAGTAGGTCATGGAGGAGCGAACGACGGTTCGGGCGTATTCGCTCCTCACGATCTTTATCACACTCGAATGCACAAACGGAGCACCCGTGGCCGTTATCTTTCTAGTAGCACCTCGTCTGGCTGCGATAGATCGAGCGGTTCCATTTGAGGTTGTCTGCACAAATCTCCGGTGGGCCAATAGACTTCGATCATGTTGCCGTCAGGGTCGTCGAAGTAGAAAGCCAAGGAGGCGTGATGGTTGGCTGCGAACTTGATCGTGATATTCCTCTCCACGACCCGCGTGTGAAAGGACCGCAACTCGGCGAGTGACGAAACCTTAAAGGCGACGTGGGCGAAAGCCGGGTTGGCGAACAAGGCGATTTCGTGCGATTCTTCACCGGGACGGCTACTCAAAAATGCCGTTGCACCTAGCGGATGGTTGGCGGCGCTGCCGCCGACGATCTCCATGCCGAGAACATCCCTGTAGAATTCCGCTGAGGTCGCAGGGTCCGTGGCATGTAATCCAACGTGGTGGATGCCGGTATTGTGGCAGCCGTGGGAAACCTTCCGTGGCGGATTCCGGCCTGCTTCGCCGGAGAATAAACTGCGGGGCTGCCCGGTCACGTGAGCGTTGCGGTCGATTGTCTGTGCCATGTGTTTCGTCCCTTTCTTCAACCGGCGCCTAGGGCCTGCTGCGAGGCTGGCGGAAGAAACTCCAGGCCGCACTTGGCCGCTGCTGCGAGCACCCTAGCCAAGAACGCCTCGGTCATAACCAGCGGCTCCACCACACGGTCGCTAGCGGGATAAAACGCTTGTTCAAAGAACTTCTCCAGGCCCGCGGGTGCAGCCACGAGCAGGAACTTTGCAGCCACGTTCCCGGTGTTCTGGAAGGAATGCGCTACCCCGCGGGGCAGGCAAATAAAATCACCGGGCGATGCATTCAATATGTTTCCGCCGACTTGAATGGTCAGTGTCCCTTGCTGCACGTAGAACGTCTCCTCCTCCCGATGGTGAATGTGTGGTGGGTTGCCTCCGCCCGGCGAAACTGTTACCTCCGCCATGAAAAAGGCGCCGCCGGTTTGCTCGCCGGTGGTAAGAAACGTAATCTTATCGATGGGGCTCTCATAGGCCGGGCCGGTTCCCGCAGCTACATACTTGAACTGGCTCCCCTGCATTGGGGTTCCGTTCGCCGCTGATGCAGAGGGCCTGCTCTTGGCTCCGGCCCAATCGGAGGTGGTCAACGAAGGCTTGTCGATCGTTTGCTGTGTCATGAGTGTCTCCTCTCAGCCCGTAATGGGAGAGCTGGCCGGCGGTTTGTATCACTGTTTTGGAATTTTCCTCGGGGAAGTAAACTTGACGCCGGAGTACTGGTCCAAACACTCTTCGGCCGATACCGTAAGCGCAGCTGATGGCGAGCGACAGTTGGGGATCAGCCCGCGCCAGGCGCCCAAGCAACCTCGCATCCAAGCGGACTCACCCAGGAGAATGCGTTCCCACTTCGAATGGCGATTCGTGGATGGTATGGCCCCGAAGCTCTCATCTCTGATGAGGAAGAGCAGGTGTGAATTATGCAGTGATGGATCCAGCGCGACGGACTGGTATAACTCACGAGATAGCGTCGATGTTGCTAACGGAAGTTTTCCACCACGCGGATTTCGTATCGGTCGATGTCGTCTTGGCAATACAATGCGTAACGCCCATCCCGCGAAATAGAAAGACCTCTGGTGAACTTTGCCGGTCCTTTGGCGAGGGCGGTCAAAACCGTCACTTTGTGTGACGCCAGATCGACGAACTTCAGGAGCGCCGGCGTCTTTTGTGCGTCGACAAAGTAAATGCCGCCCTGGCCCAAAGCCCAAAAACGATGGCCCGTAACAGGCAGTGTTTCGCGAACCAGCTCTGGGTTTTCGCTAGCCAACGTTCCATCCGGTGCGAGCGGGCTACGCCAGATGCCGGGGGACAAAACGCTCCCGTAATAGAGATAGCGTCCGTCTGGCGATTCCGAAGGGTCATAAGTTCCTCCATGGGTCAACTGCATCGGTACGCCACCTGTGGCCGGCACCTGCCAGATCTGCCGCGAGCCCTCCGCATTTGTATAAAACAAGATTCGTTTGCCATCTCGGGACCAGGACGGGACCTGGGCTCCGCCAGGCATGGTAACCAGCCGCCATGGCGCTCCTCCGGCGACGCTGGTGAGCCAGATCTCACTCTTCCCGGACGCTTCGGATTCGAAGGCGATTTCGCGGCTGTCCATAGACCACGCGGGATGGAATGGCACGAGAGATTGCGCCGCGAACTCACGCAAGCCGGAACCGTCCGCCTTTCCCGTCCACAGGTTCCAATGGCCCGAACGGTTCGAGATGAATGCGATCGACTTCCCGTCTGGTGAGAACGCCGGATCCATCTCCTCCCGAACGGAGGCGAACAGCTTTTCGGGAGGAGGCGACGATTTGTTCTGGCGAATTCGGTCCAGAGAGAAGCGCCAGATGTTCGCGTCGAGATTCTGTAACACATATGCGAGCCGGGCGCTCTTAGGTGCGATCGTAATCTGGTCAGACGGGCCTTCTAACGCGAAAGGCGCAAACGCGCGACGGCCCTCAATCGTAACCTGACTCAGTTCGCCCGTGCTGATTGCGCCACCTCCGTACACGAGGGTCCGGCTGTCACGTTTCCAAGCAAAGCTGGTGATCGGAACTGGACTCGTGACCAGCAGCTTCGGCTTTCCGCCGGCCTGCGGAACTGCCCAGAGCGCGTAAGTGGCGCCATTTTCCCAACGAAGAAAAGCGAACCACCGGCCGTCAGGGGAAAGAGCGGGTGAGACATCCTGCGCATCATCAGGTCCCTCGGTGACTGGCTGTGCCGTACCACCGGACAGAGGGAACCGGTACAGACGCAGCGCGAAAACGGACTGCAACCGGTGCGCGGCTACCAGTGCTTCGCCGTCCGGCGCCCAACTCAGGTACTTGCGCGCCGCCGGCCGCGAACCGGGAAGAGTCGCGATCACGTGTTCGGGTCCGCCGCCTGAGGGGATCACGATGGCCTCGAGCGTCTCGGCACTCGTTCTCCGCAGGAACCCGATACTAGAGCCGTCGGGCGACCAGACCGGATTTGTATCGTCCTGGACTGCCGAGGTCAGCGTGAGCGGCTGGTTCGACCCCGCCCCACCGGAAGCCAGTCCGGCTACACTGCGAGTGACAATGTGATGAATCCCGGGCGACCCCGAGTCTGACGCATAAACAATACGGGCGCCATCCGGCGAGAAACTGGGCGCCATTTCCGAGGCCGGCTCGCTATCGAGAGGCAGGCTCTGCAGCAGAACGGGTTTATCCAGCCCCGCGTGTAACGAAAGCGCGCGCCAGCCTGCGATGCTGGCGAGCACACTCACTGCCAACGCACCCGCAACCCAAACGGTTCTGCGCCGGGACATCTGCGGCTCAGCGAGGGAGTCAAGGCGTCTGGCAACTTCGGAAGCCCTCGGGCGGTCCGTCGACGACTTGCTGAGCATGACGCGCAGCACGCGGTCGAACTCCTGGGGAACTCTTCTGCCATGGGACGCTACTAGAGTGGGCGCCTCCATGCCTTGAATCAGCCGTGTGGTGGCGCCGGCCGAATCCCCACGAAACGGGTTCGTTCCCGATGCCAGCTCGTACAGGACTACGCCGAGAGAGAAGATATCGCTCGCGGGCGTGATAGGCCGCCGGATTATCTCTTCCGGCGACATGTACCCGAGCGTACCAGTTGCCAGTTCGTCAGCTTCGCGGCTCGCGCCGGCCTGCCGTGCAAGTCCGAAGTCAAGAACCTTTATATAGCCGTCCGGGCGCAACATGAGGTTCTCGGGCTTGATGTCCCGGTGGACGATACCGCAGGCGTGCGCCGCAGCCAGTGCGTCAGCAATCTGCCGTCCCCAGAAAGCCACCTTTTCCAACGGCTGGGCCGTGCCACAAAGATGCCGCAACGAGGTCCCCGTCACCAATTCCATGGCGATTGCCACCGTGGGACCGCAGCGAATCACGTCGAAAACCGTCACGATATTAGGGTGATTCAGGGCCGAAGCGGCCTGCGCCTCGCGAATGAATCTTTCGGAGCTGGAAGCCTCAGCCATCTCTGCGATCACCTTCAGAGCTACTTCGCGATTCAGATCGGGGTCATGGGCAGAGTAGACTCTGCCCATCCCTCCCTGGCCGACAAAACCAGTGATGACGAAACGGCCGAGCGCGGCGCCATCCGCGAGTCTAGCGGCCTGAGGAGCGGTAGCGTCCTCGAGGTACGGGGCGTCGGTTATGACGCCCGAATCGACGCTAGCCTCCATTTCATCCAGCATCGCGAGCACTTTCCCGGCGATCTCCGCATCTGGCGCGGCATTGCGCAGATATTGCTGCCGCTCCGGTTCGGCGAGAGAAGCGGCGGCCTCGTAGATCGCGTACGCCAGTTGCCAGCGCTCACTTGTCACAGTCCCGGTGACCCGGCCAAAGCTTCTTCTAGCCAGTTTCGGGCGAAACTCCATTGGCGGGCTACCGTGGCACTTCCGCAGCCCAATTCCCGGGCGATCTCCTCGCGCGTCAGGCCTTCGAATACTCTGAGTTCCACTATCCGGCGAAGTACCGGGTTAATGGCGGCGAGCCGGTTCAGAACATCATCGATTTCAACCAACGAATGTTCCGCGGCGGAATGGGAGCTAGGCAGGTCGTAAAGTTCGGTTTTCTCCGCACGCCTCGAGAGCGGGCGGGCATGATGAATCAGCAACTGCTTTATCAGGTAAGCCGCCAAGCCCAGGAACGCGGCTTTCTCATCTGTTCCGCCTGGACTAGCGGCGCGAAGGGCCTTGACTTTGACCAATTCGAGATAGAGCTGGTGCACTACTGCGGTTGGCTGCAGTGTGTGATCCGAGCGTTCGCCCCGCATGCGCGCGCTGGCAATGCGCCTGAGCTCGGGGTAGAAAAGATCAACCAGCTCGCCGGCGGCCTCGTGATCGCCATCGCGAAAGCGCGCCATCAGTCGCGCTACCGTATCGGGCTGAAGAGAGGCTGAGATCGCCACTGCGCTTATCCAGTTTATCCCTCCTAAGGAAAAAGTTGAAAAAGCCGCGATACAATCCAGGGCCTAACTCTCCCATTTCGGGGTGAAAAGAGATGGACATGACAAGTGCACGGCGATGCGACGTATCGCAGCTAGACGAGTTCAAGTATGGCGGAAATCACTATAACGGCGTGCACTCAGACAGCGCTGCGAATGGTGGAAAGGTAAATCCAATGGAAATCCTGGTTCAGACGTTCTCGCAGACAAAATCGCCAATTCTGGTCCAGTGGTGTCTCCTCTTGACGCTGCTGCTCACAGCCGGCGCGAGTGGCTCCGCTCAGTCGAGCATGGTGGCTTCGTCATACGAGCTACAGGCAAGTGAGGAGGCAGGCCGACGTGGCCCGCCTAAACCAGCCGCATGCCGTGATACCACACCACACACCAAGGCCTTCGTGACGGTAGAAAAAGGAGTGCAGCTCGAGGTGCTGGACTGGGGCGGCGCAGACAAACCAGCCACCATGGTGCTTCTTACCGGCCTGGGCGATAACGCGCACGTCTACGACCAGTTCGCATTCCAGTTCACGGACTACTTTCACGTTATCGGGATTACCCGCCGAGGATTCCTTCCCTCCAGCCAGCCCGAAGACGGCTATGACGTTGGCACCAGGGCACGAGACGACATCGCGGTCCTCAGAGCGTTAGGTATAGGCAAGGCCGTGTTCGTCGGACATTCTGTTGCCGGTTCGGAATTGAGTGCGATCGCGGTGAATTATGGACACTACGCAGAAAGGTTGGTCTACTTGGACGCTTTTGATTTGTCAACGCGCTTCGAACTCCCCGATGTGCCTCCTGTACCATACACAGACGCGGATGGCAGATCCTTGCAAACTCTGATAGCAGCCACGCAGCGGCTCGAAAATACGCTTAGACCTGCCCAAGAAGTCTGCATCTCTTTGCAGTTCGATGAAAACGGGATGATTACGGGCGACACGACACCAGCTTGGGTTTCCGAAGCGATCCTTCGAGGGGTGCAGCAGCCGGCAAGTTCACCAACGGATTGGGCGAACGTTGAGGCTCCGCGGCTCGGGATCTTCAGCCAACCATCCGTTCAAGCGAGGTTGGCTTATTACTGGTATCTAAGTGCCGAGGATAAAAAGAAGTTCGACGACAATTGGCCAGGCATTGTTAATTGGTACGCCAGTAGAACTAAGGAATTCGGCGTCCAGGAGTCGGGCAGGCCAAAGCCGATCGTCTATAGACTGCCCGATGCTCCGCACTACTTCTACCTCAATAACGACCAGGCGTTTGTGGTTCGGGTAATGCGGGAGTTCTTGCTGGGCAAAGTGGGGCCTTGACAGGACCTGAGTTGATCTCGTTCAGCGGGTCCTCCGCGCCTCGTTCCCCGGCTAAGCTTCGGGCTCTCGGCCGGCATAGGTACGGCTAGCCGGTCGAGCTCGGGATAGAACCGGCCGGCAGCCTCATGGTTGCCATTACCAACCGCGGCGTCAGCCGGGCAACAGTGCCGGGGTGAAGAAATGCGGCTTCGTCACTTCGCTAGACGGTTCAGCCCGCGTATATGAAATTTGCACGGATGTGATACAGATGTCGCTTCGCTCTCCATACCGCATTGAACAGTCTGTAAAGGCAATTCGATTATGCAATTGACCCAAACGGTTTCGACTACAGCTGCCTCACAGCCCAGAATTTTCCGCGGCTCCGTACGCCTGATACCGATCAGAACTTTGATACAAACCGCATGCCCGCTCGCCCATTACCGATCAGCAGTGTGTAGAAACCAGGGAGCGGAAGCACCGCAGCTTACTACAGTCGTTCTGCGATTTAACGCCGAAACCGTTCGCAAAGCTCGGCCGCGCGGTTCCGCTCAGGATGTTTGACATCACAGCTGCACGAACATAGATCAATCAAATCCAGGAAGGTGACCAATGAAGGCGTTATTGAAAGCAGCGATGGCCGTTTTTGCTCGCCGCAATGCAGGAATGTTGCGCTGGGACGGACTAGAATGTTGCATGCGTGACCGGGGTCGGCGCTGGACCGCCTGCCCGATGCGTCGTGTCGGTTGTTGTCGGTTCAGTTTTATCCTGGCGGCAGTCACGGCCGGAGCTCTCATCCCTGCTGTGCCCCAGCATGCGCGGGCCCAGGACAACGCGCAGGACGCAGCGCAAGCCGGGGCGGCGAACTGGTGCTCCACCATCCCGCCGGGAACGGGCCACCCGCCGGTTGCCTTGACCCCGGTCACCTTGCAGCCGCTGCAGCGCTCGATCGAACCGGTACCGGCGACGGACGGGTTCATCCACCTCGCCTACGTGGCCAAAGTGACGAACACGCGAACAGCGCCGGCCGACATCACCGCCGTCGTCACGCCGGTCGATCCTCTAGCCGACTTCAGTCCGACCGGGCGGAACTTCGTGACGGACGCTCAGGGCCGAGACATTACCGGCGCGGTCCGGCTGTTCGCCGTGCCGCCCGAGGACAACTTGCCAGTCGACGGTTCCCAGGCCGGACCTGTGGCGGGCTTCTTCACCCGTGTGCCTGCCGGGAACTCGGGGTTGATGTTCTTCGATGTGACCTACACCGACCCGGCCCGGATCCCGCGGCTGCTCTCGAACACCATCACGGTGGCCCCCGACGGCGGATCGAGCATCACCCAAATCACGAACCCAGTGCCTGTCGGATGCCACGCGCTGGCCATCCTGCATCCGCCTTTGGTCGGGCATGGCTGGATTACCGCAAACGGCTGTTGCACCTCCATTAATTCGCATCGTGGTGCGATCCTGCCGGTCAACGGCGTCCTGCAGGCACCGGAGCAATTCGCCATCGACTACGTGCAGATCGGGCCGAACGGCACCTGCTGCAATGGATCGCCGCAGGCCCTTCGCTCCTGGTGGGGGTACGACACGCCCATCCTTGCTGCGACCACTGGTGTGGTCGTCGAAGTGGTTGACGGTATCCCGGACCAGCAACCCGTGGGGACGCTCTCCAACGTGACCGCCGCGACCGCCGGGGGGAACAGTGTTATCGAGGACATTGGGGGCGGGCGGTATGTGGCCTACGGCCATCTGAAGCCCGGCACGATCCCGGCCTGGGTGCGCAAGGGCACTCGCCTGAGGACGGGAGACCTGATCGGTCGGCTCGGCAACTCGGGGAACAGCGACGTGCCGCATCTCCATTTCCAGGTGATGGACGGTCCGTCGTTCCTCGACGCCACGGGGCTGCCGTTCGTATTTGACTCCCAGTTGCTTGAGGGTCGTGTGTCTGAAACCGCGGTGGAGGAGTTTGGCGGAGGTGCTTTCGTGCCCATCGACCGGAGTGGGGCCGGTTTGCATCGCAATCTGATGCCGGAGGGCAACGGGGTGTTCGGCTATAACCTGTCCCATTAATTCCCCGGTTTACCAGCCTCTAGCTAGTCATCAATCCGGTCGCTGTCGAAGAACGTGGCAGAAATCTTGCGCGCGAATGATCCGTCCGACGAGCGAATGAGAAAACGCGAGTACAGCGATCGCGGCAGCCATTTCTTCCATACTCCGAAGGCCGGCGAGCCGGTGAAGGACCTGGCGACTGTATGAGAACCTGCGAACGTACCGTTCGGCGAACGTGTCCTCATGGTTTTGGGATCGTTCCCGATACAGCCGATCCCAGAAGTCACGCTCGCGACCGAGGCGTTCTTGCGTAGCGATACTACCGCACTTTCGCAGCATCCATCACCCGTAACCAATTCTCACCGAGTACTTCGTCTGGTAACTTATGCTTCCTCACGGCATTCACAAGCTCGGGATAGCTTCCGGCATCGAAGTTCTTCAGTGTACTTCTGCCGGTTGTGAGGTCCAGGCCGATCGCGACGTTCATCCGTCCCGTCACCGCAACGGCGTGCTCGACGTGAGCAATCCAGTCCTCGGAAGTTGGAACGAGCGGCCCCGCTTCCGCTGCCTCCGGCCATCGCTGCCCGTAAAGGAGCCGCCACAAGCTGCCCATCTTAGCGTCCATAGCAGCTACGTACTCTCCGTAATCGTGATTGGGAGATCGCACCAGTTCGAGTTCGGCACGAACGATATCTGGAACGCTTGCTGGATGGGTGCGCTGCCAATCGTAGTACCTCTGGCTGATGACTGCTGCATTGGAATGGATTCCTACTAGACCGCCTTTTGAGGAAAGCGCACGCAAGATGTCATCTGACATGTTCGCGGGATTTGAGCAGATCGCTTGAAGCTTCAGTTCCGCTAGACAGCTTGCAGACTGCGTCCGAGCACGAATAGCGTGACATCATCAGACTTAGGCGTGTCCTTTCGAAAGAGGTTCAAGTCGTTGCGGCAAGCAGAAAGCAATGACGAGGCGTTGAAGGGCTGTTGAACACCGACCAGCTCTCGCAAGCGATCGGAGCCGTACTCATAGCCATGGGCATTGGCGGCTTCCGAGACACCGTCGGAATAAATCATCAAACCTTGACCGGGCTCGAATTGGAGTTCACTTACGGAGAAGTCCACGCGAGCGAACAAACCAATGGGCAGGTCCGCGACATCGAGTGTAATAGCGGCAGCACCGCGGAGCACGAGCGGCGCCGGATGGCCGGCGTTGGCGATCTCTACTCGACCGTCTGGTAGAGCGCGCCCGCACACCAGAGTGGCGTATTGGTTCGGCAGAGTGCTACCGGCAAAGACCTGGCTGGCGTGCTCCAGCATTCGCCCCAAGGGAAGCTTTAACGAAAGAAGCGAGCGGAACATCGCATGCAGATGAGTCATGAGCATGGACGCCGCAACGCCTTTGCCCGAAACATCGCCGACCATGAAATACAAGCCTTCTGAGCCCGCATCAACGACGTCCAGGTAATCGCCACTGACGAGACCGGCTGGTTCATAGTGATAGCAGATGTCCCAGCCCGGATAATTGAAATCAGGAGCAGGTAGGAGTCCCTTCTGCACCTGAGCCGCCAATTCCAGATCGCGTTGGAGTCCCAACAAACTTTAACCGAAATTGGGCCGTTCCTGATTTCCAGTTAGCCGTTATAATCTCGGCAGCGAGATCGCAGGATCCCGATATGTGTCCCAAGCGCGATCTTTTCAGCTTTATCTTGCCTGCTCCCGCCACTCGCGCCAGAATGAATGACTGACCGACAAGGGATTGCAGTTTGTCCTGGGATAATTGGGGGAATGCCGTCGAAGGGAAAAGCGCCGAAAGCAGCAATAAGGCGGTCCCGGCTTTAAGCACATGCCGCGATGGACTTCAGAAGACTCTCGCATTTTGCCTCTTTGGAAACCAAGTCTCAATCCTGGATTCCTTCGAATATGGAGCATTTAGTGTGCCACTCGAAATAGCCGCCGCAGCCGTTTGAATGTGACACGGCGCAAGTGCGGTCCTCGTAATCGCCTCTTCGAAGGCGACCCGCATAGCAAGCAGTTACGTGCCTAACTCTATTTTGCCGGATCGGTGAGCGCGCTATAGACGGTCGCGTGGCTTCGGTATTCGAGTGAATGGTTATCAGATGAAGTCATGCGCTGGATCATTGCGGCAAAGACAACATCGTTGGTGGGATCGACCCAGAACCATGTTCCGGCGGCGCCGTCCCAGAAGAACGTGCCCTTTCCGTCGGACGCGCCGGCTTCCGGCGGATCGAAAATGACGGCGACATTGAACCCGTAGCCGAACCCGCGGCGCATCACAGACTGACCTATGCCGAATTCTCCGGTCAGCAGACCGGGCGGAAGGTGGTTGGACGACATGAGCTTAACGGTTTCGGGCGAAAGAATGCGCTTACCCCCGAATTCACCGCCGTTGCCGAGCATCTGCGCGAAGCGGTAGTAGTCTTCGGCGGTTGTTACCGATCCTCCGCCGCCTGAAGGCAGCCCGGGCTGCTCCCTGTAATCTGACGGCGTGCTCCCGCCGGCATTCACCGGCTCAAGATGCCCGTCGGGTTTCGCCGCGTAGTTCACGGCGAAACGAGTCCGTTTCTCCTGGGCCACAAAGAAGCCGGTATCCTTCATGCCGAGGGGTTCGAAGATGCGGTCGCGCATGAAGTCGGGCAGAGTCTGCCCGGAGAGCTTCTCAACCAAGTAGCCCTCGATGTCCATGCCGACGCTGTAGACCCAACCCTTCGAAGGTTGATAGTTCAGGGGGATAGCGGCGAGTTTTTCCACCATCTCCTGCAGGTTGGCCGATTGCATCGGTTTCTTGTCTTTGTACATGGCGTCGACTGGCGATTGTCCAGAGCCGTAAGAGAAGCCAGCGGAATGAGACATGACTTCCCCCACTGTCGGCGCATGTTCAGGATCGGCCAGGATCATGTGGCCGGACCGATCGAAACCATCGAAGACTTTGAGATGCGCGAATTCAGGAATATATCTGGAAATCGGATGCCAGGGCAGCCATTTGCCTTGCTCATACAGGATCATCATGGCGACGCCGGTCATGGGTTTGGTCATAGAGTACGCACGGAAGATGGCGTCCTTCGTCATGGGAATACTCTTTTCCATGTCGCGCTGTCCGTAGGTGCGGTAGTCGATGATCTTGCCGTGACGAGCCAGGATAGTGACGGCTCCGGCGAGCTGCTTTTGGTCGATCTCGTTTTGGATGAGCGAATGCAGGTTTTGAAGCCGGTCGCTTGAGAAGCCGACGGACTCGGGCTTGGCCGTGGGCAAGTCGGCGGCGGCGCAAAGCGTGACAGTCTGCAGGGCGAAGATGAGGGCGCGTTTCATATTTGCTGATTTGTCGATGATGTCATGGATCAACATTCAAGTTTGCAGATCGCCGACTCCAGACCACCTTTTGTTCCCTGTGCAAGCGGCCGCCTGCAAGAGAAAAGGGAGATGTTTTCTGCACCTGCTGAACTTGTTACTCACGTGCCCGGTCTGATCTGTTACCGATGACTCCGATTGTTCAAGGCGGCGCTGAAATTCAGTTGACCCTAAGAATGGAAGCGTACCCAAAAGCACTGCGTCGGAGTTGTATGCTGGCGTCTTGCCGACCGAGATGAAGAATAGGGTAGATGGATTATCGTAGGGAGTTCCTCGTCAAGCCCGGACGTAAGGTGAAGCTGGATGGTATTGATCCGGGCTACACGGGTCGGCACGAGTCAGAAGAACAGGCCCAAGCGGAGCTTGACAAGTACCGGGCCAAGCTGAGCGACC
>JBJMGK010000119.1:0-5111 GCA_045807925.1 Bryobacteraceae bacterium | reverse complement strand
CATGCTTTTTCACGCGCACCTACTCTCGCATCCTTCGGCCAGGGCTCGGCAGAATATTACCCGAGCTTTCCGCCCCCAACGGCTCACTCCGCCGCTGCTTCGATAAACTCGATCAGGAAGTGAAGTCTTGGGTTGCAGAAGCAAAACTGGCCGCTTGAAAAAACTTGACTCATTTACCACAAGTTCTTCACTTCAAGACCACTAGCCTAGGAGATGGCGGGCAAGCGAGCTCATACGCGCCTGGACGTGCTCGGCTAGATGGCTGCGAAACAGAACGCCTGTGCTGCGCTTCTCTTAACGAAGTGGCCCTGAATGGAACGGCGGGGCCTTTCCATCACATTGGCGGTATGCCCATGCCAGATTGCGGCGTTGAACAGGATCATCGTTCCGGGTGCCCCAAGTGCAAGAATCTCGTCGGGACATGCCGCCCGAAGGTCGGGAAGTCTATCCGTCGGAACATCGGGCCATTGATGCGATCCAGGGACGAAGCGAGTCGTCCCGTTCTCTTCCCGGAAGGCATCCAAGGCGAGAATGAACCCAAACAGTGGAGCATCTACCGACGTTCGGGATGAATCCCTGGACTTCCTGTGCTGGCCTTCCGGGCCGGAGAGTTCTCTCCAAGAAAAGATCTCAATTTGAAGGGTTCACCTATGAAGTGGCTGCATGCTTCGAGCAGAGGCGAGTGCAGGAAAACCTCAGGCAATAAAGAGTTGAAACTGAGCAGATCGGACATCCGGGTCGTGCTGCCCCCGATCTTGAGGTCGGGTCCGGACGCTTCGGCCATGCCGTGGTCATATGCTTCCGCCAAGTCGTGAAGTCCGTCCCCGGAGAACGGACCAGGAATGGTCAGAAACCCGTTCGTGTTAGGGAGGGCGACGGCTCGGGGCGGGAGTGTATTTGCCGCTCGCAGTTCTTGAAGTGGGCATCCACGCGGATGAGCGTAGCAAAGCAGGTAACCTCGAGCGATCAGTCCTGTGAACACGCACTGGATGCGTCATCATCGGCGCGCGATGCCCGCGACGCAAACGGGATTTCCCAGTACTTATGTCTCGGCTCGAGTTGTCCGGATCTGAGACCTCTGAAACATAAATTCCTACAGCTTGCTGTTCGCTACCAAGGAATGCGCAGTTTAGCGGTTTGTGTCCATACCGGGAACAGCCTACCGGTCTTGAGAATGGTCAAGCTGTTATCAGTGGAGTCCAGGGCGGCACACGTTATAGAATGCAGCGCATGCGCAAGGGCATCTTCGTTCTGTCTGTTTCCGCTCTCATCTGTCTTGCCGAACCGCCATCGCGTACCGTCTCGAAGGCCGAGATTGACAAATGGATGACCGGCGAATGCTCCAACTGGGGCCGATGGGGAAAGACGGATCAGATGGGTGCGGTCAATTTGATTACCGACGCGAAACGCAGCGAGGCCGCCGGGCTCGTGCGCGACGTATCCGTATCGCTGGCGCATAATCCCATTACCGAGAAAGCGCCGGATAACGACTCGCCATTTCGCCACAAGATGCTTTCGACGGGGCAGCACCCGAGCGGGCAGTTCGTGATGGATCAATACGCTGTGTCGTACCACGGGCTCGCGCACACCCACATGGACACGCTCTGCCACATGGCATGGAACGGGAAGATGTACAACGGCTTCCCGCAAACTGACGTGACAGACGGCGGGGCGAAGGAACTGGCGATCACCAATTACAAAAACGGGATCTTCACGCGGGGCGTGTTGTTCGATATTCCGCGGTTGAAAGGCAAGCAGTGGCTGGACCCGGGTGAGGCGATATATCCGGAAGATCTGGATGCGTGGCTGAAGAAGACGGGGGTGAAACTCGAGCCGGGCGATGTGGTCTTCATTCGCACGGGCCGCTGGGCGAGGCGGGCGGCGAAAGGAGCATGGGATACGTCGAGCGTGTCGGGACTTTACGCGACTTGCGCCCGTGGCTAAAAAAACACGATGTGGCGATGGTGGGCAGCGATTCCGATACGGACGTTATGCCGAGCGGGATCGAATGCGTAGTGCAGCCCATGCATCAGCTCCTTCCGGTCGCAATGGGCACGCCGATCTTCGATAACTGCGATCTGGAGGCGCTGGGTGACACGGCGGGGAAACGGAACCCGTGAATTTCTGGTGAGCGCGGCACCGATTCCGGTAAACGGAGGAACGGGATCGCCGTTGAATCCGATCGCGACGTTTTGATCATGCCGTGTCCACCGCTGCAAATCACTCACTATGACGCTCATTCACGAAGATCTTCAGCACGTGATCGCCGCCAGCTTTCGTGCATCCGCTACTTCGGTTCGTTGCCAATTTGAGCTTCTGGTTCTGAGAAGCGCATCAGCTAAGCGGTTCGGCGATCAACCTGTTTTGCGCTCTACATGCGAGAGACCCTGCGGGACTTATCGCTACCAATCCGCTATCCATGACCGCGCTAAGCATTCTGCACGACTGATTGTTGTTCGTCAGAGCATAGGAATTGAGCGTGAGGTGAGAAGGTAGCTTATGGCCGAAATCTCAGCGATCAACTCGAAGCAGTAAAGGTTTATGGGTTTCCTCTCGTCGTCAAGCGACCTGGACCCGCGCGGTTCTAACTTAGGCGTCGAGCTGTGCAGCGAGTCTTTTCATTTGCAGCATTTTCGCGGATAACTTCGCCAGAATCTCGTTGTGCAAAACTATCTCTGCGGCTATCGAACGACCGAGAATGCGCTGATGGATGTTGCCAAACCGTCCTGGTATTAGGTTTCCCAACCAACCGACCCAGGCCGAAGTGTGAGCGTTACCGACGATGATGCCGGGGCGAAAGATGACAAGGCGAGCGAAACCGATCTTGCGTAGGTTGTCTTCCTTCATGCCCATTACCAGGACATATCGGAACCGGCTGCGGGCTGTGCTTCCTACCGCAGAAAGTAGACAAAACTGGGCGATTCCGGCGTCATGGCAGCCATGCGCAAATGCACCAACGACGCCGAGTTCGAGTCGTTTCAATTCGTCTTCGCTCCCGCGCATCGATCCAGAACCGACACCGACACCGACACCGACACCGACACAACAGACGGCGCTGAGGGGACCTCGGCTCATGACCGCGCGCGCAAGGTCGGCAGTGCGCTCGCCAAAGTCAGCCGGGTCAGTATCGAGGAGGACGTTGCGTACCCGCGATCGCGGCGCGATCGGCCTTCTGGTGACCATCACCACTTCCCGGCATTCCGGAATTGCTAGGAGCGCGCCTACAGCTGCACCACCGACTTGGCCGGTAGCGCCAGGAATGATCGCGGCGAAATGCTGACTCATCGATAAGACCTCCGCCTGGCTGAAGATGCAATAATCCCCCCTCCGCCCCAAGAGAGAAGCATACTTCGTCTCAGTTCGAAATTGAGCCAATCAGTCATTTCTTCCTCGATTGGCGCGGTCAGAACAATGCACGGATCGAGGCAGTGAGTGGAGCCTCACCGGCTATTAGTCCTGTTCAACGCGCAATCCAGGCGCGATCGGGACTTACCTTTCCCAATCTGTGGTCTCTTTTTTACAGTCATTCTGCCGAGTATCAGCAGCTCTGAAAAACCGTCAACTTGAGTTTGTAGACGCGCGACTCCGTCTGGAATGGCTAATGATCTTATCGCGCCTTTTCCACCTGTGCCGTTTCCTCCCTTGAGAAAGTAAA
The DNA here is from genome assembly GCA_045807925.1 of Bryobacteraceae bacterium. Classification (GTDB taxonomy): domain Bacteria; phylum Acidobacteriota; class Terriglobia; order Bryobacterales; family Bryobacteraceae; genus Bog-105. Next base: position 1,456 of record JBJMGK010000119.1, on the reverse strand, counting down.
GAGTTCCACGAGCGCCCTCACGCGCTCTTTCTGACGGCTTGGCGGAACTCGCTTGGTTCTTGTAAGCTCGGCGATGCCATGGAGACTCGCCCAAAACAGCTCAGAGAGAACCTCTGGCTTCGAGTTCTGCCCTTGAAACAACTCCAGGAATTGGGAAAACGCAAATCGCAGCTCCGGAGGCGGAGCCGCGTAATCGAAGGGGAAGCTCAGGCTGAGCGAAACATCACTTCATACAACGCGGATGAAGACGCGGCGAACTCTAGATACGCGGTCGCAGCCGATTCGACTGTTTTTCTCCGCTTAGCCCCTTTTCGTGCCTTCTCCAAAGCTAGGCCTAGCTCCTGGAAACCCTCGATCGCAACCGCGGCGAGAATTCCTTCACGGCTTCCAAAATGAGCGTACAAGACGGGTTGGCTGTAGGAAATTTCGTCGGATAGCCGCCGAACGGTTACATTGGACCACCCTTCACGCTCCGCGATTCGTCGAGCGGCACGCCTGCGGGCTCCTGAGTATTCCGCGATCGAGTTGCCGGTATGAAAGCCGGCGGGATGATAGTGCGCTGCGGCAGCAACTAGCTAGTCAAGTTAGCGCACGAGAAGCCTTGCTTCGGGTATCGGCGGCTTCATATTCTGTTGCGCCGTACGGGCCAGCAGATCAACCACAAACGGGTGCAGCGCGTGTACCGCGGCGCCGGGTTCTGCGTTCGGCGCATCCGGCGCAAGCGACTGACACGCAGTTATGCTTCTCCGCCCATCCTGACAGAGCCGAATCAAGAATGGGCAATTGATTTCGCCAGCGATGTGACGGCAAGCGGGCGACGTCTGCGTGTTTTCAGCGTGGGGGACGCCTTCACGCGCGAATGCCTCGCGCTTGAGACCTATACGAGCATGCCGAGCCAGCGCGTGACACGAGTGCTGCAAGCAATCGTCAATCAACGTGGTACGCCGCAGTTCCTTCGTTCCGACAACGGGCCCGAGTTAAGCAGTCGCCACTATCTCGGCTGGTGGGTTGAGCGAAGCATCAGCACAATTCATATTCAGCCCGGAAAGTCCACACAAAACGCTTACGCTTCACACTGCACCTCTTGCAAACGCTCCGGTATGACCGGCGTCGCTGGGCGACGAAGTGATAGCTTCGTACCCTGCGCCTTCCGAGGGAGTTCAGCGGCCGGCGGTTCGTACAGATGTTCGGGCTTGTCAGTGTAAGCCAGAGCTTTTAGTAATCCGTGTGCGGTCCAGATCTTGACTGTTTTTGGATTGACGCGTAGAACGGTCGCCATCTCGTCGAGCGTTAGCAGACCGAGCGTACGCAGCCGGTCAAAACGTGAGCGAAGTGAGTATCGTTTTTGAATGCGTGCGATGTAACGAGACGTAAACCGCTGGCCTTTGCCAGAGCGGAACCCGGCATCATTCAGCGTCTCTGCGATCTCTCTGAACGTCTGCGTATCGAGCAACTG
>JBJMGK010000118.1:0-20747 GCA_045807925.1 Bryobacteraceae bacterium | reverse complement strand
CGTCCCGCTCGCCCCGCCCGCCGCATAGCAACCTTGCCGTTTTCCTGATATTCTTTCCGCCATCGGCTGACGGTCTGGTTGCTCGCCTTCAGCCGATCTCGCTGTTGTTCAAGCCTTTTTCAAACAACTTAACCGCTTCGAAGCGGCGCTTCTCAAGAGCCACAAAGTCGCGCCTAACGCCTCGCGCATTGCCCATGCAGGATTAGACATCGCAGAGTCAAATTAGTTCCGCTATATTACGCGAGATTCAGTAGAACCCAGCAAGAGGGGAGTGATGCAGCTCGGCGCGTTCCCGCACCAGAAGGCAGACGTGCTTCAATCCTGGCGCAAATCCCTGGAGACGAAGTAAGGTCGCCACATAATCGACTATGGGAAGCATTTCGGTCTTCTAGAATGGACAATTGCAGGTCCTCGTTATTCGCCCCAATCCGTCCCGTCGCGATTACCTTGTCGCCGAGCTTTGGGAACACGGCACGGCTGGCATCCTGGAAGACGATTCTCGGCTGCGGGCGTATTTCCCGGATTCGGTGGACACCTCCGGAATGGTGGCGGCAGAAAATGGCGAGATTATCGACTCGCTTTTCGAAACGAGCATTCCGAATTACCAGCCGAATGAGGCGAATACAGAACCGGTTTATCTGGGCCAACGGTTTGTCGTTTTGGCTGCGTCCATCGGATGCGCGTCCAGCCCCCATCGGACCCCTCTTTTGCTCAAGGCCAGCGACGCTTTTGGCAGCGGGCGACACGAGAGCACGCAGTTGATGGTCGAGGCAATGGAATCTCATATTCAGCCCGGAAGTGTAACGCTCGATGTAGGCTGTGGATCCGGCATTCTCTCCGAAGTGGCCCGACATCTTGGCGCTTCGACAATCGTGGCCTGTGACATCCATGCGGATGCGATCCGCACCACACGTGAGACGTGTACAGACGCAGCCAGCTTTCTCGGAAGTGTCGATGCAATCGAAGCTTCCGTGGCTGATGTCGTTCTCGCCAACATCAGCGCCAAAGTGATCGATGCGATTGCCGCCGATCTGGTCCGTGTCACCAAGCCTGGTGGGCTTCTTGTGTTGAGTGGTTTTATTCAGGACCGGACACCCGAACGATTCCGGCCTGAAAAGGTTCTGGAACGAAACGGCTGGCTGTGTTGGATTTGTCGGCCAGAGCTAGCGTTCGCTGATGCTGCAGAATCGAGCCGCTCCGTCCAGCCTTTTGAAACGCAGTGGTGGTGATACGGAAAGAAGGCGGCCGCAAAGCTTCCGCTTACGCTGAGTGCGCCTCTTCACGAGCTGCTCCGCCGTAATGATAGGCGTAGCAACTCGGACACAGTCGAGTTCGAAACTCGACCGGCAGGTTTTCGATGAATTGCGGTACCCATTGCCAAGCCTTCGTTTTTTGGTTTTCGACGTTTCTGCAATGGCAACACATGGTCACGATTGGTCCGTAGTCGGCGAAATTGCAGGCGGCTTCCGAGGGTGGCGCCAGTGTGTCCTTGATCGACACATTGCGTATGAGGAATCCAGACCCAAATCTAGTCACGGTCATACGCAAGCGGCGAATGACTCGCGCCGATGAGCAATCGAAGACATGCTGCCAGTGACCCTGGCGCTCGGCATTCCGAAAGCCTTCGTCATAGAAGGCGAATAGATCCCGCGGGATGACTGAAAAGAGAGATATACCGCGTATCTTGCTGAATTTAACAGCGCTACCGTTATTTTCAAGCGCAAACATATCCCACGCGCGGTTGCACTGCACAATATGGAAACGCTCATCCAAAGCGTATACGACGTGTGGATCAAAATCGTATTCGCGGGGCAACGTGACGATCACTGCAAGAACTTCATTATAGCTTCAGGGCGCATCACGACGACACCTACGGCCAAAACCGAATAGCGCCCATGTCGCAGCCCAGGCCCATCACGGGTAGGTGCGTTATGGGACCGCGGCAATATCGCTACCGCATGTTTGCGGCTGGCTGCGCGCCTGTGCGGGTAGGGCGCGGGGCAGGAACGTAGCTGACGAGTTCGTCCACCGGCTTGTGACCAGCCCATGCGATACCTCGAAGCAACGTACGCTGCATCTGATAATTGGATAGGTTTGCGTAGGTGTGGCCTTGCATCCAGACAAAAGCCCGGGCTGGCTGACCGCCCTCTACCGTGTGTTCGTATGTCCAGATTTGGGGCACCGCTTCGCCTGCATGCTCGCCAGCACTGTGGGTTGGCGCAATGTGTGTATTTGCCAGTACGTGGATGCCGGGATTTTGCGCCCAGGTCATATTGAAGAAGGCTTCATCGAACAACGTGAAATCAGACATGTCCTTCATGATCTGGTTCGCCTGGTCGACAACAGTGTAGTGAACGGGAGCATCCAACGTGTAATTCACTTCGCCGTGCTTCTTTGCGCCTCCAAGAAGTTTTGAAAAGTACGTGGGATCGGGCCCGCACAAGGAATCATGGAAATTGACAAGGCCGCCGCCGCGCTTCACAAACCCTTCCAGCGCAGCTTTTTCAGCCTCGCTCAGATAGCCTGCATCGCCCTTATAGATCACCACGACATCCGTACCCTCAAGATCGGCATTGCTGGGCCCATGCAGCGCGCCATCGACGACCGCACCGCGTTCAGTGAGAAGCTTGCTCCAGTCCGCGAGGAACTGCGGGTAATCGTGCTGGCCCGGAAGGTGGGACTTCAAGCCCGCCCAGAGGTAGATATGCATGCCGTTCGGATTCTGTCCCGGCGCTTGAGGCGTGCCTTGCGGCCTTGAAATAGAGAGAGCTTGCGCCTCCGCATTCGGTTGCGTCGTCCTGGCCAGGATAGGCAAGAAGAACAAAACGGACGCCACGCCCAAGAATGCGTTCCGGATGTGCTGCCAATGCAGCCTTCGCTTACTCACAAGTTTCCTCCTCACCTATGCGGCCGTCCAGCCCCCGTCAATGGTGAAAACCGAGCCATGCACAAACGACGCTTGTGGGGACGCTATATAGAGGCACATGCCCGCAATCTCTTCCGGCGTGCCCATGCGCCCGATCGGTTGACGCTGATGCAGTTCGGCCCGTACCTTTTCTTTCTCGTGCCGGTGATACTTCTCCAGGTAAGCCTCAACGAAGGGAGAATCGACCGTGCCCGGACAGATGCAGTTCACGCGCAACCCAGTTGGATAATCAACGGCCAGTTGCCTTGTCATAGCGACGATGGCCCCCTTCGTCGCACAGTAGGCAAATCGTCGTTTCACACCCACCAAGCCCGCCACTGATCCGATGTTCACGATCGTTCCGTTTGACGCCAGGAGCAAAGGGAGAGCAGCCTTGGTCACTAAGAACGTGCCTTCGACGTTGACGCGAAAGAGACGTTGCCAATCGTCCAGCTCTGTTTCCGTAATCCCGCCCACCAGCCCGATACCCGCGCAGTTCACAAGGATATCGAGGGTTTGCACTTTCGAGAATGCAGCGGCTACAGAGCCTTCCCGCGTAACGTCACACTCGAGTGCCAATGCCTTGGGCAACTGACCGGAAAGCTCCTGCGCCGCTTTCGTGCTGACGTCCGCAATCAGCACCTTGGCTCCTGCCTCGGCAAACAATCGGCAGGTCGCTGCACCAATCCCGCTGGCGCCTCCGGTAATCAGCGCAACTTTGCCATTCAAAGAAGTTTGAATCATCTCGAGTTAAACTTTTCCGTTTGCATGCGCTGCTGAGGGGCGAAAGACAACCAGGGTGAGAATGCCTGATACCAGACAGCAAAAGGACAGCATCAAGAGTGCAGCAGTCATGCTGTGCGTGGTGTCCCGAATCTTACCCACAAGGTAGGGGCTCACATATCCCGCCAGATTGCCAACCGAGTTAATCCACGCGATGCCGGCGGAAGCGGCCGTGCCCGAAAGTAGTGTTGTCGGCAATGCCCAGAACGTCGAGTACGAAGCGGCAATACTGGCCGTCGCTATCGTCAATGCAACAAAGCTCAAGACGCCTGAGGTTCCCGGGATCGCCGACGCGGCAAAGGCAGCCGAACAGATGATACTTGTCAGGGCGATATGCCACCGCCGCTCACCTGTCTTGTCCGAGTGATGCCCGACCGCAACCATCGTGACCGCCGCTAACGCCCAGGGGATCGCCGTCAAAAAGCCGATGGTAAGCGAGTTCCGCGAGAGCGTTTCCTTTACAATCTGCGGCAACCAGAAGCTAATACCGTAGTTCACCATCACCATGCCGAAATACATCAGGCTCAATGCCCAGACTTTCGGACTCCGAAATGCATCAGCAAGGGTGTGGTGTCCGGGTGCTTCCAGCCGTTTGGCGCGGGCTTCGTCTTCCAGTCTTTGCTCCAGAAGATGCTTCTCGTCGTCATTGAGCCAGCGAGCCTTGCGCGGGCCATCGTCCAGAATGTAAATCGTCAACACGCCCGCGATAACGGAGGGAATCGCCTCGAAAACGAACAGCCACTGCCAGCCGCGCAACATGGAATGCCCTGACATGCTTTCGAGAATCCAACCTGAGACAGGCCCGCCAATCACACCCGAGAGCGGGATGGCGGTCATGAAGGCGGCGAGCATTTTGGCTCGATATTGTCGGGGATACCAGAAGGTCAAGTACAGGATGACGCCCGGAAAGAATCCGGATTCCACAACGCCCAACAAAAAGCGAGTGAAATAGAGACCCGCCGCACTCGTCACCAACATCTGACAGGCGGAGACCACGCCCCAGACCACCATGATGGGGCCAAGCCAGTACTTCGCTCCGATCTTTTGAAGCGCCATATTGCACGGGACTTCGAAAAAGAAATACCCGAGGAAAAACATGCCCGCGCCCATCCCGTAAACAGCGTCGCTGATACGAAGATCCTGCTGCATCTGCAGCTTCGCAAAACCGACGTTCACGCGGTCGACATAGGCGAACACGTAACACAGAAACAGGAACGGAATGATTCGCCTCGTGACTCGGCCGTATAGCGCCTTCTCGGCTTCGGCCGTCCAAGCTGTTTGCGTGTTCAACTCGCCGACCTGTTTTTATCGCGCACACCAGCCTCCGTCAATCAGGATGTCCGTTCCGGTGATGAACCCGGCGGCTTCTGAACAGAGATAAGCCGCCAAACTGCCGATCTCTTCCGTTTTCCCCCATCTGCCCACGGGCAGACTCGCCAAAAACTGCGCGTTCGCTTCCGGATTCTGAATGACTGGCAAGTTCATCTCCGTGGCGAACGGACCCGGGCTGATTCCATTCACGGTGATTCCCTCGGCGGCGAGTTCCAGGGCGAGGGCACGCGTTAATCCGAGCAGGGCAGCTTTACTCGACGAGTAAGCGCTTCGGCCCGGGAGCGAGATGTGGCTCATTATAGAACTCATGCTGATGATACGGCCGTAGCCTGTGCCTCGCATGTGAGGAACGAACGCGCGGCACATCAGGAACACGCTCGTCAGATTCGTGTCCATAACGGTGTGCCACTCTTCCGTCGTGAAATCAACCAAGTTCTTCCGAATATTTGTGCCCGCGTTGTTCACGAGAATCTGAACCTTGCCAATTTGCGCCGAGACTTCGGTCTCCAGTTGGCGAACAGCGTCTTCGCGGGTGACGTCCGCCGTGAAGACCGCCGCCGTGCCTCCAGCGGCCGAGATCTCGCCCTTCACTTCTTCCAGCTTTTCACGATTCCGGGAAACCAGGGCGACCGTCGCGCCTTCAGCACTCAAAGCGAGAGCCATTGCTCGTCCTAGTCCCTTGCTAGCTCCCGAAATCAGCGCAATCTTGCCGCTTAAACTCTTCTGCCCGTCCGTGATCGCCATTCACTTCCCGACATCTGTCATATCACGAGCAGCTGCACGCCATGAAACTGACCATCCAGGCTTCGGTCAACTCAGTTCCATGCCCAGCGGCTCCCGACGAAGTCGTGAGAGCACTGATGATAGGCTCTGTGTCAAAGCAGTTATGAATTTTGAGTCCCTGTCACGTCGTACACTGCTCGATGCCGTGATTCGTGTATCGAGTCTGCCGGCGGGAATGGCGTTTTTCACCGCATGGACGAAAGCTGCTCAACAGCATGGACACGGATCCGGCCCTGCAGCTCCCAAAGACACTTCTGAACTGGCGAACTATCAGCCGCAGTTTTTTGCCTCCGAAGACTTTGAGGCTCTTCAGGCCTTCACTGAGATTCTGATTCCGACGGACGAGACGCCCGGAGCGCGCGAGGCACACTGTGCGCATTTCATCGATTTCGTGCTGCATTCTTCGGATGGGCACGCCGAGGATACGCAGAAGCAGTGGCGCGCGGCACTGGCCGCCTTGAAGCAAGCGGGTTTTCACTCGGTCGCCCCGGAAAGGAGACGAGCACTGGTGGCCGAGATGGCTCAACCGGAACACGATCCGGCAGCCCACCATCCGGCCTTTGCGGCCTACAGGCTTATCAAACGAGAAAATACGTTCGCGTTCTATACGGCGCGTGCGGGCTGTATAGAGGCACTCGATTACCGGGGCAACACCGTCAATCTTGAGTTTCCAGCCTGTACGCATCCTGAGCATCAGAAGGTTTAACCTGCCACGTCTGCATCGTGTAATCTTTCCGAAGGTATGAATGGCTGAACAATACGACGCGATCGTAGTCGGTTCGGGTGCCTGTGGCGGCTGGGCGTCCATGGCGCTTGCCCAGGCCGGCATGCGGGTCCTGATGCTCGAAGCGGGCAGCCCGATTGAGCCCACGGGCTTTCACCACACGTTCCTGTACCAGCTAAAGTTTCGCGGTCGAGGCGCTCCGGGCTTACTACGCCGATACAGCGGCAGCGAGCGCAATTACCGGATCATGCTCGATAACGAGGAGAACCCGTACACGACCGCTCCGGACACGTCGTATCAGTGGGGTCGATCGCGCTGCCTGGGCGGCCGGAGCCTGCACTGGGCGCGTGCCTCGGATCGCATGGCTGATTACGAATTCAAGGCCGCGTCCCGCGACGGGTACGGCATGGATTGGGCCTTGACCTACTCTGATCTGCGGCCCTACTACGACCGTGTCGAGCGCTTTATCGGCGTTAGCGGAGCGGCAGAGGGGTGGCCGCAATTTCCTGATGGGATCTTCCTTCCAGTGATGCCGCTCAACTGTGCGGAGTCGATCTTCGCCGCAGCCTGTAAGAGTCTCGGATGGCCTACGACACATCGCCGCTTGGCACAACTCACACAAGCTCACAACGGTCGTCCGGCTTGTCACTATTGCGGCAATTGTGTGAACGGGTGCGATATCGGCGCCATGTTCAGCACGGTTTCTACTACTCTCCATCCGGCGTTGAAAACGGGCAAACTCGAACTCAGGACTGACAGCATCGTCGCCCGCGTGCGCATGACTTCCGAGAACCGGGCCCGCGGCGTCACTTACATCGAGCGATTTACCGGAAAATCCGTGGACGTAGACGCCAGGCATGTCATCCTGGCCGGCTCGACTCTTGAAAATACCCGGCTCTTGCTCCTGTCCCATAAGAACGGTCTGGCGAACTCGAGCGGAACGCTTGGCCACTATATGATCGACCAACTCAGCGGAGGTGGGGTGACTGGATTCCTTCCGAAGCTGAAAGGTGGCCCGAGTCGCCTGGATGACGGAAAATCCGCCGGCATCACGATCCCGAATCTCGTCAACCTCGACAAGAGAAGCGCGCGCAAGGATTTCATTCGTGGCTATGTCATGAATGCTACCGGTGGGCAAAGTGAGTACCCGATGTTTGCGGCGTCTCTACCCGGATTCGGGTCCGATTGGAAGAAAGAAGTAAAAAGCCGCTACGTCGCGCAGGCGCGCGTCTGGATCGCGGGAGGCGAAATGCTGGCGCGCAAGGAAAATCGTGCAGAACTGGATCCGGAAGTGAAAGATCACTGGGGCATCCCGGTCTTGAAAATTCATTTCACTTACTCGGACAACGACCATGTATTGATCGCGGACTTTCAAGAGAAGGCGGAGGAACTGTTCAGACGCGCAGGAGGCGAAGTCATGGCCGGCATGGGCTCGGGCGGTCCAACGGGCTTCCCCGGAGCCCCCGGGTCTCCCAACGCACCTGCGAACCGAGCCGTCGCTGATTCCGACACCAGCCGGGGTGCAGCGCGGGAGGGCGAATCACGCAAACCGGGTGCCGAGCCGAATGCTGTCCCGCCGAAACGAAGGATCGGAGGCGCCATTCACGAAGTAGGTACTGCGCGGATGAGTCGTAATCCTAAAGAAGGTGTCCTGAACTCCTATTGTCAAACTCACGACATACCGAACTTGTATGTGTTTGGCGGCAACGCATTCCCTTCCACAGGTGATAAGCACCCGACGCTCACCATGCTTGCTCTCACCGCGCGCGGATGTGACCATCTGCTGGAATCCGCCAAACGCGGCGACGCCTAACGACAATACCGGGTCGAATGATAAACCTGATCCCAGGCACCAATCGCCATCGAACACGGCCCCTGCTCACCGGCGTGGCGGTGTTCTGCGCGTTGTTGCTGAACCTGGAACCTTGCCGTGCTCAAGCTCCGGAGGCGCGGTCAAGCCAGCAATCCGATCCAAAACCCGGCATTACCACCGAGGGCCAGAAAGGCGCACAGCGCAGCCGGGGCGCAGACGGTACGCGTGAGTTTCTCGGGCTTGGTGCTCCGCCCGATGCCGCGGCTGCGGAGCGAGGAAGCAAGATCTTCGCTTCGTCATGCTCGTTCTGTCATGGTGCGAAGGCAACGGGCGGCGACACTGGTCCCGATCTGGTTCGTTCCAGCCTGGTTCTTCACGATGAGAAGGGTGAATTGATTGGGCCAGTGATCCACAAGGGTCGTGTGGATCGCGGCATGCCGCAATTTGCTTCGTTCAGCAACGCCGAGTTGTATGATCTGGCGGAGTTCCTGCACCAGCGTGTGGAGTTAGCCGCGAACCGAGGTACGTATCAGATCCTGAACGTGCTTACGGGTGATCCCAAGGCCGGAGAAGCGTGGTTTCGAGGTGCGGGGGGTTGTTCGAATTGTCATTCCGCGACAGGCGATCTCGCCCACATCGGCACGAAGTTAAGTCCGCCCGATCTTCAGCAGACTCTTCTCTATCCCGCTTCCCGGGCGCGCAGTTCCGGTTCCGACCGAGAGCAGAAGGCCACCGTGAGTCTACCTTCGGGAGAAAAGATCACGGGCACGTTGAAGAAGCTCGATGACTTTCGCGTGATTCTTCTTGACAAGGCTGGTGATTTCCACTCGATCGCATTAACGGATGGCATTACAGTAAAGCTCGAAGATCCGCTAGCTGCGCACCGCGAACTGCTTGACAAGTACACCAATGCGGACATGCACAATATCACTGCTTATCTGGCGACCCTGAAATGAAGGAACAGTCTTGCGCGCCATTCTGAGAACTCTTCTTTGCTGCCTCCTGAGCTGGTCCAGCGCATTCCCACAGCTGTTGCATCCCCACAAGCTACTCGAGCCCGCAACAGATACGTGGCCCACATACAACGGAGATTACTCGGGGCAGCGCTATAGCACGCTCGATCAGATAAGCGCGAAGAACATCAACGCTCTTGCGCCTGCCTGGATGTTTCGCGTGTCGAATGTGGGGACTCTGCGCGGAGTCGGTGCGCCTGAGATCAAGTGCACGCCTCTGATGGTGAAGGGAATTCTGTATGTGACGATCCCGGACCACGTTTACGCGGTTGATGCTCATACGGGCGACGAACTGTGGCACTACGGCTGGCAAGACCAGGGAGGTCACCTGGTCGGCAATCGCGGTGTGGGCCTGTATGGTGACTGGCTCTATTTTTTAGCGCCAGACGGATGGCTCATCTCGCTCGGGGCGAAGAACGGCAAAGAGCGGTGGCGCAAGAAGGTGGCTGACGAAAAACTGCAATACTTCACCACTGGGGCTCCCATGATCGTGGGCAACCATGTCCTGGTGGGCGTCGGCGGAGACGCGATGGACGTTCCCGGATATCTGGAATCACGTGACCCGGAAACCGGTGATCTGCAATGGCGCTGGAACTCCGAACCAAAGGCCGGAGAACCGGAGGCCGAAACCTGGCCCGACGAAGCTTCCAGAACCCACGGAGGCGGGATGACGTGGCTTTCCGGCACCTACGATCCAGCATTGAATCTCATCTACTGGGGCACCGGCAATCCCAATCCGGTGTATGCCGGACAAGGCCGCACGGGCAGCAATTTGTGGACCTGCTCAATCGTCGCGCTGAACCCGGATACCGGGAAACTGGTCTGGTACTTCCAAGCTTCTCCGCACGATACTCATGACTGGGATAACGTGGAAACCCCAGTGCTGTTCGACGCGAAGGTCGATGGTAAGCCCCGTAAACTCCTGGCGCAGGCTGCTCGGAACGGCTACTTCTTCGTTCTGGACCGGACGAACGGAAAGAGCATTGTCTCCCGACCATTCATTCCGCTGAACTGGTCGAAGGGCGTGGACAAGAACGGCCAGCCCATACCAGATCCAACGAAAGATCCGACGCCAGATGGTTCGCTCGTGACTATACCGGCCGGAGGTGGAACCAATTGGTTGCCGCCCAGCTTTGACCCGAAAAGCGGATATTTCTTTGTCAATGCAGCGCGTGGTTACAGTCTTGCGTATCTCACCGATACGGACCCGCGCCCGGAAGGATACGCTGGCTCAGGGCGCAACTTGTGGTCCCAACATGTTCTTGAGGCGATCGACACGCGAACGGGAGAGATTGCCTGGACCCACCCTTATCGCACGAGTACCGGAGGAGGCCTGGGTGGACCAGGAATCCTGACGACGGCGGGCAGGCTGTTGTTCACGGGGGACTACACGGGCAATTTCATAGCGTTCCATCCGGAAACCGGGAAGCCTCTTTGGCACTTTGGCGTTCTGCGCAACGTCAGTAATGGCCCAGAGACCTACATGCTTGATGGACGACAGTACGTCTTGGTCGGTGCCGGCGATACGCTGTTCGCGTTTGCGCTCGTGCCATCGCAAACCAGCGAGTAATGCACTCTGATGACCCGGAATGCCTGGAATGGTAGAACAAAGCAGGTCAATCGCGAAATGAAGGAATCACCCTACAAGCTCTTCACGAGACGTAGTCGAACGTCGTGTCGCGACGCTCGTGCTCGTGACGGTCAGCAGAATGAAGGAAGGGCATTCAGAACGATAGCCGTATGCTGGTTGCTCGCAACTCTCGCCAGCGTCGCGCCGGCGCAGCAAGGTACGCCGAACGCGCCAGTGCCCCAGAGCGCAAACAGCTTTCTGGGTATCGCCACATATCCGTTGTGGGATGGCGGCGCTCCAGGTGCACTCGGGACAGGCGATCTGGATGTCCCGATGCTTACGCTATTCAGTCCTCAGCCTCGCACGGGAACCGGCACCTCCGTTATTGTCGCGCCGGGAGGCGCTTATCTCGGCTTGGCCTCGAACCTGGAAGGACGGCAGGTCGCAGACTGGTACACCTCCCGAGGTGTCACGGCATTCGTCCTCCGGTATCGCCTCGGGAGCAAATATCTCTATCCGATCCCACTGCAAGACGCGCAGCGATCAATCCGATTTGTCAGGTCACATGCGAACGAGTTTGGCATTCGGCCGGACCGCATCGGCTTTATGGGTTTCTCAGCAGGCGGTCACTTAGCCGCGATGGCGGCGACGATGTTCGACGGCGGCAAGCAAGATGCAACGGACGTTATCGACCGAGTGAGCAGCCGGCCAGACTTCGTCGTACTTGGCTATCCATGGTTAAACGCCATGGAGAAGAATCAAGCAGGCGTGCTCTCCTACTGCTCTGCGTTAAAGATCTCAGCCGATAAGTGCACCGGCTTCGAGCAATACTCACCTAATCAACACGTTTCGAAGCTAACTCCACCCACCTTTATCTATCACACAACCGACGACGAGTTGGTGCCAGTGCAGGCAAGCATCAAGTACTACGAAGCGCTCCGGGCGGCCGGTGTGCCGGTCGAGATGCACCTCTTTGAACATGGACGTCACGGCAGCGGTCTCGGGATCGGTGACGCGTCACTCGATTTCTGGCCGACACTGCTCGAGAACTGGCTACGCAACCGCGGTCTGCTTTCGTCCAGTGCTCCCGTACCTCCACCGGCGCAAAGTTCACGTTAGCTGTCGACATAAGCATAAGTTTCGTTTGCAAAGCGGTTCGGTTTGGAGTATTGTTACGCCGGATGAGGAGGTAATGTGAGATTAGTAATGACCGCTGTATCTCTGTATCTTCTAGCCGCTCCGCTCTTGCATGCGCAGCAAGTCATGAGTGACTACCTCGATGTGTTCACCGTGAAAGTTCGACCCGAAAAGCGGGCTGATTTTGACACCGTGAATCGAAAGATTGCTGAAGCCAACCGGAAAGCAAAGGCGATCAATGGACGGCCATGGAGGTTGAGTACGGCGAAGGCAACACCGTACAGTTCATCAGTCAACGCCAAAACTTCGCGGGCATCGAGTCTGGTTTGACGGCGTTCATGAGCGCGATCAACACCGGTTATGGACCTGGCGGAGTTCCAAAGATGATGGCAGACTTCAATAGCACGATCCTCAGTTCGCGCTCTGAAATCCGCCGCCGCCGATGGGACCTCAGCGCAAATCCTCCAAGTGATGCGGATACCTACAACAAGATCATTGGATCGGCGCGTTGGCTTCGAACGATCAAAGTCAACGTGCGGAACGGTCGTGAAGACGATTTCGAGCAACGTGCCAAAGAGGCGAAAGCAGCAATCGAGAAGGGGAGTAAGTGGACGTTCTTTATTTCTTCAGCTATCGCTGGAACCCCGGGAAACGTGTACTATATTACGACTTTGCAGCCTTCCCTAGCCGCGTTTGATTCAGCCCCTAAGATGGCTGAACTCATGGGCCAGGACGCTTTTCAACGTTGGAGCAAGGCCGTCTCCGAAGACGCACTGACTAGCGAGACCATGATGCTCCGGATGATGCCGGAACTCAGCAATGTTCCGGAGGGAGTAACAAAGATCGCTCCAGACTTCTGGCAGACCAAGCGAGTCGCCTCGGCCGCACACGCCGGGCCAAAGATCGCTGAAAGTGCGAAAGCCGGTCAATAGCTAGCAGCCAGCCTAACGATTTCCGAGTCTGCTGTACAAAGGGGAAGTCTGTACCAGCATCGGTTTGCTGACCCGCGACTTGATCATCTGTCGCGGGCGGAGGCTCGATTGCCTTAGACAAGATGCAGGTACCCGGCGTCGGTTGGCTTGTGTACGCAAAGGACCCTGAAGGGAATATATTCGGGATGTTGCAGCCGGAGACTCGATAAAGGCAGAGTTCGGGACTTTGTTCACGGTTCTGTGGGAATCTACCTTCTGCCACCGGCCTTGAACTATCTCCGGAAGGATGGTTGAACTGGCGAACGCTAACCCTTTCCACGGAACAAGAAAACAATCTCGATGATCAGGATGACGACGACCACAACTTCCAGGAAGAAAGCGCGACCCTGGTGAAATTCGTTCACCAGAGCGTCGTACAGGTCGCGCGCTGTGTTCAGCTTCTCTGTTACCAGCTCTCGGTAGTCATTCGCACCGATGCGCGATGCCGCGAGGCGATATGCTCTCGCATAGTACATATCGCCCAGGAATTTGATGGCATTCTGCGTCCGCTCAGCCAGCTCCTGGTAATCCAGTCGAATCGTGTTTAGTGCTTCGGCCTGCCGCGCCAGAGTCCAGCGCCTCCAAAAACTACGGCTCTGTTCGAGCCGCTTATACACGTCCGCTAGCACATCTGTTAACACGTCATCGTAGTAGCGGAATTCGAGCAACTGAGAATTTGCGTATTCGAGCAGGTCGATGGTGGGTACGGCTTCCGCTGGCTTGTCATAGATAAAAGCGGCAACCCAGCCGACTATCAGAACATCCGTCGGATAGTAGGACAGGCTCGACCGGATGACGTCTGCCGCTTCTGCGGCCGAGAGCCGAACGTTTTCGCCTCGAACGATCTGGGCTATTCGTTCTCCGCATTCATGCAGAACGGTGTCGGCCGTCAAATAGCATCCATCGCCGCGATCAATAGGGTCGATTTGGACTATGTAGTAATCTTCTGAAATCAGGCTGGAATCGTGAGGCTTGATCAGTGCAGACTTGGTTCGTTTCAGACAATCGCGAAGGCTCGCATTGGCAGATTGCTCAAGCTCCGCTGAGCTGATCCAGCGATGAGCGAAGTTCACGAGCTGATCCCAGTCGCCTTCGAATGCGACTCGCAGCTCAAGGCTGGCAACTCCATATTCGAAGTACCGGATGCGGGCTTCGGCATTAATGCCAGGACTGATCAAACGACTGCCCAAATTCTCCACTGCCGAGGGCTTCTCATACCGCACATACTCGGGCGCCGGGTGCCGGAATGCCGGTTGGCGTCCAGCGGGGTCGGTTTTCAAGGTTTTGCGAAGAGCGTCCAGGTCTACTTCTTCAGCAATCTCATAAAGAAAAAGACCGCGGATGCTGCCCGTGAGAGGCGATGCGAGTGACACTCATTCGCGATGTTACAGGATGCGTGCCGAGTCAGGAAACGGAATCAGATGATTGAGCTCGAGAAACTCGAAATCGCTTGCGCCAGGCGACCAGCGAGGACGCATCTCTAGCAGGATGCTGAAAAAGGGGTTTTCGACCCAGGTTAGTCGGTTACACCAAAAACAACTTCTTGCAGAAACGTTGTATACGCGATCGTTTGAGCTTGGGTATACATTGGAGATCCCCTGATCTGACTTTATGGAAGCCTCTCAGAACCCTTTTTCAGCATCCTGCTAGGCTAGAACTCCACCTTGTGAGAAACGGCATTCCAGCGGATTTCTCGTCCGTGCTGAAGAGACAAGTTCGCCATTTGCACGACCAGCGTGGACTGAAAGCCGAGCGCCATGGGAGCGGTGCTTTTCTTTCGGGAGTGCACACATTCGAGGAAGTTAGCAACATGCAGATCCGTGGCGTAGGAGAAGCCATTGGCGGACTTGTATGTAGTTGAGGGCTGCTGATCGGATCCCTCCGGATAGACGGCCAGATCTTCCCGCCCTACGTCCAGACGAGCAGTGTCTCCATCAAACTGATTCAGTTGATCCCGCTGTGGCTTGTATTTCATCGCGGCATAGTTGATCGTAAACACCGCGATGTAGTCTTCGGGATATCGGGCGGCGACGGTGACAGACTCGGGTGTTTCGAATTCGGGCCGATGCGGCTTACCAGCGGAGGCCGAAACGGAAACGGGCGGGCCCGAGCCCATTAACATGTGAATCCCATCGAAGACGTGCGCGCCTTGATCCGCGACGATGCCGCCCGCGTAATCGCTGTAGAAACGCCAATTACGAAAGCGATCGGGGTCGAACGGCCTTTTCGGCGCAGGGCCCTGCCATTGATCCCAGTCGAGCTTCCCGTCGAGCCTTGTGACCTTCTCTGCCCCGAGATAATTATTCAGCCACCACGACCTGACCATGCGCACTTTGCCGAGTTCGCTTCCTTGTTCCATGAGCTTTCTCGCGCGAAGAAACAGGTCGTAGCTGCGCCGCTGCATACCGCACTGGACGATCTGCTTCGAAATCTTCTCCGCGGCGACTAGCTCGGAGCCCTGTTCCGGAGTGTGGCAGAGCGGCTTTTCCACGTAGATGTCTTTGCCCGAAGCTAGCGCATCCAGAACCATTTTGTGGTGCCAATGTTCCGGGGTTGCGATGAGAACGGCATCTATGTCCTTGTCGTTTAGCAGGTCCGGATAGGAACGGTAGGCCCGCGGCTTCCTCCGGCCATCCGCCGAAGCAGCGGAAATCCCGCGCTCCAGATTGGGTTCATAGACGTCACAGATCGCGGCTATCTCCACATTGGGATTGCGCGCGAAAGCGGCCATTACGAAAGTGCCGCGTCCACCGGCCCCGATGACCCCTAACCTTACGGTCGCATTTGGCGAAGCATTCAAAACGTACAGCCCGGAACTGGAGGCGAGAAAGGTTCTTCTGTTCAGCATGCGGCTATCGACTCTCTACCATATCGCGCCTGGATCAATGAGAGCTCGAAAATGGCTTGCAGCCCGTGAGTTGCAAAGCGGACAGACGGCAGCGCGCCATCTGCTGGCCTGCTGCTTTTCAACAACGAATTAACTGCTGCGCGAGTTCAATCGCGCGAAGCAAGCTGCTGGTGGATGCGATTCCTTTCCCGGCGATGTCAAAGGCGGTCCCGTGATCGACGGATGTGCGAACGATTGGAAGCCCGAGAGCCACATTAACTCCGCCCTCGAAATCGAGGAGCTTAAGCGGGATGTGGCCCTGATCGTGGTACATACAAACGATCGCGTCGTACTTTTTCTTCTGAACAGCAAGATAGAAGAGTGTGTCTGGCGCTAACGGTCCTTCTACAGGGATCCCCTGCGTTTTCGCGGCCTCCACTGCCGGCCTGATTTCCTGGATTTCTTCATCACCGAAAAGGCCGTTCTCGCCCGCGTGCGGGTTCAAACCTGCGACCGCGATCTTCGGATTCGAACGCAAGCGGCTCACCGCCGCACCGGTCAATTCGATGATCTTGAGTACCCTTTCTTTTTTGGCGCGGGCGATTGCTGTTTTCAGAGATACGTGTGTGCTCACGTGAGTAACGATGAGCTGATCCGATACGAGCATGATCGTGACGTCCTCTGCTCCGCAAAGCGCCCCGATCAATTCAGTGTGACCGGTAAAGTTTGGGTCCGTCATCTGAGTCGCTTCTTTATTGATCGGCAATGTGACTACCGCACTAATCTCGCCGCGCAAGGCAGCTTGGGTCGCATCGACAACATAGCGACGAGCCGCTGATCCTGACTTAGAAGAAAGCCGCCCGGGTTCTACGTCCGATGCTCTTACGAGTTCTGGGTCCTGGATGTCGAGATCGTTTAGCCTCACGCCGAGTGCCAGTTTCTCGTTGTAATAGTGAAGGACGCCACGGTCGCCGAAAACTCGGAAAGGGCGGGGAAGTTGGCTGGCGGCGTACGCTTTGAGAAGGATCTCGGGACCGATGCCGCTCGAGTCCCCCAGAGTGATGCCGTAGGGACGATGGGTGTTAGCGGGGTTCATAACTCAGGGCTTCGTGAAGTTGAAAGAGAAGGTCGGGATCGCCAAAGCCACCAGCCTTCGTGATGAATATCTGTCTATTGGGGAGGAGGGAAACCGGGATCCCAGGCAGCACCTCGCCGATTGGCTCAACAACGTCGATGTTCATCGCTCTTAACAATGAGAATGCTGTATCCCCTCCGAATACGATTATCGCGTCAAATTCTTCTGATTCAAATGCGCGCTTCGCGCGTTCTCCAAACTGCGCGGCGAAGATCAAACACTCTCCTTCATGCTCGCAGGGCGCCTGGAACACGCTCCACCGCCAGCTCTTTAAAGCGCCGGAGGCCGCAGAGAGCTGGTGCTGAGAACGCTC
Organism: Bryobacteraceae bacterium; assembly: GCA_045807925.1. Lineage (GTDB taxonomy): Bacteria > Acidobacteriota > Terriglobia > Bryobacterales > Bryobacteraceae > Bog-105. The sequence continues at coordinate 3,441 of JBJMGK010000118.1, read as the reverse complement.
GTGCTGGCTTGCTGAGACGACCAGGGCTCGCTGCACACGAGGGAATTTAACGTCCGAACACTCAGGCGCGAGCACTCTTGCAGCAGCGTGCAGCAAAGATGACGGTCCTGCCGCGATCCCGCCTGCTCTGATCCACTCCTGCGCGGCCGTTTCGATAGCCTCTTCAGTGCTCGCATGGCACACGTTGATATTGCTTGTGCCCGCAAGCAGAGCCGCGATGTTTCCGTTGCGAACCGGATGGAGAGGATCCGCAGCGAAAGGAGTTTGCTCAACCGGAACACCATAAACGTGGAGGCACCCGTTTATCAGCGTCCGTCCCAGTTGAGGGTAAGCAGGGACGTACAAGACCGGTGCGAGCAGTGACAACGCGTGAAGCTCGGCGCGAATGTTGCCGCGCAGGGTGGAATCGGTCTTTTTGTAAATAAGTCGAGCCTTTTCGCTCGTCGCCAACTCCGCTATGCGAGTCATAGCGTCAGGTTCGGAAGCGTGGCGCGTCTCGGTATCAACGACAAGTACTTGGTTTCCACTCGAATCAGTTTTGAGGAGTGTGACCCTCGAATCGATCCCACGCTGAGCGAAAGCTGCCCCCGATTCGAGCGCGCCCGTCAAATCGTCGGCGAGAACCAGTATTTGCGGCTTTGCTGCTGCGGCTGTTTGAGAGCTGGTATCCATCACGCGCTACGGGGAGGATTATACAAGAGCAGCATGACTGCAGACCGAACTTGCGAATTGGTTCATCTAAAATGCCATCCCATGCACACGCAAGCGTACTTGGGCGCTGTCCTCTGTCCTAATGCGGTCCGATATTTGACGCGCAATAAGCATCCATAGCTGGATGCGCACTAAACTGGGCATCTGTAACTTTCAATCACTTTGGACGAGCGGAACAGTACGGTGTAGGATAGGAGAAGCGCATATCAACTTGCGTCCGCCTTCCTGAACGCCGGTATAGCTCAGCTGGTAGAGCATCTGATTTGTAATCAGAGGGTCGCAGGTTCGATTCCTGTTGCCGGCTCCAATGCTTCTCAATCACTTGCCGTTCTCACATTGGTCGGTATTGACCTGCTACAGGGAGTTTCACAGGGAGTGGGTTCGAGAACGTGATTGTCGGACGTAATTTGATGCCGGATACGGCTTCCACTTTTGCTGCCATGCGAATGTGCGAGTAGCGTTCCAACATCGAACGGCTCATGTGTCCCATCAGCGCTAACATTGTGCTCTCTGACGTGCCACCTTCGGCTAGCCCCGTCGCGAAAGAGTGCCGGAGGTCGTGAAGTCGGCAATCGATTCCAGCTCGCTTACGCAGCTCCTTCCAGCCCGTCTTGAAATCCGTGACATGCCGTAAGGGGTCGATTGGTTCGGGTGAACCCCACGGGAACAAGTAGAAGTCCGGCTGTGCTTCCCCAAATTGCGTGGCAAACCACGAGCGATGGTGAGCGAGGATGGCCGCCAGTTCGTCGTTGATAGGAATTACTCGTCCGGTTCCGCTGGAAGTTTTTGCGCGGCCAACTGTGATGAGCCTGTTGTTCAGGTCAATTTGTACCCACTTCAATTGCTTCGCCTCTCCAGACCTCATACCCGTTAGCAAAAGGAGCGGAACAAGTGTCTTCGTGATTGACGAGCGAGTCTTTGCCAATTCGTCTAACAGCCGATGCTGCTCTTCCGGGGACAGAGCGCGTCCAACGTCCTTTCGCTCTTCCAACTTCTTTATTCTGGGCCAGAGTTCCCGCCAAGTTCTTCCAAGCGCTCTTGACAGTTCTCCCACCTCCATGGTGATGGTTCTCCCACTAGCCCGCTCCGTCTTGCGAAGAGTGATGTACTTTCGGATTCGCTCTTCGGTAAGATCGGGCAGGAGAACGGTCCCAAGGTGCCGCTTTACATTCTTCAGGCATCCTTCTGCGAAAATCACCGACTTCGGCTTATGGGTAGTTCGGTAGCCGTCGAGGTAGCCGTCCGAAACTTCATTCACTACTTTCAGTCTTGGAACCTTCTCCCCTGTGGGCAAGCCAGCCGCTGCCCTTTCCAATTCCGCTCTCCGGCGCTTCTCGTATTCCTTCGCCACTGTTTTGCTGCTCGCCCCTGTGGATTCTTGGATTCGCTTGGAGTGTATGACGAACTCACACACGTAATTCTTGGACTGAATCCCATTCCGCTTCGGTCTAAATACCGCCATCTATTTTTCCTTTTTCGCTACCCTTCGGTCTGTCGCCGAGTTTGCCCGCTCGCTCAGCTCGTTTTTGCTGTTGTTCTTGGCTCGGTATTTCCGGCTTTAGAGCCGGTCTGCGGAAGTCTGTCGTGACTTCCTGCCATGCGTTCCTTGCCATCTTTCGATCATGAAGCCGCCCCGGTGCTTGCTCAAGATTGAGAACTCCCAGGCTAATGCTGTTAAGGTTTCAGGTACTTTGCGGTCCTTAGGCCGTTTCACTGGTTGCGGCTGGTGAAATGCCTGTATATAGGCCACCTGCGGTGTTAACCGGGTTTAGGCTGTTGGGGTTCTTAGCAAGCTTGGGCTAAGGCCGAAAGCCGACCCTTAACGATGCGAAAACTCACGCCGAAACAGGAACACTTTGCCCAACTGGTGGCCAGCGGCTCTAGATTGAATGTTGCCTACCGTGCGGCTTACAACAGCAAAGGCAACTCGCTTACCGTGCGGGTGGAAGCTTCGCGGTTGGCAAAAGTGGAGCATGTCAGATCGGCAATCGAACAAAGCAGGATTGGCCTAAGACCCAGAGTCCTCCCAGACGTGCTTGAACTTGTTGAGCAACTCCGATCAGGTGCCACGGAGCTTGCGCGCCTAGCGGCTGCCAAGCGGCTGACCACAGTCCTGCTGCGGCAGCGTCAGTTCCCTCTTTAAGCCTCCGTCCATGCCGTCCATGTCTATGTCTGCTTTTCAAACTTCCATTCCCTCAGTACTCAAAACATAGAGAATTTAGAAAAAAGACATAGACGTAGACGGAATTGAGTTATTTCCTTTTACTTCAGATACTTAGACCCGTCCATGTCTCGTCCATGGCGAAGGAGACATAGACAGTCCAGACGCTCAATCGGGAGCGCGATATCGATACTGGCGTGCGCCTGTGGTTGCTCGACAGCGCACAAACCCAATTGCCGTCAGACAACGGCCAACTCGGATCTTGTCCGTGTGAGTCCAGTGTTCAATAGATTTACCGATGGCTTGCGAGAGAACGACGGTGTCCCGGCTGTAGTTGAAAGTTGAGGCGGCGGTTCCCCCTGATTCTGAATAGAATCGGGGTGACAAAACCTGGAAAAGGAGAACCGCCGTGAAACGAAACTATCATACGATTGATAAGCAGGGAAAAGTCGGCGTGCGTAAGCTCGCCGACTTTCTGGTCCGCAACGGCCAAGCGCTGTTGCCGATGATGGAGTTGATCGAGCACAGCCGCATGGTTATCGACGAACTCATCGACGTGATGGGCCGCG
>JBJMGK010000117.1:0-6695 GCA_045807925.1 Bryobacteraceae bacterium | reverse complement strand
GGCTGAACCGCGCCAGCAGTTTCATTCTCCGGTCGGTTTCCCGTAGCAGCAGCGCGCCGCTATCGGAAGTCATCATTCCACCGCTAAACTCCGCCACCACTTCACGCCTGCCGTGGTGAGCGAAGGGCAATCGGGATTGGGTACACTCTGTCATAGCGAAAGCCGTCTCCTCCTGGGCTGAAACATCTTGTGGAAAATATGTTTATGCCAGAGAAGACGGCTTTTTGCCAGACCCTGTGTGAGAATTCCGGGTTAAGACAATGACGGCCGTTGCTTCTTCCCCTTTGCCATAGAGCGCGGGCGAGATATTCCAGCGCACCGAGTCACCGATCTGCGGTTCTCCGACGATCTTTTCGCCGGCTTGAAGCTCAATCATGCAAACGCGCAGTGGTGCGCAAACGATGGTCGCTAGCCCGGCACCGAAGGAGTACAGGACACGCCCGTCGCTTCCGGCCGCTGGCGCATTTTTCTCGCCACGCCACCGCTCACTTACGCGCACGGCTTCCAACGCGGTCGGATTTAGCGGAACATCCGCGTTCAACCGAAAATCCTTCGGGACTGCGGGCTGCGTACTCGCTTCGCCAGAGGCACTTTGAGTCGCAAACTCCGGTTTGACCCCTTCGGGGCTGATAACCGACGTGCCTTCAGTTAAAGCGCGAACCTGCGCTCCGAAATCATACTGCTGAAGAACCGATGGCGTCGCGATGCCGTCGGGACGAACGTTGTTTCCCGAGGGCTCTCGATGTACGTCCAAGGGAGCCTTCTTCGACGAGGCAGGGTTCTGAGGTGGTTGTTGCGCAACGAGCTGGAAGACGTTACTGAATCTCGCATAATATAGCGGAATCGATCAAATAAAGAGGCCTGCTTCCAGAAGGCGGTGATCAGTCGCGGTCGGCGGCGCATGCGCTTGAGGGAACGGCGTTGAGGCGGCACTTGAAGCCGAGCGCAGGCATATGGAGCTACAAGGCGAGCGACGACGCATCGTAGAGTTGGAACTGCAGCAGGCACACTACGAGGCTTCGCTTGCCGAACGACGCTACGCCGCCTGAGACGGGAGCGAATCCGCCCGGCGTTCTGATGTTTAATGCCGTCGGGGGAAGCACGCACCATTGGGCGGGCCATTTCCCGCGCTTTCACCCGTCCGATTTTCGAGTGCACAGCCTTGACGGGGTTGCGGATGATTGGCCCATCGATTACGAAGAGTTGAAACAATATTACGACCAGAATGACCTGGATTGGGGCGTTTCCGGACTGAATGGGGATCCTGCAAATCCGGCGCGCTCTCCACGTCCAACACCCGTTTTGCCGATAGGAGTGCTCGGCGAGACGATCGGAAAAGGCTTCGATAAGCTCGGCTGGCACTGGTGGCCATCGGACAATGCGATCATTTCGCACGATTACGCCGGTCGGCCGGCATGCGCTTTGCACGGCAAGTGCATGTTCGGATGTCCAATTGGGTCCAAAGCATCCACCGATGTCACGCATTGGCGCAAAGCCATTCGAGACGGTGCTACTCTGCAGCCGTGGTCGCGCGTACGCGAGATCACGGTGGATGCGCATGGCAGAGCTAAATCCGCCGTGTATTATGATCGCAACGGCAAACTGCATGAGCAAACTGCGAGAGCGATCGTCGTTTGCTGCAACGCCATTGGGACAGCGCGACTTCTCCTGAATTCTAACAGGATGCTGAAAAAGGGTTCTGAGAGGCTTCCATAAAGTCAGATCAGGGGATCTCCAATGTATACCCAAGCTCAAACGATCGCGTATACAACGTTTCTGCAAGAAGTTGTTTTTGGTGTAACCGACTAACCTGGGTCGAAAACCCTTTTTTCAGCATCCTGCTAAGTCGAACCTGTTTCCGAATGGGTTGGCCAATTCTTCGGGACTGGTTGGAAAGAACTTCATGACCCACCCCTTCCGAACGCTCGAAGGTGTTTTCGAAGCGCCGATGGACGGACACCTTGGCCCATTCGGCATTCCGGCGACGAGCCAGCAGTTCTATGAGACGGATACGAATCGTGGCTTCGTGCGCGGATATACGCTTCTGCTAGAGCGATCCTTCGGTCCGCTTCACCAGGCTTGGGGCAGCTTCTCGAATCATCCAGTTCCCTGGGGAGAAAATCACCATAAGATCATGCGTCAGCGGTTTCCGCACTTAATCCGGGTGACCGTGATGGGTGAAGATCTGCCTGAAGAGCACAACCGTGTCGAGATTGACCCGAATCTGAAAGACACAAGCGGCATCGCCGCCCCGCGGGTAGTGTACAGCTACAACGAGAACAGCTTGAAAATGCTGGAGCACGGCGGGAAGATGGCCCGTCAGAGCTTAGAGGCCGCCGGCGCAATTGAGATCCTGGACAGCGGTCCCGTTTTTCCCGCCTATCACTTGATGGGAACCGCGCGCATGGGCACAAATCCGCGCAGGTCTGTCGTAAATCCATCGAACCGTGCGCACGACATCGAGAACCTATACATCGTCGACGGCAGTTCCTTTACAACCTCCGCAGCAGTGAACCCCACTTCCACTATCGGCGCGCTCGCGTTGCGAGCAGCCGATAAGATCTGGGAGGAGCGGAAGAGCTAACTTAGCGGTACTTACTCGAAGACGCTGACCGGCATCGTTCCCACAGCCGTTATCCGAGGATGAAACTCCATGTAGGGGAGGATGTCTCTTTCTATGTCGATTCCCGGCGCGATTTCTATCAGTTCGCGTCCTTCCGTCACAAGACGGAATACTGCTCTCTCAGTGACGTACAGAACGTCCTGGCCGTGCTTTCGGGCGAAATCCGCGGAGAAGGTGATTCGTTCTACATGATCGACGAACTTGTGAACCTTCCCGGTCTGCAGCACTTTCAGACTGCCATGCGACCACGAGACTTTTGATCCCTGAGCATCAAAGGTTCCGCAGAACACGACTTTCTTTGCATTCTGAGCGATCTCCATGAAGCCCCCTGGACCGATCAGGCTTCCCCCGAGGTGCGAGACATTCACGTTTCCAAAACGATCAGCCTCGCCCATACCGAGGAACGTGATATCGATGCCGCCACCGCTGTAATAGTCGAACTGTTCAATCGACGGAACGATGACTTCGGGATTTCGAGCGGCTCCAAAGAGCCGGTCGTCGAGCATTCGGCCGTTGTGGACACCCTGTTCAACACTGATCCAGAGCTCGTCCGAAATCCCTTGTTCGGCAACGACACCGAAAATGCCGCCCGGGATTCCGAATCCGAAATTCAACGATGCACCGTTGCGCAACTCCAGCGCTGCCCGCCGAGCGATGATACGCCTCTCCACCTTGTCGGGAATTGCGGCGCTCAACTGCCCCAGGTGAACGCGGCGCGCGCCGCCTATGCTCGAATCGTAGCCAAGGCCGTAGAACTGCTGTTGGTCTGTATCTTGCACGATTGCGTTGACCATAATGCCGGGAACGCGAACGCTTCGCGGATGTAACGTGCCGGCCTCGACAACTTGTCTTACCTGGGCAAGAACCCGTCCGCCGCTGTTGTGGGCGGCCAGCGCCATCGTGTCAATATCCAGGTCGATCGGTTCCTCCTCGGGACTCACGTTGCCTCGCGTATCGGCGTAGGTGCCGCGGATGATCGCTACGTCCACTTTGAATGGCTTGTAGCGCAGGATTTCTTTGCCGTCGACCTGCATTAGCTCGACGATTTCCTCGCGGCTGCGCTGATTGCATCGTCCGCCGTCCTGACGGGGATCGACAAAGGTTCCCAGCCCGGAATGCGTGAACAGGCCGGGACGCCCGGCTCCGATTTCGCGCAGCAGTTGCTGCACAACCCCGCCGGGGAAAGAATACGCTTCTATCTTCTCCTCGCGAATAAGTTGTTGCATTTTCGGCGACCAGGTGAAATGTGCCGCAATGACTTTTCGCAGCATTCCTTCGTGTGCAAAGCGACTCGTCCCAAGCGCGTCGCGGTCGCCTATGCCCAGCGAGTGGACCAGCGTTAGGTCCCGGGGATGGCCAGTTTCCAGAAAACGCTGCTCCAAGGCTGTAAAAATGGCTTCCGGCGACACCATTCCTGCCCCGTTACCGCTGACGGCGACTGTGTCTCCATCACGAATCAGATCTGCCGCTTCCCGAGCCTCCAAAAATGACGTGGTGTTCATGTTTGCTTTTCAATGGTTTCGAAAGACGGGCTTGCGTTTCTCTCGAAAGGCACGCACGCCTTCCTTGCAATCTTCCGTCGAGAGTGCTTGGGCCGCAGCGCTGGCATGGTGCTGACGCAAGTCTGCGTGGGTAGTCGCAAGGATGCCCTTGGTGAGCGCCATTGCCCGCGGCGCGTTCGCGCATAACCTTTCCAGCCAACTGGTCAGCTGTCGCTCTAAGTCCTCTACGTCATCGGCCAAGCCAGTTAGCAGTCCCCAGTTGAGTGCGAGTTCCGCTGTGATCGGAGCGCCCAACAACGTGAGATGACGCGCCCGGGCAACCCCGATCATCTCGGGTAAGCGCCGAATCCCCGTCCAGCCGGAGATCATGCCAAGCGTCACTTCGGGCGAACCGAATTTTGCTGATTTAACTACGACGCGGAAATCGGCTGCCAAAGCCAATTCAAGTCCACCGCCGAGGGCGTGACCCGAAATCGCGGCAATTACCGGCTGCGGCAGCGCAGCGAGGTGCTCAAACACATGAATGCCATACAGAATCCAATCACGGCCCATTTCGTCTGGCGAAAGCGAACCCCAGGCTTCGATATCGCCGCCCGTACAAAAGAACCGCCCTCGCGCGCGAATTACGACTGCTCTCACTTCGTGATCAGTTTGAATCTCGGAGACGATCGAATCCAAACGCTGGAGCATCGGGAGAGTGAGCGCATTTCCCTTTTCGGGACGATTCAGCGTGATTTCGCCACACGTAACCCCAAACTGCTCGTTGCGCGAAAATACGATTTCAGATTCCATGCGATGACCCTTCGTGAAGCATTTTGATTCCTAAAATCGCGGAACCGTAAGACCGCCGTCTACCGTGACAGCCTGACCGACGGTATAGAGTAAACGGCCTGCGGCCATCGAACACACTGCTGACGCGACATCAACGGGGAAGCCCCAGCGTCGAGCCGGCACGCTATCCGCAATGAGAGCATCGTATTTATCTTTGACCGGACGGGTCATTTCGGTATCAATGATTCCCGGCCGGACCTCATAAACGCCGATGCCTTCAGCTGCCAGCCTGACGCCGAACAAGCGCGTCGTCATACTCGACGCACACTTTGAAACGCAGTATTCGCCGCGACTTGTGGATACGGCGACGGCATTGCTCGACGTGATATTGATGATGCTGCGATGCTGCCCTCGAATTTCGCCTTGCTCCAGCATGTGCCTGGCCGCGGCTTGACTCAAAAAGAAAACTGCCTTTGTGTTCACGCGGATGCAGCGATCGAAGCTTTCGCTCGTAACTTCCAGGAGATCGCCACGCTTAGCAACACCGACACCTGCATTGTTGACAAGACAGTCGATTCTTCCCCAGCGTAACGCTGCCGCTTCGATCAACCGCGTATGCTGTTCGAGATCGGCAACGTCGCAAGCGAAGAACATACTTTCTGCACCTGACTTCCCGATCTCTAAGACAAGTTGCCGGTAAGAGGCCGCATCCTCGTCAATCACGAGATCGTTCACAAGAACGTTAAACCCCGATTGGGCGATCGCGATTGCACAAGACCGCCCGATGCCGCGAAGGGCGCCGCCGGTCACGATAGCGGTCGGTCTCGTCGTGAGTGAATTGGCCATGAAATTAAGCTTTTGGGCAAGTTGATAACTTACCAACCGACAATCGCTCCAACGGATCGTAGGACGAGGCGTAAAGCCCCGTCCTGCGGAGTGCCTAGACCGTCGCTTTAGCGAATTCCTTCGACCCCCGCTTGACGGGTGCCTCCAGCGGAGGTAGACCCATCTGACTCCGGCCCAGCGGCGTCAGATCCGCCTCTGTCGCACGGCCTCGAAAGTCCACTTCGAAGTTGTCGGGAGCGAAATCCGGCGGCGTTTTACCTGACAGGAATGCGGGCGCTTGCTTTGCCAAATAAGCGCTATTCTTCTCGCAGCCAACGGTGGAGGCAATGTACATCACGTTGCTGTAGCCAGTGCCCTTGTGGTCGCTCTCGACGGCATGGACGGCGTCGGAGTGCCAGAACACAGTGTCACCGGGTTGCATAAGCGGAATGGACGTCAACGCTTCTAGCAAGAGACTGTGCCACTCCGGCTCCACGGAGAGAGCACGCCCGGGTTTTGCGCCGCACAACTCTGTCTCGGGAACATCGTCTTGAAGGGCCCGGAGGAGCACGTAAACCGTGCTATTTGCAATCGGGATCAGTTGCAGCGTTCCGTCTCCTTGACCTTGCCGGGTCAGCGCAGTCCAGCCTTGAAACGTTCGGAACATGGAGCAGACCGCCGGGGACGGAAATTCCTGTGCGTCGGGTCGCCAAGCCGCGTCAAAGGGACTGTATTCACGCCATTTTCCTGAGAAAACGTGGCGGTATACGTTCCGAAAGTTTGGCTCAAGCCATCGCTCAACCGAACCGCCGTCCACATGGGGGGAAAGTCCGAGAGAACTAGCCCGGAATTCTCACACAGGGTCTGGCAAAAAGCCGTCTTCTCTGGCATAAACATATTTGCCACAAGATGTTTCAGCCCAGGAGGAGACGGCTTTCGCTATGACAGAGTGTACCCAATCCCGATTGCCCTTC
>JBJMGK010000116.1:0-6482 GCA_045807925.1 Bryobacteraceae bacterium | reverse complement strand
TGCCTTCCTTCTCCGCCGTGCACCGACCGCCAGATCCGTTCTAAGGCAATCTCCCGGTTCGTGAACTTCTGGACCGGGGGCACGCCCGGCAGATCGTTCCAGATCGCTACCAGTCGTTTCAGTGGCCACGCGCTCGCGAGCACCCTCCATTCTTCCAAGCTCGTCACCTGTTGCACTAGGCTGGGCTCTTCGCTGTGCGCAACGGTTGATTCTGTCGTATCGGGAAGGGGCATGTCTGTGGTTCTCTTTCTGGCCGCCATCCTGTGCGGCCACTCCATCCATCCCTCGGTCCCCACAGAACAGCAAGCGCCCGGAGTAACGATTCCAGGCTCAACCAGAAAACCGGGTATGACTGGACTGCCCCGGCTCCCATCTGCCTAGCATGTCGACATGCGCAAACCCAGAAAAGTCGTTCCCATCACGCAGGGAACAGCCAAGCCTGCTCCTCGCTGCGGCGAACCCCAGGCCACCAAAGAAGAGTTCCGGATCCTCACCTGCCGGCACACTCCCGATAACGTTAGCTTTCACCTCGGACCTCGCGTCTTGCGCTGCACTTTCAATTTCCATCCGTCCGCGCCGCGATCGAGCCGTCCTGCCCGCTTCGAAACAGTGGTGATGTGGTGATTTGTTTGTGGGGGTGTGGTGATTAGTTTGTTGCGTGCCGTTCCCTGTTGGATGACCGTGTGGCTCTAGATTTCTTTCTCTTGCGCCTGGATCAGGGCCTGAAGGGAGCCAATGTCTTTACAGCAAGGCGAAGCGTCGTGGAATGAGGATCAATTTGCCTCAGCCGGCCCCGATGGGCGTAACTGACCATGATTCAGAAATCTCTCAATTCGCTGCGTTGTTCCTGGAGGTAGCTTTTTTTTCTCTGTCGAGCACTTCAGCCATGCATAGAAGGCAGTGTTGGCCTTGTATCCAATCGCCTTGAAGATTTCGGTGTTTGTGATGCGTTCTTCCTTTAGACGCTCGGCCTCTCTTTGCTTGGATCTTTCGAGTAAGGAGCGTCGCTTTTGGCATTTGGCCCTTGCGTCATCTACGCTCGAGGAATTCTGCGAGTCGGAGATAGTTGTCGCCTGAACAGGAGATGAAGAACCGTGGGGCGAAGCTGGGGCGTTCCAAAAGTCGGCTTAGCAGCGTAAGTCGGTTTAGTGCCGGGAGCCGTTCTCAGACTAAGACTCACCGATAAGCCGGTAACCGCTCGGTCCAGCTGGCACATCAGTTCTGGATCGATTCTGCGGAGCTCCGCATCGTAGGAATGAATGGCCAGAGACAATTTCTCTATTCCCGGCCGAACCTGCTCACACCAACTGCCTAAAGACGATGAGAACGCCGCGACCGCGCTGGGGTCCATGTTGAACCCATTTGTTTTAGTGTGCCGGCAGAAAAAACGGGGACGGGGATAGCGGACACAATTCCTCCAGTTTCGATGTGTTGGGGTGGTGAAGACACCTGAAACTAGGCGCCATGCCGAAAGCGAAGTGGCATCCGCTTCTTCCAACATTATGGGGGAAGCCTGTTCTGTTGGGGTAGGAAGGCACTACTGCTGGGGTAGACAGGCACCAGGGCACCCGGCCCGATTGTTACAAATCGGTTACGCTTGGAATTGCTGGAACGGCATCATCTGGCACCACCTGACGTCTTTGGTGGCCGCAAACACCCCATCGCAGGGCTATAGCGCGTGCAACGACACGGGAGTCGGGATTGTACTTCTGCAACCCGTGAACAAACCGGCGAACGCTTTGATAGCTACAGACAGGAAAAAGCGCGAAAGCGAAGCTCGCCCATAGAAATGCGAGCCGATCACACGGCGCGAGAAGGCATCCAGAACGATGGCCAGATACACGAACTCGGTCTCCAGTCGAATATAAGTGATGTCGGCAATCCAAAGCTGATTGATGTTGGTCAGCTTCATCTGGCCGGCCAGGTTGGGATAGACCCGGAAGCCATGCCGCGAATCGGTGGTCACAATGAACTTCCGACGACGCAGGCAGAGTAAATTATCTTCGCGCATGATTCGATGAACCCGCTTGGGATTCACCACCCAGCCACGCCGCCTTAACTCGGCGGTGATCCGCGGCCGCCCATAGCTCGGCATCTCGAGCGCGATTCGTTGTATCGCATCCCGCAGATCCATATCGCGCTCGGCAGGTTTCACATCGGGCTCGAAACGGTAGAAACCTCTTCGGCTTACTCCCGCCAGATCGCACATCCGCTCAATCGCCAGCTCGTTGGCACTCATTTCTTGCCGGACCTGCCGGTAGATAGCGGCTTTCCACTCAACGCCTGCAGCATCCGCTGTTCTTCGATGCGCTGCAAGCACCGTTTCAAAAAATCGATCTCCAACGCCTGTTGGCCGATTTTCCGCTCCAACTCGGCTACCTGGTTCTCGTCCCCTCTCTTCTTCCCCAAACCGGGAAACGCATGCTCAGGTGCCTGCTGAAAATCCCGCCGCCACCGATGCAGCAGGTTCGGGTCAATCTCACACGATCGGGCGACGGCTGCAATCGAAACACCCGCATCCAACTGCCGCAGCGCGGCAATCTTGAACTCTCTCGTGAACTTCCGGCGTGATAACCCCATGACTCAAATTCTCCATGCGATGAATTTTGAGCCTTAACCTTTTGTGCCAAAAATGGGGGCAAGTCCATACGGCGCTTTCGATCTCCGCCAGTCCTCGACTCCACCGCCGTGATCATTTCTGGCCGATCGGGACTGATCCGATCACCTAGAGTGTCCGAGTACCGATCGGGAGGTATAGGAACCAGGTCGTTAGCCTTCCAGGCGCGGTATGCGGATGCTAGAGGGTGCAGCGAAAACCAACGTTCAATCCCCTTGGATCCAGGATCAAGTGGTGGCGGGCTGATGCTCTGGCATAATTGGCGTCGAAGTAATAGGTACCGCCGGGCGCGACTCGATAGGTGCCGCCCGCAGGACCTTTAGGGTCCCGGACATCTCCCGCGGAATAAGGTGCGTAGTAATCAAAGGTCCATTCCATGACATTGCCCAGCATGTCGTAGAGACCCCACGAGTTTGGCTCCTTAGTCCGAACAGGATGCGAGCTAACGTACGAACCCCTGTTCTGGACATACCAGGCTATCTTGTCAATATCGCCGTATCGTGGCCCATTGGTGCCGGAGCGTGCAGCATATTCCCACTCGGCTTCCGTTGGGAGACGCCCGCCGACAGCCTCGCAATAGCCTTTTGCCGTTGCCCAGGGCACATTGTCCACGGGTTGATTCGGCTGGTCGAAGTAAGGCGGAATCGGGAGATTCCTGGAGGTGAATCCCTGTAGAGTAAACGTGCTTGGATTGCTGCGCATTACGCGTTGAAAAGCGCGCTGAGTGACTTCGGTCTGACCTATCCAGAACCCGCTACTAAGTTCAACCAAGTGGGTCGGCGTTTCTTCGCTTGTGCACTGCCCGTCACCTGGGGAGCAGCCCATCATGAAAACGCCTGAGGGAATCCAGACGTAGGCCAGCCCGTCCTTCGGGTTTACGTGCAATTGACCGGGTTCAAGCGTCTGCCCTCTACGTCGCGGAGGACGTAGGGTCTCTTCATTCGGATTTTCGGCAGGAGCTAGAGACGTTACGCGAGGGGCTGTGGTTCGCATTGGCTCCTGCCTGCTTACCGGGTCGTTTGTCTGTCCCTCCGCAGCGGGATGTCTGCTGGACTGCGACAGCGGCGTGAGTTCCGCGTGTTGCGCTCGGAGGTACCAGACGATCGCCGCCAAGCAAAAGAGCGCAGGTAACGCGATAAGGATAGATATCCACCGCCGCTGGACCATCCATGCTAGGCGGCCCCCATCCGGCCGTTCCATTGCGAACGGCTTTGGGCGGTCCGAGTCGGACAGAACTTCAGCAACCGCGCGAGCCAGCTCGTCGAATTGCGGGCTCGGCACTGCTCCCGACCAGCCGACCAGGTTTGCAGCCTGGATTGAGCGAAATGCGAGGGGTATGTTCACTTGGTCCAGCAAAGCGGGAACGAGAATTCCCCGCTGTTGGGCCTCATAAGCCTCATTTCGAACCCAGGAAGGCTTGATCGAGTCGCGGGACCAAAGCACGATGACGCACCGGGAAGTTTCGAGCGCTTCTTCGATAACGCGATCCCAAGTCTTTCCAGCGAGGATGCTGCGGTCCCACCACACGGACCAGCCCTGGTGCTCCAGAGCCGCGACGACCGGCTTGACTCGGGACCGGTCGGCGCTCGAGTAACTGACGAAGATGTCGCTCATTCCCGCATTCGCTTAGCAGTGCCCAGTTTAGCGGAGCTCTGTCAGGCATACTACGTTTGTGTCCGGTCTGACTCTTCCGTTGAAAGTATGGGTATTGTCACGTTGGCCTTCGCCGAGTGGCAAGCTAGATGAGTGCAAATCGTCGACCCGGCATTCGCGGCGAGTTGTCGTGTTCTACGGCCTGACGATCATCTTGCCGACCCCATCAAGATATTGGCTCGCGATTGAGAACGCTTCATCGATGTGTTCGAGGGTTTTCGTGTGCGTGAGCAGTGGTGAAAACCACTGAGGATGTGCCTCGAGTAGCTGCAGTGCCTCTTCCGTTTCGTGGTTCGATCGGCGCACGTTAAAGAGGGTGAGTTCCTTGCGTCTCATCACCGACCCGTCGAGTCGCAAGAACGGCGTGGAATGAATACCAGTCAATACGACACGGCCGGCGTTGCGAGTGACCTGAATCGCCTGACCCGTCGTGTCTTCTCCGGCGGCACAGTCAATGGCACAGTCGACACCGCGGTAGCCAGTATCCCTGAGGATTTCGCTAACGGCGTCCCCTGGCTCGATCGCGACGTCCGCACCGATGCTCCGGGCCAACTCGCGGCGATGTGTCACCGCTTCAACTGCCCAGATTCGTGCCGCCTTGGCGGCACGAAGGGTGGCGATCGTTAAGAGCCCGATTGGTCCGGTACCGATGACCGCGACCGTTTCGCCCGAGTGGACGGATGCTAAGCGGAGAGAATGCAGGGCAATAGCCAGAGGCTCGGCAAGAGTGGCTTCATCGAATGACATCCGGCCGGGAATAGGCAGGAAGTTGACGGCCGGCAAGTTGATCAGTTCGCGGAAGAAACCAGGATGGTGAGGGTTGCTCAGAAAGCGAATGTTCGCACACACGTTGTGGTGACCGGTCAGACAAAACTCGCAGTGATAACAGTAGAGCGCGGGCTCAAGTGCCCCGCGGTCGCCCGCAACGAATCCGCTCACGCCAACGCCTGTCTTCACAATCCTTCCCGCCGGTTCGTGCCCGAGTACCATCGGGTAGACATTCGGAGTGCTGCCAACGCCACCCTCGGAGTAGGCATGCAGATCGGACCCGCAGACGCCAACGGCCTCGATCCGGACCTGCACCTCTCCCGGTCCGGGATCTTCAATTGGCATGTCAGCAATCCGAAATGTTCTGGGAGCGATGAGTTGGGCAGCGCGCATTGAATCCCTTCCTCAGAACAAATACCCTATCAGCACACGGAACGAAAGGTGAAGTATGGGCCCTCGAGACCGGTTACAGCAGGGCCATGAAGATCAAACACGAAATGGAGCTGTTTTCAACGTGACTGAATTCAGCGAAGCCAACAACTGTAAAGATCCGCTCTATAGATGACGGCATAGAGACTAGCTTGCTAGCAGGCCGGGAAGAAAACGGCATCATCTGGAACCACCTGCGTGTACATGAGGCGATGCAGCGCGCATTGAATCCCTTCCTTCCTCAGAACAAATACCCTATCAGCACACGGAACGAAAGGTGAAGTCTCACGAATGCGCGGCCATTAAGTTTCCACTAGCAGTGAGCATCATCGACGCAATCCGCAACATGTTGCCGACTGCCAGAGCAGGCCCCGTCGCGACCAGGCACGACCCTATCGCACTTCCAACCCAAGGAGTGCGCCGCAATTCCAGGCTCCAAAAGATTGGGAGAAGGAATGTCGGTGAGGCGGAGAATGCCTGGAGGCTTTGACCGGTTCAACTCCTTGGAGGTCTTGAACGGCTCGATTCGACTGATAGCGAGCGTTCCTTCGTAGCGCAACTTGCGTCACCCCGTCATCCCAGATCACGCCCTTGTCATATCAGCCGAGATGAGTCCCGTCGAAGCCGCAAACACTGAACCTGCTTCCATTCTGTGAGGATCGAGATGGGCCACGGATCTGCCGTTCCACAGGTAAATGGTCATCCCATCACTCGGCGATTTCTTTCTTACCCGCCTGCTGTACGCCTCGAAGTACACCGGATGAGATGGGATGAGAAGGCCGGACCCCAAACGGGATGCAGTAAGCTCCCCAAAGAAACGCACTCGAGGGTGCAAAGGAGACCGGCCATGAAGAAGAATAACAAGTCGGTAGCGAGCGTGAAGAAGAAGCAGCTGTCGAAAAGCGCGGCCCAGGAGAAGATCGAGGAAGAGGCGCTGACGATCGGTATCGACCTGGGAGATAAAAGCAGCCAGTACTGCGTGCTGAACGCGGCGGGCGAAGTGACGGCGGAGCGA
>JBJMGK010000115.1:0-84326 GCA_045807925.1 Bryobacteraceae bacterium | reverse complement strand
TCCAGCCCGACGGATCAGTTCTCCCACGCCTTCGCGCAACCAGCCCACCATCTCGGCCATCGGCAGCACCATCTGCACTGCCGGATTTCCATCCGCGACCATTTCCTCGAGCCGCTTCACGGCTCGCTGCGATTCAATCTGATACGGTTTCTTCATGGCGACTCTCCTTTTTTCCTGCTAAGAAAAATTGCTCTGAGCCTATCAAGGCTTAGCGCTTGAGAGTCGCTACTTTCTACGATCTACTGGGCATTCTCATGGGAATTACAGCGCCTGCGTAAGCTCATTGACGAGTCGTTCATCAATTATGACCTGGTCGCCCTGCCGACTATGCGTGTGTTGCCGGCACAATCAACGACGCGCTAGCCCGTTAGGAAAATGTGGGCGGAGGACACGAGCCCGCAGAAACCTCCAATTGCGTACCGTTCAATACCTTCGGTATACCGGCTGTGAGCGTGCCGTGCAGATTTTCAAAGAGCGGGTTGCCCATCGGCCTCATGATCGCCGGACCACGCTATTCGGAAGATCGCGTTTTAGCTCTCGCCCACGCTTACGAAAGAGCTGCCGGATGGTATGAAAAGAGACCGAACCTTAGTCCCGATATGACCGTGCCGCCTATCAAACGGAAGGACAGTGTTAGATGGTGCGGCGCACAGTGGATGAAACTCTGTTCGAAAAGCAGAACATCGAGTTGTTAGTCGCACAAACGATGAGGCGACCAGCTCCCACCGTGGAAGAGTCCCTTTTGTTTGCTGGAGCTGCATCGAACGAACGCGCGGCACCTTCCACACCTGCGGCCACGGGTAGAGCGAACCCCGCAGCACGGTCCCAACCGGATCTCAGCCAGAATACGCGGCCTTTCACGGATATGGCTTGCCCGTGGTCAGCCTGCCGTGCGGCTTCTCGAAATCCGGCATGCCGATTGGCCTTCAAATCTGTGGTCCCCGGTTTGCCGAGGTTCATGTCCTTGCACTCGTTCATGCTTGCCAAAAAGCGACCGATTGGCACAACCGAAGACCGCCACTGTAGCCGGACACCAAAGTGCCTGCACTGTCCAAGGCCGCGGACCAGACCGGAGCGTAAGCGATGCCGACACCCTCGCGACGTACGTTGGTTTCCGGAAGGCTGGGCTCGGCTTGGGCAGTGAAGCAAGAACTGACTTGCCCAGCAATCTTTCGGCGCTTTCCTTAAAACAAGCTTCCTCGCTCATCCGTTCGAAGAAGGTGTCCCCGGTTGATTTGACGGAAGCCTGATTGACCAACATCGAAAGGGACAATCCGAAAATCAACGCCTGGATCACAGTGATGCGGGATCAGGCACTCGCCCAAGCAAAAGAGCTCGCCCGGGAACAAGCGGCCGGGCGATTCCGGAGTCCTCTCCACGGCGCTTCGGCAAAGCATTCGACGATAATCGCCAACTTGATCGTGCTGGCGGTGCGCACGGGCCGCTCTCCCTGAATGCCGAAAGTTGAGCCTGTCCTAAGATTCTTGGCATAGAGAGTGACGCTGCCGGGGAAAGCGGCGAGCTTTTGCTTGACTCGAGACTGGAGGGTTTGCTCATCGGCGCTGACGCGAAAGGCTAAAGCAAGGAGTACAAAGAGAATGGTGGCGTGCCGCAGCATTCCCCTCATGTTGCTACATTGCTACATGTGGCTGCTAGGCGTTTCGCTTACTCAGGCAGGGATGACCCGACCAGACGAACCGCAGCGGCCAGTCTGCGCATTCTTTGATGCCGATACGGGGAGTTACACCAATCTGGAAGGCGGATTTCTCCTGCCATTGGCGGACCGTCAAATCTCCCTTATCGAGGCGAACGCCGTACTGCTTCCGAGTGATGGCAAGCGCCCGAGTCAATTTACCCGGCCCATTCGCAAGCCCAACAGGCGACCCGTGCCAATGGCGGCGCTCATACATTTGTTCGAGGCCCGAAAGCGGCTCGAGAGCCCGGATCAGCACACAACCGGGAGAACCTTCGCGATCGGCAACGACGTTTAAGCATTCGTGCATCCCGTAGATGAAATAGACATAGGCGTGCCCTGCCGGACCAAACAGAACCTTGGTGCGTTCGGTCTTTCCTTTGGAAGCATGCGCTGCGAGATCATCCAGTCCTAAATAGGCCTCCGTCTCAACGATCATTCCGGCTACCGTACCGTGGCGCAAGACAGAGCCGAGCAGATTCTGTGCAAGCTCGGTTGCGGGCTGCTCAAATCGCGCCAGATTCATAGGAGTCGTTTCACGGAGGAGCCGATCGTAAGGCCATGGATCTTCAACGGCGGAACGTGAACTTCCCGTCTTTCGGGGAGCAGATTTGTCACGCAATGGCAAAATACGTTAGAACATTAGCACGGGCCCCAACAATGCGACTTTTCACAGCGATCGAGCTTCCTCCCCCTCTGCTGATTCGGCTCGAACGACTGCTGAGCGCGTTACGCCCCGAAGCGCAGATCAACTGGAGTCCTCTGGATAATCTGCACATGACGACCAGCTTTATTGGGAACTGGCCGGAAGCGCGTCTCGAGGAGCTGACGAATGCGCTCTCATCGTTGTTGCCTCGCGATAGCTTCGAAGTGAAATTAAACGATTTCTGCTGGTTTCCGAACGCACGGTCGCCGCATGTACTCTCTATTGGAACCGAGCCTTGCGTTCTGCTGCAGCAGCTTGGCGACGAAACGAGAAATTGCCTGGAACAACTCGGCGTGCCTAAAGAAAAGCGGCCATACACACCACATCTGACGCTGGCGCGCGTCAAGCGGCCCGTGCCGCTGCAGCGCTTACGTCAGAAACTTGAAAGTTTCCAGCCCTCCAGTCTCGGCGATTTTGAAGTCCATTCTTTCAGCTTGTATCGCAGCGACCCGGGATCAAACGCAAGCGTTTATCGTAAGCTCAAAGATTTCCACTTCGAAACGGTTCTTGCCGCTTCTTAACATCTAACAGTGCCCGCATCTTTGCCCATTATTCTGACCACGCTCCTGGCATATTTGCTGGGAGGACTTCCCTTCGGTTACTGGTTCGTCCGGCTCTCAACCGGAAAAGACATCCGCAGTATGGGTAGCGGCAACATCGGTGCTACCAATGTCCACCGCACTTCGGGCGGCAAAGCAGGAATTGTCGTTCTGCTGCTCGACATTCTGAAAGGCTATCTGGCCGTATTGATCGCCGGTGTGGTAAATGGCGGGGACGCAAATGCTTTGGCGCTCGCCGTAGTTGCCGTGGTAGTCGGACACTGCTATCCCGTGTTCCTGCGGTTCAAGGGAGGTAAGGCAGTCGCTTGCTTCGTGGGTGCGTTCCTCTATGTTGCGCCACTAGCTTTGGGCATCACGACCCTCGTCTTTCTCGCGATCTTCGCGCTGACGAAGTATGTTTCGCTCGCTTCGATCGTGGGCGCACTTGTCTTCCCTCTCATTCTCTGGCGTCTACAAACCTATCCCTTTCCGATCCTGCTGGCTGGAATCGCCACCGCGCTCCTGATCGTGTTTCGCCATCGAGCCAATATTGAAAGGCTTCTGAAAGGGGAGGAGCACGTGTTCAGCTTGAAGGGCGGAAAGACTGCATAGCAACATGCTTCAGGGCGCCGCTTCCACGGCTCCGCTGAAGACACTCTGCATTCTGGGCGCCGGCAGTTGGGGAACCGCCCTGGCAATCGCATTGTCGGGCCGTTTCGAAACCATCAGTCTCTGGGTCCACAACGCCGGGAACGCATCCGTGATGAAGGCAACCCGCCAGAATGAGCGTTACCTCCCGGGGTTCACAATCCCGCCGAACGTCAGAATCAGCGCCGATGGCGAACTTTGCCTGGCTGAAGCAGAATTCGTGATTAGTGTTGTTCCGTCCGCATTCTTCCGAAGCACGATGAGCAAACTGCGGTGTCGTATACCGCCGAGTGCGAAATTCGTCAGCGCTACAAAAGGAATCGAAGAAGGAAGCCTGCTCCGCATGTCCGCGGTTGCGCGCGATGTCCTCGAATGGGACGACGACAGGGCAATCTCTGTGATCTCGGGCCCCACATTCGCCCGGGAAGTTGCCGAGCGGCAACCCGCAGCCATGGTTGTCGCGTCCGAAGACCTTGCTTTCGCCGAAGACGTTCAGCGGGCGCTTGCGACGCCAGACTTGCGCTTCTATGCGACACCGGATGTGGTCGGGGTTGAAACCGGAGCCGCTCTGAAGAACGTCGTCGCGATCGGCGCCGGCATCTGCCACGGGCTTGGGTTGGGTAGCAACAGTGTCGCCGCTTTGATTACCCGGGGACTAGCCGAAATCACCCGCCTTGCTGTCCGCCTGGGTGGCAATGCTCAAACCCTGAGCGGCTTGGCCGGCCTCGGAGACCTCGTATTAACCGCAACCGGGGATCTTTCGCGCAACCGATCGGTAGGAATCCAGCTTGGCCGCGGCGAACGGCTGGACTCGATCCTTGCTGGCATGAACATGGTGGCAGAGGGCGTTGGCACATGCGCGGCGGCTTTCGAGTTGAGTCGGCGACTGGACATGGATCTGCCGATCATCAACAAGATGCACGAGATTCTTTTCGAAGGGAAAGAACCCCGGATGGCACTGCGGGAATTGATGGATCGCCCCCTGAAAATTGAAGCTGTTCGCTTGTGAACCCGCAAGCAGTCACGCCGGCTAGCGGTTCACACGATTTACTTTGCGGTGTTCTAGCCAGAAGAAAAATCCAATCAGAGTCTTTGCATCCGAGATTCTGCCGTCGAGGATAGCCGAATGCAGTTCCTTACGGGTGAACCACTTTGTTTCGATTCGCTCATCGTCCATTGGCTCCTGCTCTCCCTCAATGAGTTCGGTTGCAAGAAAAACGTTCATCTTTTCCTCGACGTATCCCGGGCTTGCCCAAAAGCTCGTCAACTTTGTCCATTTCTTTGCGCGGAAGCCGGTCTCTTCCCGCAACTCGCGCTTTGCGGCCTGTAAAGCGTTTTCCCCCGGATCCAATCGCCCGGCCGGAAGTTCCCAAAGCTCTTTTTGCGCGGGGAGCCGATATTGCTTGACCAACAGAATGCGCTCCTTCTCGTCGACAATCAAAATTACCGCAGAGCCCGCATGCCTGACGATGGCGCGTTGGATCTCAAACCCGCCTGAATCTTTAGCTACTTCCTCCACCACCGAAAAAATCTTAGTCGTCAACAGCTCTTTTGACGAAATCACTTTCATTTCTCTACGTTAGCGGGTGCCCGAAACGTCGCAAAATATACTGAGGTTGCAGGGGATTGTCGAGCTTACATGTTCAGGCTGCACTTTAGGCGAGTGATGTGGGTCGCGTTGTTTCTCACGTCGGTTGAATGCGTGCCGGCGGGCCAGGAACCCGCCGCTACATTCCCGGCCCGTCCCACCGTGAAAGACGCGAATACCGCAAAGACGGCAGACGGGCTCAGCCCGGCCGCCATCGCCGCATCGAAACAGGACCCGGCGGCCGTGGAGCGCGGAGGGAAGACATTCGCGACGTACTGCGCCGGATGCCACGGAGCCGCAGCGAAGGGGGGTCCGGGCGCTCCAAATCTCGTTCGTTCCCTTCTGGTTCTCGATGACGAGAAAGGCATCTTAATCGCGCCTGTCATCCGGGAAGGCCGTCCCGATAAGGGCATGCCGAAGCTGCCGTTATCCGAAGGACAAATTTCAGACATCGTTGCCTGGCTACATGTACGCACTTACCAGGCCGGGCACAGGACGACGTACGTGTTCAAAGATGTCCTGACCGGCGATCCCAAGCGGGGTGAAGCTTATTTCAACGGCCCCGGCGGTTGTAGCTCATGCCATTCGGCGTCCAAGGATTTGGCGGGAATCGGCAAGAAATATGATCCGCTTGCCTTGCAGGCCAGGTGGATTTATCCCCGGTCGGCTCGACGCGGCGGAAGTGCGGCAGATGCGGCCAAACTGGCCCCCAAAGTTACGGTAACGCTTGCGTCCGGCGAGAAGATCAGCGGGACGCTCGACCGTATGGATGATTTCGCGGTTTCGCTCAGAGACTCCGAAAATCGCTTCCATTCATTCGAACGCAACGGCGACTCTCCCAAGATCGAGATCGACGATCCTCTTCAGAAACACTCAGAAATGCTCGGGAAATATTCCGACAATGACATACACAACATGACTGCCTACCTTGCGAGTTTGAAATAGCCATGCGTGGAAAGTTCTTATTCTGTCTCGCCCCAGCTATCTGCGCAATCGCGCTTGGACAGGAACTCGATCCGGCTACCCTGCTGAAACAGCCGCCGAATGCCTGGCCCACATATAACGGCGACTACTCGGGCCGCCGCTTTAGCCCGCTCAAGCAAATCACGTCCGAGAACGTTCGCAACCTGTCGCTCGCCTGGGCTTCGCGCTTCACCAGCACTAACGCGGCAACGGGCGTCCAAATTAAATCGACCCCGTTGCTCGTGAACGACGTTCTCTATTTCACAGCGCCGAACAATGTGTGGGCGGCTGACGTGAGAACAGGGCGCGAGCTTTGGCACTATCAATACCCGCCGAACACCGGCAGCACCATCGGGAATCGCGGCGTCGGCATGTACGAGAACTGGCTCTATTTCGAGAGTCCCGACAGCCATCTTATTTGCCTGGACGCCAAGACGGGAAAAGAAAAGTGGAAGGTTCAGATCGCTGACCCGAAGCTCGACTACACCTCGACGGCGGCTCCCATTGTGGTCGGCAACCACATTCTTGTTGGCATCGGCGGGGATCACCTGGACAATCCCGGGTTTCTCGAATCGCACGACCCCGAAACGGGCGCCGTGCAGTGGAAATGGTGGAGTACGCCGCGCAAAGGCGATCCGGCGCTCGAGACCTGGCCAGATGAATATGCTGCGGAACACGGAACCGGTCAAACGTGGATGCCCGGGACTTACGATCCCGAACTAAACCTCTACTATCTGGGAACAGGCAATCCGAATCCGGTCATGGCCGAGAAGAGCCGCAAAGGAGACAACCTTTACACGTGCTCGATCGTCGCGTTGAATCCGGATACCGGCAAGCTCGTCTGGTATTACCAGGTTTCGCCTCATGACGTTCACGACTGGGATGCGCAGGAGACCCCGGTCCTTGTCGACGGTGAGATCGACGGCAAACCGAGAAAGTTGATTATCCAGGCAAGCCGGAACGGCTTCTTTTTCGTTCTGGATAGAACCAACGGCAAGCACATCCTCACCACGCCTCTCATCGACTCGCTGAATTGGACCAAGGGATTGAATGCAAATGGACAGCCTATTCCGGATCCGAAAAAATATCCCACGACCGATGGTGTCTTGGTTTCGCCCCCAAGCAATGGCGCGACGAACTGGCCGGCTCCCACCTTTAATCCCGATACAGGTTTGTTCTACGTCGGCACCAATCGGCTCTACAGCTTGTACTATCTGACCGACACCGACGAAAAACCAGAAGGATGGGCGGGCCTGGACAGTGTTGTGGGAGGCGACGCGGGATCTCTGCTCGCAATCGATTATAAGACCGGAAAGATCGTCTGGAAACACAAGTGGGCCAGCGGCACTGGTGTTGTTTCGAATCTCTCCACCGCCGGAAATCTGCTGTTCACGAGCAACAACAGCAACCTGATCGCTTTTGAAGCGAAATTAGGCAAAATTCTGTGGCATTCCGGCCTCACGGCGACCCCGAGCGCTGGGCCCATCACCTACATGATTGACGGCAAGCAATATATACTCGTCGCCGCGGGCGACACCCTGTTTTCGTTTTCCTTGAACTCGGGTTCATAATCAGATTGAGGAGGGACGACCCTTGGCTAAAGGAATGGACCGCAAGAAAGAAACGAAAAAGCCCAAGAAGAAAAAGGCCTGAATCAGCAGTTCTTCCTGGAGGTTGTTGTTGAGTTCAAAGAAGGTACAAGCCCGAGACGGCTTGTACCTCTTTTTGCTTTAGGCGTGGACTCGGAGCATTACGACGCCATGGGACGGCACCGAAGCCTTGTATTCGGGTCCATCGAGCTTCAGGTCCTTGTGCAACCAGAGATCCCTAACCCTTTTTGGAGCAGATGTGAACTCCGCATCCGACCACTTCAGAGTTACTTGCGATGTCTCACCACCACGGTTGAAAAACGCGACCGCCTTGCTGCCATCCGCCAGGTCCCGAATCCAGATTTCGCTGTCTCCTGACTGCGACAGCCGCTTGCCTTGCTTACCGGCTTTGTCCTGATCGATGGCGATCACCTCGCGATTTGTGAGGATCGCCAGGGTCTCTTTCGTCTGATTCTGTAGATCGTTCCCGGCCAGGAGCGGCGCCGCGAGCATTGACCACAGACTCATGTGCGTCTGGTACTCGGTATCCGTCATGTGCCCGTTTCCGATCTCGAGCATATCGGGATCGTTCCAGTGTCCCGGGCCTGCATACGGCGCCAAATCGTTTTGATTGAAGCCGATCTTGGTCATCGAATCCCACGCGTCTCGGATATCTCCGGTCGTTCGCCACAGGTTTCCACCCACGTCCGGTCCCCACTTCCAGACATCGGCTCGTCCGTACTGACACAGGCTAAAGACGATGGGGCGTCCGACCGAACGCAAAGCATCGCCCATTTTCTGATAAACCGCCTGCATGTCCTGATCACTGTAGATATTGCTGGCGCCGCACCAGTCGTATTTCAGATAATCCATGCCCCACGCGGCGTACGTGCGCGCATCTTGCAGTTCATGGCCATAGCTGCCCTCGTATTCGGCACAGGTGTTCGGACCGGGTGAAGAATAAATCCCGATCTTTAGCCCTTTGTTGTGCACGTAATCTGCAAGAGCCTTCATATCCGGGAATTTCTTGTTGGTGCGGATGTTGCCTTGGGGATCGCGATCGGCTTGCCACGTATCGTCGATGTTGACGTAAAGATAACCGGCGTCCTTCATACCGGTTGACACCATGGCATCAGCCGCAGCCCGTACGCCTGCATCATCCACTTTTCCGGCGAATTTGTTCCAACTGTTCCATCCCATCGGCGGTGTCTTCGCGAGACCGTTGTACGGGACTTTGTGGAGCTCTGGCAGGGGCAGGCGCGCCGGCTTGGCACCTTCGCCCGCCGGAACTCGATGGGCCACAAGATGCATCAGGGGAGCGTTGGGACGGCGTCGCGTTTCAACCTGCAGTTCATCTCCGACAAGCTTGATATCGATTCTCATATCGGCCGCATTCGGGCGGCCAGAGTTCACCGTCAGCGAGTAAGCGTCGGCCCCGCTACTGGTGCTCTGCTTTATGTCGAGGTAGGTGTAGCCGAGACGCGCAGTTCCGGTGACCTGCGAGCCTTCCTGCTTCAGATTCAGATACGTGCGCCGCGAAGTACCGTCAGCCTGTTCCTCGCTCGCGAGCCAGTTGCCCGTGAGGTCCGCCGCCGCGCAAATCTGCAGGGTGCAGGCGAACAGAATCAAAATTCGTTTCTTTGTCAAATGACCCTCAGTATTTCTCTGAGTAACGATACTACTTTCGGTGCGATGTTCGACCGCTTCCCGGCATGACCTCAGCGCCGGCTATCCGGAAGGTAAACTGATCCCATCGCATGTATCGTGTTCTGGTCTATGGAGATTCACTTAGCTGGGGGATCATTCCCAATACTCGGGAGCGCTTACCCTTTGCAAAACGTTGGCCCGGAGTGATGGAAAATGCCTTGCTGGCATCCGGATTGTCGGTGCGGGTGATCGAGGACTGCCTGAATGGCCGGCGCACTGTCTGGGACGACCCGTTCAAGCCCGGCCGAAACGGACTTGCGGGACTCGCGCAGGTGATGGAGATTCATTCGCCGCTCTCGCTTGTCGTTTTGTTTTTGGGATCGAACGACTTCCAGTTTTCACATCCCTATAACGATGCCTGGTCAGCTGCCCAAGGCATCACAACTCTGGTGAACGAAATTCGCAAAGCTCCGATCGAACCCGGCATGCCGGTGCCGCCGATTCTGTTGGTGTGCCCGCCGAGAGTGCGGTCGCCCAAGGGTGCCATTGCCCCCAAGTTTCGCGACGCCGAACAGCGGAGCGCCGGCCTGGGGGAAGCGTACGCACAGGCAGCATCTGAGCTGGGCTGCACGCTGTTTGATGCGGAGAATGTCACGACTTCCAGTCCGAACGATGGAGTCCATCTCGACCCCGACCAGCAGCTGAAACTCGGCCACGCCATAGCAGAAGCGGTGGCGCCGATGCTCCGCTCTCAGAACCCGCCGGACTACTGAGAACTACGCGATCCACTTGCAGTAGTAGAACAGCAAGGGCTCCGAGCCAGTGTTCTTTACGCCGTGCAATTGGTTCGATTCGCAGTACATCATCGAGCCGGGACCCACGTTGACCTTCTTCCCTCCTACCAGGATCTCGCCGTTGCCACTCGTGACGATCATAATTTCTTCCTCGGGATGCTGGTGTGGCGGATGCGGCTCCATCCCGGGCTTGAGGAGGAGACTGCCGGCCGTCATGGATTTCAGCTGAGACGTTGGGCCTTCGAAAAAGACGCGAGTGTCGCCGAAAGGATCCCGGGTGAGCTTTGCTTTCTCTTCAGTGATTACCTCGTCCCGCAGATGTTGGCCTCCGTCTGCCACGAGCGGAGTGCCCGCGCTCGCGGCCATCGCCACCCACCTCAAAACGTTCCTTCGATTCTCCATGCACGCATGATAACGAAGCGACCGGCCCGTTCCGACCGCTTGCTACAGTGGTTTGCTGTCGCACGTTGGTCCTGGCGGCGACGTAATATTCTGCATGACAATTTTCAAGAACGGACAGCACCGGCTGTTCGAGAACGACGCCGAGACTGCGGCCGTAGTCTCGAAAATGCTGATCGAGCTGGAGCGGGATCGCATGGATGCGGTGCGAAAGTACAGCCGGCAATTCGACGATTGGGATCCGCCCAAATTCCGTCTTACTTCGTCGGAGATTGAGGGGGCACGCGATCAGCTTTCGCATCAAGCCATAGAGGACACAGATTTCTGCCAGGCAAATGTTCGTGCTTTTGCTGAGGCACAACTTGGCACACTGCAGCCGCTGGAGGTCGAAACGCGTCCTGGAGTAATTCTGGGACACCGCCACATCCCGGTCCAGTTCGTAGGAAGCTACATTCCCGGTGGCCGTTATCCCATGTTCGGCTCCGCTCAAATGAGCATTATTCCCGCGCGAGTAGCCGGCGTAAAGCAAATCATCGCATGTACACCACCAGTGAAAGGCAAGGGGTTCTTTCCGGCAACAATCAACGCGATCGATAAGGCAGGTGCCGACGGCATCTACATACTCGGCGGCGTCCCCGCAATGGCTCTGATGGCGTTCGGCCTGGACGATTTCCCACCAGTGGATATGTTGTGCGGAGCAGGAAACAAATACGTTGCTGAAGCAAAGCGGCAACTGTTCGGCAGGTGCGGCATCGATCTTCTGGCGGGGCCCACGGAGATCTTGATCATTGCCGACGACGACGCGGATCCATCGTTGGTCGCCTGCGATCTCCTGGGCCAAGCCGAGCATGATCCTGCAAGCGGAGTCTGCCTGATTTGCCGTAGCTCAGATTTTGCCTCCCGTGTTGTATCGGAACTCGAGGCGCAACTCGCCGTGCTGCCGACACGAGAGGTTGCGAATTTATCCTGGCGCGACAACGGTATCGTCTATGTTGCCGATTCCGAACAAGAAGCAATTGAAATGAGCAATCAGTACGCTCCGGAGCACTTGGAATTACACGTCCAGAATGAGGACGCTTACATCGATAAGCTTGTCAATTATGGCTCACTCTTCATCGGCGAAGAGACCACCGTTGCCTACGGGGACAAGACGATTGGTACGAATCATATTCTGCCAACAAGCCGTGCGGCCCGTTATACTGGCGGTGTCTGGGTCGGCAAATTCATGAAGACCTGCACGTATCAGCGGATGACGCGCGAGGCAAGCGTTGAGATTGGCCAAGTGACGGAGCGACAATGCGAGCTCGAAAATATGCTCGCTCACGCCATCACGGCGAAGGTCCGCGTGGACCGCTATTTGAACGCAAACACGAAGGCCTGACGCTCGGACTTCATGCAGGTTGCCATTGTTCTGGCCGCATTAGCCCTACTCATGTTTGTCGCTTACCGTGGCGTAAGCGTTGTTTTCTTCGCGCCTATCGTGGCCCTGCTGGCCGTGCTGTGCACCGATGCGGGCGCGGCGCTTCCCGTACATTCCGGCATCTTCATGGAACGCATGGTGGGGTTCGTGAAGCTGTATTTCCCCGTCATTCTGCTCGGCGCAATTTTCGGCAAGATGATGGAACTCTCGGGATTCGCGAGTTCGATCATCCGGGCCGTCTTAGCCGTTGTGGGACCGGCTTACGCCATCGCCTCCGTGGTTCTGGTTTGCGCCTTATTGACCTATGGCGGTGTCTCGCTATTTGTCGTGGCTTTTGCCGTTTATCCTTTTGCGGCGGAATTGTTCCGCGCCTCCAACATTCCCAAAAGACTACTGCCGGCCACGATTGCTCTCGGCGCTTTCACGTTCACCATGGACGCCATCCCCGGGTCGCCCCAGGTGCAGAATCTGATCCCGACCACCTTCTTCCACACGACGGCGTGGGCCGCCCCTCGGCTCGGACTCATTGGAGCGGCTGTCCTGTGCGGCTCGGGCCTTCTTTATCTCGAATGGCGCCGCAGAGTAGCTGCCCGCAATGGGGAGGGATATGGCGGAAATCACCTGAATGAACCGGAGAGTCCCGACGGCCGTGCTCGGCATACGTCGGCGTGGCTGGCCGCGGTACCGCTCGTACTCGTCGGCGCTCTCAACCTGTTGTTCACGCGCGTGCTGCCGGGGCATTTCGGCCAAACGTTCGATTTCCAAGCTGTCGGGATCTCTGCAAACAAATTAGACACCCAGCCATTCCGTGCTTTGTGGCCTATCGAATGCGCCCTGGCCATTGCGATCTTGTTTGTTTTGCCGTGGTGCTTTTCGAGAGGTGTTCAGGCGCTCCGGGTTGCGATCAATACCGCAACGGCAGGTGCTGCGCTTGCGGTCTTGAACGTCGCATCGGAGTACGGCTTCGGCGCAGTGATCGCCACCTTGCCCGGGTTCTTGATTGTTAGTCGCAGCGTCACATCTTCCACGGAGAATGCCTTGGTAAATGTCGCGGTCACAAGCAATATCCTGGCCGGCATCACAGGTTCGGCTTCGGGCGGTATGAGTATTGCGCTTGGAGCAATGAGCGATGTGTACTTGAAGCAGGCAGCAGCGGCCAATGTGCCCCACGAAGTGTTACACCGGGTTGCAGCCATGGCAAGCGGCGGTATGGACACGCTGCCCCACAACGGCGCGATCATCACTCTGCTTTCGATTGCAGGCCTGACTCACCGCGTGGCTTACCGCGACATTTTCGCCTTGACGTTCCTGAAAGTCGCTACCGCATTCCTGATTATCGGACTGTACACTGCTTTTCACATAATTTGATGCATTGGCCAGACCAGTCGTGGTACTTTGGCAGACACCCAGTCTGTCGGAGGAAAGTTCAAAATCATGGCGCCCAGTCGTTCGTCCATTGTTCTCGCTCTGCTGCTTGCAGTGAGTTTTCTCGCACTCGATTCAAAGGCGCAGGAGACCCGAGCCACGTTGAGCGGGACCATCAGCGATCAGTCGGGAGCTGCCGTATCTGATGCGACGTTACGGCTCGTCAACGTCGATACGTCCGTAGAAGCCACAACCCAGAGCAACCAGCTCGGGCAGTATCACTTCCTGTTTGTGAACCCAGGTAATTATCGGCTAACGGCGGAGATGAGCGGATTCCGAAAGTATGTTCGCGAAGGGATACAGCTCGAAACGAACCAATCCGCGACCCTGGACGTTTCGCTCCAGCTTGGAAACCAGGCCGAGACGGTTACCGTTGCGAGCGAGGCTCCCCTGCTCGAGGCCGAAAAAGCGGACCGCGGAGCCGTCATTGAGACGAAAGCGCTGGCGGAGCTGCCAACCATCACGCGAACACCTATCCTTCTCGCCACTTTGGCGCCCGGTGTCGTTGCGACAAACCCTCGCTATGACCTGACGCCGTTCTCTAATTCCGGCTTAACGACTTGGTCCATCAACGGGAGTACGTCTCTGAGCACTGAGTTTCTGCTTGACGGGTCGCCGAACACCGTCGTCTACCAATCTCAGCCCAGCATCGCGTTCGTCCCGCCTAACGATGCCGTACGGGAATTGAAAGTGATTGCAAACGCCTATGATTCGCAGTACGGCCACAACGGCGGAGGAGTGATCAGCATTGTGACGAATAGCGGGACCAATCAAATTCATGGGTCCGCTTACGAGTTCCTGAAACGTCCCTGGTTGAACGCCAATAGTTTTGCCAACAACTCGAAAGGCATCACGGCTCGCGATTACAACACGCTCGACCAATACGGCTTCAGTTTCGGAGCGCCGGTATGGATTCCTAAGGTCTACAAAGGGAAAGACCGGACGTTTTTCTTTACCTCGTGGGAGAGCTACCAGCAGAACATCGTGTTCCCAACGAACGACATCTCATCCGTTCCGACGGCAGCTCAACGGGCAGGCGATTTCTCTCAGACGTTTAGCGCCACTGGACAGCTGATGCCCATCTACGATCCCGCATCAGGGCACGCCGTTGGCAGCAATTGGGTTCGAGATCCGTTTCCCGGCAACAAAATCCCGACAAACCGGATCAACCCGGTCGGTCAGTCAATCGCCAACCTTTACCCGCTTCCGAATACAACCACGGCAGGCTCAGTGCCGTGGCAGAACAATTTCTTTTATCAAAACAACGTTACCTGGTACGACTTCCACAACTTCGTTACGCGCGTAGATCACAATTTCGGGGAGAAGGAGCGCATCTATGGGCGTTACCTCTGGAACAGCCAGACACTGCACCAGAACTCAAACGGTCTGCCCGGCTATGGTGCGGATCTCCGCGAAGGCGTCAAAGGGAACAACGGTTTTCTTTTCGATTCGTTGACGGTGTTGAGTGCCAACACGACGTTCGACATGCGAGCCTCGATCCTGCGTTGGGTTCAGGACTACAAACCCTATAACTGGGGCAGCTACAACGCATCGGTGATTGGCTTTCCCCAGAGCCTCATCGATCAACTGCAAGAACCGAATCGGTTTCCGAGTTTCACCATCAACAGCTATAAGAACCTGGGCCCCTCCTCCGGCAACATCTGGTACACCGGCAACACGACCATCGCTCTGCAGCCGACTTTAAGCACGATTCAAGGCCGACATTCGTTGCGCTTTGGGTTGGATTTCCGATGGAATCGTTACGCCAATTACCAGTCGGTTGGCAGCGGGAGTCTGTTCAGCGTCGATCGGGGCTTCACGCGCAGTAACTACCTGACTCAGGATGCGCTGAGCGGCAACGCAATCGCTTCCCTGCTCCTCGGTACAGCAGCTTCGGGTGAAGCCGATTATGTAGCGAGCCCGTATTACAGCTTCAAGTACTATGCGCCGTTCATTCAGGACGATATCAAAGTATCCCGCCGTCTGACTGTGAACGCGGGAGTCCGCTGGGACATCAATGCACCCGTTAAGGAGAAGTACAACCGGGCAAACTATGGATTCTTATCCAACCAGGTGAACCCAATCTCGAATGGGATCAATCAGGCGTTATTTCCGGGTTACAAGGTTTATGGCGGCATCGGTTTCGTTGGCCAGGGCGGGCTGCCCGATTCGCCGTTTAAGACGGATTGGAATAACTGGCAGCCTCGAATCGGCGCCGCTTTCCAGCTAACACCTAAAACTGTGCTTCGCGGAGGTTATGGGATCTCTTATATCAATACCGTTTCAACCGGTACCACGTTAGGATTCAGTCAATCCACTGCCTTTGTGTCGTCTCTCGATGCGGGACGTACACCGGCGGCTCTTCTTTCGAACCCGTTCCCTAGCGGTGTCATGCGTCCATCCGGATCGAGCGCCGGCTTGGCCACTTCGCTCGGCCAAAACCTAACCTACTCCGACCCGACGGGCGCATACGGGTACGTTCACACATTCTCGTTCGGCATCCAGCAGCAGTTTCCGGCGCAGATTGTTGTGGAGGCGTCCTACGTCGGATCACGAACTCTGGACGTGCCCACAACACACGGCGTAAACGAGCTATCGGCCGCCAGCCTTGCCTTGGGCGACGTTACTCGCGGCGGGAACCCGACCTTCCTCACTGGACAAGTTCCGAACCCCTTCTACAGTCTCCTTGCCGGGACAAGCTACAACGGAACCACGATTCCCCGGCAGCAACTGTTGCGGCCATTCCCGGAATTCGGGACCATCGCGATTCAAGATCAACCGACGGGACGGTTCTGGTATAACTCGCTGCAAATCAAATTCGAGAAGCGCTATTCACGAGGCCTACTCGTAAACGGTGCCTACACCCTGTCCAAGAACATGCAGGGAGTGACCTATCTCAACCCGCAGGATCCCGCTCCCTCTCGCAGTCTGGTTCCCTGGGATCAGCCGCAGCGGCTCGTGTTCGCCGCCGTCTACGAGTTACCTTTCGGTCCCGGACGTAAATTTGTGAACAACTCAAACGGCTTGTTAAGTCGCGTGGTCGGCGGGTGGCAACTGGCGACCAACACGACCTTCCGATCGGGGGCGCCGATGACCGTACCTCCCGGCACAACAACTATCGGATTGACGAGTTCAGGGGGCGTCGCGGTCTTGGGCGACCCACGCCTCGACAACCCCACTTGGGATCGGATGTTCAAGACGGGATTAATCGACGCCACTGGAGCTGTGCGAAACGTCGGGCCCGGAGAACAGCCCGTGTTCCAGATTCTGCCGGCGTTCGCCTTGCGTACAGCCTCCCAGTATTTCGGCAACTTGCGCAATCGGTGGGGGCCGGAGTTCAACGTGACTCTCGCAAAGAATACAACTATTCGTGAGAACTACCTGATCCAGCTTCGTGTCGAGGCTTTCAATCTGTTCAACCACCCGATCTTTGGAGGCGATCCGGTCATCGATCCGACGAACGCGAACTTCGGCGCTCTGCTCCGGAACAATGGCCAGTCGAATATCCCGAGGCAATTGCAACTCGGCGTCCGGCTAAGCTTCTGATCCAACTAGAATCATGAATCGCAGGCAATTTGTCATCCTCCCCGGCGCAGCGGTTGCCGGTTCCGTTTTTGGCAGGGCCGCATCGGCCGGCAACACTCAAGTTCCATGGCACCAGAGAATTCGACGCATGGGACAGGTCAACATGACTGAACACGATCCGGTGTCCATGAATGTTGAGGAGTGGGCGGACTACTGGGCCAGCCTGAAAGTGGATGCGGTACAGATCAGTGTGACCGGCATCCTGGCCTTCTATCCGTCCAAAGTCCCCTATCACAAACACGGGAAGTTCCTCGGCGATCGTGACTTCTTCGGGGATTGTTGTAATGCTGCCAAAAAGCGCGGGATGCGCGTGTTGGCCCGCATGAGCCCCGATCTCGAATGGGAAGACGCGCTACAGGCTCATCCAGAGTGGTTCGAAAAGAATGAGCGGGGAGAATTCGCGCGTCACACCGAAGACCCGCGCCTCTACCGAACCTGCATGTTCAGCACGTACTTCACAGAACACATTCCGGCCATCATGCGCGAAGTGAACTCGCGGTATGACGTGGACGGAATTTTCACGAATGGCTGGCCTCCGCTCGGACGGCTTCCACAGTGCCGCTGCGACAACTGCAAGAAGCTTGGTCCGGGGGGCTCCGTCGATTATTGGGATCAGTTCAACGCGCGAGTGATTGAGCTGTGGAACCTCTACGACGGCATTGCGAAGGAGAAGAAACCCGATAATCTGTATTTCGGCAATCTGGGTGGCTCCATCCGATGCACAGCCAATCTCAAAGTGCTTGGCGACAAGACGTACTGGTTCAACTGTGACAATCAGGGCCGCGGCGGCGACGACACTCCGATTTGGGGTTGTTCGCTCCAGGGCCGTGTCTGCAGTGCGGTGATGAAGGGAAAAACCAGCACCAATGTCACAGCAGCGTGGTCAACCGGCACTCCGCGCTGGCGCAATGCTTCGAAGAGCCCGCAAGAGGCGCAGATGTGGATGAACGAAACCGTCGCGAGCGGAATGGTGCCCTGGTATCACTTCATCGGAGGCGAGACGGGCTTGGGCGAAGACCGCCGCTGGCAGGAACCCGGCCGGCAGTACTTCAACTGGCTTGCGAAGCACGACAAGCATTTCTTCAACAAGCGGCCAATTGCGAATCTCGGGATCGTCATGGGCCAGCGCACGCAGTTGTTCTACAAAACGCTATACAAGGGCAGCGCCCAGCAATACATCGACGGCATTTACTACGCGCTACTCGAAGGCCGGTTCCTTTTCGATTTCGTGCACGAGGACGACCTAGGACCAGAGAATCTGAAGAAATACAAGGCGCTGATCTTGCCCAACACAGCGCTTCTCAGCGAGGAGCAATGCGCTCAGCTGAAGGCCTACGTGAATGCCGGCGGATCGCTGCTGGCGACGTTCGAAACCAGCATGTACAACGAACGCAACGAGCGACGCACGGACTTCGGTCTCGCTGACGTGCTGGGTATCACGAAGGCCGGTGACATCATTGGAACGATTGGAAACGGCTACTACGCGCGTATAGAAGGGCAGCATCCGATTCTGAATGGGTTTACCGACACGAACTGGATTCCGGGAGCTGAATACCGCTTACCGGTGAAGTCATCGTCGAGTCAGGTTCTGACGGTGGTACCTGGATACCCGGCATACCCGCCGGAGCTGTCCTATCCGCCTCAATCACATACAACCGAACCCGCCGTCGTGATTCGTGAGAACGGGAAGAGCCGGACAATCTACTTCCCTGGTGATGTGGAACGCACGATGTGGAAGTCCGGACACACGGACCTTACACATTTACTCCAGAACTCGATACGCTGGCTTCTAGACGGAGATGCGCCGGTCACGGTTGAGGGCCAGGGGGTTATCGAATCCTTTGCCTGGGAAACCGAAGCAGGTTTCGCCGTCCATATTCTGAACTACACGAACCCAGCGATGCATCGCGGATGGATCCGGGAATTCTTTCCTATCGGTGAACAAAAAGTGCGCATGCGGCTTCCGAACGGCTCTAAACCAAATCGCGTGGAGCTATTGCGGGCCGAATCCGATACGCCCTTTCGCGTTGCGGACGGCCACATTGAGTTCACCATTCCGAAGGTGGTCGATTACGAAATCGCGGCAATCTACGTGGCGTGAAAGGTTGACATGTTGACACGACGTACTCTTTGCTCTCTGGCCGGTGCTGTCCCGCTCAGTCGGGTGTTCGCGAAAGCGGAAGACGCAAAGAAACAGATCAAGATAACCGGCATCGAAACGGACCTGCTGCGTCTGCCTCAAGCCGAATTCACAGGCGATGCGATCCACGATTTCGGTTCCACGTCAGGCGGAGTGGTGCTTCGAGTGCTTACAAACTCCGGCATCACGGGCTGGGCTTACAGCAACTTCGCCGCGGTCCCAGGAGGGCCGCGGGTGGTCCAAACCATACTTGAACACGAGATCAAGCCGGTGCTGATCGGCAAGGATCCGGCATTCCCGCGCGGCATCCGCGCTGACCTTTGGCGCGCGCTCGAATATCAAGGCGTCCAGGGCGTCACGCAGTTCGCAATGTCGCTGGTCGATATTGCTGTTTGGGACATCCTTGGCAAGGCGGCCGGACTTCCCGTTTACAAGATGCTGGGTGCGGTGCGCGATCGGATGCCGGCTTACGCCATGTGCGGCTGGTATCGGGAGAACGACAAAGATCACTCGCAATATAAGCGCACCATCAATGAAACGCTCGAGATCGGATACCGCGCTTTCAAGGTGAAGGTGGGCCGTTACGGCCTGGATGACGATGTGGAGCGGATAGAAGTCGGCCGCAAAACCGCTGGCAAAGAGATCCGTATTCTGGTGGACGCCAACCAGGCTTTCAACCGTGTTGAAGCCATCCGGCGGGGCCGAGCGTATCAGGAGTTGGGCTGCTTCTGGTATGAAGAACCGCTTCCGCCTTGGGACCACGAGGGTTATGCCGAGCTGGCGGCAACGCT
The DNA here is from genome assembly GCA_045807925.1 of Bryobacteraceae bacterium. GTDB lineage: Bacteria > Acidobacteriota > Terriglobia > Bryobacterales > Bryobacteraceae > Bog-105. The sequence goes on along the minus strand of JBJMGK010000115.1, from coordinate 64,399 downwards.
CGACATGCGCATCGCGACGGGCGAGAACGAATACAACAAACACGCATTCATGGATCTGCTGCTGAAGAAAGGCGCGGATGTTGTGCAGCCGGATAACAGACGAGCCGGCGGCCCGACAGAGTGGATCGAGATTGGAGCAATTGCCGACGGATTTGGCGTAGAGTTGGCCAGCCACGGGGGTGGCCCGGTGAATATGAACATCCTATGTGCAATGCCGAACGCGATCTATATGGAGTCCGGCGGAAAGCAGAAGATGGTGAACGGAGAAGTGTTAGCACCGGAAACACCCGGCATGAGCAGCGAAGTCACCCGGGAATTTATTCAGTCGCACAAAATAACGTAGAGCGGTAAGTCGTGCATTCAAGACTGGTGCTGGAGGTGGGGGTCGAACCCACATGCACAGTGAAGTGCGCGGGATTTTGAGTCCCGTGCGTCTGCCAGTTCCGCCACTCCAGCAGCTTGAACAAAAGCAGTATAACAGCCGCAAACTCCACGGTCAGCGTTTGTTAGTGCAAGGGTAGTAGGCGAGCTTTCCCGGTCGGAAGCACAGATCGGACCAACACCGCAAAGTTGCGCGTTTTCAACGAAATACTCTCTATAGACTCTTCTCGCATGCTATACTCCGGCGCTAGGGAACCCAAATGAAAGTTGCAAAACGGGCACTGGTTGCAAGCGCTTTTTCTGCTGCAATCATAACGATGACAGGCTGCGGGGCGAACCCGCACGAACCGAACGAAAAGTACATACTTGTTGCGGCCAACACAAAGCTGCCCTATTGGCAGACAGCGTTGTCGGGACTGAACCGCGCTGCGAGTGAGATGAAAGTGAAGGCCGAGATGGACGGGCCCGATACTTACGACCCAAAGGCGGAACATGACGAGTTTCAGAGAGCCGTCGCCCAAAAACCGGCCGGCATCCTGATCTCAGCAGCCGACGCGAGCCTGATGACGCCGGACATCAATGCGGCGCTGGCTCAGGGCATTCCTGTGATCACAATGGACTCCGACGCCCCTGAGAGCAAGAGGCTTTTCTTCATCGGCACCGATAACTACAAGGCCGGAACGTTAGGCGGAAAATTGACGGCAAAGCTGCTCGGCGGCAAGGGGAACGTCGTAATCCTGACCATCCCCGGTCAGCCCAATCTGAAGGACCGCCTGCATGGTTATCAGGACGCAATCGCAGAGCAATCCGGGCTGAAGATCATGCAGGTGGTTGACATGAAGGGTGATCCAACCATCGCCTTTGACACAGCGAAGCAGATGCTGGATGCCAAAACCAAGGACAAAGTCGATGCGTTCGTCTGTCTCGAAGCAATTTCCTGTCCAGAAGTGGGCGAAGTTGTGAGTCGTCAAAGCGACGCCGGCAAGGTGAAGGTGATTGCAATGGATACCGATCAGCGGACCGTCGACCTCATCAACAAAGGGGTCATTTCAGCCACCATTGCCCAGAAGCCTTACACGATGGGCTACTATGGCGCGAAGTTGCTTGCTGATCTCCACCTCAATAAGCCGAGCTCGCTGACTGCGAATTTCATGCAAGATCCGAAGTCTCCCGTGCCCACCTTTGTCGATACGGGTTCGTTCGTCGTCGACAAAGAGAATCTCGCAGGCTTCCTTCAAGGAAGCAAGTAAACAGGCCTGCAAGCCGAGACGCTACGGTCTCCTGTCGCTGTGGCGTCTCCTTTCCTCTCGGACCAACTGAATCCCCAGCCGCCTTTTGCGCGTGTCTCCTAAGCCGTCGTGGACAGCGGATTCACCGGTTTGTGTTAGAAATGCAAGAAGCGTGATGAACCGGCTTCTCATAGTTGCGCTCGCCTTGGGCTTGACTGAAACTTCCCCCAGGCCGGCTATTGCAGCTGGTCGTCAGCAGTCCGAGATCCCGCCGACGAACGCAAGCGAGATCATCGCCAAAGTTCGAAACTATGCTGCCGGCTATATCGACCGGCTGCCGAACTTCATCTGCACGCAAACAACGACCCACTCTTCTGCCGGGAAGAAGGGCGAGCGCTGGCATAGAAAGGATATCCAAACCGCCCAGCTTGTTTTCGCGGAAGGCAAGGAGAAAAGGACGGTCCAGGCGGTGAACGGAAAAGCTGTCCTGAACGGGAGATGGAGAGGAGGCCGGAACGAACTGACAACTGAAGGGGAATTTGGAATCTTACTGGCCAACATACTGGGACCGGACAGTTGGGCAGAAATCACCTGGGGTGGATTCGAGAATGTTCGCGGCCAGAATCTTGCTGTCGTGAGGTATTCAGTCGACCAGGAGCATTCGACACTTCGGCTCAGCCGGGACTATCTCGCTTCTGCATTCGTTGCCTACTACGGCGAAGTGTTTGCCGATCCGACTACTGGTGCGGTTGTGCGGATCACCAAGCAGCTCTCGGATATTCCGCCCGAACTCGAGACTGAGAATTCCCGCACGGTGATCGATTACGAGAAAATAGCAATCGGGGGCACAGACTACCTCCTGCCGTCGGCGGCTTCTGTCGAAATGACAATCAGATCCGGCCGTCTCAGAAACGAGATGTCGTTTGAGGGTTATCGTAAATTTGAAGCGAGTTCTACCATAACTTTTCAGCCCTGAAACCTCGAGAAGTTCCCACACCGCATGGATACGCCGTCAAATCTGGAGGTATAAGGTTCCCGGGAACGAAAATCACTGCTAAATTATAAACATTGTGTTGCGTCGGAGCGAGGGATCCGAAATCGCCAGGAGTGTTCGGTCAACAGATCAATGTTCCGAACGCGCGCCGCTGAGCAAAGGGAACCCACGCGCAGTTCCCGACGACAATCTCGCAACTGCGACCATCCGCGACCTCGAGCAACTCAGCCCGCATCAACTGCGAGCCCGAATCATCGAGCTTGAGCAAACTATTGAGCGATTACGCGGGCAGGCGCCGGGATTCGAGCGCCTCAATTTCGAATTCGCAGCTCCCACGCTGGTTTACGACGTTAATTCCTTCCAGATTATCGACGCGAACAACACGGCACTGACCCTCTACGGCTACACACCTGATGAAATACGCCGCGCAAGTCTTCTAAATTTCTTCGTTCCCCATCATTCAATACAGGGTATAGATCTCGAATCTGAACTTCGTAAGCCGGTCAATTCAATCGGCCCTGCTGTTCACCGGACGAGTACGAATGCAGAGTTATTCGTTCGGTTGTTCTGCTTGCCGTTTGAGGTGCAGGGCGCGAACACGAGAATATTGCTGATCCAAGACGAAACGGCGCGCCACTTGGCGGAAGAGGCTCTGAGAGCCAGCGAGGAGCGCTACCGTGAGCTATTCGAAAACGCGAACGACGTTATCTTCCTCCACGATCTCAAAGGCAATATCATCGCCGTAAATCGGGCGGCCGAATATCTGACCGACTACTCCCGAAGCGAAGTCATTGGCAAGAGCTTCGAAGTGCTTGTCGCACCAGAAGCGCGGCACCAGACGCTCGACAACATAAGAACGCGCCTGGGCGGCAGCGCTACCCAGCACTATGAATTGCCCATTCTGTCAAAATCGGGCCATCGCCGATTTCTGGAGGTTAGTACCCGCGTCATCTATCGTCGCGGCCATCCCGTTGCCATTCAGAACTTCGGCCGGGACATTACGGAACGAAAGTTAGCTCAGCAGAAACTTCTTGAATCTGCGCAAGAGTTGCAGATGAAGAACGAAGAACTGAGCACGGCGCTTCGGCTGGCACAAGAAGCGACTCAGCTGAAAGAACAGTTCCTAGCCAACACGTCGCATGAACTGCGAACCCCCATGAACGGCATCATGGGGATGATGAACCTGCTGAAGAGTACCAATTTGGACGCCGAGCAGCAGGGCTACGCGGATTCGGTCAGCGAATGTGCCAACGATCTGCTGACGATCATCAACGACCTTCTGGATTTGTCTCAAATCGAGGCCGGGCGTTTGACCATCGTACAGGAACGGTTCGATTTGAAGGAGTGCGTCAGTTCCGTTATTAAGCTGCTAAAGCTGCGAGCGGACAGCAAAGATCTTCAATTGACGGTAGAAATCGACCCGGAATCTCCCGAGCACATCTGCGGCGACAGTATCCGGTTTAAACAGATTCTGACAAACCTGGTCGCGAATGCGATCAAGTTTACTCATTCAGGTGGAGTAGAGGTAAGAGTTGGAGTGCCTGGCGATGGTACGCGACTCTGCTGTGAGGTGATCGATTCCGGTATCGGAGTAGCGGAGGACGTGCAAGAGCGCATATTTGAGGCGTTCTTCCAAGCCGATGGAACAACCAGGCGAAAGTACGGCGGTACGGGACTCGGGCTCACCATTTGTAAACAGCTCGTGGAACTTATGGGTGGGCGCATTGGGACCCGCAACAACAGTCCCAATCCCGGTGCAACATTCTGGTTTGAGTTCCCGCTGGGCATGTCGGCCACGGAAACTCAAGTGCGAGAGATGGCCGTAAGCTAGTGTTTCCTTGAGGACGTGAACTTTCGTTCAGGTTTATTCGTTTAAATAGGTACCATGATGTTTCGAACGCTCGGTTCGGCAATTCTGTGTTCCTTAAGCGCTGCCGTTTGCTCGTTTGCGGCAGCAGACAATGGACTCCTTTCGCTGGTTCCGGACAATTCTCCGTTCGTTGTCGGGATCGACATCTTGGCTTCGCGTAGTTCGGACCTCGGCCGGTATCTGACGAACCGCTTCAGTGGCGACGCAAAAGGGTTCGAGCAGCTAACCGCGGAAACCGGCTTCGATCCGAGGCGCGATCTTGCGTCCGTTGTCTTCGCCGGCACACCTGCCATTGCCGGAAGCCAGTACTCGTCGGGGCTTGTCTTGGCCAGGGGAGTCTTCGACCAGAACAAAATCCGAAGTGCTGCACTCGCCAAAGGTGCTGTCGTACAAAGTGTGTCGGGAGTCGATTTCTATGTTCAACGGGGCGCACAAAGTAAACACGCCTTTGCTTTCTTAGCAAACGATGTGTTCGCCACCGGGTCACTTTCAGAATTGCGGCACGCGGTCGCCAATCGCTTAACCCCAGCGACGCTGGATCCGCAGCTTAACCAGCTGATTTCGCGGGTCGCGAGCGATAATGACGTCTGGTTCGCCTCCACCTTGCCACTTTCCCGCTTTACATCGCATTTGCATCCGGATCTGGACCAGTCGGTCGGCGACTCTCAGACGCTGCAGGCTGTGTCCGCCGCAAGCGGTGGACTTCGATTCGGCAGTTCAGTGCAGCTGACACTCGACGCGGTCGCCAGATCTGACAAGGACGCGTCTGCTCTCGCGGACGTGCTTCGGTTCGTTGCGACCCTCCTCGAAGCCAACGGACAGTCGGATAATAACGACGCGCTGCTTGCCTCCGCGCTCAATCAGATGCTCGTGTCGGCAAGTGGCCCGAACGTGCATCTTTCGTTATCGATCCCGGAGGCCACACTCGAGCAGCTAGCCGAAATACGGCCGCAGCGCCATGGTACTGCCCACTAAGCTGAAACAGTATCAAAGGCTTTATTCGTCACTAAGCACCTTCGCCATCGCCTTTACCAGGCGGCGATGATTCAGCTCTCTATCAGGCCGCAGGCCAAGCCATTCGCCGTCTCGCCAGGATGAATGATACCAGCGAAGGAGAAGCGCGAGATGATCCGCCGCATCTCCTTCGATTTCGGGGCGGCCGGTGTTCATTGATGGTGAAGACTCTTTAAGTCTTGTAGCCACCGATTCCGGCGTCGCATTTTCGTCGGCGGTTATCTCCCAGGGTTCCTGCCACAAGCCGTTCACCATCGGCCAGAAGCGGAGAACGCGCTCGCCGATTCCTCTGGTTAAAGCGATTCCGGTGAGCCCCCTTGCATCACAAACCAGATCGTCTCTTTCCTTTGCGATCTCTTTAACTCTTACAATCGTTTTGTGCAGATCGGCCGCTTCCTCGAATTGAAGCGCAACTGCGGCCTCGTCTCTCGCTTTGGTCAGCGTGCGGAGGTTACTTTTCCCATTCGTCAGCAGGAAGCCGTAGACTCGCTCGACCTCGGTTCCGTACTCTTGTTCAGTCACCGCTCGTTGGCAGGGACGCAGGCACTGCTTTATCTCGCCGTAGATGCAACCGGGATGATCCGGATCGGGGACAAGCGGGTCTGTGCATCGGCGAAGAGCAAAGCATCCGAGCACTTCGTCCGCATATCGCTGGGCACGATCGCGAGATTGAAACGGACCGAAAATGGGATGCTCAGGGGTCGGGATACGGTTCATAAGAACGAGCCGCGGGAACGGATCCCCGGCTGTAAGTGCAAGGAACCAAGGAAGGTTCAGGCGTAAGCGCTTGCGATAATCGGCCGGCGACTTAGATCGCAGAAGCTGGTACATGAGGAGGGAAGATTCGAGCTTCGACCCGGTCGGCCAGCAGTTGAGAAACAGGCCCGCATCGCCCATGCGGTCGCCGAGGCTAGTGCTGCCGGTACTTCTGCGCGACAATAAGCGGACGATTCTCCCGCTGAGGCGTGGAGACCAACCTAAATGAACGATTTCGGTTTCCGCGCGGAAAGCATAGACACCGGGGCCTTTAGGAAGCAGAGTGGCACGGTCGAGGGCATCCGCTTCTCCAAGCGGAATGGTAATGGACGGCGGAATCTTCACAGATCTACGTGAACAATCTAAGGCATTTTACAATCGGGTGTGGATGGGAGTACAAACCGGCCTTACTGAAAAAGCTCAAGTTGTACTTGACAGGAGACATGTGCAGTCTAGAATAGGTGTTATTTCGCTATGCAGGGTTGTCAGCACGAGCGAACCGAATTTCTTTATCGCCGCGACGGTGTGGAATACCTTCGCTGCCTAGAGTGCGGCCAGGTTTTTGAGGCGGAAGATCTTGATTCGGTTCCGGTCTACGAAGAAGAGGAAGAAAAGCCCAGGCGGCGACGCTAGAGCCGAATCGGCTCGCGACAGGGCGTTGCGCTTGGAGTCGGCTTCAGCCCCGGGAAGGATCTCGCGATCCTGAACCACGCGAAACAGACCAGCCGGCTCGGCACGTACTGAGATGGAACCACTGCCGTGAAGGCTCCTCTGCGGGTCGTAGCGATCGGAGGTGGCACGGGCCTATCCACCCTCCTTTCTGGACTCAAGAGACACGCCAGAACCATCCCGGAAAGTACGACGGCAACCAAGCCCCCGCTTGATATCACGGCGCTAGTTACCGTCACTGATGACGGCGGCAGCTCCGGCCGACTCCGCCGGGATTTCGACATTCTCCCGCCCGGCGACATCCGCAACTGCATGACGGCACTGTCCGAAGATACGGACCTGCTCTCCCAACTTTTTCAATACCGGTTTGCGAGTGGGCGTGGCCTGAAAGGCCACAGCTTCGGCAATCTGTTTCTGACCGCCATGCACCAGATCACCGGCGACTTCTCACAAGCCGTGAAGCTGTCTTCGGAGATTCTGGCCATCAGGGGCCGAATCTTCCCGGCCACCTCGGCAAATGTTGTTCTTGAGGCAACGCTCCAAGACGGAACGACGGTTCGTGGAGAAAGCAAGATAAGCAAGAGCAAGCAACCGATACGCTCCATCTCGATCGAGCCAGATGACTGCGAGCCTCTTCCCGAGACACTGGAAGCAATTGCGCAGGCTGACCTTATCACCTTGGGACCAGGCTCTCTTTACACAAGCGTTATCCCGAACCTGCTGGTAAGAGGGGTTCCAGAAGCCATCGCAAGCTCTCGTGCACTGAAAGCTTATTTCGTGAACTTGATGTGGCAACCCGGCGAAACCATCAACTTCACAGCATCACGCCATGTGCAAGCTCTGAACGAGCACTCCGGGACGAAGGTCATCGATTGCGTCGTCCTGAATAGCGCGACGATTCCGGAGAATCTCCGAAGGCGTTATGCACAAGCTCAGGTCAGGCCTGTGGAGAATGATTTCGAGACATTGACAAAATTGGGAGTAAAGGTGGTTACCGCAGACCTGATCGGAGAGACCGCGGTGTCTCAGAACGTGCGGCATGACCCAGCCGCTTTGGCCGAGGTCGTCATGGATTTAGCGGCCCGGTCCCGCGCCCTTCAGGTACGCAAGCAGGCGCTTGCCGCGAAGAAAAAACTTCAATGAACGATAACGTAACAGTCGTTATACTTGCAGCCGGCCTCGGCACTCGCATGAGGTCGAAAAAAGCGAAGGTGCTGCACGAAGCGGGTGGAGACACGCTTCTCAATCACGTCATCCGAATCGCCAGAAATGTCGCGTCCCCTGAACGAATCGTAGTCGTCGTGGGCCATCAGGCGGACACTGTCAAAGCAAGCGTTTCCGTTCCCGGCATCCGGTTCGCGGAACAGCGCGAGCAGAAGGGGACCGGTCACGCTGTCCTTTGCGCCGAAAGCGCGGTATCCACGCGAGACGGACGCCTGATCATTCTAAATGGGGATGGCCCATTGGTGACCTCCGCAACGGTTCGCGGCCTCCTCGAACAGAGTTGGCAGTCGGAGGGCGGCAGTATCGTCGTCACAAATCTAAGCGATCCCACCGGCTATGGACGCATCCTTCGGGACGGTGCCGGCAACGTCGCTTCGATTGTTGAACAAAAGTCAGCCACTCCAGAACAGCTCGCTATCCGGGAAGTGAACCCCGGCGTTTACAGCTTCAATGCAAGTCATTTCTGGAAACACATTCGGTTGGTCGAACCGAATAATGCGGCGGGCGAGTACTACGTGACCGACATGGTGGAGGTTCTGAGTTCACGAGGGTTCCCCGTTTCGCCCTATCTTGTTCCGGACGAAACGGAATTGTTGGGCATCAATACGCGAGTCGAGTTATCGGTAGCGGATCGTCTCCTCCGGCTTCGAAAGGCCAATGAATTGATGCTTGCCGGCGTCACGATGGAGAAGCCGGAGACCATGAGTGTCGATGTCGAGGTCGAAGTCGGCCAGGACACCTATCTCGAGCCGGGTGTGCAGTTGCGCGGCAAAACGCGTGTTGGCAGTGGCTGCCGGATCGGTTCCGGCGCGGTGCTGCGAGACTGCGAAGTGGCAGACGATGTCGTCATTCTTCCCTACGTGGTTGCGGACTCAGCTCAGATTGGCAGCGGTGGCGTCATAGGGCCGTTTTCACGGCTTCGACTCGGCACTCAGACCGAGCCGGACATCCACATAGGCAATTTCGTTGAGCTGAAGAACACCGTATTTCGCCGGGGCGCAAAAGCAGGGCACCTGGCCTACCTCGGCGATTCAGATATCGGTGCCGAGACCAACATCGGGGCCGGCACAATCACGTGCAACTTCGACGGGGCGACAAAGCACAAGACTGCCATCGGGGAAGGTGCATTTATCGGAAGTAACTCGACTTTGGTTGCGCCGGTCAAGGTCGGAGAGGGAGCGTACATCGCAGCAGGCTCGACGGTGACGAAGGATGTGGAGTCGGATGCCCTTGCCATTGGTCGCGCCCACCAGGTCGCCAAGCCTGGGTGGGCTAAGAAACGGCGGGAGGCGAATCGCTCCCGCAAGTAGCACGACCAGCTAAAGAACGATCTTCGGATGATACAGGTTCGGGATCGTCATCTCTGCAATGGCTACCAGTTCACCAGAACAATCTAACGCTTTGATGAGCGGAGTGCCGGGAGGGATCACGAATGGGGATGCGTGAAAGTCGCGGCCATTTCTCATCTGGACGATCACTTCATCTCCAAAGTGCTCCGAAGGCAGGTGAGGCAGCAGCATGCCTCCCTTGACGACTGCTTTCGGGAGTTCGCCTGTTCTCGCAAGATCTTCTAAGACTTCGACGCTCATCGCGTCTTGGACGCGAAATTCGCTGATCTGGAGGCGTCGCAAGGCACTTAATATGGCCCCGCAGCCCAGCGATTGCCCCAAATAGTGCGCGATGCTGCGTATGTACGTACCCGCTGAGCAGCGAACAAGAATCTCCGCCACGTTGTTCTCGAAGCTCCGCAGTTCAAGTGAGTGAACCTCAACTTGCACCGGCTTGAGTTCAAACTGTATGTCTTTACGGACGAGCTTGTAAGCCGGCGTGCCTCCAATCTTCTTGGCGGAAACCGGAGGCGGGGTTTGCAGAAACTTGCCCCGAAACTGATCGAGTGATTTGTCGACGAAGGCGCGATCATCCGGTATCGAAGACCCTGTCTCGCGCAGGAAGCCTTCCGCGTCATAGGTATCGGACACAACACCCAAGCTGAGACTTGCCAGGTACGTCTTTTCCGTGTGCGAATAGAACGGGGCCAAACGCGTCGCGGTCCCGGACAGAAGAAGCAGCAAACCCGTGGCCATTGGATCAAGGGTTCCGAGATGACCAACTCGCTTGATCGAACTCAGCTTCCTCCATCGGTTCACGATGTCATGACTGGTGCAACCAGCGGGCTTGTCGATGCGAACAAGGCCGTTCAGAGAATTCATAGCAGGTTCAAGGCCCGCACGGAGCCTACGCTAGTCTGGTACTGCGATCCGAAACGCACTCGGGTTGCAAATCTCTGCGGAGTAAACGTTGGAAGAAGAGGTACTTGGAAAAGCGTACGACGCTCGCCTGATGCGGCGGCTTCTCACTTACATGAAGCCGTACAAATCGATTATCGCAGTTTCGCTTTTGCTGCTTTTGGTGGACTCGGTTCTTCAGGTCACCGGGCCCCTGCTCACGAAGCTCGCAATTGACAGATACATCGTTCCGTCGCAGCAGGTCCAAATGCTGCCCTTCATATCGAAGTGGCTGTCACCAGATCCCTATGCTGGGCTAGCCCAACTCGCCGGTATCTATTTTGTTGTCATTGTCCTGGGATTTCTGTTTGATTTCGGTCAAACCTACCTCATGCAATTGACGGGTCAATGGGCAATGTTCGACCTTCGCAAACAGTTGATGGCTCATCTTCAAAGGCTGGACCTTTTCTATTTCGATAAGAATCCGGTCGGACGAATCGTGACCCGAGTTACGACGGACGTCGATGTGCTGAATGACCTGTTTTCCTCAGGGCTGGTCACGATCGTGGGCGATCTGCTCATGCTTTCGTTTGTTCTGGTAGCGATGTTCCGGATGAGTGCAGGTATGACAGGCCTGATGCTCGCCGTCATGCCTGTCGTTGTTCTGGTAACCGCTCAATTCCGGCGTACCGCGTCACAAAGTTATCGGAAAATCCGAGTAGCCGTCGCGAAGATTAACGCGTACTTACAGGAGCATATCGCGGGCATAGCAGTCTTGCAGCTCTTTAACCGCGAAGAAAAAAGCAAGAAAGAGTTCGACGGCGTGAATCGCGATCACATGCTGGCATTCAAGGATTCCATCATTGCGTACGGCTGGTTTTACCCGGTAGTGGAATTCCTCGGAATGCTGGCTTTAGCTCTTCTCCTCGCTTATGGCGGGTTTCGAATCCGGCATGGCGCCTTGACGCTGGGTGTTCTTGTCGCGTTTTTCCAATACGGTCTTCGTTTCTTTCGTCCCATACAGGATTTGAGCGAAAAGTACAACATCCTGCAAGGCGCGATGGCCGCATCTGAGAGGATCTTCAAGCTGCTCGATACGGAACCTGAGATTGTTGGCCTCGCATCGCCTAGTTCCGTTCCTTCCGGGTCGCTCAACGTCGAATTCGACCGTGTCTGGTTTGCGTACAAAGGTGAGGATTGGGTGTTGCGGGACGTGAGTTTTCGAATCGAGCCTGGCGAAACGGTCGCCGTTGTTGGACACACCGGTGCAGGCAAGACGACGATGGCGAGTCTCTTGCTGCGATTCTACGACGTTCAACGCGGAACCATCCGCATCGGCGGTACTGATATCAGAGATCTCGATTTGTATGATCTCCGACGACTCTTTGGGGTGGTGCTCCAGGATCCCTACCTATTCACCGGAACTCTCGAATCGAACATACGGCTGGGTACTCCGGAATTGACATCACGTGAAGTCGGCGATGCCGCACGCCAGGTGAACCTCCTCGAATTCGTCGACGAACTTCCTGACCGCTTTGAAACGCCCGTCCGCGAGCGCGGAGACGGCTTCTCTACGGGACAAAAGCAGCTCATCAGCTTCGCCCGCGCCCTGGCTCACCAGCCGCGCATTCTGATCCTGGATGAGGCTACATCGAGCGTGGACACCGACACTGAATTGAGGGTCCGCGAGGCTCTATCCCGTATGATGTCGGACCGCACGTCGCTCGTGATCGCTCACCGGCTATCGACCATTCAGAGTGCGGACAAGATCCTCGTCATGCACAAGGGGCAACTGAGAGAAATGGGCACACATCAGCAACTCTTGGCCCAGCGCGGAATCTACTGGAAGCTATATCAGCTGCAATACAAGGAGCAGGAACTTGAGCGCAGAGACGAGCTCGCGCCCCAGCAGCTCTAGGCGGGAAGGAAGTCGCAGTGCCCCCTTGCGGGCCTTCGATGGATTGAAAGTCCGCCCGAAGCTGATCATTCTTCATAACGTATTCTTCGCCGTTCTAACGGTCTCCGTTTATTTCTCGTCCATTCCCCTGCTTTCTAATCAGTTGGACGCCACGCGAGACCGGGAGCACAGGTTGTACGAGCGCATGTTTCGCGAAGGCCTGCTCACAGCCGAACAGGCCAAGCTCGATTCCAAGATATACGCGCTTCAACTCGGATCCGCAAAGCAGTTGGGGCTGTCCGACGAGGGACGTACGTATCTGCTGAAACACCCGACCGAACTGTGGCGCGACGGGAGCGATATAGTTTTCCGGCTAAGCAACTCACCGGATCAGTTCGAGCGCCTCACCCTGTTGTTCGACGTGTACGACACCAGCTTGCGCCGGGCGCGTGTGAGCCTGTTTACCGTGTTGGGTACGATTTACGTTCTTTCGATCGTCTTCCTGGAATTCATTATCATGCCGCAATACGTATACGGCCCGATACGGCTGATGCTCCAAGCAGATCACGCAACGCAGAGTGGCGATCGTGAAAACGAGTTGATTGACCAGCGCTTCATCACAAAAGATGAAATCGGCCGGATTATGCGGTCGAGAAACTCGACTGTCGTCGAGCTAAGGCGGCAGGAGGACGACCTCGCGAGCGCTTTGCAGAAAATCGAGGAGCAGGACCGGCTTGTGAGCTTAGGACTTCTGAGCACAAGCGTCGCGCACGAGCTGAATACGCCCCTCGCTGTACTTCAGGGCTCGATCGAGAAGCTGCTCGAGACGGAAAAGGACACACATACTTTGGACCGGCTCGCCAGAATGCTGCGTGTCACCCAGCGTTTGCGCAAAATCAGCGAAGGACTGGTTGACTTTGCGCGTTTGCGAACGAAGGAAACGGAAGCAGTTTTTCTTCGGCCTATCGTCGAGGAGAGTTGGGCGCTGGTGGCTATCGACGAAAAAGCCTCCGCTGTCTCCTTCCATAACGACATCAGCCCAAACGACGCTGTTCCCGGCAATGCTGACCGCCTGGTTCAGGTGTTCGTTAACCTACTGCGAAATGCATTGCTAGCTGTCCCGAATGAAGGTGAAATCCGTGTGGAATCAAAATCGTTTACACGAGGGAATCAGGAGTGGATCTGCTGCACTGTTCTGGACAACGGACCCGGGATACCGAGTCACGTTCTCAACCATCTCTTCAAGGCTTTCGTCACGACCCGTTTGGACTCTCGAGGCACAGGCCTGGGGCTCACAGTAGCAGAAGGCATCGTGACTCAGCACGGCGGCTCAATCACAGCCGATAATAGGCCTTCGGGTGGGGCAGCTCTCAGGGTGCTGTTACCGAGGGCAAGACCACCCTCTGTTTCGTAGCTTTTCAAAGTTCCCTTCCTTGAGAGAAGCTAAGCGAGGTGCCATGAGTGAGACCGAGGTTGAGAATGGATTGGTGGATGTCGTCGTTCTGGACGACGATTTGGATTTCCGCAACTATATCGAAGACCTGCTAAGGGACGAGGGCAAGTACTCGATTCGCTCGTTTGCCGATGCGAGTACGCTGTTCGAATCGATTCAGGACAGCGTGCCTGAAATCGTACTGCTCGACATGAAGATGGGTGCCACAAGCGGAGAAACGGTGGTGGAGGATCTTCTCGCACAGTGGCCCGAGCTCTGTATTATCGTTATCACCGGCTACCCCTCACTCGAAAGCATGCGAACTACGTTCAAGCTTCGTGTCTTCGACTACCTCGCCAAGCCTTTCTCTATCCAGCAGCTCCGGCAAACGCTGCAGAACGCCATCGAACAGTTTGGCCTCGGTTCTACTCCGCAAGAACGGCTCCGAAAGCGACTGGGTCACTGCATCAAGTTGTTACGAGTAGAGCGGAACTGGTCCCTTAAGGAACTGGCAACGGCAGCGAAGCTTAGTGTTTCGCAGATTAGCTCCATCGAACGCGGAACGAATCTGCCGAGTGTTGAGAGTCTTCTCGCGATTTCCCGCGCGTTCAACAGAAGACCCTCTGAACTGCTGGCCTCCATCGATTTTTAAAAAAGCTGCAGGTTGCGGATTACTCACGGGCGGCTCGAGCGCGTCTGGCAAACTGGAAGAGTTTAGTTGTCCGAAATGACATCTCACTATAGACGTTGCAAAGTTTGGCTTGAAAGATAGCATTCGGATCTGCATGTTTCGGCATCCCGGGCTCCGAATGCTCTGCCTCGCTGTTATCGCGACTGCTCCGGCCTTAAATCAACCTGGTTCCGCTCCGGGCTTCGAGGGAGATGGCGGCAGCTTTCCGTTCGCCGAAAGGCTTGTTTACCGGGTGGAATGGCGGCTCATTACTGCAGGAACTGCCAATTTGGATCTGAAATCTGCTCCTGATCGGAAGTGGCAAACCAGTCTCAACATCCAAAGCGCAGGTGTTCTATCGCGCGTCTATCGGGTACTGGATACGTACAACGTAACTACCGACTCGAAGTTCTGCCTTCTTAATTCTGATCTGGACGCACAGGAGAACAAGCGTCACGTGGTTACTCGTGCGTGGGTCGAGAACAGTACGAAACTGCGGCATGAAGAGAAGGATGTAATCAACAACTCGACTGTGCAGAACGAGCTGAATGTCCCGCCGTGTACGCGCGAGATCGCGGGCGCCCTTGCGTCTTTGCGGCTCCTGAGGCTGGAACCCGGGAAATCGATAAATATCCCGATCACAGACGGGAAGAAAGTCGTCAGCGCACGAATAGAAAGCCAGGCACGGGAGAGTATTAGCTTCGAAGGTAAGAAGTACGAAACCATGCGTTACGAGGCGTTTCTGTTCGACAACGTGCTGTATCGCAGGAAAGGTCGGCTGTTCGTCTGGGTTACAGAAGACGCGGAGCGAATACCTGTGCAGATCCGTATTCAACTCGGATTTCCGATCGGAAATGTCACCATTCAGCTCGAGAAACAACAGCGAAGCCCCGGGTAACGGCAACCTCCGGAAGTCTCACTGCGTCAAAATGTAAACTATGAGGTCGCGCCTGCTTTCGATTCTCCTGTTTTCTGTAGCGTTGGCGCTGCAGGCACAAACGGAGATGAACGTTCAGCAGGTTGTTGACTTCATTCGCTCCGAGCTTGCTCTTAAACAACACACAGACAAGCAGATCGCTGCGTACGTCAAAAAGCTGAAGCTCTCGGAAAAGATCACGGACAAGACAATCCTGGACCTGGAAGCGCAAGGCGCCGGTCCAAAGACCGTTGCTGCGCTCCAGGAGCTCCGGGATGAGGGGGCATCCCTGAAACCGCCTTCGCATGACGCCACCTACTCTCCGGCAACAGCTCCGGACAATGCAACGACTGGCGGGCCTTCCACGGTTCGGTTGAATTCCCGGGCGGCAGAGATTCCGCCCCCCGATTCGGTTCGGCAGCAGCAGATACTGAGTCAAATCAAAGACTACGCGCTCTCCTACACCAAGAACCTTCCCAATTTCATCTGTGTGGAAGTGATCCGGCGCTACGTCGATCCGACAAGCGGTGACCATTACCAGAGCATTGGCAACGTTCTGGCCCGTGTCAGCTATAACCAGGGCCAGGAATTATACAAAGTCTACTCCGTCAATGGACGCGTAGAAGACACCAGCATCGAGAATGCAGCGGCAAGTGGCGGCGCCATCTCGCAAGGCGAGTTTGGCAGCATGATGCGGGAGATCTTCGAAGATAAAAGCGCAGCCACGTTCGGTTGGGATCATTGGGCAACCTTGAGGGGCCGGCGCATGGCGGTCTTTAACTATGCAATTGGCAGCGGCCGATCTGCTTACTCGATTTCGTATAGTTCCGGTCCGGGCGATGAACAGCGCATTTATACCGCGTACCGTGGTTTGATTTACGCCGACCAGGATACGGGAGAGATCGCCCGAATCACTTTCGAGGCGGTGGACATCCCGCAGAGCTTTCCGGTGAGACAGGCGAGCGAAATTCTCGACTATGATCTGGTCGACATCAACGGCCAGCAGTATGTCACCCCCAGGACAGCGCGCTTATTCATGACCGCCGGACGCGAAAAGACTAAAAACGAACTGGAGTTTAGGAATTATCGAAAGTTCGGAACGGAATCCGCTATCACCTACGACATAAACCCGACTGCGCCTGCTCCGCCCCCGCTACCCGAGAGCAAAGAAGAGCCGGCTACGGCTTCGCCTACGAATACCAGCGGAACCGAAAACTCTAAGAAGCCAGACGCCTCCAAGGCGACAGACTCTAATCGGACAAGCAATCCTTGGGCAATACCGACGGCCCCACCGCCGCCACCGAGCTTTAAGCCGCCTCCTCAATAGCCTTCAGGCTGGCTTCGAGCGCCCGGTCTCGGTCGTTCTCGCCGAACAGAATCACGGTTGCGTGGGGGCCTGCGGGACGCCAGCGGTGCATCATGCGGTCGCAAACGTATCCGCCGAAAACTGAGATGAGCGGCACTCGAGACGCACAAGCCACATGTTGACCTGCGGAATCGTAGCCTACGTAAAGGCGGCTCTGGGCGATATGACTGGCAAACGAGGCGTAGCTTCCCGTGTGTAGCTTCAGCCGGGGCGAATTCAGCCTGCGATCCAATCGATCCGCCCGCGCCGTCTCCTCGCCACCGGCTCCCCGGTCAAGCAGCACAGTTCCGCCCTTCTTGAGCAGACAGGAAAGGGCTTCGGCCTCGAACTCATCGCTCAACCGCTTGTTCTCGTTCTCGCCTACTCCCCAGCTCACGCAGAAGTCAGCGAGCTTGTGCACCTTCTCCGGTGCGACGTAGGGCACTGCCGACTCAATTCCGAACACCTCGCTGAGCCAATTTGCTGTTAATACAGGAAGAGGCAAATCGGACGACCCTCCGAACGCCCGACTCTCAAAGAAGTAATATCGTGAGTCGTCACAGCATGGGACGATACCCAGCTGTGTCAGACGCGAGTCCGGGTCCACCACAATTGCGTCGGCTTGCTCGACAAGCTCCTGTAATTCCAGAGCGGCAGCCAGCCGCTCCCGCAGAGTGCCGGATCTGTCGTACGTAACGGGTACCGTAACGACCTGTGAGTCCTGTGAAAATAACTCGGCGTTCTTTGCAGGGCCCACCAGGCAAATCTCGGCTCCCGGGAAACGCTCCTTAAGACCGGCGATGGCCACGCTGGTGACGGCAACGTCCGCTCCCAGGGTGACTCGGGACAGAATGTACACACGCCTGACATCTCCGCCCCAAAATCGATGCCGCTGGCGTATGTGGTTGTAGCGCAGCACGAGATCTTCCGCTCTGAATTCGGGAAGTGCTCTTGCGACGACGTGGCTGAACATTTCTGCGTAAAAGCTGCAAAGCTTAGGTTCAAACCGGTCGGCAAGCCCTTCCACCAGAATGCTGAACAGAGCTCGAGTGCCGGAGGCTTCGAGAAAGCAGTCGTCTGGGTCGAGGGCGCGGTCTAAGAGTGTTTCGAGGGTGCGCAGCGGCCACGTGCCGTACTGCAGGCAGTCTTGAAGGATTTCGTTCGCGAGCTCAACTGCCGGTGTACTTACCAACGATTAGCTCCAGCTTCTTCAGCACGCTTGCGGGCATTGCTGCTCGGTCGGTAATAATCGCATGTCGCAAAGCTGATCCGCATTTGCAAGTCCTGGGCGGAAGAGCGCCCACTACCTGTCGGACAAGCCGACACGCATTTGCTGCATTCTGGGTCAGCGTTGCAATAATCTGGTCTACGGTAACGGCGTCGTGAGCTTCGTGCCAGCAATCGTAGTCTGTCACCATGGCGATCGTGACGTAACACATCTCGGCTTCACGAGCGAGTTTGGCTTCCTGCAGGTTCGTCATCCCAATGACATCCATGCCCCAAGTGCGATAGATGTTCGATTCGGCGCGGGTCGAGAACGCCGGGCCTTCCATACACAGGTAGGTTCCACGATTTTTCGTTGTGATGCCCAACTGCTTACCGGATTCGACCACGACGGCAGCCATGTCCGCGCAAACAGGATCGGCAAAGCTCACGTGCGCGACCAATCCTTCACCAAAGAACGTCGAGATGCGGCCCTTTGTTCGATCGAAAAATTGATCTGGAACAACGAAGTCGAGCGGCGCGTGCTCTTCTTTCAAGGATCCGACGGCACTGAGGGAAAGAATACGTTCCACGCCGAGCATTTTCATGCCGTAGATATTGGCCCGGAAATTCAGTTCCGTTGGTAACAGGCGATGACCTTTCCCGTGCCTCGCCAGGAACGCCACGTCGACGCCTTCCAACTTGCCGAGGATGTATGGGTCCGATGGCTCACCAAACGGGGTTGTTAATCGTACTTCCTGCTGTGCCTCAAAGCCCGGCATCGAATAGAGGCCACTTCCTCCAATGATGCCGACGCTTGCTCTCCGTTCCAAATCTCTCAATTCCCTTTCTCAACAACTTACTTTTGAATCAACTCGAGCAGGACGCCACCGGTCGAATGCGGATGGACAAACACATACTGATGGCCTCCGGCGCCAGTACGCGGTTCGTGAAGGACGCGGCAGCCTTCGCTTCTCAGGCGATCAACAACGGTCATCAGGTCATCCACACGCAATGCGACGTGATGCAGACCCGGACCGCGCGATTTTATAAATCGCGTAATGGTGGAGTTTTCGTTCGAGCCTTCGAGCAACTCAAGATTCGGCGCTCCGGCTGACGCACCCGCCGGAAGCATCGCAACGTGAACACCTTCCGACTCGACCGTTTCGCGCAGGCTGACGGTCATGCCGAGTGCCTTCTCATAGAATCGAAGTCCCTCGGCCAGGCTACGGACGGCGATGCCGAGATGATCGATCTCAGCGTTCAATTACGTTCCTCATTCTTCTGTAAGGCAATCCTTAGTTGCGCAAGAGCTTCGTATGGATTTTCCTGGCGAGAAGCAACCATCGCGGCATGTTTGTTCAGTTCCGTCGACCCTAGTTCAGACATGAGCGATTCTCGGAGCATCTCTCGTAAACGCGAGGACCAGATCTCGATTCGGTCAGCATCCGTTTTACGCCCGTTCGAACTGAAATCCACTCGCTCGAGCAATTGATCTATTCCCGAGCCTTGCGACGCAATCACACGTACGATGGGCACAGGCTGAGATGGATTCGTCAGGGATTGCATAGATCGCAGTTCTTCTTCCAGACGGTCTGCGCCCGGGAGATCCGCCTTGTTGATGACAAGCACGTCCGCGATTTCTATGATACCGGCCTTTATCGCCTGCACATCGTCTCCAAGCCCCGGGACAAGAACAACTAGAGTCACGTCGGCAACACCGGCGATATCTACCTCGTCCTGACCCACTCCCACCGTCTCGATTAAGATCGTGTCGAAACCGGCGGCGTCGAGGAGCAATGACAGTTCCACTGTGCCCCTCGCAAGGCCGCCGAGTTTTCCTCGAGTTGCCACCGAGCGTATAAACACCCCTGGATCGCCATAGTGTTCTCCCAGGCGAATCCGGTCTCCGAGGATGGCGCCGTTCGTGTAAGGACTGCTGGGATCAATAGCGATCACGCCGACTTTACGGCCGCGGCATCTAAGTCTTTTGATGAGCTGATCAACAAGGGTGCTTTTCCCGGCCCCGGGCGGCCCTGTGACACCTATGAGAGTGGCATCGCCGGTCCTGGCAAACAGAGAGGAGATCAGCTTGCGGCCGTCCTCGGTTTGAGCTTCGATGAGCGTGGCTGCCCTTGCGAGTGCGCGAGTGTCTTGCGCGAAGTTCGCCCCGGATAAGTCCCGCGCTGGCGTTATCTTCGGCAAATTATTCTTTCAGGAGCTGGCGCGCAATGACCAGTCGCTGAATCTCGCTTGTACCTTCCCCGATGGTGCAAAGCTTCACGTCCCGATAAAACTTTTCGACCGGGTAGTCCTTGATGAATCCGTAGCCGCCGTGAATCTGTAAAGCCTGATCAGCAACTTGCACGGCCATCTCCGAAGCGAATAGTTTCGCCATGGCCGATTCTTTTGTGACCCGCTTCCCCGCGTCTTTCTTCGACCCCGCCGAATAGGTCAGCCAGCGCGCGGCCTCGATGGACGTCGCCATGTTGGCCAGCTTGTCTTGAATTGCCTGGAACTCGGAAATAAAACGGCCGAACTGCCGGCGGTGCTTGGCATATTTGAGCGCCTGCTCGTAAGCGCCTTGAGCGATACCGATCGCGAGCGCGGCAATCGAGATTCGCCCGCCATCCAGAATTCGCAGACTGTCAACGAAACCCTCACCCGGCTTTCCGAGGAGCTGCGAAGCCGGCAAGCGGCATTGCGAAAACAGAACCTCTCCCGTCGCGCTCGCGCGCATCCCGAGCTTGTTCTCCTTTTTTCCGACGCTGAATCCCGGCATTCCCTTTTCGAGGATGAAAGCGGAGATTCCATGCTGCGATGCCGATCTGTCGGTGACGGCCATCGCGACGCATACATCCGCATAATGGGCATTCGTCGTGAAGGTCTTGCCACCGTTCAAAAGCCACTCGCTGTCCTTCAAGACCGCGGTCGATCGAGTTCCTGCTGCATCTGACCCGGCCTCCGGCTCGGTCAGCGACCAGCAGCCAATCCACTCACCCGTCGCGAGCTTCGGAACATATTTCCGCCGCTGTTCCTCGTTCCCCGCCAGGTAGATATGATTTGTGCAAAGCGAGTTATGGGCGGCGACGATCAAAGCAACACTTGGATCCACGCGAGCCAATTCCTCGATGATGATCGAGTAATCGATATATCCGTACCCGGAGCCGCCCAGATCTTCCGGAAAGATGGCGCCCAGAAGCCCCATTTCGCCGGCGGTTTTGACGACCCCTAGAGGGAATGTTTGAGCCTCGTCCCACTCCAGAACGTGAGGCGAGATCTCATTGTCCGCGAAGTCCCGAACGAGCTTTCGGAGCTGAATCTGCTCTGGTGAAAATTCAAAATCCATAGAGATCGCCCGGCCACCTGTGCTGGAACGCCGGCAATCAGGCTAGGAAAGGCGTGGGATACTGAGGCGATCTTAACATCTGGAGTACGGGCCCGCCTGACGGGACAACGAGCCCGAACTGAACACGTTTTGAGATACCATTCGTCGACGAGACTATGTCTGCTGCCCTGAAACCTACGTCGCCCGAGGAACTGGCGGAAACTCTCAGGAGTTCTGCCGCGGCATCAAAGACGATCAACATCCTCGGACGAAATTCAAAGCGCTTTATGGCAGGTCCGATAGTGCCGGCGGACGTGACAATCTCCACAACATCTCTCAACAAGATCCTTCATTACGAGCGCGACGACCTGACCATCAGCGTAGAGGCTGGAATGCAGTTCAGTGCGCTTCAGAACTTCCTCCGCCGCGAGCGCCAGATGATCGCGCTCGATCCGCCCTTTTCCGAAGACGCCACCGTGGGCGGTGTCGTGGCTGCGAACGTGAGCGGTCCAATGCGACGCAGCTACGGGACAGCGCGAGATATGGTCATCGGAATGACTTTTGCCACGCTGGAGGGGAAGCTGATCAAAGCCGGAGGAATGGTCGTCAAAAATGTTGCCGGGCTGGACATGGGCAAATTGATGATCGGCAGCTTTGGTACCCTCGCTGCGATCACGAGCGTCAATTTTCGGGTTCACGCCCTGCCCGAGACGACGCAAACGTTTCTGTACGCTTCGAACGACCCGGACGTCATCATGGACACGCACCACAGGGTAGTTCGGGAAACGCAGTTACGACCAACGTCCATCGACGTCTTGTCGCCGCCGGCGTCCGCCAGAGTTGATGGGAAGGGCTACATCCTCGCAATTCGGGCTGCGGGATCGCCCAAGGTACTGGAACGATACGAGCGCGAATTAAGCGGCTCCCAGATCCTCAAGGGGGCGGGCGAGAGCGCCTGGTGGAAGTGCATGACAGAGTTCCCCGCGGACTTCCTGCGGCGGCAACCCGGGGGCGTCATCCTCCGCCTGGGAACACCGCTGACTGAAATCCGGAGCCTGTTGAAACATGTTTCCGGCACCGTGGTTTGCCGCGCGGGCTCCGGAGTTTCATATGCGTACCTGAGTTCCTGGCGCCCCGCACCTCCGATCCTGTCAACCGCAGCCGAGCGAGGCTGGACAGCGCATGTCGAACACGCGCCGGATGACGTTCGTTCCACCCAGGAACTTTGGATTGAACGGCAGAGAGCTGGCTCTTCGGCGGCATTTGACATGATGGAAAAGATAAAGAGAATGTTCGATCCCGCTAAGCTGTTAAACCGGTCGCGTCTTTATGGCAAGCTCTGAAATTTCGGCACTTCGGGTTGAGCGCAGTGAAGGGCCGGCTCAGGAAGATTTAGACAAATGCGTCCATTGCGGATTGTGTCTGAACGCCTGCCCGACGTACCGCGATCTGGGGCTCGAGATGGATTCTCCACGGGGGCGCGTGTATCAGATGAACGCGGTTGCCGCGGGCGCGCCGATCACTCCTGCGTACATCCAGCACATGGAACTCTGTCTCGCCTGCCGTGGGTGCGAGACGGCCTGCCCATCTGGTGTTCCGTACGGCCGCATGATCGAGGCGGCCCGGAACCAGATCGAGGTAGCAAGGAGCCGAAAGAAATCGTTCCCCAGCCGATTAAAAGAGCTCGCGTTTCGAGCAATTCAGTCACGAACTGCGCTCCAGATTGCAGGCGCGGCGCTGTACCTCTATCAGGCAACCGGACTGCAGTGGCTTGTTCGATCAACCGGCATTCTAAAGCCATTCGGCAGGCTCTCCAATCTCGAAGCGCTGACTCCTCCCGCAGAAATCCCTTTCTTCTTCTCAAAAATCGGCAAGACTTTCCCGGCCAAAGGCGAACAGCGCTATCGCGTCGCTTTCCTCGCTGGCTGTATCGCCAATATCTCGTTTGCGCGCCTGAATGAGGCTACGGTAAGAGTGTTACAGGCAAACGGGTGCGAGGTCGTCATTCCGGGCGAACAAGGGTGTTGCGGAGCCCTCCATCTGCATGCAGGCCTGAAGCATCAGGCCGAATCCCTCGCCCGGAATAACATCGACGCCATCGATACTGCTGCCTTCGACGCTATTCTGACCAACACGGCCGGATGCGGGTCCACTTTGAAGGAATATCATCAGATCCTTCATAACGATCCCGTGTACGCTGACAAGGCCGCTCAGTTCACGGCCAAGATGAAAGACATTAACGAGTTCCTTGCCTCGATCGAACTGAATCCAGCCATGGGGCCCGTCAACGCTGTAGTCACTTACCAGGATTCCTGCCACTTGGCACACGGTCAGAAAATCAAGGCGGCTCCCCGCAAGTTGTTGAAATCGGTTCCGGGCTTGAAGTTGCAGGAGATGCCCATGTCGGACCTTTGCTGCGGCAGTGCGGGTGTCTACAACGTCGTGCAGAACGAGATGGCCATGCGCATACTTGAAAAGAAAATGGCGTCTATCGACATCACGAAAGCGAGCGTGATAGTTACCGCGAACCCCGGCTGTATGATCCAACTGATGGCCGGATCCCGACTGTATGGCCACTCTCAGGAAGTGGCGCACGTGGTGCAGATCCTTGACCGAGCTTATGCCGCGTACGGCCAGGCAGATAAAAACTAGCGAACTCGGTTAGGGACATCACCGCTTTCCAAAACGGCTAACCAGTTCGTCCACTTGGCCGCCCGTCAACTCGGCATTCGCGCGAACCGTACTCTCCTTCTGCTCGATGTGAACGGCGTCATAGATGTTCAGGAGCGAAGTTTCGTTATCTTTCGTCGAGAGGCGACCAATCGCCACTGCGGCGCGCAAGCCATCGTGGACACGAGTCGCGCCATCGGCTGAGTTGCAACCAAAATCCGCTTTCAGACGCACCCCGGTGTCAACCCGGAGGCTGCCCGTTGCCATCCTGACGAAACCGACGATATTCGATAGGGCAGACTGGATATCGGTCCGATTTGCCGCGGACGCGAACGGTAGCCCATTGCGACTGACAAACCAAACCTGATCCGCCTTCGGTATCGAGCGAAGACGGTCCGCGATTTCCTCGGGCACTTCGCCCCGACCTCCGTCCTCTGTATCGATTGCCGCACGAACCGCATTCGCAGAACCCATCACGAGGACAGAACCCTTCAGCAGTGCGAGAGAATTCCGGGCGTCACCGAACAGGTTGATGCTCTTGTACTGAGTCGGTTTCAACCCCTTCTCTTGTAGCTTCCGTTCGAGCTCGCGGGTACGAAATGTGCCCCGGGCCAGAAGATAGCCCCTAGTCTCATCTGTAACGTAGAGCAGCTGGCTTATGTCTCGCCGAGGGTCAACACCAAACTGTTGAGAGAATTCGTCAAGATCGCGCAAATGCAGTTCGCCCTTGTACTTCGCGTAGAGTGGTGAAGATTTCAGCCCTTCGAGATCAGCACCGGCCAGCATGGTGGTATCCGCGCTGATGAGCCTTGTGAATGCCTTGTCAACTGCGATGCTGCTCTGGACAGCTTTGGAGCAACTCGCCATTCCGATGGTTGCGACCGAAATCATGCCAATCACGACAGCTCGTCGCGTCATCAGAAGTCCCGCCTTTTGAAGATGTAGAGAGCAGCGGAGAGCACGGCCACTCCAAAGATTGTTGACGTCCAAACCGGCGTGAACCAATCGACCTCCCGGTCGTACATAATAATCTGTCGCATTACAGCTGCCAAATCGTAAACCTTAGGCACGATCCAGTACAACGCCTGCCAGAGTTCGCGAGACCATTCGGAGCTAAGCAGGCGCACGACGAGCTGTCGCTGGCCCAATATCGTGCTGATCAACATGATGGCAACGGAGACCATGACCGAAAGAGCTGCGCTTTCCGAAATCACGCCGACGAGCACCACGACGCAAAGAAGCACGGAGAAGATAAACAAGCTCGCGGCGATTGAGAGAAGGAACCGACTCTCCCAGATTCCGGTCTTGATTCCGATGACAAGCCAGATACTGCAGATCAGATAAACGTGGTTTGCTCCAACAATCAGGACGTTTCCGAAGTATCGCCCGAGCAGCAGCATCGGACGAGTAACAGGTTTCGATAGCAAAAGCGAGATGCGGCCCGGTTCAAGAACACTCGGAATGAGTCCAGATGATGCGAAGATCGCAAGGAATGTCCCCCAGATGTAGAGAATGACCGACACCCACGAATAGGAATTGATGACGAAGCGGTGGATGTCAACATTCCGCGAAGTCGATTCCACACCGAACAGCGAAACAGCGCCTTCGACGAGGTCGATCTTCAGGACAAACAGGAAAAGCAGAATCAGAAGAGTCGAGAGAGCAAACAATCCCCAGAACAGCCAGCGGGCCCGCGCCTCCTGAAACGTGTCATCGATCAAGGCCAGGAGAACGCGGCTGTTCCATGCGCGCAGATCGTCGTTCATGCGGCTTGTTCTCGCCGGGTGGCTTGTATGAAGACCTCTTCGAGACTGCTGTTTTCGTTACTGACACTCTCAACCAATCCACCCGCAGCCCGGATCGTATCGATTGCATCATTTGCCGCTTCGAGACTTTCCAACCGGACTTCCACGGTTCCGGCACCCTTTCTACCAACGGCCGCTGCACAATCCTGAAGACTCGCTATCACGGTCTCGGGCAATCTGCTCGCTGTCACTGCAAAGCCTTTTCCTGCGACCAGCGCGCTGATCTGACCTTGCAGAGCCAGCTTGCCTCGATGCAAGATCGCGACGTGGTCACAAAAGCTCTCCACTTCCGCAAGCAGATGAGAGTTGATGAAAACGGTGACGCCCGTTCCGGTAAGACCGTTCAGAATGTCTCGGATATCGCGACGCCCCACCGGATCGACACCGTCTGTCGGTTCGTCCAGGATCAGCAAACGCGGGCGATGAATCAGTGCCTGTGCTAACCCAAGCCGCTGCAGCATGCCCTTCGAGTACTTCTTGATGCGAACGTCGCCCCAGCCTTCCAGCCCGACTAGTTTCAGAAGCTCAGGTACCCGAGTCTTCCTTTCGAACAGACTCAACCCGGATAACGCTCCGTAAAAATCGAGCATTCCGCTGCCGCTTAGATATGTGGGAAAGCGATGATTCTCGGGAAGATATCCAACCGGTCTTCTCGCCTCTGCGGACCGTGCGTCCTGTCCGAAAATTCTGGCTGTGCCGCTTGTCGGAATAACAGCCGAGAGCAGCATTTTCACGAACGTTGTTTTCCCTGCCCCGTTTGGGCCTAACAAGCCAAACTTTATGCCTTGAGGTACGCAGAGCGTCAAATCTGAAACGGCTGAAATGTCACGACCGCTCCAGCGCGAATGGTAGACCTTTGAGAGGCTCTCCGCTTCCAGAGCGTAGTCCGTTGCCATGTACTCTAAAGATACGTCTCCCCGAGGCTTTTGTTCCCCGGCGAGGGAGAGGTTCTGTCGTTGCCTGTCACATGAGCTATTTCAGAAGTCTGGTTTTGATTGTAATGGGAACTTGGGTCTGCCTGGGCCAAACCGGTGCTGGTACGACAGACTCAAATCAACAGTCCACCTCTTCGTCGGACAACAAAACCGGGCAAAAGCCGTTAACGACAACGGTGACTGTTATCGGGTCTCTGACCAGCGAGAGTCCAGCTTCAATCACCGTTCTTGACCAGGAGCAACTCCGGACCATCCCCGGGACAAATCTCGACGATCGTCTGCGGCAAGTGCCCGGCTTCAGCCTGTTTCGTAGATCTTCCAGCGTTGTCGCGAATCCCACAACGCAGGGCGTCTCGTTGCGTGCGACTGGATCGTCCGGCGCGAGCAGAACGCTCGTCTTATGGGATGGGATACCACTGAACGATCCTTTTGGCGGTTGGGTTTACTGGACACGCATTGATGCCTCCTACGTTGATCGCGTGGAAGTCGATCGTGGAGGCACGACGGCGGTGTTCGGCGACCGCGCACTTGGCGGGAACATATCGCTCTTCAGCCCCAGTGCGGAAAACGACCATATCTTTGTGAATTTCCTGACTGGGAATGCGGATACCCAGGATGCCTCTGCGGCTTACTCGAATCTTTGGGGCCGCTGGGGTCTTACGGTGCATGGGCGAGGCTTCACGACGGATGGCTACTACATCGTTCCGGATTCGTTGCGGGGCCGTGTCGACGACAGGGCGAACGTTCGTTTCGCTTCCGGAGATGTTCATCTCGATTATTTCGGCAACTCGGACCGATTTTCATTGCACGGCGATGTCCTTGCCGAAGAGCGGCATAACGGAACCCAACTGACGAAGAATTCAACTGGTCTTGGAACCCTCGGCGCCAATTACTCACATAACTGGACCAATGACAAGATTTCGGCGATTGCGTACCATACTCGCGAACAATTCCACAGCACCTTTTCCAGTGTTGCCAGCAGCCGAAACTCAGAAACGCTAACGTCCAAACAGACAGTTCCGGTCGAAGATTACGGTGGGGCGGTCTACTGGCAACATCACGGTCAATCCAAGCATTACAACTGGAACGCGATTGCAGGAACGGATGTCGACGATACCCACGGAGTGAGTTACGACTACTCCAACAACACGCACATTCTTACACCAGGGGGCGGTACACTCCTGAAGCACGGTGTTTTCGGACAGGCAGACATCAGCTTCGGTCCCGTGCGATTTTTCGCGGGAATTCGTCACCAGTACACGGGCGTCGCCGGCTCAACCTTCGTGAGCCCGAATGGCGGCATCGCCTACGGGTACAAAGAACTGCGCTTCCGAGCGTCGGGTTATCGGACTTTTCGCGCACCCACCTTGAACGAGCTGTACCGTAACTTCCGAGTTGGCAACGCACTTACTCTGGCAAACGGAGCATTGCAGCCGGAGGGGCTGGTTGGAGTAGAGGCCGGAGCAGATTGGATGGGCGAGAGTTCGCGCCTATCCGTCACGCTCTTCCATAATGAACTCTCAAATCTGATAGGCAACGGAACCATCAACACAACGCCCGCATTGATCCTTCGGCAGCGTATCAATTTTCCGAGCGGTTTTTCGCGAGGTGTTGAAGTCAGCGCCTCTCGGCGCTGGCGTAACTGGACGGCAGAAGCAGGATACCTGTTTGCCGATGCACGACTGACTACGGGACCGCGGCTGGCACAAGTTCCGAAACAGCAAGGCACCGGCCAGATCACGTTTCACGCCAACAAAACCCTGATCTCCGGCGGCATCCGCGCCTTCGGGCTGCAGTTTGATGACGACCTGAATCAATTCAAACTGCCCGGTTTCGCTGTCCTCCAGTTAACCGCCGAGCATCGTCTCACAGACAAGCTCTCCGCCGTTGCTGCGGTCGAGAATTTGCTCGACCGCAGCTTCCTCGTCGCACTTACACCGACACCCAATACGGGTGAGCCGCGCCTCTGGCGGGTCGGGGTTCGCTGGAGCGGCTCCTTCCGCTAACAGTTTTCGGAGAGTTACGAACTTGTCTTTGTGACACCGTTCGGCGCGGCTGAGAAGGCATCCTCAATGGTCTTTGTCTTGATAGAGCCCTTCTTGTCCTGGAACACCAGAATCGTATAAAGCTTCCCGGATTTCAGATCGACATCTTTAATCGGAACCGAATGTTTCTTGCTCGTCCCATTCCGAATGTTCAAGTGGGCGTTAGCAGGGTCAACCGTTTTGTAGTCAGTGGGTGAGTTTAGTGTGGCCCCGCTGATGATCGCGTCCTTATCATCATGGCCGTCATACAGGTCGACTTTGGCCATCGCAGGCACCAGATTGATCACTCGTACCTTGGCTTTGCCGGCGTCCGGAGGCGTCAGGTCGTCACCGACGTTGTGCAACGTCACCTTGCCTCCCTTTTCCGTCACGGCAAGCAGGGTGTAATGCTTTCCCGCGCTCAGACCTTCGCTGTCCGAAGCCAGGACCGCCTTGTCGCCGCTGGTCAGGAGCTTGAATTCATGCCGTTCCGCGGGCAGCTCTTTATACGCGGTAATATCGCGATCACCGACACCGTCGAACGCCGTAACATCGCCGAAGGCGACGTCCTTCTTTGCCGTAGTGCCGTTAACAAACCGCACCATCGCCCGATCCGCTTCCTTGGCTGCCGCGGATGATGGCGCAGTTCCCTTCCCGTCCCCCCGGCTCTCGACTGCGGAATTCTCCGCTACCTTGCTGTTATTCGAACACCCGGCGCCGAACAACAAAATTCCTGCAACTGCGAGTCCGCAACAGATGGTCGTGCGTTTCATTTCGTGCTTCTTCACCCAGCCATATAGACCTGGAAAAAGAACATACTGTTACAAACACGTGCGGGACGCAGTTTCCTCTGTCGTACTGGAGATGCTTCGGGGCATGCTAGCATCTATGGCTTTAGGAGTTCGTTATGGATGCTATCCCACTAGCTTCGTATGAAATCGTCCCGCTCAATGACATCGCTTCCGGTGTGAAAGGCCTCCGGATCCTTTTCGTCAACATCTACGCGGTGCAATCGGCGTCCGGTGGATGGACCTTGATTGACACAGCGCTTCCTTTGTCGGCCGGAAAGATCAAGTCCTGGGCGGAAGGCCTCTTTGGGAAAGGCACTAAGCCCAATGCGATCGTTCTCACGCACGGTCACTTTGACCACGTGGGGGCAATCGAAACTCTGGTGCAAAATTGGGACGTTCCGGTTTACGCTCACCGGGACGAACTGCCTTACCTGACTGGCCAAGCGAAATACCCGCCGCCCGATCCTGGCGTGGGAGGCGGCCTCATGGCCGTCATATCGCCGCTGTATCCAAGAACTTCCGCTAATTTGACCGGGCGCGTAAAGGCTCTGCCGGAGGATGGATCAGTTCCGTCTCTTCCCGGCTGGCGGTACCTGCACACACCGGGGCACGCCGCTGGTCACATCTCGCTCTATCGAGCGGAAGACAAGCTACTTCTTCCGGGCGACGCTTTTTGTACCACCAAGCAGGAATCGTTCCTGGCGGTCGCAAAGCAGACCCCTGAATTGCACGGGCCGCCTTCGTACTACACTCCCGATTGGGATTCGGCTCGCACATCGGTTCAAGCGCTGGCGCAGCTTTCCCCGCAAACCATTGCTCCCGGTCATGGTCTTCCAATAACCGGAGATCTCGTCGCGGACCAGTTAAGGCGGCTTGCCATGGACTTCGATCACTTTGCGCTTCCTTCTCACGGGAAATATGTGAAAACCGCGACGACTTAGAGCGCCACATCAACTACAGACGGAAGACACGGGACATCAGGCTCGAGGCGGCGGACGATCCCTGTGTCGGACTGGCGGACCTATAATCGGATAATGCATCGCAACGAGTGGACAGCGTCTCGTATGAACGATCCCATCCGAACCCAGATTCATTACGCCCGTAAGGGACAGATAACGGGGGAGATGGAGTTCATCGCGCAACGGGAGAATCTCTCGGCTGAACTGATTCGTGATGAAGTGGCGGCCGGGCGCATGATTATCCCCGCCAATATCCACCATCGCAGTCTCGAGCCCATGTGTATCGGGATTGCTTCGAAGTGCAAAATCAATGCGAACATCGGCAACTCTTCCACCACCTCGGATATTGACGAGGAACTCGCAAAGCTCTCCTATGCGGTGAAATACGGTGCGGACACCGTGATGGATCTGTCCACGGGCGGCGATATTCCACGTATTCGGAAGGCGATCATCGAAGCGTCTCCTGTGCCCATCGGTACCGTTCCGATCTACGAGGCTCTGAGCCGGGTACGCCGGGTAGAGGACTTGAACCTCAACGTCATGCTCGAGGTGATCGAGGAGCAGGCAGAGCAAGGCGTGGATTACATGACCATCCACGCCGGAGTTCTTGTCCAGTACGTTCCGCTGACGCGCAACCGCATCACTGGAATTGTCAGCCGTGGAGGAGCTATTCTCGCCGAATGGATGGTGAAGAATCATCGCCAGAACTTCCTTTATGAGCACTTCGACGAGATCTGCAAGATTTTCCAGAAACACGACGTCAGCTTTTCTCTGGGCGACGGGCTTCGTCCCGGATGTCTCGCGGACGCAAGTGATGCGGCACAATTTGCCGAGCTGAAGACGCTCGGCGAATTGACGAAGAAATCCTGGGACTATGACGTCCAGGTGATGATCGAAGGCCCGGGCCATATCCCGCTCGACCAGATTGCGTTGCAGGTTGAGAAAGAAAAGGAGCTTTGTTACGAGGCGCCGTTCTATACGCTTGGGCCGCTTGTCACCGATATTGCGCCTGGCTACGATCACATCACCTCGGCGATTGGAGCGGCCATGATCGGCTGGCACGGTGCGTCCATGCTCTGCTACGTAACGCCCAAAGAGCATCTTGGACTGCCGAACCGCGAAGACGTCAAGCAGGGAATCATTGCCTATAAGATCGCTGCACACGCGGCCGATGTGGCTCGCCATCGGAAAGGCGCTCGCGATCGTGACGATGAGCTATCCCGAGCACGGTTCAACTTCGATTGGCGCCAACAGTTCGCGCTCTCGCTTGATCCTGAAACCGCCGAGGCAATGCACGACGAAACTCTCCCGGAAGAGGGCTTCAAAGACGCCGCATTCTGCTCAATGTGCGGTCCGAAGTTCTGCTCCATGAATCATTCGGCGAAAACGCAGGAGTTCACTGAGGAAGATGCGGCAGAAGTGCTCGCACAGTCGTCCGATCTCGTGAACCTGCAGTAACCTTCGAGCGACGCTAGTCCAAGTTGGGCTTAACCTTGATGCCGTCGAGGAGTTCGGCGTCGCTTGGATTCACTACCCGGTCGGCAACTTCGTCTCCCTGATGTAATCCGGAGACGATCTGAACATTGTTGACGTCGCTGATCCCTGGTTTTACGGGCGTCCACGCCAGAGTCTTATTCGAGAGTCGAAACACGCCGGTCGTACCTCGCAGGGTACGCAGAGCGGCTTTGGGGATGGTGAGAGCTTCACCAGCCACACTGGTGGTGATTTTTGCATTCACAGAGACACCTGGCAGCAGATCATGCTGGGGATTCTCGATCACGGTCGTCACTTCGCCCACGGTTCGAGTGCCGAGCGCAACCACTTGGGTCGGTAATTTGTCGATCTTGCCGGTCCACTTCTGGCCCGGTCGCGCGTCCCAGGTGATCTCAACCGGAAGATGCTCGGATAACCGGCCAAGGTCAGGCTCGTCGACATAAACCGTCACTTTGAGGCGATCGAGATTCCCGACTAGCGCGACCAGGTCTCCGGCCTGAAGATAGGCGCCTACTTTGAGGTCGAATTGGTACACCGTTCCGTTCATGGGAGAACGGATGACACCGAGGGACAGCCGATGTTTCGCAGCGACCACAGCGGCTTCCGCATCGCGTAACTTGGCTTGTGCAACGGCCTTATCGCCCGAAGTGACAAGCGTCTGCCTTTGCGCCTGGAAAGCCGAAAGCTGTTGCCTGGCCCGGTCCAGCGCATCCTTCGCCTCCTGCACCTGCAGCGAGGTTGCGGCCTGGCTGCGTTGGAGGCGCTGCAGAGAAGCATAGTTCCGCTGAGCGACTTCGATGGAGGCCTCGGCAGCCGTTATGGAACTCGCCAGACTGCTGAGCTGAGAAGCCCTGCCGCCTTGGGAAAGAACACTAAGTTCGGCTCGTGCTTCCTGGGCGCGCGCTTCCGTAGCCGCCAACTCGGCTTCCGCTGCCGTCGTGTCGAGCGTGACCAGTGTCTGGCCAGCTTGAACCGTTGCGCCCCGCTGGATCGAGATTGCCCGTACCACGCCTGGGCTCTCGGCCCGGGCAGCAGCCCAATCAAAAGGGTCCACCTTGCCGTTCGTAGAAATGGTGCTTTCGATTCCCGCTTGGGTGACTTTGGCGAAATGCACTTCCGGGACTGCCTGCTGGTGCGCAAAAGCCCACCAGGCGAGGAGCAGCACTAATCCGACAGCGACTAACCAGTATCTTTTCATTCAAAACGAGCCAAAATACCCGTCAACATTTTGACAAACGCGGTTGTGTTACTTGCGCCTAGGCAATTAACAGTACTCCGCGGTAGACTGTTCCGTAATGCCGCGCTACCGCATTCATCGAATCAAACAAGCGCCATTGGAAAGTTTTCGCTGGGCCGCACATACTGGAGGCTTAGCGGTGGTTAAACCTAAAGATTACGATTTCGGCGAAGAAATCGACGCCGAAACGCCCTACGCTGCATGGAAATCGCTGTCCGTAAATGGAAATGCGCTGCGCCCCGGCGATCTGCTGGAACTGCAATCCGAAGAAGGGCCGCCCAGCTCGTTACTCATTACAAAGTACATCGGTTTCGAACCCGCTCAGTGGTTTGTACCCGAGCAAAAACCTGAGAGGCCCGCGACCTCCGCAGTCATCTGCGAATCTTCCTTCGACCCTGCCCCTCAGGAACTCTAATCGAAGCTGATCGAAAAGCGATGCTCAACATGCCTGAGGATGGCCTAATAGCTCTTGTGTCCTATCTGCCGGAGCCCCTCACCACAGCTTTGCAGAATTTCCGGGACGTACTGCCGAGTGCGTACTCCGCCTTGCCACATATCACGATTCTGCCTCCCAGACCTCTACAGGTGGAGATCGAAGCTGCCATGCGGTACATCTCCGACACAATTGCACCATTTCGCGAATTTGCCGTCGAGTTGACCGAGCTTTTGTCCTTTCCGGCCACCAATGTACTTTACCTGGCGGTCGATTCCGGCTCAGATGAACTGAAGCAGCTGCATCTTGCGCTGAACACGGGCGATTTAAGCTACCGGGAGGTCCATGAGTTTACCCCTCATGTGACAGTTGCCGGTCCCTTCGAATCTACGGTCCTCCCCGGCATGCTGCAGCAAGCCAATCTCCTTTGGAATACAACCGATTCCGCACGGTTGTTCCCAGTGAGAGAACTCGTACTGCTTTGGACGGGTACGAGCGGAGATCAATGGGAACCGCTGACGACGTTCACCCTGAGGGGCACGACCAAAGAATTGCTGGCTACTACGGCTGGGAATCGAACATAGGGAGTTGTTCTCCGGGTTCGGCAGCACCCCGTCGCGACCGCTTCGCAGCCGCCGGTACCGGCCGCCCCACAACTCCAAGGCATTCAGCATCAAGCAAAGCTGACCGTGGTACAAACACCCGTTGACGCGTAGACGAAGCTTTCGGAGGTATAAGCAAATATCCGTCCTCAGGCCAATCGAGGAGGTTGTGAGGCAAGATACCGTCGAGCTTTTCACCATCCCGGAATGTAAACCTCGTCCAGAGTCCCGGGAGCTTCGGCCTGCGTTCAAACAACGGATCTGCCGTGAACAGATCTGCTTTTCCGGTTTCCGAAATGAAACATAACGCCTTGATTTCGGACGGCACCAACGGTTGAAGGCTGCCCCCTTGAGTAATTACCTCGAGTGGACCGCCGGACAGCGAACCGCTGGCGAAACCTTCGATAGGCAGCCGGTCGAAGCGATACAGGAAGACGCGTTTCGCGGTAATAAATGCCAATGAAATAAGAGTTTTAACGAGATGTTCCAAACATCTTCCGCGACATTGTATCATTGAGCAGAATGGAGCCTTCTCTTAGTCTCGGCGCGAAGAGAAGGGCTTATTTACACTTTTGTCAGACCGAAAAGGGTCTATCGCGAAACACACTGGACGCGTACCGTCGCGACCTGCAGCGATTAGACTCGTTTCTCGGGGAAGCAACGCTCGATTCGGTTGATCTGACTACCCTTAGGAAGTACCTGGACCATCTCCGTGCAAGCGGGCTATCAAACCGCTCCATTGCACGCCAAGTCACTGTAATCCGAGGACTTTTCTCATTCCTGCTAGAGGAAAATGCCCTCGGAAACAATCCCGCTGAGCTTTTAACCGCACCGAAGCTCGGGGCAGCTTTACCCAAGTACCTTGGCCGCACTCGAGTGGAGAGCCTGTTAGAGGCGCCAGAACTGGATAAAGCGACCGGCGTCAGGGATCACGCTATGATCAGCGTTCTGTACGCCACGGGCATACGCGTGAGCGAGCTGATCGGTCTCCGGGTTTCAGATCTCGACGAAGATGAGGGCGTGTTACGGGTCGTGGGAAAGGGCAACAAACAGCGTTTAGTGCCCATTGGGAGAGAGGCGCTGGCCGCAGTAGCCGCCTACCGAAGGCAAGATCGCGCCTCCCTTCTGAAAGGCCGCTCAAGCCCGTTTCTCTTCGTAACCGCACGTGGGAAAGGGATGACGCGCCAGGGCTTTTGGAAGCTTCTGCGCGTCCACGGAAAATCCGCCGGTATTTACCGGTCGTTGAGCCCGCACGTTCTGCGCCACACATTCGCCACTCATTTGCTGGAAGGAGGCGCAGATCTCAGAAGCGTGCAGCTGATGCTTGGACACGCAGACCTCGGGACCACACAGATCTACACACACGTTATGCAAAGCCGCTTGCGTGAAACAGTCGACCAGCATCACCCCAGAGAAGTACGAGGAAGGTCATCGCCTCGCGTAGCGACAAGGTCAGGAGCTAAGTAGCCATGAGTGACTACATGTTCATGCTCGATAGCCACCTCAGCGGAGAGCAGACCCAGGCACTTTCCTCGGTCCGCGATGCTGCCGAAGAAGCAGGCTTAAACCTGTTTCTGACGGGTGGCGCCATGCGCGACATGATGGGTGGTTTTCCCATTCGCGATCTCGACTTCACCGTAGAAGGGCCGGCCCTGAAAATCGCTAAGTCTCTGGCCGAGATAAAAGGTGCCGAAATCATCTCGGTTGACGACCTGCGCAAATCGGCCGACGTTCGACTCCCCGGCAATGTGCAGGCGAGTCTCTCGATGGCCCGTGAAGAGAGGTACCACAAGCCCGGGAGCAAACCCCACATTCAACCTGCTTCGATTCACGACGATCTGCGCGGCCGAGATTTCACGATAAACGCCATCGCTCTTTCTCTTGGAAAAGCTTCCCGTGGGCTTCTTCTCGATCCATGTAACGGGCTCGGAGATCTGGCGCGAAAGGAACTGCGGGGCGTTACAAACCACGTTCTGTACGACGATCCTTCCCGCATTTTGCGGCTGATCCGGTTCCGGAGCCGGCTTTCTTTCACGATCGACGAGCGGCTTATGGCGCAGTACAAGAACGCCCGAGAAGCCAATCTCGAAACGAAAATCAGCGCGCCGATGCTCGAACACGAACTTCATCAAATCGCGCTTGAGCCGTTGGCGGCCGACATTGTCAAAGCTTTGGATGATGAAGGCCTGCTGTCGCTTTTCTCGCCGGCCCTTGCGGGAGCGAAGCTGAACTTCTCGTCCTTGGGAAAGCTGCAGAAAGCCTTACAAGCCGTTCCCTATGGTTTGCGGATCTCTGTCGACTACTACGTGCTCTTCCTGGCTCTGCTGTTTGAGAAGCTTTCGGGCAAAGAGCGGAACCAGATGATCGCGACCGTTGGCCTCGAAAAAACCATCGCAGACGCAGCCCAAAAACTGGAGGGCCGCGCCGCTAGATTCGAGAAGGAACTGGCCGCCGCCAAGATCAACCGGCCTTCGGCCCTATATGCCATGCTCTCCAAAGTCCCCGGGGAGGTCCTGATCTACGCGTCGCTGAAGTCCAGCCAGCGGATCATCGTTGATCGCCTGAAGAATTACTTCCAGAAGTATCTGCCCACGGCGCAGGAAGTGACGCCCCAGGATGTGATCGAACAAGGTGGACAGCCTGGAACTGCGAAGTTCGACAAGATCTACAAGGAACTCATCGCGGCTCGACTGGATGCGCGTCCCAAAAAACCGGTCGTAGAGGAGCCGCCCCCACCACCTCCACCGCCGCCTGGACGGCGTTCGGCGAGCAGTTTCGGACGGTGATCCCTTTTTAAAATCTCCCCGAATCGGGTGGGATTTGCTGCAATGACGCGCTAGTCTATAGAGTAGATGGAGAAAGCACGTCCTGCAGCGGAGCAGGCGAAAATCGACGCCAATTATCTTCGCGGTACCCTCCGGGAGGAATTAGCTAACTCAGAGGAGATGTTCTCGAAGCCGGCGATCGGCGTGCTGAAATTCCACGGTATTTACCAGCAGGACGACCGCGACGCGCGGAAGTCAGGTCCCAAACAATACTCCGCGATGGTCCGGGTCGGTGTCCCGGGCGGCGTGCTTACAGCTGAACAGTATTTGACTCTGGACCGCTTGGCCTCTCTCGGAGACGAATCGCTCCGCATTACGACGCGCCAGGACATTCAGTATCATCACGTACCGAAGAGCAGAGTCCGCCAAATGATCCGGGGACTCAACGAGAGCTACCTGTCGACGCTTGCCGCCTGTGGCGACGTTGTGCGAAATGTCATTTCGTGCCCAGCGCCCTTCGAAACCGAAAGCCGCCGCGACATTCAATCGACTGTCCGGTTCATATCGAAAGAGTTAAAGCCCAAGACTGCGGCTTATTACGAAGTCTGGCTGGATCGGGAGAAAGTTGCAGACGTTTCGGAACCGGAGGCTGAAGTTGAGCCGCTCTACGGTCCGACGTATCTGCCTCGTAAGTTCAAGATTGGCTTCGCGTTCGAGGGCGACAACACGACGGATCTCTACGCCAACGATGTCGGTATCGTACCCCACTTCGACGCGGGAGAGCTAAAAGCCTTCACGATCCTGGCGGGCGGCGGAATGGGGCAAAGCGCCGGAGTGAAGACGACTCATCCCCGGCTCGCAGACGCGATCTGTACCATCGGCCCTAGTCGCGAAGAACTTCTTGAAATCTGCTCTGCAATTGTAAGCATCCATAGGGATTTCGGGAACCGGACCAACCGAAAACTGGCCCGTTTGAAGTACGTTCTGGACGACTGGGGAGTACCGAAATTCAAGGAAGAGCTGGAAGCTCGCGTAGGCAGACCGCTTGCGCCTCCCCGACCTCTAATTTGGACCCGTGCTGACGATTATCTCGGGTGGCACCAGCAGGCCGTCGACGACGCAGGTAAGCCCGTCTGGTTCGTCGGCGTGCGAATCATCAGCGGCCGCATCAAAGACTTCAGCGCGAAGCATCGCTTCCGGTCGGGTTTGCGCGACATCGTCCAGCGGTATGGGCTCGAAGTGCGGCTGACGTGCCAGCAGAACGTGTACTTATGCGGCATCTCGGACTCCATCCGGCAAGACATCGCCGATTTACTGTCCGGCTGTGGCTTGGCGGAGCATGCAACACTGCCACCTGTCCTCCAATACGCCATGGCGTGCCCGGCCCTTCCAACCTGCGGGCTGGCGCTTACTGAATCAGAACGGGTGATGCCGAGGCTGGCAGCGGAAGTACAACGTGAGCTGACCCTTGCCGGGCTTCCGCGTGAAATCGTACACCTGAGGACCAGCGGGTGCCCAAACGGCTGCTCGCGACCGTATACTGCGGAGATTGGGATCGTGGGCATGAGCGTAGACATGTACACCATCTATCTGGGTGCCTCGCCCATGGGCACTCGGATGGGCACGGTTTACGCCCAGGGCGTACGTGGCGCAGACATTGCCTCACGGCTACGGCCCGCGTTCGAACTCTTCAAGACGCAGAAGAACTCAGACGAGACATTTGGGGACTTCTGCTCGCGAGTGGGAACGGACGCGCTAAGCCAAGCCGCGCTGGTGGGCTCACCGGCTTAGGGTCAATCTGTGGCGTAGGCTACGCTGTTTTGCTGCCGTTTGACTCGGCTTGCCTTCACGAGATGAACTACCGGGCTAATCCGGTTCATTACCGTCATCACATTTGTCGCGTATTCGTCGTTCGGATTGTACAGGTGAAGTTTAGCCGGCACATCCCGGTTCCGGTAAAGCGGGCTTCTGCCCAATTTGTACGCTACTTCGTGGATACCGGCCTTAAGAGTGGAAAACAGGTACTCACCATTGGCCCAGCCGAAGATGTTGTTGTTTTTGTAGGCTTTACCGCCGCCTGACTCAATGACCGAGATGCTGGGCAGAAGGCGCCAGTCGAGTTCATTTTCATCGGCAGCCCGAACGAAATCAGACGCTAGATAGGAAACCGGACAGTGCAGGCTCGAAAAGAACCGCTTGAGGCGTTCTGTTCGCGCGTCGGACTCCGGCGCAGTTTGCTGGGTGGGCTTGGCCTTCACAGCGGTGTTTGGTCGCGGTGCACTTCCAGCCTTCTCCAGGCAGACACTGATCGGAAGCAGGAGTAATCCGAAGGCAGCCATCGTCTGCTTTGAGGCAAATGACAGTCTAGTCCTGATCCATCCATAACCGACTTTCATAGGGCTATTGTACCAACGTTATGCAGTATTCCGGATGGGGTAATCCGTTGGCCGAGGGAACCAGCGTACTCCCACCGACCGTCGATTGCAAGAGTTTGGGTAGCTCAGGAGCCCGAACTTAACCGCGAGCTTTACGATTTGGCTGCTGGCGGAGCACTCGCGTCGGGGAGAACCGCCAACGTGGTCCGGGGAAAAGCGAACTTGCGCCCGAACTGATCAATGATGTTCACCTGGCAATCGTATTTGCCCGGCTTCAACTTCGCGACCGGCACCTGAAGCCAAACCGGCAAGGTCCCGGGGCGATTTTCGTTCAGACGGTTGGCACGGATCGCAGGCGTCTCGAACACCTTCTTCTTGTCCTGGTACAGGGCAAGATTCGCCTGTACGTTTGCTCTTCGAAAGTTCTCCGGGAGAAAGTCGGGGATCATCGGGTCATAAACCTCGAGATAGACAAGCATGTTCTGCCCGGGACGGAACACTCTTGTGACACTGGGTACGAGTTTCTGCCCGTTATCGATGAGAGGATTGACCGCAAGCGCCTTCTTGTCATTCTTCACACCCGCCACTTGCTGCGCAATGGGATCGCGCTGGCTACTCAAGACAACGGAACTGACCTGGAGCGCTTTTCCAGCCGAAAGGTCCGGAACCGTGAAGGACGATTCGAACGTCCCGACTTTACCCTCCCCATTTTCTCTGGCGACAAATCGCAGCTTGTATCGGCCAGGCGTTAAGGTGGCTCCGGTATCGTACTGAATGCTCTTGCGGACCACCTGGCCGGCAACATCGGCGCCGACCTTCAATGGAATGGTGTCGCGCACCGTGGAGGCAGGTCGATTCCGGGCGTCAAAGACTTCGGCGATAAAGTCGAGTTCCGTGGCCTGCTTCGCGCCCTTGCTATGGAAGGCGAGAGCCGATCCGGGTATCTTCACGGAGATAGGGACAAAGTACTTCGTCTTTTCCAGGCGGAAGTAGTCGATCTCCACCGA
Source organism: Bryobacteraceae bacterium (assembly GCA_045807925.1). Taxonomy (GTDB): domain Bacteria; phylum Acidobacteriota; class Terriglobia; order Bryobacterales; family Bryobacteraceae; genus Bog-105. The sequence goes on along the minus strand of JBJMGK010000115.1, from coordinate 24,149 downwards.
AATCGGCAGATCGGTTACCGGATTATCGGACAGGAGGGCTTGGGATAGCTGGGACTCCTTGTCCACGTCATGCATGCGGGCAAAGGTCGTCGGGCCATAGTAGCCCTGGCGGTAGTCTAATTTCGCGTGGAGTTCCGCTGCTTTGGGCGCAAGCTTCACCTGAATCCGGCGATAGCGGCCGTCCTGTGCCGTATTGGTGCTGACATAAGAGAGAACGTAATAGCTGGAGAAGTCCTGCTGAACCTGGCGGATGCCGCTCGTCAGATCATTCGAATCAAGCAGCGCCTTTCCGCCGGTGTCCATGGCAAGCGAGGCGAGCGTTTCCTGCTGGTTGTTGAAATTGTCGCGTTGCGATCTCTGACCAGACCCGTTGTAGAGCCCGTTGCCCGCGGCGCCGGTTTTGGTAGCGTCTCCACCCGGAACCAAAGCGGAGAGCCCTCGCGCGTCGATGGGATAAAAAGCAACGTTGGAACGAACCGCCGTATTCACGGTCGCCCGCAACTGCGATTGATTGTCGAGACCGCTCTTCTGAATCCCGCTGGAGAAATAAATAAGGGCCTTCTTTTCGGAATACTGCCCAAGCTTTCGTGCAGCGTCTTCGAGCGCTGCCATTTTCAGATCGGCGTTGAAGATGTTGAATTCAGTTTCGTCGGCCGTGAAGTCGCCGCTTGTGTCTTGATCGTCAGACCCCGTACTCGCGGCATCCGCGTTCTCACTCGATTCGCCGATTCGAAATTTGTTGATGGTGGCGATCAGCAGGTCGCGGTCTGACGTGAAATCGAGAGCGGTCTTGAGTTCGCTCCCGTACGTCATGATCGACACGGTGTCACTCGCAGTCATCTGAGTACTTAAAAATTTGATCGCTGCATCCTTTGCGCGAATCTGTTCGGCGGGTTGCATGGAACCGAAGTCGAATAGCAGAACCATCAAGCGTCGATCCTGGTATTTCGACAGCATGGCGTTCCGGATGCTCGTTTTTTCGGCTTCGGGATTGTAGCCTCGGGCGGCGGGAGCTTCCGGCGGCGTTCGATCCACGGCAGGAAGAACTTTCGTTGTCAGGCGTTGTAAGTCGACCGCCTGAAGCCGCTGGGGTTTGCCGTCTTCAGAGACCTGAAAATCGTCCTTCGTCAGGGTTTCGATCGGTTTCCCATTCCGGTCTAAGACCGTGACATTCACGATCACTACATTCGTGGTCGTAGAGAACGTCGCAGCCGGCTGGGTTTGACCGTAAACCGGCTGCAAAACCAGAAGGAGCGCGAGAAACCACGAAAGCGGTTTCAAAATCTGAACCTCAAGACCGCATCCAGGGTGCGCATGGAACCGGCCGCGCTGGGCAGACCGTAGTTCACCGAATTTACGACCGTGTAGTAGCTCGTATAGTTGACGTGGTTTAACACGTTGTTGGATTCGATTCGGAACTCAATTCGCCGGCGCTCCGAAAGATTAAACGAGCGAGCAAACGCGAGATTGAGGTTCACAAGGCCGGGGCCGGCAATCGTATTTCTGCCCGCATTTCCGAACGTACCGGTTGCCGGTACACCAAACGCGTTCAGGTTGAAGAAACCCGTGCCTACATCGATCGGCTGGCCGGTCGCATTCGCCCGGCCGCTGCCCACGCCTCCGGTTTGCGCCAGGCGCTGAGAGTTGCCGAGAACTCGTACCGTGAGCGGATTTCCGGTCTGCGCTGTCACGCCGCCGCTGATCTGCCAATCCTTGAGGACTCGCCCTTTCACGCTTTCAGCAGCTACGTGATTACCAGGACCGGCAATCGGCGATGTCCAGACGAATGTCGAAGTGAACTGATGACGTACGTCGAAGCTTGAAAGTCCGCGCTCGGCCGAAGTATCCAGCCAGTTCTGCGCAACCGTGTTCCCTGCTCCGCCAAACGTCGACGAATTGTCGATCGACTTCGCGTACTGATAGAAAGCGTTCAGGGAGATCCCTCGATTAAAGCGTCTCATCACCCGAAGGTGGCCCGAGTGGAAGATGGAGTTGCCTTCTGACTGATCGAACGTAAAGCCCACAGCATTCCCCAGCTGAGTCTTTTGCGTAATTGTCAACGTACTTCCCTCGTTGGGGGTGGTTCGAAGATCGAGACGAGTTCCTTTCGTTCCCAGGTAGCCGATCTCAGCGAAAAAACCACTCGGTAGCTCCCGCTGAAGAGAGGCGTTCCAGGTTCCGGCGTACGGCGTCCGATAATGGCGGTCAACCGCAAACGTATTGCTTACTTCGTTCGTAGCCACGCTCGTAAATGCGTTTTCTATGGTGAGAGGCCTGCCGGCGCTGGCGTTCACACTGCTCGAAACTGCGAAAGGCGGCTGCTGCGCCAGAATGTTTGTGAACTGGGTATAGACTTGCCCGTTGTAGTAGATTCCGTAACCGGCTCGGAACAGCGTCGATCGCTTAAAGGGAAGCTTCCAGGCAAGGCCAAGCCGGGGCGACCAGTTGTTACGGTCCGGATCGATAAGGCCGCTTGAAAATGGGCCCGTATAGGGACCCGGTATAGCCGGAGTTACTGGCGCGACACCCGTAAACCCGGGAGCGATATCAAGGTTCGCCGCGCGGCCATACTTTTCGGAGAAGGGGGAGAAATACTCGTACCGCACTCCCAAGATGATCGTCAGGTTCGGCTTCGCTTTCCATTGATCCTGCGTGTAGAAGAAAATCTGATTCTGTTGATAGTAGTTGCTGAATTGGCTGTACTGAATGGAACTCGACTGCGGCGAGCCCAGCAGCAGATCCGCCAAGTCATACCCCGTTCCAGTCACCGGCTGGCCACTGCTGTTGATCTGGCTTGTTACGACACCCGTGAAGTTCTGGGTGCCACGTCCGTTGGCCGACGTTTGTGCACTTTGATCCGCGCGAGCATACCCGTATCCGAAGGAGAACGAGTGCGGACTCTTCAACCAACTTACGCTCTGGTTCAGTCCCAGCCTCTGGTTCCGATTTAACGTTGGATTGCTGTCGGTCAACGATGCGAAGTTTGTGAAATTGAGGGTGGGCGGTCCGGCATTCAAAGGGTTAGTCGAGATCCCTCCGATGTTCAATTCCGCAGCGACGTTCGGTATGAGTGAGAAGTAAGGAACGATCTCGCTGTAGTTGCGGTTGAAGCGGACCTGAGTCGTCAGCACCGATTTCGCGGTCAGATTGCGAGTCCACTGCACTTGAGTATTCAAGCCATATCCGTTCGTGGTATCAGAGTACCCGAACGCTTGCGCCATCGTTCCATCTCGTCGCTGGTATTGCACGTTTAATGCGAGCCGGTCCTTAGCGGTCACGCTTCGTTGCAGTCTCATTCCTAGGTTGTCACTGTTCGCTGCCTGCGCCGTTTCGTATTGGTAGTTGTTGGTCAGCGCCGCCTGGTTCGGCAAAGGGTAGAACTGCAGGAGCCGCAATCCCGCTGCACTCAGGCGGCTGCCGGGAATCAGGTTGTTGGGAAAGGGCGCACGCGTGGTCGGGTCGAAGATCGTCACGGGCACGCTGGTCGCTGAAGTGCCGAGCGATTGAGTCGCCTGCGAGAAGTCACCGTTTCTCTGGAGCGAGGTCGGAACAGTTTGCGTGAATAAGCGTGGATTGCGGGCTCGACTGCCGAAGTACGTTACAAAAAATTGAGTTTTGGGATCGTGAGCGAGTTTAGGGATCACGAGCGGCCCCCCTACGATGAGGCCGAACCGACTCTGCGCGTATGCCGCCTGCGGTACGTCGAGGCCATTGATCGAGAACGGCTCGGCGTTTACGGCCGAGTTCGTCAAGGTGAAGGAGGCCTGCCCGTGAATGCCCTGGTTCCTCCTGCGCCGGTTACCAAACGTCGCGCCGGCTACTTGCCCGGGACGCCTACCGCCTCTGGCTCCGGGGCCGCCGAATCCTCCGCCCCTTCCGCCAAAACCTCCGGGACCACCACCAAATCCGTCCGGACCTCCAAGGGCTCCGCCACCGCCCATACCTGCCCCAGACTGTCCAGAGACGTTTCCGGGGACTGCCTGCCCTGCGCCCGCAGCCTCGCCCAGCGGCCCTTGACCGCCAAACCCGTTTGGATCGCCCATACGCACATCGGGGCCGGAATCGGCCTGGCTCCCTGGAGCCATTCCAGGGCTCAGGCTACCCGACACAAGAAACGCCTCGTTCCCGCTTTCGCCCGAAGTGGGCGCGATGGGGGAGGGCGCTGCCGAGCTTTGTGTATTCAATTCGTTCTGCAGCTCTTGATCAAGTGTCTGGTTGGTATTCGCGGCATCGCCCGCCGGGCCTGTGCTCGCCCGCTGTGGCCCTGCCCCTGGCGGTCTTCCGGCTCCGGAGAAATTCCCCCCCTGGCCAAAACCTCCACGCTGACCCGGCCCGCCCGCCCCAGCGGATTGGCCCATGCGGCGCCTGAAGGGCGCTTCCGCCAGCTTCAACTCAAAATTCACAGGCCCGGGAACACTCGCGAAGTTGATGTCCTTTTTCAAGGTCTCGAACCCAAACATTTCTATTTGGATGGACCAGACGCCGGGCGCCAGCGTACCGAAAGCGTAATGGCCGTCCGCATCAGTGGTCGTAGAAGCAGTCTGAGAGCCCTGGGTCGCGGTGAGCGTCGCACCGGGAATCGGCTGATCGGAGGATTTCACAAATCCGCTTTGTCCGAAAGCGGTGACGATACTCGCCAAGAACAGCAACCAGGCGAATGAGCGAGGAGGACAGGAGAAAGGCAATCTGGCTTCCGTTCGGGTGTACTTTGTACGATGTCCCCCGTTCGGGCGAGGTTACCGTCATGGGACCTGCAGGACTGCTGGTCGTGGTGAACAAATGTCAACAATACTGAATTTGATAGGGTGAAGCGGATGGCTCTTGATCTTGAATCGCTTAGAGCGGAGATCCAAACCTATCTCGATGCGTCCGATATCCCCATCTTTTTCGGTTACCACCGCACCATTGACACATTGACCCAGATCGCCTGGGATGCGGAGAGTCATCCCGATTTTCGCGAGTTCATAGCGACAGGTCGAAAAGCCGGTGCGAAGCTCATCGTTTTCACGCATCTGGCCTTTTCTTTAGATCAGATCGACGAAGCAATCGAGCAGTTGGAGACGAGTGAGCTGACACGCGAAGAGAAGCGCAATTTCGAAACGCGGCTGCGGCAGCTGCAGGCCTACGAAGGTTTCACGTGTTCGGTCGAGCTGTCCTTCACGCTGGACACGCAAGTCTACCTTTTCGAGCTGCACACGGACTGGTACACGTCGATGAACGACATCCTGGCAGAGCTGGACATGGCCACCGAGGAAGATTCGGCAGACGACGACCCTCTCGGCGGCTACTTCTCAAAGAATTGACCATTCCAAATCCCACCGCATCTCGCTGGGTGCGACCGGCGGCACGTTGGGTTCTTCCCGCTTCCTCACAGTCGATCGTTTCGCAACTCGAGACCAGCCTCGGTATAGCGCGACTGGCTGCGGAGATACTTGCTAATCGCGGCTACACCGACCTTCAGGCCGCGAGCGACTTTCTATCCCCTCACGGCTCCCCCTTGCACGACCCACTACAGCTCCGGGATATGGACCGCGCTGTCGATCGGCTCGCGAAGGCCATACGCGGGCGCGAAAAGATCCTGATCTATGGCGATTACGATGTGGACGGGACGGCGTCCATCGTGATCCTTAAGAAAGCGATTGAAATCGTCGGAGGAATCGCAGACTTCTACATACCGCACCGGTTGAAGGAAGGCTACGGCATGAAGGCCGAAGTGATCGAACGGGCGGCCGAAACGGGCGTAACGCTTGTCGTCAGCGTAGACACAGGAATTCGAGCGCTTCAGGTCGTGCACCACGCACAGACGGTTGGAATCGACGTGATCGTTACCGATCACCACTTGCCCGAGGCCGACCTTCCGCCCGCGTTAGCTGTTCTCAACCCGAATCGCCCCGACTGCGAATATCCGTTCAAGAGTTTGTGTGGTGCCGGAGTTACGTTCAAGCTTGTTCAGGCTTTGCTTGAGAGGAGCGATTTACCGGCAAGCCGCCAGGCGGCACTCCTCGAATCGTTTCTGAAGCCGGTTGCGATTGCCACCGTGGCCGACATCGTTCCGCTGAACGGGGAAAACCGGACGGTGGTCAGACGAGGCCTTTCGGGGCTGCGCGATGTTCGGAACCATGGGCTGCGTGCGCTGCTTCGTGTGGCCGGGCTGGACGAGGGCGAAGTGCCTTCGGCTCACCAGGTCGCATTCCGGCTTGCACCACGGATTAATGCCGCCGGCCGAATGGCTACGGCACGCGATGTCATTGAACTGTTTCTGACAAGCGACAGCGCACGGGCCGAAGCCCTTGCCGAACAGCTCGACCTTCAGAATCGCGAGCGGCAACAAGTGGAAAGTGCGATCGTGGAAGGCATTCTGAAGCAGTGCGACGAAGCCGCAGCCGAACTCGACGCACCGGCACTGGTCTTCTCGGGAGAGAACTGGCACCTCGGCGTTCTCGGAATCGTTGCCAGCCGTCTGGTAGAACGTTTTTGCCGTCCCGTGTTCGTCCTCAGCAACGGTCAAGACGGCCACAACAGCCAGCCGTGCTTCACAGGTTCCGGCCGGAGTATCCCCGATTTCCACTTACTTGGAGCGCTCGAGACCATGCCCGAACTCTTTAGCAAGTTCGGCGGCCATCGGCAGGCAGCGGGTCTTACGCTTCCCGCAGTGCACGTCTCCGAGTTCCGTAAGCGATTTGCCGAAGTTGCCTCCGGACTTCTGACGATGGACCAGCTGCGGCCGCAGTTTACGGTCGACGCGATCGCAAACTTTTCGGAATTGACGGACGCCTGCGTCAAAGACGTGCTTGGTCTCGGACCCTTCGGTTTCGGCAACCCGTCCCCCATCATCGCTGCATTTGGCGCGACTGTAGCTGGTCCTGCGCGCACGTTGAGCGGGGGTAAACATCTGAGCGTTCCCTTGCGCCATGGCGGTCGTACTTTATTCACGAAAGCCTGGAATTTTGGTGATCGGTCCCACCTGTTCGAGCCGAAGAATCAGTTAGATGTACTGCTGCAGATCGAAGACGATCCGTACTCCAAAAAGCGCGGCTACGGATCGTGGTGTCTGTCTTTGAAGGACGCACGACCAAGCGATTAGTCGCTCGAACTCCTCACGTCACCATGCTAACCATGCTTGGGTTCGAAGCAAAAGTCTGTGGACTGCGATACGAACCTGGCTCTGGTTACTATGGGACTGCAGCTCTCGCCTTTTCGGTAGCGGTTCTACTGGCGATTGGTCAAGGATCGTCGCTTAACTTCGCGGGATTGGTACAGGACGTTTTTCTCGTGCACGATTTCACGACGCATATGGTCGAGATCAATGGGCCCATGTGGTCCATTGCAGTCGAGGTGCAGATCTACCTGTTGTTCCCCTTACTTATTTGGCTGATGAGGAGGACCAGTTCTACGGCGTGTTGCTCGTAACAGGCGTGCTGGGCTACGCCGCGTTCGCAAAATATGGTCTTTGGAAGGGGTTGGAATGGGATACTCACTAGCTCTTCATCTTCGCTTTGGGCATATACGCGGCATGGTTTATCTCTGGAGATCGCCGCCGGAACGTGTCTGTCCCCGCTCTAGTGATGGTGTTGTGTTCGCCGATGACCATTTTCCTGATTCGACGCTGGGGCTCGCCCACTTCCAGTAGGTGGATCTCTTCGTTGGGCTCGCGACCTATTGCGCCCTGATCACGGGTGCAACGAATGAGCATGGAGCGGTAAGCCAGGTTTTTCTCCCACCGCTACCTTTTGTTTGTGGGAGCTTTTTCCTACAGCCTTTACCTGATGCACAAACCTGTTCAGTTCGTTGTGAACGCATGGATCGAAGGGCCTGAGATCGGTTTGGACGCAGCGTTCCTGATTCGCGCCGTTGTTGGAACAGTGTTGGCGCTTATCATTTCGTACGCTTTCTACCACGTTTTTGAGAAGCCCTTTTTGCGCCGCAGCCCGAAGGGTGCAGTCACAGCGTCCACCTCAGGCTGAAGATCTCCTCGCGCTATCATTTGCTCAAAATGTTGCGGTCCGCGGTCAGTGTCTTGATCTCCTACGTCCTGCTGCTTCAGCCAGTAGCAGTGGCAAGCAGCGGAGATGGAAAGCTTGCGCTGACGATCGAGAATCTGATGCGAGGTCCCGGTCTCGTCGGTACAGAACCCACACAAGTGCGCTGGTCGGGTGACGGCTCAACCGTCTACTTTCAGTGGAAAAAAGCTTCCGATCCGGTCAATGCTCCGCCCGATACGTACCGAGCCAACCGCGATGGCTCGGGCCTTCGTAAGTTATCGCAAGATGAAGCTCACGACGCGCCTCCTCTCTTCGTCGACACTAACCGGGATCACACGCTGATTGTCTTTTCGCAGGACGGTGACATCGTTCTCATCGAGAGCGCAACCGGCAAGCGGAGGCAATTGATGAAAACGTCCGAGGCCGAGACAAACCCTCGTTTTCTTCCCGATGGCCGCCACATCACTTTCCAGCGCGGATTGAATTTGTTTCGGCTTTCACTGGACAAAGGAGACCTCGAACAATTAACGGACATCCGCCCCCCCGCAACTCCCGGCTCGCAAACTGCCATGAGCGGAGCCGGCGCTGGTGGAGTTACACAGAGGGCACAAGCCGCCACTTCACCGGCAACTACCGATCCCGACGCTCTTCCGAAAGGAACGGACAGCCAGGAGTACCTCAAGAAAGAGCAGGCCGAACTTTTCGAGACCGTTCGTGACCGGGAGAAACTCGAGAAAGAAAATGCGGAGCGGCGGAAAGAGCTGAACCCGCGCAAGCCTTATACTCTGCAGGCTCGGCAAAGCTTGACGCAAATGCAGCTTTCGCCGGACGGAAATTTTGTGCTTGCAGTGGCGGTGACCCCGGTTGCGAACGCCAAACCGGATAACGTTCCGAGCTGGATCACGGATTCCAGTTTTCCCGAAGAGATTCCCGGCCGGAGGAGAGTGGGCGACGATCAGGGACAACGACATCTCACGCTCATCAATGTCGTTACCGGCGAGTTGAAAACGGTGGATCACGGCGATCTCGGAACCCCTTGGGCCGAGATCGAAGACGGAGGCGCGTGCGGAGGACGGGGAGGTGGTTCCGGTACTGCGCTTCCCCCTCCGGTTGTTTCCTTCTCGGACGATGGCTCTAAAGGCGTATTTACCGCTCGCGCCCAAAACAACAAGAGCTGTTGGATCCTGGCTCTCGAGCCGAAGTCGGCCAAGGCGCGCGCCCTCTTCAAGGACGAAGATCCGGCTTGGGTCGGAGGACCCGGGGGTGGTCAAGGATGGCTCGGCGACAATGAGACCTTTTATTTCACCTCGGAGAAGGACGGGTTCAATCATCTGTATGAAATTCCGTTTTCGGGTGGACCCTTCAAACAGCTCACTTCGGGTAAATTTGAGATCGATAGAGTCGAGCTCTCGCGCGATAAGTCGAAGTTCTATCTGACTTCGAGTCAAGGCAGCAACTATGCCGAGCGTAATCTTTGGGCACTGAACGTCACTGGGGGAGAGGCAACCAGAATCACCAAAGCTGTCGGCATGCACACGGCGACACTGTCGCCCCATGACGAATGGATCGCCGATGTGTACTCGTACACGAATAAGCCACCCGAGCTATACATCCAGCAGAATAAACCGCAAGCTCCGGCGATAAAGGTGACGGCTTCACCCGCGCCCGAATTCAGCACCTATGCCTGGATCGACCCGCCAATCGTAAAAGTCCGAGCAAGTGATGGAGCCGAGATTCCAGGGCACCTCTACAAGCCTGCGCATTTTCGCAAGGGCGGACCGGCTGTGATCTTCGTTCACGGAGCGGGTTATCTGCAGAACGTTCACAAGGGCTGGTCCAGTAGTTACTACCACGAGTATCTTTTTCATCATTTCCTGATGGATCACGGATACGTGGTTCTCGACATCGACTACCGTGGCTCGAAAGGCTATGGACGCGATTGGAGGACAGCCATCTACCGGCATATGGGCGGCAAGGATCTGGACGACCATATTGACGCCGCAAAATGGCTTGCCTCCCAACAAGGGGTCGACCCGAAACGGATCGGCATCTACGGTGGAAGTTATGGCGGGTTCATCACACTCATGGCAATGTTCACAAAGCCGGATGTCTTCGCAGCGGGTGCAGCGCTGCGGCCCGTCAGCGACTGGGCCCTCTACAATCACGCTTATACAGGGAATATCTTGAACTTCCCGCAGAAAGACGCGGAAGCGTACAGACAGTCATCGCCCATTTTTTTTGCCGACCGCCTGAAAGGGGCGCTGCTGATCTGCCACGGAATGGTCGATACAAACGTTCATTTCGTCGATACGGTGCGGCTGACCCAACGGCTGATTGAACTCCACAAAGACAACTGGGAGCTGGCCGTATATCCGGTCGAGGATCACGCATTCAAACAATCCGCAAGCTGGACCGACGAATACAAGCGAATCTATAAGCTGTTCGAGACGAATCTGAAGAAGTAACCGGGGCGGCTAGAACGAGCTGTTCCAGTACGCGTTCTGACCCTTGTAATGGTCGTCAGGCAAGTATTTCAGAATGGCTCGCTTCACGTCAATCGGGTCCATGGCGCCCTGGCTGTGATAAAGCAGTTCGCCGTTCATCCCAATCAGGACCGTGTAGGGAACGGCGCCCGTCCAGCCTGCATTGAAAGCAGGAGCAGCTTCCGCAGCATCATTGCTATTGAAGAGCAGATTTCGGTTAAAGGCGTGCTCTTTCTTTAAGAACGACAGGACCATGTCCTTTTCGTCCGGCGCGTTCACGCTCAAAGTGACGATGTTGATTTGGCGCGCCCGGAACTGCCGCACCATTTTCTGCAACTCGGGAAATTCACCCACGCACGGACCGCACCACGTAGCCCAGAAGTTGACAAGCAGAAGTTTGCCGGTGCCGGCGTTCTTCCGGATGGTTTTCAGCTGCTCAGCCGACGCGAGTTCCACATTCACCGGCTCTGCCGCTTCGTTAGCCAGTTCCGCCTTGGTCCCGGCTTCTTTGTAAGCCCACTTGGTTGAGCAACCCACTGCCGGCGCACGCTCGACGGCTACCGTCTTACCCGCCAGAACAGCATCGATCGCGTCGCGCGCCTCGTGCTTCGTGGCAAGCTCTTCGCGAGGATTACTGTCCACGCGTCCTTCGTACCGCAATTTCCGCTCCTTGTCGAAGACAAACACGTGAGGAGTCGCTACCGGACCATATTTAAGAGCGACCTTCTGGTTATCGCCGTCAGAGAGATAAGGGAAGTTGAAATGTCGGTACTGCGCGCGTATCTTCATCTCCGCAAGCGAGTCGCCGAGATCGGTGTAGCCCATCTCGGATAAGTGAACCGCGTTGGGAGCATTCGGATTGATCGCGACCACGGCCACGCCCTTGTCGCGGTAATCGGAAGCAAGCTGTTTGATTCGCTTCTCATACATCTGCGCTACGGGACAGTGATTACAGGTGAAAACAATGGCCAGCACTTTGGCCCCTGCATATTCTTTGAGGCTGTGATTCTTGCCGTCGACCCCCGGCAGATTGAAGTCCGGCGCCGCTGAACCGATTGAGAGTATCGGCGGAGTGTCGGGCGGTTTTGCCGTGACATCATCCTGGGCTTGAGCCAACCCTAGTGCAACGGATAGAACCGCGGGCACAGCTAGGAGGCGGGCGAAAAACGGACGGGACCGGAACAGTTCCACAAGCTACCTCGACAAAAGATTCGAACGGAGAATTACAGTCGGACTATACTGCCCAGACTCTTCGATGTCAAGCGACGCTCAGTGTCGGGCCTCCGACCTGGACGTTTCGGCCGGAAGCTCCGTATGGGCGCTCCATTCCTGCCATGAGCCGTCAAACATGCGCGCGTCATAGCCCATGTAGCGTGCAGCGAAATACGCCAGGCTTGCTTGCTGCCCGATATGGCAATACGTAATTACTTGAGTTCCGCTTTTCACGCCAGCGCTCTCAAACTTCTGTCGCAGCATGTCCGTCGGTAGCAAACGCCCATTCTCGTCTAGCAAGGAAGCGAACGGGATGTTCACCGCGCCAGGGATGTGTCCAGCCCGGCGTTGCGGCGGAATCTTCTCGCCGGAATAAAACTCCGCCAGACGTGCATCGACGATCACTACGTTCGGGCCGTGTACCTCAGAACGAACGTAGTGGAGATTGACCACCACATCATTCCGAGGGCAAAGCTGCAGCTGACCCGCCACGACAGCCGGCACGGCTTCGGTCACGGCGTGTCCCTCGCGCCGCCATTCCGGAAGACCGCCATCGAGAATGGAGGTCGTCGCGCCCAGGCCCATGTCATCCAACGTGAGATACACGCGGGCTGCCAGCGTGGCATTCTCGCCGGTCGAGTACAGAATGATACGGGATCCATCCCGGACACCGGCGTTCACGAGCGCGGCTCGCACCTGCTCCGGCGGAGGCAGCTCCAGGATTAGCGCACTACTGCCCGCAGGCGGCGTGCTGGTGTGGAGATCGGCGAAATCCAGGTACGTCGAACCAGGAACGTGGCCAGCCGCATACTCCTCTTTCTTCCCAACTGCCAGGAGAACGATATTCTTTTCCTGCAAATTCTGTTGCAGCCAGGCGGTGCTCACTAGCATGGTTTCACGTGTGCCATGCGCGCCACAGCTATCACGACATAGAGCTGTCACGGGAACGACGCCAGATAGTACTATCGCCAGCAGAAGACGGCTGAGCAAATCACACCTCCAAATAACGAAGTCCTGTTTCACCATGCTCGAAACTAGATCTTATGCCATAATCCAGTAATCTAAAACCATCGTTCCTCACTGAGGTCCAGGTAGGATTCCGCTGCTCCGTCGGCTGCGGGTCGCGACAAGGTATCCAATTTGGGAGGGAAGATGTCGCGTCGAGCGCATGTCGTTCTTATTTTCTGTTTTCTGCTGTTTGCAGACAGAGGGTTCAGTTAGTCGGTAAGAGGCACGATTCTCGGAACCGTCACGGACAGTTCAGGTGCCGTTATCAAACGTGCAAATGTCACCGTTCAGCAGACTGCTACTGGTTTGACTCGTACCGAAGTGACGAATGAAAGCGGCGAGTATTCCATTCCACAGCTCCCGGTCGGACCTTACATCGTCGACGTGGAACAAACCGGCTTCAAAAAGACGGAACGCACCGGCGTGGAACTGCGCGTCGATGATCGGCTTCGTATTGATGTCGTCCTGCCGGTCGGACAGTTAACCGAAACGGTCGCGGTAGAAGCAACAACTCCCGTCGTTAGCACAGATTCTTCCACCTTAGGCAATGTTGTCGATAACAAGAAGGTCACGGAACTACGGCTCAACGGACGTAATTTCCTGCAGTTGAATCTGCTCGTCCCAGGTGCAAACCAGGGTGTGAAAGGTTCACAAAACCAGACACAGGGCGGCTCTATCTCGGTAAATGGGGCACGCGAACAATCCAATAATTTCTTGTTGGACGGGATGGATAACAACGACCTTGCGATCAACCAATATGCGGTTGCGATTTCGACGGAGGCCATCCAGGAGTTCAAGTTGCAGGCGAGCACTTACTCGGCGGAGTTCGGACGCAGCCCGGGTGCGCAGATCAACATCGCAACCAAGGCTGGAACCAACGGCTATCACGGCGTGCTCTACGAATACTTTCGCAACAGTTCTTTAGATGCGAAGAACTTCTTCGACCGCCCCGGACCGATACCCGAGTACAAACGCAATCAGTACGGCGCATACTTCGGCGGGCCTATGAAGAAGAACAGAACATTCTTCTTCGGAAACTTCGAGAGGACGCGCATCCGGCAGGCCATCACTAAAGTAGGCACCGTGCCCACGGCAGCCATGAAGAACGGCGATTTCTCTGCTCTATCCACGATCATTTACAATCCGGCGAGCCTCACGCGCAACTCAGGAGGGGTTCTGACGCGCACGCCGTTTGCAGGGAACGTCATTCCAGTCAATCAAGTCAGTCAATTCGGGCGTAACGTCCTCAATCTGTATCCGAATCCCAACGGGCCGGGCAGCTCATCTGCCAACGGGCTATTCACATCGAGTCCGACGAAGAGCGATGACTTCGATCAGTTCACCGTACGTCTTGATCACCGCTTCAATGACAAGAATTCGCTGTTTGGCCGTTACAGTTTCAGCAAAGAAAACAGGTTCGATACGTTCGACTCTTTTTGCGCTGGGGCCAACAATCTACCCGGGTATGGCTGCAACACTCCGAACGGCGGACATCAGGGCGTGCTTGATTATATTGCTCTGCTCGGCCCGAACAAGGTGAACGAAGCACGCATGTCGTTTACGCGCGTTCGCGGCGGCATCTTCCAGCAGAACTCCGGGAATGACATCTCGACACAGCTTGGCATCCTCGGCACTTCCCGCAATCCGATCGATTTCGGTGTTCCCGTCATCAACCTGACTGGCTATGACCGCATCGGAGAAGCGACGAATCTCCCGCAAGATCGGCACGACAATACATATGAGTGGGCCGATGCGTTTTCCTGGACAGCGGGAAAGCACACCTTCAAATTTGGAACCGAGATTCGGCGATTCCAGGAGAACTTTCTCTTCGACTCGAATGCCAGAGGCACGTTAACCTTTAACCCGTTTTACTCAGCCCAGGTGGTTACTTCCAGCACAGGCGTCGTAAACTCCGTCGGCGGAACCGGAAACGCCGTTGCTGATCTCTTGCTTGGCTTCCCCTTTACCGCGAGCGTCAGCCGATCTTTCGCCGGCATCGCTGCCAGTACGGTCGCCGGACTCCGCCAGACTTCCACGAACCTGTATGCGCAAGATGACTTTCGTGTACTCCCGAACTTAACGCTGAATGTCGGCATTCGATAGGAGTACAACGCACCGACCACGGACAAGTACAACCATCTTGCAACGTTCGATCCAAATTTCCCCAATTCGACGCCACTCCCGTATCTACGGATTTCGACTCCGGACAACCCCAGCATCTACAATTCCTCGAAGCGGGAGTTTTCTCCTCGTTTTGGCTTCGCTTACACGCCGTTCGGGCCGGGCACCGTATTTCGCGGCGGGTATGGATTGTTCTGGGACGTGAAGCTGCTCAATGTCATCCTTAATTCCAACTTGACCGCGCCGTTCCTGACCGCGTTCTCCGTCAATCAAAGTACGACTGGCGTCCCCAACATCAACATCGCCAATTCCTATGGCGGGACGTCGGCGGGCGCCGCCATTCCGAGTGCGTCATGGGTAGAAAATCCGTTTCGCGATGGCTATGTCCAGCAATGGAATTTCAACATCCAGCATCAGTTGCCGTCCGCGATGGGTTTGACGGTCGGCTACGTTGGTTCGAAAGGTACGCATCTCGACCGTGCCTACGACTACAACGCCCCCGGACCAACAACTTCGTTCACTCAGTCGCTGCGCAAATATCCAAGCTATGCAACGATCAATGTTCGTTCTCCTAGCGCGTCTTCTATCTATCACGCTTTGCAGGCTAGTGTGGAAAAGCGCTTCTCGCAAGGACTGAGTTTCCTGGTCTCTTACACCTATTCCAAGTCGATTGACGACGCCTCGCTTTGGAACAACACCACTGTGGCCGTCACGAACTTCCACCTGGAGCGAGGTCTTTCCACCTTCGATGCGCGAAACCGGTTCGTTGCCAGTTACACGTACGATGTGCCTTACGGTCACGGCCGCCAGTTCGGTTCGTCGAGTCCTACCGTGGTGAATCTCATCCTGGGTGGCTGGCAAACAAATGGAATTATTTCGGTCCAGTCGGGGAATCCGCTCGATCCGACAACGGGCCTGCAACTCTCGGGAACCCAAACCGGCACTCGCCCGGATGCGATCTGCGATCCCAACAACTTCAACCACGATCCATCGCTCTGGTTCAATACAGCGTGCTTCACGAGTAACTTCTCCGGACGCTACGGAACGGCCGGACGAAACATCATCATCGGCGCACCGACGCACAACTTTGATTTCGCGCTCCTGAAGAATTTCAGCCTTGGAAGGGAAACACGGTTCCTGCAATTCCGTTCAGAAGTATTCAACCTGTTTAATCATCCGAACTTTGACAATCCGAACGTGACAACCAGCAGTTCGGCTTTCGGGAAGATTACGTCCGCCGGGGTTCAAGACGCCAGAGCAAGCTCTCGCCAGATCCAGTTTGCTTTGCGTCTGGCATTCTACTAGTTTGAGTTCTCAAGCATGAAAAGGTTCATCGTTTCAGCGACCGCAGCAGCGTGCCTCTCCATCTGCCTACCCGGCGGGAATCTACAAGCAAGACCAAAAAAGAGGCGGCCAAGCCGATTTCGCCTCCCGATCGTCCGAAGCGTCAGTCGTTCAACGTCGTCGAATGCTCGATTCCCGAGATGCGGAAGGCGATGGAAACCGGCCGTGTGACATCGCACGACTTGGTTGTTCAGTACCTGACGCGCATCGGGCTGTACGAAGATAAACTCCACGCGATTGTCACGACAAATCCGAACGCTCTTGCCGAGGCGGACGAGCGCGACCGCGAACGCGCCGCCGGGCGAGTGCGTGGTCCACTGCACGGTATTCCGATCGCCCTCAAGGACAACATCCTGACGCACGACATCGTGACTACGGGGGGTGCTCTCGCCTTCGATGGGTACATGCCTCCGTATGACGCGACGCTGGTTAAGAATCTTCGGGATGCGGGCGCCGTCGTCATCGCGAAAACCACTCTTTCGGAACTCGCTAATTGGGTCGCGGGAAGTCCGACCCCCATGCCCGCAAATTACAACGCAGTGCGCGGTTTCGCTTACAACCCTTACGATCCCCGGCGCGATCCACGCGAAGCAACAGGCGACGGAAGACCCGTGCTTCAGACGGGCGGCTCCAGCTCCGGTGCAGGTACCGCGGCTAATTTCTGGGCGGGCAATGTCGGAAGCGAAACGTCGGGCTCCATTCTGAGTCCCTCGAATCAAAACATGCTCGCAGCGGTGAAGCCGACGGTCGGACGGATCAGCCGCTACGGGGTCATTCCGATCACGGCGGATCAGGATACTGCCGGACCAATGGCCAAAACCGTCACGGACGTCGCTATTATGCTAGGCGCGCTCGAGAGCCCGGCTCCGGATCCGAACGATCCGGCAACCAAGACCTGCACACCGCCGCCCGGTCGCGACTACACGAAGTTCCTCAATCTCGACGGCCTCAAGGGCGCTCGCATCGGCATCCCGCGAGCGTACTTCTACGATCGGGTCAATCCCCCTGGCGGTTCAGGACCAATCGACGCGACTCCGCGCGAAGGTGCTGCCACCGGTGGCCCCTCCACACGGACGCCTGGTGCACCTTTTGGCACCGGCGGTGGATTCGGCAGGCGAGGCGGCGGTCTCACGCCCGAAGAACTCCGCGTGATGACCGAAGCCATTGACATACTGAAACAGCACGGCGCTGTAATCGTCGACCCGGTCGATATCCCCAGCGTGTCGACGAAAGATATGGACAAGAGCTTCCTGCAATGGGGCCAGTGTTCCGGGGCTTCGAACGTGAAAGGGAAAGACGCGAACTGCTCCGTTGTTCTCAAATACGGCATGAAGCGCGACTTCAACAATTGGCTAAAGACGCTTGGGGCGTCAGCTCCAGTCAAAACTCTAACGGAGTTGCGCGAGTGGAATATTACACATATTCAAGGCGGCGCGATTCGCTTTGGCCAATCGAATCTCGACATCTCGGACGAGATGGACGTCGAGGCTGATCGCGCGCGATATGAGGGCGATCGCGCAAAAGACATCCAGATCGCCGGCGCTCAGGGTATCGATGCGGCCATGAAGACGAACAACCTGGATGCGCTTCTCTTCCCTGGCGCAAGCGGCGCGGCAATCGCGGCAAAGCCTGGCTATCCGACAGTTCTCGTTCCGTTCGGGATGATCCCGAATACCCTTACGCCGCCCGCTCCGGCCGGATTCGAAGCGAAGCCTGCACCCATGGGTGTGGCATTTACTGGAATGGCTTGCAGCGAGCCCAAACTCCTCGAGCTCGGTTACGCGTTCGAACAGGCGACAAAGCGTCGCGTTCCGCCGCCGTCAACTCCGTAAGGCACCCGGGCCTACGCCCCCTGATGATCGAATCTCACGTCGACCCTGAAGGCGGCAAGTAACTGGCGTATGGCACTCTCGGCGTTTTGTCCCGCGCGGTCCAAGATGCCCATGTTGAGCGCCGCCTTTCGAATTTCTTCCAAAGCTTGCTGACGAGCGCGATGCTCCAGGTCGGGACTGTACGGAACCCATGGCGTCCACCAGGTCACGTGCCGGTCCCATATCTTCGTCTGGCTCTCATCCAGATAACTGGTCAACACCTTTGGCGCAGGCAAGCGAACCAGAGCCTGCGTCCCCGAAAGAACTACGTCCTCCGGCCGCAGATCCGCAAGATCCACTCCGGCCTGCACATCACCCTGCACGATCAGCAGAATTGATTCTTCGCCCAACGGAATCTTGGGCTCGGTCAATCCCACAACTCTTTGGATGCTAAAGCGCACCGTCGCAATTTGATTCAACTGCTTGATTTGTGTGACGACGGCAGGTGTCGAAAGCGATTGCGGGCGCGACAGGAAATGGAATCCGGCTCGAAGCACCAGGACGGACACAACCACGAGTAACGAGAGAACAACGAGAAGTACTCCGATCTTGCCCTTGGTCATGCGCGGATGCGGCCCTGTACAACCAGCCTAGCGAACCCCAGCCAGGAACGACCATGGGCGGCAACGGAGAAGTCGTCAACTGCTAGATAGTGACACGACGCGCGGAAGCGTTACGGACGGCAGGAGATTTTTCTATTTCTTCCAGCGCAAGGATTCGGGACTGCCCTCTGGATTCGTCGAGATACCTGCGCAGCGCACGTTTGGCACGGTGCAACATCACTCGAACATGGTCGACAGAGGTCTGGGTGCTCCTGCTGATCTCGTGCCGATCGCGCTCCTCCCAATAAATCATTCGAAGCAGGTCCCGATCTCTCTTATGGAGCTTCTGCAGCACCCTCCTCAGGTCAGACGCGTCTTGCGCAATTTGGGCCGAACTCTCCGGGTTACGGCCGCCGTCGATCTGCTCTGTCAGTTCGAGTGTCTCGCCCGCAGTTTTCTTCCTCCTCCAATGCTCCAGCAGGACGTTGTTGCAGACGGAGTTTACAAAGGCGCCAAAACGCTCGGGATGCTTCAGATCTTTCTTCGTATACACCGCTTCCAGCACCCGCACCAAGGTCTCCTGACGGATATCCTCGGCGAGATCCCGGCTTTTCAGCTGCCCGCGCAACTTCGCCTCCAGGTAGCGGGAGAAATATGATGCAAAATGGGCTTCGGTTTCCGGATGTCTGCCTCTGAGATTCACCAAGTATGTGCAATTGAAATCTGTCTTGAATCTCTCGGCACCGGAAAGCATACGCGTAAAAGCCTCTCTGCGACTGCGAGAGCAATCCTGCAGCCAATCCTTCGCAGGTTCCGATTAGATGATCTTTTCCGGCCTATCGCCATTCACGGCAGCACGGGCGTTATCCAATTTGATCTAGCACACAAACTATACGGGTGTGATTGGAGACGGAATGTTGCATGCTACAGAAATGGACCCGTCGCCGTTCGAGACGATTGAGAGCGCTGAGGAATTCATGCATCTCCTCCACGGTGAGATCGAGAAAGCCCACGCGGAAATCGAGGCTCTGCTCGCCGATGACGCAGGCGATTCGCGTCAGGAAGAGGCGCTTCGACTCGTCATCCATAAGTTGACGAAGCTCAAAGATCACTCCGAGGCAAGCCAGCGCATCTTGCGAGACCTGCGTACGCTGCGCAATCTCCTGCTCCGGTAGACTCGACTTCAGTGTTCACCAATCCTCTATCATTGAAGTTCCGTACGACAGATGTCACAGCAGGATCGCTTACCTTCCGCGATCGTGGATACGATCGCTCAACAACTCACGCTCTCAACCAAAAGTGTCGCTGCCACGCTTGGTTTGCTTGCCGAGGGTGGAACCGTCCCCTTCGTTGCGAGGTACCGGAAAGAGGCCACCGGCAACCTTGATGAGGTCGCCATCGGCGCGATTGAAGAGAAGGCAGCCTACTTCAAGGAACTGGAAGAGCGGCGCGCGACCGTATTGAACAGCATCCGCGAACAGGGGAAGTTAACGGACGAGCTAAAAGCACAAATCGAGAGTGCGCTTGAGAAGACTGTACTCGAGGATCTCTACCTGCCCTACCGTCCGAAGCGCCGGACCAAGGCGGCTATTGCTCGCGAGAAAGGCCTTGAGCCGGTTGCGGATTACCTCTGGAATCAGGAATCGCAGGAGTTGCCTCTTGCCGCGTACGCTGAGAATTTCGTGAGCGCGGACAACGGCGTCGCCTCTACGAACGAAGCTTTACAGGGCGCCCGGCACATCATCGCGGAAATGATCAGCGAAACCGCAGAGTTTCGGGGTCATTTGCGCCAGATGATGTTATCCGAAGGAATCGTGGTCAGCCATGCGGTGGAGGGTGCGGAGGATCCTGAGGGCAAGTTCAAGATGTATTTCGACTACCGGGAGCCCGCCGCCAAGATTCCCTCCCACCGGATGCTTGCGATCCGGCGAGGCACCAACGAAAACATCCTTTATTTTCAAATCGAAGTCGATCCCGCTCGCGCACTCTCGTACTTGCGGAGCAAAATTCTGCGAACTCCCGGAGATTGGACGCCGGAGTTGGAGGCGGCAATCGAGGACTCCTGGAAACGGCTCCTCAACCTCTCGATCCAGACTGAAGTCCGACTGGAACTGAAGGAACGCGCGGATGCGGAAGCGATCCGGGTGTTCCGCGAAAATCTCCAGAACCTGCTCCTGGCCCCGCCCGCTGGTGCTCTGAGTGTCATCGGTGTCGATCCAGGCTTGCGAACTGGTTGCAAAGTCGCCGTGGTGGATGAGACCGGCAGATTCCTGGACCACGGTGTCATGTATCCGCTCGAACCCAAGAACGACGTGGAAGGCTCGGCGCAATTGCTGAAGTCCATGGTCGCTAAGTACAACGTTCGGGCCATTGCGATCGGCAATGGAACCGGATCGCGAGAGGCTTCCGCTTTCGTCACCAGCTTCTTGCGGGAGGTCGCGCTTCCGAGCGTCTTCAGCGTGGTGGTCAACGAATCAGGAGCTTCCGTTTACTCAGCGTCGGAGATCGCACGGCAGGAGTTTCCGAGTCTGGATCTCACAGTACGCGGGGCCATTTCCATTGCTCGGCGGCTGCAGGATCCCTTGGCCGAATTGGTGAAGATTGATCCTAAATCGATCGGCGTCGGTCAGTATCAGCACGATGTGGATCAGCGTCGGCTTGGGGAAGCGCTCGAAAGCACGGTCGAGACTTGTGTGAACCGCGTTGGAGTGGACCTGAACACCGCTTCTTTCGCGCTGCTTCGGCACGTTGCCGGAATTAACGAAAGAACTGCCCAGAAGATTGTCGAGTTTCGAAATGAGAACGGCCGTTTCCGCTCTCGCGTGCAACTAATGGCAGTTTCAGGCTTCGGGCCGAAGACCTTCGAGCAATCCGCTGGGTTCCTTCGGATCCGCGATGGTGAAAACCCGCTCGACATGACCGCCGTTCACCCCGAATCGTATACGATCGTCGAGAAAATCGCGTCTTCATTGCGGGTCAGCGTAGCGGAGCTGATAGCTCGGCCCTCTCTCGCCGAGTCCGTCAAGCTGGAAGGCTTCCAGACGGAGAAGGCGGGCATGTATACTCTGCGCGACATTCAGGAAGAACTGCGGAAGCCGGGCCGCGATCCGCGTCAGCAGTTTGTCGCACCGCGTTTCCAGGCGGGTGTCGATAAGATCTCGGACCTCGCTCCTGAGATGATCCTCGAAGGTGTTGTGACCAACGTTACGAATTTCGGCGCATTCGTGGACGTAGGAGTTCACCAGGACGGGTTAGTCCACGTGAGCGAGCTTTCGATGAAATTCATCAAGGACCCGAACGAGGCGGTAAAGGTAGGGCAAATCGTACGAGTGAAGGTTTTGTCCGCCGATCCGAAGACGAAGCGGATTTCACTGTCGATCAAAGCACTCCAGGCCTCGGCGCTGCCGAAAGTCAAAGGCGTTCCAGCACAACCACCGGCGCGCCCGAAGCCGTCGATCGAGAGCAGCCTCGCGAAACTGAACGATCGCTTCCGCTCGCGTTGATCCGTCCGGCGCCAGAACGCGGACGGACGAGAAGCAGCAATTCGCTGGGAAAGCGGCCCTCGGTGCTCAGGCTCTTTGGGCTGCATCCCCCGGCGAATTGCGCCGAATTCCAGAAAGGGCGCCCTTAGACCCACGCTCCTTTTTCGGTGCTCGTTGTGGTTACCGGGGGAAGGGCGGAAGTAGTTGGTGCGTTCGCAGCATAAGAAATCGTAATCTGGGCCAGGATCTCGTCCGGATCCTGCGCGCCGTTTGCCAAGAACCCGGGATCTTCGTTCAACGTAGACTTGGGTATCTTATGCTCCCGGGACCGCAAGACGGTTCCCGTAGACGAATCAACTGCATATTGTGCGGGCTTAGGGCCGTTCGCGAAGGTGAATACCGGCGTCTGCGTGCCAGAATCGTCGGCCCGCAACTCGATGTCCTCCTGGAACACTGTGCGTGCGAGCTTCTCAGTTTGGTTCGGTACCAAGCCGTAGCTAACGGTCACTAACACGGTTGTATCGTCGACGTTCGTGATATCGAGCGTCGGGTCTGAAATGGTTGCCATAATGTTTTTCCTTAATAATTAGTTCGTCAGGGCGTTATCGCCCCTGCACTTACTAAAACGAACAACCGGCGGAAAACCGAACATCGGCGCGTTCCACTTCATCGATGATTGACAGGGCGCTTCCTGTTTGCCGCCTTCACGATGCATCACGGAAGAGGCAATCCGAAGAACTAAGCTTTACTGCTTTCCCAGCGTCGCGGGAAAGCCGGGCGGCGCGACCGCCGCAGCGATGGACGCGAAATCCGGGTTTTCACGCAATTTCACAAACGCGCGATCGTTCAGTACGAGCGGATCGTGGAAACCTTTTGCGACAGCGTCCCTGAGAATCGCGATTGCCCCTGCAGCATCGCCGGCGCAGACGTGATATTTAGCGTGTGCGAATGCGCCCGGAACGGCGCTCCCCTGAGCTATGGCCGACTCTATTTCCAGGGCGCGCATGCGCTCGGCGTCGGCTTCTTCGGTCTTCGCCTGGACCGCCAGCGCGTATGCATCCGCCCAGCGTGCATCCGCTTCGAGACGTCGGTCGCCACGAACGGCCGGATCGGCAAGCACGTTCTGCGCGACTTGCTGTGATTTCAATGCTTTCCCCTCCAGGCGCTCGATGTCCGCGAGAATCACCTGGCCACTGAGAAGCGCCACTTTCGTTTCGGGGCTTAGGGTTCCCGAGACAGCGACGCTTTGGAGCGCGTTCCGTGCCTCGCCGAGCCGCCCTTGCTGGATCAGAAATCCCGCGCGGAAGTTGGCGGCCTTGATCCGAAATGGATGTACGAGAGGAAGACGCCGCCCGAAAATTTGGATGGACTGGTCGATCTGTGCGAGCGCCAGCCCTTCATCGCCGAGTTTGTCGCTGATGCGCGCCAGGTTGAGCCAGTCGATGCCGACGTCCGGATGATCCCGCCCGGAAACCGCCGTGTCGACTTCGAGTGCACGCTGGGCCATCTCATAAGCCCGTGCGTAATCCCCCAAGCTTCGATACACGCCTGACAGATTGCCCAGCACGGCCCCAACCCTCGGATCCTTCTCGCCGAGATGCTGCCGGAGCAGAGGCAGCGCCCGCTCGTAAACCTCTTTGGCGTCTTCGTAACGCTGCGCGCGGGCGTGAATCGATCCGATATTCTGCAACAGCACCGCGGCGTAGCCGTGTTCCGCTTCGCTACGCGCCGCCATCAGCAGACCGTAGCTACGGCGGTATAGACGGAGCGCCTGCTCGGGATCACGCGTGCGCAACACCAGCCCGAGTTCGGTCAGCGCCGGTTCGAGCTTACTATTGTTCGGGCCATAGCCCGGAATTCTCACACAGGGTCTGGCAAAAAGCCGTCTTCTCTGGCATAAACATATTTGCCACAAGATGTTTCAGCCCAGGAGGAGACGGCTTTCGCTATGACAGAGTGTACCCAATCCCGATTGCCCTTCGCTCACCACGGCAGGCGTGAAGTGGTGGCGGAGTTTAGCGGTGGAACGATGACTTCCGATAGCGGCGCGCTGCTGCTACGGGAAACCGACCGGAGAATGAAACTGCTGGCGCGGTTCAGCCAG
>JBJMGK010000114.1:0-12637 GCA_045807925.1 Bryobacteraceae bacterium | reverse complement strand
CTGATCCGCGAACAATCACCACCTCACGGGCATGGCAAATCTGCCGAATCAGATCGCGGGCACGCTCCGCCACTTCTCCGCGCAGTATCCTGTATCGATATTTCGTGATCCACACCAAGTGATACTTGATATCGCACACCGCGTGCCCGCTATGTCGGTACTCGGCCATCCCCTCATTCTCGTAGAGAATCGCTCAAAGCTGACCGCCTGAAAGGCGGTGGGTTTAGACCTGGCGTTGGATACTAAACTGGCCCTGAGTGCAGATCATTCCCAGCAAGTCGGCTTGTCATCAGACCCGCTGCTCGACGCCGGAGCGGCGCTCGAACCTAAGGGGTCCGACACAGCAAGTCGTGGAAGCGCGACGGTGGCGGCCACCGAACCCATCATTAGAGTTTCGTCTATTCATACATGATGGCAATTTAAGAATGCGAACGAAGGATCTGGTTCTTGCAAAGCAGGCTATGCCTCGCGCAATCCAGCAAAGCCATTGGATGTCTCGACCGCATCGGATGTCCGGGCCGCATTGCCGTTTCGCATACTCGATTCACGCACAATCAACTTCGGTTGCAGGACAATTTCCACCGGACGCTGAACGGCACCTTTCTCCAAAATCGATAAACCTAATTCGGCAGAACGACTGCCCAGGAAATCACTATCCTGGTCGATACTGCTGAGTGGAACACGCAAGGCATTGGCATAGCGTACGTTCCCCACGCCGATGATGCACACATCTTCGGGTATTCGAAGGCCCGCCTCCAGAATCGCTGTTATAGCGCCCATTGCAATTGGGTCGTTGCTGCAAAATATGCCATCGGGCCTGTTGGGCAAAGCAAGCAGTTCTTTCGCGGCTTTGTACCCGGTCAGGTCGGCAGCGTCGTCGTAGCGAACCCAGCATACGGTATGCTCTCTCAAAATCGGCAGACCAGCTGACGTCAGTGCGCTTCTATACCCCTCCACGCGGTCGCGAGCGGTGCTTACGTATTCGCCACCCACATATGCGACCCGCTTACATCCGTTCTGAAGCAAATGCTCCGTCGCCATTCGGCCCACAGCCAAGTCATCTGTTCCGACAAAGTTTGCCGCCAGGCCGCTAAATCTACGGTCAACCAAAACGTACGGCCGCTCTTGCTCCTCAATCTTTCGGAAGCTCTCAACTGTCCACTGAGTCGATGCAATCAAGAGCACGTCTAACCTTCGCGCGAGCATTTGTCCGATTTCCTGCTTTTCGAGATCGGGATCCTCCTCAGAGGATGCGATCACCAATCCATACCCTCTGCCCCGCAGCACAGAAGAAATACCCTTCGCCACTTCCGCAAAGAACGGATGAACAAGGTCAGGAACAATGAGTCCGATCAGGTGACTGCGCCCAGTAACCAGAGCTCTAGCGGCAAGGTTTGGCTGGTAATTCAGTTCCTTCATCCGCCTTAAAACACGAGCACGTGTTTCCGTGCTGATGTCTTCGTGATTACGCAGCACCTTCGAAACAGTGACAACGGATATTCCGAGGTCACGCGCAATGTCTTTTAGACGGATTGCCACGAGTTAGATTATGACAGCAAACCTGAAGCCGCCACCCACGATTTGTGCGCAGCAGATGCTACTTCAGCTTTGGTCTTGCTGGGCCGTCTAGCGCCCTGCTTGCGCGAGATGTTCTCGTACAAATTTCGCCTCATCGCTGTTTCCGCCGAGTGCCTTCTCGTAAATCGCGAGTGCCTGCTTCAGCAGCGCAACGCTCGCAGCGGACTGACCGGCTTCGTTCATAAGCATCCCGAGATTAGCAATGTCCGCTGCCGTTTCCGGGCGGTCCGGGCCGTATAAAGATTTATCAATGGAAACCGCACGTCGATATAGCGTTGCAGCTTCTTGCAGGTTTTTCTTATTCCAGAGAACGTCCGCCAGATTGGTGCACGTCGTGGCTAGCTGCGGACTTTCCGGTCCGAACTTGGCTTCAGCTAGGGAGAGAGCGACGCGCTCGAGTTTCTCAGCTTCGTCCAGTTCGCCGCGTCCTTCAAGGAGATTCCCCAGCGTATTCAAAACACCGACCGTAAGTTGGGGATTAGCTTTGGGCGCGCTCTGTTGAATGGCGAGCGCTCGCCTTAGAATCGGTTCGGCTTCGGCATCGCGATGACGAGTACGTAAGGCCAGCGCGTACTCATGCAACAGAACAGCTACTCTTGGCGATTCTGGTCCAGAGGATTTTTCCTCCTCCGCCAGCGCATTCCGATAATACGAGTCCGCATGCTCCGGATCCCTCTCGGCAAGTTTCAAAAACGAGCGCGCAGCAACCTGAGGAGCATTTCCTTCGGCGGCACGCCGGAACAGGGCAAGAGATTCGTCCAACTTGCCTTGCGCCTCCAACACGAGCGCAAGGTTTTCACGATCACTATCGATCGCCGGATCTATCTTGCGTTCGTCGATGGAGAGGGCGCGCCGCAACGGCGCTTCGGCCTCCGCACTCTTATTAGTACCCAATAAGAACAGCCCCAAATTCGATGCTGCCCGAGCGACTTTTTCGCTATCCAAACCCGATTCCCGTTCTCGTTCAGCGACCGCCTGAGCGTATACCGGCAAGAGGGTCGACACGTCGGCTGGAACAATGAATCCACCTGCCTCTTCTGCTTTGCCCGAGACTGGCTGAAGATCCTTGACCGATCGTTTCGAAGGCATTAGCTTGGGTCCGCGCGGGTCGTAAATGCCGATCCAGTGGTTCGTAAATCTCAGGTTGGGACTGGTGACGACCTGCGGCATGTGGCAATCTGCGCAGGCGCGTGAAGCGACTGATGAGGTATGTGAGACGTTCGGGTGGCAAGAGATGCATCGCGCATCGAAGGAAGACGCCACCCTTTTCAAAGGCTGATGGGGATCATGGCACGTCAGGCAAGAGAGAGCGCCCTTGCTATTCCGAAAACACGCGGCACGGTGCAGGTATCGCGGCTGATGACGCACATTCCAGGCGTTCGTCCAATCAGCGTCGTCATCCAGATCGCTCGCCTGGCGGTGGCATGCTCCGCAGAGAGTACTGATCTGAACAGCCGTAAGCCGTCGCGGGTTTTGGATTGGCCGTGTCCCGGCCGATTCGGCGTGTGGGCGACCAGGGCCATGACAAGATTCGCAGTGAACGCCGGGCTCGCTCGGCTGGACTTTGAAATCAGCAGTGAGTCTGACCGGTCCGGTCGAGTGACAACGGAAACAACGAAGCGCAGATTGCACCGGGTCGAACGTTTGGTACACCGTGTCCGTGTTATTTGCATGGCCCGGAGTTAGAGCGAGCGATTTTGTCGCGCTGTAAT
Source organism: Bryobacteraceae bacterium (assembly GCA_045807925.1). GTDB lineage: Bacteria > Acidobacteriota > Terriglobia > Bryobacterales > Bryobacteraceae > Bog-105. The sequence goes on along the minus strand of JBJMGK010000114.1, from coordinate 9,347 downwards.
AACTCAATCCGTGCTCGGCAATGGTCTCATCCCCGGTCTGGCTGACCCATGTCGTTGCCTTAATGCCTGCGCCGAATGCCCATTCCGCATGACCGCCCGGGCCGGGGTCCGTTTTTTGCGCGCGTCTTAAAGCATGTGAATGTGCGGTATTCGACTGCGATTCGAACCGCCCTGGATGGCAGGTGCGGCACGTCGCACTGCCGACGTAGTCCGAACCCTCAATCTTCCCGGCTGCGGGTAAGATCGAGCAGGCAATAGTGAACACTGCCAGAAATCGAAGCGAATTCATTAGCCTTACTACGTTTACCGCGGCCGAATCCACTCATCTCGGTCTTTACCCGCCCCGTTCACAACTAAGTACAGGCGTTAGAACAGGAACCGCATCGCAAACTGAATCTCTCTTGGATCATTGATCTGCGTCGTGATGAATCCGGTCGTCGCGTTCGCAGCTGTAGACACGCTGGTGTTCGGAGGTCCGAACTGAACGCGATTGAACAGGTTGTAAACTTCTGTCCGGAATTCGATGTTGAACCGCTCAGTGATTGGTGTCCTCTTGAGCAGGGAGACATTGTAATTCGCAATGCCGGGGCCACGAAGGACAGGGTCGACCCGACTTTCATTGCCGAGCGAATAAGAAGGGGGAACCGTGTAGCACGACGTGTTGAAGTAGGCGTTCAGCCGCGACTGGGTTGAGCCATCCTTCTTTGCGTTACAGCCAGGCACCACGTTGGGACGTAGACCGAGGTTAAAGCCTGCGACGTTCGGTGTTGCCGTGAATGCCAGCGGATAGCCCTCCTGGAAGGTCGCCGTTCCACTTACGCTCCAGCCGGAGCTGAACTTCTGCACCACGGAGTTGCCGCCGGTCAAAAACTTTTTACCCTGTCCGATCGGGAGATCGGCCGCGTAACTCACAACGAAACGTTGGCGCGAATCGAAGCCTGCCAGCGATTTCTCCGCACGCATATTGGCCGGATCTTGTGGCCCAGGATTAGCGCCGACACCGGAATCGAGCCAGGTCGTGGTGCTATTCGTATTCGCCAGGAGCTTCGAAAACGTATAGGCCGCCAATATGGTCCCGCCGTTGGGCATACGCTTTTCGACCTTCATCTGGAGCGAATGGTAGGTGGAGTGTCCAAGATACCCTCCACCCGACGCAACGCTGGTGTATTGCGGGAATGGCAGAAGGAGCTGACCTCGCTGCACCGTGGGCTGCGCGAGCGTCCCGTTCTTGACCAAGCCGTTAAATGGGTTGGGTACAAGAGTATTTAAAGAAGTCCCCTGGGAGAGATATTGAGTCGGTAGAGCATTGAGCTGATAGGTTCCCGTCGGCAGGTGGACGCCAGTGGCTCCGGCGTAAGCCGCCTCGACTGCAACGCCGCCCCAGAATTGATGCTGAACCGTAAAGTTCCATTGTCCTTGATACGGATAGGAGATCTCACGCAGCGGAATGTTCGTCAGTCCGCCGCCGAGCAGTAGGGCCTGCGCCTGAGCATGCGGAAGATTGCCCGCCGCCTGAGAAAAGCCGGTCGGGAATGGATTGCTGATGGGATTATTCAGTGTGACACCCCCGTCCAGCGTGCCCAGATACGGGGTGCCGGTAGAACTAAGCGGCATTGCCCAGGGAGCTTCGCTGAATTGCAAATTGGAGGGAAGATAGTAAATTCCGCCGCCGGTTCGGACGACTGTTTTGTCGCTTACTCGGTAAGCAACTCCCACGCGCGGAGCAACCAGGTTGAACCACTCTTTTCGGGAGCCTTGGTCGGGATGTTGGGGCGAGAGAACAAAATCGAGCGCCCCTCGAACCGGTTGGCCATTCACCGTGATTCCCTGCGTTGCTGGGTTGATTTCGGTTGGGTTGAAGGAAGCAATGCGGTTGTAACGCTCAATCCAGACGCCTGGTATTTCCCAACGGACGCCATAGGTCAAGGTTAGCTTTGGAGTGGCCTGCCAGGTATCCTGCGCGTAATAGCCCTGGTAACGGAGAGATTCATAGGGCCGCGCGAAAGCGGTCTCGCCGCCGCTCGTGCCGTAGCCTAGCAGCATGGAGGCCAAGCCGTTGCCGCTGGACCCTGGATTCAGCGCGTTCTGCGACGTGATGACGTTGCTGAACGTGAAGTTCCCTCCGTCAAACGTCTGATAGTACGTATTCTGCATGTTGCGCCAGTCGGCGCCGAACTTGAAGGTGTGCTTGCCCTTTATCCAGCTCAGGTTTGGCGTCAGCACGTAGTCGTTCTCAGTCGACAGAATATGGAGACCGCTCACCGGGTTGTAGCCGGTAATAGTGAATGACGGAATCGAAGTCGTGGGCCCACCGTGGATGATGGGCAACTGCTGATCCATATAAGCGGGGAACCCGAATGTGTTGCTCAGGCTGATTCCGGTGTAGGACTGAGCACGATTGTATGGAAACCGTACGTACGAAGCCCGAACGTCGAGAACGGTGGAGGGATTGATTACATAAGTCGCACCGGCAAGGCCTTGAGTGGTTGTAAAGCCTTCGGGAGAATACGGATCATTCGCGTAAATGCCATTCCCAAACGGAGCGAAAGGCACGGTCTGCGAAGACCAGCGCGAGAACCGCGTGAACACCCGGAGATTTTCGCTGACGTTGTAGTCCCAGCGACCGTTGACCTGGTCGTTATTGCCGCCCTGAGCAGCGAGCGCACTGAAGTTGAAATTGTGGGTAAACGGCTGTCCCTGCTGATTCGGCAAGGCCATGAGCGGGAAGCCAAGGAGCTTTGCGGAAACCGGGTTAATTCTGCTGGCGGGAATGATGTTCCCGGGGAACGGCGTGCGCTGAATTACCTGGCCGGGCGCGCAAGGAGTATTGCTGCCGGTGCCGCACTGAGTCAGAGGATCGTAGATCGGGATCACGGCGTTCTGAGCGTTTCGGTATCCGGAGAAGTCGCCTCGATACATCTCAGGAAGCGGCACGGTCGCGGTGTAACTTGATCCTTGACGCGACCTAAAACCTTCCCAGGCGGCAAAGAAAAACATTTTGTTTTTCATAATGGGGCCACCACCGGTGAGACCGTATTGGTTCTGCTTGAAAGGCTGTTTCCCGCTTCCGTTCGCGTTGGCAAAGAAGCTGTTTGCGTTCAGTACCGTGTTGCGGAAATACTCATAGGCGCTGCCATGGTACTCATTGGTGCCGGACTTGGAAGACAAGTTGATGATGCCCCCGGAGTAGCGGCCGTACTCGGAGCTATTGCTGTTCGTCTGTACACGGAACTCGGCGACTGCGTCCGGGCTGGGTACCATGTTCACGAGATTTCCGAGGGCCGAGTTCGCCGGAACACCGTCGAAATAAACTGCGCCCTGGTTCGCGAAGCCGCCGCCGATCTGGTAATTACCGGCTGCGAAGATGTTCTTTCCGGTTAGGGCGTTTCCCTCGGTCGAGCCCTGCGGCACCACGCCGGGCACCAGTGCCGTGAGGTTCAGAACGTTGCGGCCGTTTACAGGTAATTCCTGGACGGCCCTGCTGTTCACCACTTGGCTCAGGTTGGCGTTTTCGGTCTGTAGCACAGGCGGTGCCGCCGTGACCTCGATATTCTGGGTCACGTCGCCGACTTGCATCGTTACGTCTGCGCGAGCCGTACCGGAAACCGTCACTTCAATGTTGTCGCTAGTCGCCTTCTTAAAGCCACTCTGTTCCACCTCAACCCGGTACTTTCCAGGAACCAGGTTCAGGAATTGATAATCGCCTCCGTTCCCGGACTGCACTTGGCGCCGTTCGCCAGTACCGGTGTTCGTCAACGTGACATTCGCGCCGCGAAGTGTGGCGCCGGACTGATCGGTGACCGTACCGACGATCGAACCGTAAAAAGCTTGACTGAAAAGGGGGATTCTCGACAGCACCAGAAGTGCTGAGGCCAATGTTAGGCCAAGTACGAGTGATTTAATTCTGCTCATTCCAACCTCATGGTGGCGGAGTTCAAAGCTCCCAAATTTGCGCCGAATCACGGGCGCTGTGCATACGGCGCAATTCCGTTTGCGGATTACGCAGAATCTATCAACGCTCGGGAACGAAGTCAAGAGAAATCGTTAACGTTACTTTTAAGCAGTTGAAGACAAAAAGGAAGTTCCGAGATTCCTTCGTGCGTTAAAGCTGCCGCGGATTCACTGTGATAGGATCTGTGGCTATCCGTTCCCGCAACAAAGATTGCGCATTACGCAAGACAAAACCTCACCGGGAGTCATCGCTCTTCTGAAGCACTCGCCATGCAAAACATCCGAATCAGATTCTCTCTCCCCGCTTTTGCACTGCTCGCAATGCCCGCCATACTGTTTTCCGGCCAGCAGTCTGGCGTGGGCTGGACGGATTATTTGGGCGGTCCGGACGGCTCGCATTATTCGCCTCTGAAGCAGATCAGCCCTGCCAATGTGAACAGCCTGGAGATTGCCTGGACCTACGAAGCTGGCGAAGGCGCAACCTTCAGCTTTTGTCCGCTCGTGGTCGGAAACGTTGCGTACGTTGCGGCCAAACAGGGCGCTTTGGTCGCGTTGGACGCGTCCACGGGGAAAGAACTCTGGACACATAGGTTCCCAGGAAAAGGCAGGTCTGGAGCGATAGGGAGCCGAGGGGCCAACTACTGGGAAAGCCAGGATCATTCCGACCGCCGCATCCTGGTCAACAGCGGCGGATTCATGTATGCGATCGACGCACGAACGGGAGAGCTGGTCGACAGCTTTGCCGATCACGGCCGCCTGGATCTCAAGACGGGTATCGATCGCGCCCCGATATCCCTGGCCTCTCGCACTCCGGGACGAATCTTCGAAAACCTGATCATCGTCGGCAGTTTCACGGGCGAAGGTTACCTTGCGCCTCCCGGCGACATTCGTGCATTCGACGTCCGAACCGGTAAACTGGCCTGGACCTTTCACACAATACCGAGACCTGGTGAACCTGGATACGATACGTGGCCCCCGAACGCTTACAAGTACCTCGGCGGCGTCGATGTGTGGGGCGAAATTACAGTCGATGTGAAGCGAGGCATCGTGTATCTGCCGGTCTCATCGGCGAAGTACGAGCTCTACGGCGGCGACCGCCCAGGCAACAACCTCTACGCCGACTGTCTTCTTGCTTTGGATGCGCGCACGGGAAAACACCTCTGGCACTTTCAGACGATTCACCATGATCTTTGGGACTACGATCCAGCGGCCGCGCCTCAGCTCGCGACGGTAAAACACGAGGGCAAAACGGTCGACGTTGTCGCTTTAGCATCGAAGAACGGATTCCTTTACGTGTTTGATCGAGTGACCGGGAAGCCGCTCTGGCCTATCGAGGAGCGTCCTGTGCCCAAATCCGAAGTGCCCGGCGAGTGGACATCGCCGACACAGCCTTTTCCCACTGTCGTGCCTCCGTTTGCGCGCCAGGACATGACATTGAAGGACATGTACGACGGCTTCATGACTCCGGAAGAGAAAGTCTGGTGGACGAAGCGCGTTTCCAAAGCGAAACACGGTCTGTATACTCCTCCCGGCCTCACCGACACCATTGAAATTCCAAGCGTGAACGGAGGCGCTTTCTTCTTCGATAGCGCTGCCGACCCGGCAAATGGAATTGTGTACGTCGAGTCGAAGGACGTACCCTCAATCCTCAAGCTGGTGCCTGCCGGTGAATCGATATCGGCAAATGATGGTGGTTTAATTCCTGCCCGGGAGCGCTCCTCTTCGCGGGGGCCCGGAGGTGGACCGCCATTTCCGGTGCGAATTGGTCGATCGATCTACGAGCAGTCCTGCCAGGTTTGCCACGGTCCAAATCTCAACGGCGAGCGTGGACCCCAAATTGATGACGCCGTGGCCAGGTTGGGGGTAGACGCCGTGCGCACGACTGTCAACAGCGGCAGAGGCGGCATACCACCATTTCCGACAATTAAGGGCGAGGCGATGACGGATTTACTTGCGTTTCTGACTAAGCCGGAGTCTGCCCCTCCTGGTTCGGGCGTTCCCGCAAATGTGCTGGCGGAACGGATCGAACCGGATTACCCGCCGGGAGTTACGCCGCCGCCTTCTCGCTACAAAACCGGTTATGGCCAAGAAGGTTACATCATCAAACCGCCCTGGAGCACAATCACCGCTTACGACCTGAACAAAGGAACGATCCTGTGGCAGACGCCCTACGGAGATCTTCCGCAAGCAGGCCCGAGCGAGAAGCTCAGAGGCAACGTCTCCCCGAAGAGCGGGTTCGTGGTTTTGGCGTCCGGGCTCATCGTGTTCGTAGATAACGAATCGAAGCTCTACGCGCTCGACAAGAATACTGGAAAAGTCGTTTTCACCAAGGACATGCCGAATGGCGCAATCGCGGTCCCAGCGGTCTACGAAGTCAATGGCCGCGAGTACATTTTGTTTCCTTTGCTAGCGGGACCAGGATTTCCGGTCGGCGCGAAAATGGCACCAGGCGGGGTTAATCCGCCTGCAGGACCCAAGTCCTACGTCGCGGTGGCGTTGCCGAACAGATGAAAGGCACTCCGATCCGCGAGCCTGTTCACTTCAGAATTGAGTTGCACTGAGGCACCATGCGAAAACACGTTCTTTGCGGGATTGTAGCGGCCGTAGGTATTGGCCTTCTCATTCGTCCAGCTGCTGCGAACAAGAACTTTGTCCCTGACTGGACGTTTAAAGGTTCATCCCTTTCGTCGTTCCGCACGCTAGGCGAAGCGAATTGGCGCGCTGAAAACGGGGAGATTGTGGGAACGCCACGGTCACCGGCAGGAGGGTGGCTGATTCTAGACCACCCGCTGCAAGACGTGGAGTTCGCTTCCACGTTCCGTTGTACAGGCGGCTGCAGGACTGGCGTGATGTTGCGCACGCAATCGACGCCGGAAGGAATCCGGGGCATTTATGTCGCGATGCCGGAGGGAGAAAATCCGGCCGGCGCGTTCGCGTTGACCTTGGACCCACAGGGTCATGAACTGAAACGCGAGCCGCTGAAGCCTGGCGGCGGTATGGTTCGGCTCATTACGCCGCCACCGGCCAACGCACAAGGTGCCGCGGGTATGGGCCGAGCGCCACGGCGTCCGGGTGGTCAGGCGCGCATGCCCGCCCGCGGATTGCCGCCAGAGTCACCGTACACGCGTCCGGATTACTCCTACAAGGCCAATGAGTGGAACCCGCTTGAAGTCATCCTCGACGCCAACATCCTCCGCGCCTGGATCAACGATGGGCCCGAAGGCGGCACTACGAACGGCCAAGCCGACGAAGATTTGGCGAGCTACGGCCCTGTTGCGCTCTATGTAGGCGGGACGGGTGAAGTCCGCTTCAAACAGGTGGAACTGAAAGACCTCGGGCGCCGCGTGCAGCCGGATGAGCAGACCTCCAGCCTATTCCGCATGCAGCACATTAATGATTTCTACTACGGCTGGTCTGCTTCCGCTGCCGACATTAACCACGATGGCATCCTGGACATTGTCTCGGGGCCTTTCTATTACCTCGGCCCCGACTATAAAGTCTCGCGCGAAATCTACTTCAGCAAGACAAGCGATGTCAGCTCGCAGTTGACCCCTGCGATGGTCAACTTTGCTTACGATTACACAGGGGACGGCTGGCCGGATGCTCTGATCTCGACTGGCAGAGCGATGTCGCTCTATGTCAACCCAAAGGGCGAATTCCGCCGTTGGGACAAGTACAACGTTCTGCCGATGGTTTGGTCCGAGATAGCGGTTTTCAAAGACGTCGACGGGGATGGCAAGCCGGACGCGGCGTTCGTAGGGGATGGCGCAGTCAGCTGGGCTAGCCCGGATCCCGCCAATCCGACCGCAGCATGGATCGTGCACCAGATCTCGCAGCAGGGCTATGGAGTGGCGGCGCAGCATGGGCTCGGGGTTGGCGACATCAACGGTGATGGACGAATGGACATTGTGTCGCCTCATGGGTGGTGGGAGCAGCCGCCCAAAGGAACTCCGGAAGGACCCTGGCCGTATCATCCTGTAGCATTGGGACGCTGGCCGCGAGCAGGCGGGAGCGTGGGTGGGGCAGAGATGGGCATCTACGACGTCAATGGCGACGGCTTGAACGATGTCGTGACCAGCCTGGGAGCACATGGGTGGGGACTTGCGTGGTTCGAACAGAAGCGTGACAATACGGGCGCCATCTCGTTCCTTGAACACATGATCATGGACGATTACTCGACTAAGAACGCAGGCGACGTAACATTTTCGGAACTGCATGGATCGACGGTCGCAGATATCGATGGCGACGGAGTTCCTGATTTCGTGGTCGGGAAAAGACTCTTCTCTCACCAGGAAAGCTACACGGATCCGGATCCGTTCGGACCAGCTGTCCTCTACTGGTATCGCACTGTGCGCAATGCCAAGGCACCCGGCGGCGCGGAGTTTGTCCCTGAACTGATCGACAACCGCTCAGGCGCAGGATCGACCGTGCTGGCGACGGATCTGAACAAAGATGGCGCGATCGATATTGTGACTTCGACGAACCGCGGAACATTCATCTTCTGGAACAAGCCGAACTTCAAACGCCGATCCACGAATTAGTTCCAATGACACAACCAGCAAAGGGATGTACGGAGTGGCCAAGAAAGAATTTAAGCCAGGCCGGAGCCGGCCTACGTCGCCCGGAAGGCGAGTGTTTCTTGCATCCGCTGGTTTCGCATCGGTGGCCAACCTTCTCGCGGAAGATCCACCCAGACCTGTAACCCAAGCCTCGGTACCGGACGATCCGGCGCACCGAAGGAACAGGTAGGTACAGCGCCGCCCTCCTTGCCTTTTGGCGAAGCCATAACCTTTACCCGCAAAGATTCTGCAAGGCGAGTGCAACCGTTCGCACTTGCAGATGTTCGCCTGCTGCCGGGTCCGTTCTTTAAGGCGCAGGAAGCAAATCGCGCACTTTTGCTCCGCTATGATGCCGACCGACTCCTGCATACGTTTCGGATCAATGCGGGGCTAATTGTCTTCCGCGAAGCCGTTTGGCGGCTGGGAAAAGCCTGATTGCGAACTCCGGGGTCACTTCGTTGGCCATTATCTTTCGGGTTGCGCACTAATGTACGCGTCCACCGGTGACGAAACGCTTAAGAGCAAAGCAGACTACATGGTTGCCGAGCTGGGTAAGTGCCAGGATCGATTGGGTAACGGCTGCCTACTGAATCTCGCGTAATATAGCGGAACTAATTTGACTCTGCGATGTCTAATCCTGCATGGGCAATGCGCGAGGCGTTAGGCGCGACTTTGTGGCTCTTGAGAAGCGCCGCTTCGAAGCGGTTAAGTTGTTTGAAAAAGGCTTGAACAACAGCGAGATCGGCTGAAGGCGAGCAACCAGACCGTCAGCCGATGGCGGAAAGAATATCAGGAAAACGGCAAGGTTGCTATGCGGCGGGCGGGGCGAGCGGGACG
>JBJMGK010000113.1:0-21654 GCA_045807925.1 Bryobacteraceae bacterium | reverse complement strand
GGGCTGCTAGATGTGGAGTTGCAGGATGCCATGCCCGATGGCTGGCAATTCTGGCTGGACTGGCACAAGGTGATAGCGCCTGACAATCAGGCCGAAATCGCTGCACTTGACGCCGACCAAGGTAGATATCTGGGTTACATCCGTCTTGTTGGCCGCCGACAAGGCAGTGTAAAGCTGGCAGATCAAATTGAGTCTATACCCCCACAATACACAAGAAAGCCCCTAATGGGCATCGGCCATTGATGCCGACGGTTAGGGAATAGTGGGCGGGCTGGCGTCTCTGGAGCTTGTACTAAACCTCGTTCTGCCCGGGTGACGGGCAAATCCGGACAGAACTGCCAAAACGCCTGGTATCCGGTTATTTTCCGGTTTCCCGACAATCCGATAAGCTAAACTTCTTACGCTCATGCAATGCAAAAGCCGCACATACTGCACCACGCAATCGGCTTCAGCGGGAGAGATCATATGAGGAATCGAAGAGACTTCTTATCCGCCTTCGCGAGCGTAGGGCTTACGGGAACACTCATGCCTGGCTTGGTCTGGGCAATGGCGGGCTCGGACAAGAAAATCACCCGAGAGATCATCGACAGTGCAGCCCAAGTCGCGGATGTCACGATTGCAGACGAGTATAAAGACATGTTGGTCGAGCAGTTGAACAGTGCTCGTGATAGCTACGAGGCAATTCGCAAACTCGATCTCGAAAACGACATTCGGCCGTCGATCATATTCGACCCCGTGATTCCAGGCATGCATTTTGAAACGCAGCGTCAAGCAGCGAGGCTTTCCCACGCACCACACGAACGAAGCGATATCGTGAAAAACGTTGAGGACCTTGCCTTCTGCCCTGTGCGGGAGCTCGCCGAGCTTGTGAGGACTCGAAAGGTCACCTCGGTCGCGTTGACGGAGATGTATCTGGAGCGACTCAAGCGCTACGGTACTCAGTTAAAGTGCACTATCACCGTAACCGAAGAACGCGCTCGAGTTCAGGCGAGGGAAGCCGATCGAGAGATTGCGACAGGAAAGTATCGCGGACCACTGCACGGACTCCCATGGGGTGCGAAGGATTTACTCGCGGTGAAGGGATACCCGACGACGTGGGGCGCAGGAGGATTCCAGACACAAACTCTCGATGAAGACGCTACAGTCGTTAAGCGTTTGGACGAGGCAGGGGCCGTGCTCATTGCCAAACTCACACTTGGGGAATTAGCGATGGGAGACCACTGGTTTGGCGGCGTCACCCGGAATCCGTGGAATCTTTCGCAGGGGTCGAGCGGTTCGTCGGCGGGACCAGCATCGGCGACCGTTGCAGGATGCGTAGCGTTCGCGGTTGGATCGGAAACGCTAGGTTCGATTGTCTCGCCGTCATCAACTTGTGGGGCGACCGGGCTGCGCCCAAGCTTCGGATTGGTACCTCGCACGGGAGCTATGGCGCTCTCGTGGACAATGGACAAACTCGGTCCGATCTGTCGCGAGGTGGAAGACTGTGCCATCGTGCTAAGCGCAATTTATGGACCCGATGGACATGATCGAACTGTCAAGGATTTCGCGTTCAACTGGGATGCCGAAATGGACTGGCGGAAGTTGCGAGTTGGATTCTTGCCAAAGACTCTTTCGGACAGTCCTGGAGAGACTAGCTCGCGAACTGCCCAAGCCGAGAAGGAGCTGACTGCGGAACAGAAAAGGAAACGCGAACAGGATGATGCCGTCCGCGCGAGTTTCAGGGCAGCACAAACTTACGACGTGAAATTCACTAAGGCGGCACTCGGTAAACTGAGTTCGCTCGGCGTCACGGTGATCCCGGTCGAATTACCCGAGCTTCCGTTTGAGGCGATGATGACCATGCTGTTTGCCGAGGCGGCAGCGGCGTTCGACACTCTGACTCTTTCCGGTCGCGACAAGCTGTTGGTTGGACAAGGAAAGGATAACTGGCCGAATACGTTTCGTGCTGCGCGTTTTATACCAGCAGTGGAGTACATCCAGGCAAGTCGGGCTCGTATGCTCGCAATGCAGCAAATGGCCGAAATCTTCGCTCGTGTGGATGTCATTGTAGGACCTCCGTATTCCGCATTGGTGGCCAGCAACTTGACTGGGCATCCCACATTGGTGATGCCAAACGGGTTCCGTGGTCCGGACGCTCCGGTCTTAACGCGGCCGAACGGAGATGTGTCGTACGGCGGTCCGGGAACGCCAGTCGGTTTAAGTTTCGTCGGTAGCCTTTTTGGTGAAGCGAAGCTGCTTGCACTCGGAAGAGCGTACCAGCAGGCGACTGACTTTCACCGCCTGCACCCGAAAATGAGTGCGGGATAGAGTGCCAAGATACCGACGTTAGTAGGCACACGAGAGCGTATCAGCCGTTCGGTAGCAGCGCTGTTCCCCAGAAATTTTGCCGTTCGCCCTCACGTCCAGGGTGACGGGCAACCCGGAAGTTGAGCCGAAACAACCCGCCCAGCCTTGTGCCGGATTTCACCTGACCGTTCGTTGCTGATGAGCATGTCCGAAGTCGTGAAAACGCGGGTTACTCCATGAGCAGCAAGACCCCTAAACTGAGTCGGCGTTCGTGCCGGTGATTCCGCAGATAAGGAGCAGGGCTGCTCCAGCCCAGTCTAATGTCTTGGCCTGACCGGCAAGGCAATGTCGACGATGCCCTCATAATCGAGCGGGTTCCGGCCCGGAACTCCCGCCGGCATTACGATCATGATTTGATTCGTCGGGTTCTGCTTGATTTCGCCAGTGACCTCGGCGTTCAGCGCCATAAAACTACGCGCCTCCCGGAGCGCCACCGCCGCTGACTTGATCGCTGCTAGCGCGTTCTGCGGTGCGTTCTCCCGCAGAGCGTTCTCAAGGATGTTCACGGCAGCTTGGTACAGTTTTTCGGCTCGAGCCCTACCCGCGTGAATGTCTTCGAGCAGTGTCCCGGATCGCGCCAGATCTTGTGCCTCAACAGTGGCCGCGATCGCATTGGAGATATGGGGTCGATGTCGGGCAATGGCGGTCTTCGATGGTCCGAATTGTCCCGCTATGTCCCGCAGCGGAGTGCCGGCAATCACAGCCCGGTCGATCTCCAGCCGGTCCGGGTGATTGCAGATACTGCATTTTTGAGGCATTCTATCGATAAGCTCCGTCGCTGGTTCGCTTCCAGTAAGTCGAGCGGCATAGCTATTGTCAATGTTGTCTAGTTATTGGAAACTTAGCAAGTCAATCAGCTTCTGACTTATCCCTCAAGAACGCCTCCACCGCTTCCCGCGGTTTTCCCAATCGCTCGGCCCTTTCCTGTAGCCCAACTTCGCCAGAGCTCATGAGTAAGGTACCCAGCTCTTCGAAGAACGACTCCTGGAACACCGTTACCCCTGACTTCTTCTTCCGACGCGAACGACTCGGAACACGACCTACAGAACCTACAAAACCGTCGATCTCTCCCGCTTTTGATGGTTTTGTAGGTGCCGTCCTGGTGATTTTTATGTTTTTATCGGTCCACAGAGTTCCCTGCGGGTTCCAATTCATGGTGGCGAGAAGCTCATCGCGCTTAACCCAGGGACGGGACTCGCATTTCACCATCTCTGCCAGGACGCTCAGAGGTACGGGCTCACCGGCGACACGTCGGTCCTTGTCGAGGGCCGAATCTTTTCCGTCGCGATAACAGGTTGGTATGCCAGGGAAGCGGATTTCTAAAGCATCACGGATATCTTTCGAATCGAGATCGGCCCAGATCCCGGCGGTCATGACGCCGTCAAGCTCGAGAATGCGGACGTCGTTATTGAACAACGTGGCCTCGGCCCATTGGAACCGAGCCCAAGCGATTTTCTCCGCCGCCGATTCTGATTTTTCAGGAAGCACCGATACCGTGCCTTCAAAACCCTCAGAACCAGAATCTGTAGGTTTTGCAGGTTCGTCAGATCGCGTATCAGAGGACTTCCACTTTAGCCAGCGGTCGAGGTTGAAGGCGATCTTCTCGGGCGTCGTCGTGGTTTCTGATTTTTCAAAACGCACCGATACCGTGCCTTCAATACCTTCAGAACCCGTTTCCGCAGCTTTTGCAGATTCCTCGGATCGCGCTTGCGCCGGTTTCCACTTCAGCCATTTATCAGGGTTGAAGGTGGTACTCATTGAAACACCGCCGGATTAATCTCGTACTGCTCGCTGGGCCGCCCGCCCTTGGTGCCCTCATCTCCAACGTAGGGCCGTATCCAATGCGTTTCTGTAAGCACTTCAACGGCTTGTCTGGCCGCTTCCGGACTGTCAAGCCCGCTCCAGCCTTTCAGGTAAACATCCCGAACGGAGAAGATGGCGTCGAGCTTCCGCTTCTTGATCTTTTCCGCAAGCTCGCGTGCCAGGCGGAGCTGAGGTGTAACGATGCAGGAGTACACGCGTGTCGCATGAGACTCAAAATAGTCGCACCACAGGGCAGCTTTTGCCGCGTTGGCCGGAGAAACCAGAGAACCGCTACCCGTCCCGCAGATGTAGTCCGACAACTCAAATATCAATGCCAGGCTAGGCATTAAGCTGCGGTATTTACTGAGATGGGCAATCAGAGCTGGGTGAAGGTCGTCTCCGCGAACCTTCGCCTCCAATTCGGACAGCCAATGAATGAACAGCTCCTGTGCTTCGGGACAAAAACGGTAAACCAGGGGATTTTCCGAGTCCAGCGAGAGGATCTTGCTAAGCATTGTTTGGATTACCTCTTCCGCTTCCGCGTTCGGAGGGCGATCCACGTATTCCCAATGCCGGGGAACGTCCGGCCACACCATTACTTGAAATCGCTGAATCAGACCGTCATTCGCTGGTCCGTCCCGGATGGTGTCGCTGATATAAGACCGCAATCGCGCCGGCTGAATGCCCCCGAACAAGGAAATGCAGCATGCATCCACGTGGATGACGCCGCGTCCGATCCGATCTATGGTGTAGCTCCCATCACCATTCCAAGCTTCGAGGTAGAAGGCTCGTTCTCCCTCTCGGCCGGGCCGGTCCATCTGGGTCAGCCAGCCAGTCAGCTCGTCGCGGACCAAGAACACGCCGGCGGGATTTGTACTCATCGCTGCGTGGACGGCCTCAAAAGTAGCATCATTGACAATGTTTCGTTTGCATTCCGGTGCCTTTGGAGTTTGCGGTTTCACAGGGACGTTACCGCCGGTTTTCTCTGCAGCTAGTGCCTGCGTTCTCCAGGCTGCAACTTTGATGTCGTGAAGCTCAAGCTCGTCCTTGTAGCGCTCTTGCGCCTCTGCGTACAGCTGTCTCCATCCCCGCTCAATCCGCTTGAGTGGACGGAGTGATGCTTCGATCAGGGGACTCTTCAAGAGTCCGGGTGGCGCAATGATGGCACCCCATAAATTGGGGGTTACCTTCCAGCTCGTGTCGTTTGCCTTCGGTTGTATCTTGCAGCGCCTATTGATGGCGCCGTATAGGGAAGCAAGGGTACCCACCGCCGCGAAGTCGGGCGGAACCTGCATACGGTTTGCGCTGTCGAGAGCTAAGCCCCGTAGCCGGTCGGGTAGAAGATCTTCACAGAACGGAGCGACGGGAGGTAGATCGCTCCCGAGTTCGACAGGTTCCTGCCACTCTAGAGGTTGGCTGACACGGATAATGTGAGCTGGTGCCGGCCAATTAGCCGCGCTTGCAGCGATCTGCTCAATGTGTTCCGGGCTGTGAGGCGGGTCACAACGCAGACTGTTCTCAACGAAGAGCGCCTGCCGAATCGCTTCTCCGCTGAACCCGCAATTGCGGAGATATCCGGCCGAACGGACCAAGTACTTGTGCCGAGAGCCTTGCGGAACTTTATCGCCGTTGTCCGCGATGTCAGAAGGCTTATCCGCTCGTTCGGAAGGCTTCGCTCTGCGTGGTCTCGAAACGATGTCCCATAGAGCATCTACTGCGGCTTGATGCTCTTCTAACCTTGAAGGCGCGTCTTTGAACACCAGGGCTGTAAGCGTAAAGTACCGACCCTGGTTGTACATTTCTATCGCGTGGTCGCCGCCTTCGAGATGTTTGCCCCTTCCTTCCAGGCGTGCTTTGGCGAAAATCTTAACGCCTTTGTGAGAGGGAGAGATCTCACAATACGTGTTCGGGAACGAGGCCCAGATTGGGTGCGCCCATCCCTTCAGCTCGCCAGTCTCGTCCAAACAGTCGTCGAGATCGATACCGACAATGCCGTCTTCTTCTCTAAAAACGAAACCAATTCCGCTGAAGTAACCCGGCCGCGCATTGTAGGCTCGGCGAGCTTCTTCGAAGGAACACCAAGTTTTCGAATTGGTCGTACTGGCCGATCTGCCGTTCGCCTGCTTCGGAACTTTTGTCAGCCTGCCATCGACGATCTCGTAACGCCATAGAACAAATTGGTCCAGCTCGCGGAGTTCAGCAGGTACCAAATGAGGTCTGGAAACAGCTTGACAGGCTTCAGTTCTGGTGTTGGATGCAGCAGAATCCGCCAGAACAACCGATAGACATGGGTCGTTACCACTAAGGTCTGACTCAACCGTCAGATCATCGGGAAGATTGAACGGCTGATTCGTGCACTGGTGCGTCACTTCGGGGAGAGGGTCAGAGGGCGTGCTCATTTCACGAGACCTCCTTCCGGCGAATCCGCCCGGTATAACAGGTGCGGAAGCGCCTGCTCGATCCGGTGAAACGTACGGGAGTTCCAGCGCAATCCGCACAGAGGCGCACAGCGATATAAATCCTGTGCGTGCGCTGCTGTTTCTCGTCCGTCACATAGACAAACGCAGTCAGGTCCGATCGCGTGCCGCACAACGCTACAACTTCTTTCGCGCGGGTCCTCAGTCATTCGGTTCGCGTTCATTGCATTTTCTCTTTCGGGTGCCCCCAGCGCTCTGCCAAGGCGCGGCGATAAGTTGCATGGCCAACAGGTCGGTGACAGGAGCCGTTTACTTGCTGTTCTGCTGCTGCGTGTTGTCATCGTTAACAACGCCTGCCCGCCCTATTGATGGTTCAGCCAACGTAAGAACGCCTGTTTGGGGATGAGGATTCTTTTCCCCAATCGGACATGAGGGACTTCACCCCGCTTGATAGCGGAATAGAAGCCCGCTCTTGAAATTTTTTTCTTCCCAAAAGAGGAGTGAGCTTCATCGACGGTCCAGACCGACTCGTCCGAATCACATATTGCTTCTCTTAGCGGGTTAGCTTGACCAACACTGGGCTGCATAACCCGAATTTAGAACCAAATGGCAAAGAATGGCAAAATGATTACGCCATAATTTGCAATTAACGGTGCAAAATATTGACGGGCGGTGATAGGCTGGACTCAGTGGAACAGAACCCGCGCTCCGTGGACGAGAAGACAAAAGGTGACGAGCTGTTGAAGACGGCCGTTCGCGAGCTCCGGCTCAGATTGAACCTTAGCCAAGATGCCTTCGCTGAACTTATTGGGGTATCACCTCGAAGCGTTGCGCGTTTCGAAGGCGAACAAGCTCCCAGCGTTAGATCTCTAATCCAATTGGCACAGCTCGCGCGAGCGAAGGGCTTTTACGATTTAGCAAGAAAGTTTGAAGGCGCATTCGTAGGGAACATGTACCGTGCCCGCCCAAGGCACTATTCAGCAAATTTCGACTCCAAAGCTGAAGAGGGCCTGCCGTCGCCCGCTGACACTGGGGCAAACGCAGATCCTACAACCGGCCGATGGCTGGGGTCACTGCCAGAACAGCAAGGGCCGCCCGCTCTCGAAAGCCCCGGACCGCTCGGAACAGCTGACTGCGGAACATGGAGGGCGGAAACTGTCCCGTCTCTCGCGACCAGTATCCACAGAGTTGCATCGACCGCCGGTTACGAACACTTTCGAGCATTATTCAAAGAATTAATCATTCGGTCCATCGACCACAGCGTTGAATCGCGTGAGCACCTTTTTCTGCTATGTGCCGAAAGGATTGAGCGTGATCCACGATTGGCCCACTTGAGGAGACTTCTTCACGAGATCAATACTTTGGTGGGTAATGACGTTTTGGGGGATGCCAAGGAGTGAACTTTGTTTCGTCATGAATGGCGGGATCGTTCGTGGGATCGCGAATCCCCGACAATTGGCCAGGGTTTTAAATGAAGCATCGGCTGAGTGCAGTCGATTCAAAGTGGCCGAGCAAGATCACTCTGCATGGAGACGGAAATTACGAGCGCTAGGACGCAAAAGCCTGCTCAATCCGATGACAGAAGTATCGGAGACTTGCTCATTGACGCAATCGCCCGAAGCGTCGTAGAGCGAATCGAATTCGTGAGAAGCCGGAGGAAGCGCCTATACACTCTGGACGAGGCGGCAGAATATCTGGGACTCAGTCCGGACGCTGTGCGGGAATTGGCTCAGCAGCAGAAGCTCAAGACAGTGCGGCCGACGAAGCGGTTGCAATTCGATATCGACGATCTCGACGCGTTTGTTGAAGGGTTAAAGCTTAGTACCGGGACCAGGGTTACGGACTTAATTTGACGTGGATTCCGCCGCGTTGTCGCGCTGCCTTTCTCAGTACGTTCCAGAGGCGGAGCGAGCCCAATTGCCGTTTATGCTGTCGGCATGTCTATGAAGAAACGAACGTATGGCACTGGTTCGGTTCGACCGAAGTCCGCAGGCCGGTTCGAACTGCGCTACCGGGTGCCGGGCGAAAAGGCCCCGCGATCGGAAGTCATCGAAGCGGCGAGCTTCAAACTAGCGGAACGCGAGCTCCGGAGACGGCTCGAGATGGTCGAGACGAAGAAACTCGGCGCTCGGATTCTGCTAGGAGCACTCTTTGACCTCTACCTCAATGACCAGGCCAAAATGGGGCGAGCGCAAACGCCCATCGTTGCTCTCAAGCTGAAGAAGTTCCTCCGGCCGTTCTTCGAAAATACCGACGTTTACCAGCTGAGTCCTTCCTCCGTTGACGACTACATCAATCAACGACTGCGTACGAAACCGAGGCCATCCGTCAGGACGATTAATCATGAGCTTTCGATCCTGCAGCGGGTGGTAAACCTTGCCAGAGAGAAAAGGGTTGCTTCCGTTCAAATCTCGATCGACAAGTTGCCAGGCGAGAACGTCCGACAGGGCTTCCTCGAGGAGGCTGCGTACCGCGCCATCCGATCCCATCTACCTGCCCACCAGGTTCCGTTCTTTACGCTGGGCTACTACACGGGTATCCGAGCTGGAGAACTGCTGTCGCTACAGTGGCGATTTGTTGATTTCACAAGTGCAACCCCGTTGATCAAGATCCCGGGTGACGTGACCAAGAATGGCAAGCCCCGGACGGTGCCGATCTTCCACCCCGAGATGATGGAGGCCCTGAAACAAGCCTTCGAATCGCGCGATCCTGCGTGCCCCTACATCTTTCAATACCGCGGTAAGAGGCTAAGTGACTACCGCGAGGGTTGGGATGCGGCCCGAATTGCCGCCGGATACCCCGAGGCACTGTTTCATGACACGAGAAGGACGGCTATCCGGAACATGGAGCGGGCCAATGTGCGCCGATCCGACGCGCGGCAGATCAGCGGGCACCGCACTGAAAGCGTGTACATTCGTTACGATATTGCGAATGAACAGGGCGCTTTCGAGGCGGCAGAACGCCTCAGGAAATTTCATCTCGAGCAGGCGTCGCGAAAAATTGTGGGAAATTTGTGGGACGACCAGTCGCGGAATGACTCAGGTGAGGGTGGTCCCGAGGAGGCGTAAGTCTATGAATCGAAAAGGTTGGTGCGGAGAGGGGGACTTGAACCCCCACGGTGTTACCCGCTAGCACCTCAACCTAGTCGTCCGATCTGTTGACACGCCGTTGCAACAACTTACGGCGGCCCAACGAGTGCTGATCGGGTGGGTTCGTTAGGGTCGAATGGCACATTAGTGGCACAAACAAGGGATCGCGCCTGCGATTCGTGTCTCAACACAACATCATCAAATTAGATCGACGATCGGGTGGGCTGGAGTCGGTGAAGCGCATCGCGCGAAGCCTTCCCGGGGAACTGCTGATTTCTAAACAAAAGCTTCGGCAGGCAGAGGCCGTGCAAATGGTGCGGGTGAATCGCGAGAACCGGTCGCAGAACCTCGGATTTGCGTCACGGCCCTTTGTGCTCTGCGGCTTGCCCATCAAACGCCCAGCCAAAGGTGCGCTGTTGCATGAGCGCCGCAACGGGCAATTCCTGTTACAGGTCACAGGTCATCCGAAGTACGGTGTCCCCTGGGGCCAAGACCGTCTGGTGCCGATATTCCTGGCGACGCTCGCTGTTCGGCAGCGGGAACAGACGATTACGTTTCGGAGCGCGGCCGAGATGCTGGACGTGTTTGGAATGCAGCAGGGAGGATCGCAGTACCGGCGCCTCGTCGGAGCCTTCCAGAGGGTGTTCGGAGCGACGATCTTTTTCGGCAGCGATACACAGCACGCGAAGGCGGCAGTCCTGCACCAGGCGCGATTCAACTTTATGCGGGAAGCGCGGATTTGGTATGCGCGTGATCCGAATCAGGCGATGCTACCGGGCGGCTTCGAAAACCAGATTGTTCTCAGCGATGAGTTCTTTCAGGAGGTCATCTCACACTCTATTCCCACAGATCTTGAGGCGGCAAAGGCATTGTCGTCCTCTCCGGCGGCTCTGGATGTATTCATGTGGTTGTCCTATCGCTGCTTCACGGCGAAAGGAACTGAGCGGATACCGATCTTCGGGGATTTCGGTCTGGCGAGCCAACTCGGGAGTGCGGACTACACCCGACCTCGTAAGTTCAGGGAACGACTGGAACGGTGGCTTGATCTGGTTCGAGCCCTGTGGCCGAGTTGTCCGGCTCGGATCTCCTCGGACGGAGATCACATGCTTGTTGAGCCGGCAATGGCGCTAACACAGAAGGGAGCATAAATGGCGTCAGTATCCTTTGCACCCGATTCCAGCTCCCGGCGCGTGGCTCTCAGTAGAATCGACCGTGCTGTGTCGGCCCGATTAGGTCCCACCAGCGGCTTAGGCAATTCACAACCTGCTTGTTTCAATCGGCAGGTTGCCATGTACCTGGCAAAGCACGTGGGACGGTGGAGCACGACAGTCATTGGGCGGTTCTATGACGGCCGAGATCACTCCACCGTCTGCCACGGTATTCAGCGGATCGAGTCACTTCGCGAAAGCAACCCTGATCTGGATTCGTTGCTGTCGAATTTAAAGTGCGAACTCTTGGGTGACGGCCTTGTTCACGAGCGAACCGCGACGAGCAATTCGGAACTCCGGATCGGACTCAACGAAGGCGATCTCGAGCAATTGGCGGACCTGATTGCCGATCGCGTCTATGCACGACTCAAGAGCAGCAAGTCGTCTTCGCCTACTGCACCACCCTTTGACCTCGAGGCGATCGAATGAATGCGATCTTCCCGTTTACAATAAAACGCTCTTACCCTCCTGATTCAAGCCTTCGGATCTTACAACATAAAAATCGCGGCGGACGGCTCTTGTGGGCTGTTTAGTTATTTCCGGTGATCGCCCGCCATCAAGGAACACGTCGCGGCGTGGCAGGCGGCAAAGGTTTGCAAGCAGCTAGCCGCACTATGGGCTGCCCTGGGGGCAGGATCGGCTCGTGCCCTTGTTGTTGGCGACGTTGGCGGTTCGCCAACAGAAGCAGACAATCACGTTTCGCAGTGCCGCCCAAATGTTGGAGACCTTCAGCATGCAGCAAGGCGGATCGCAATACCGCAGACTCGTCTGCGCTTTTCAGCGTCCTTTTGGAGCCACCATCTTCTTTGGGACCGATACGCAGAGGCAGCGGGCACTGGTGACCCATCAGGCCAGGTTCAACTTCCTACGTGAAGCACGCATCTGGTACTCGCGAGATCCGAACCAGGCGCTACTGCCCGGCGGCTTTGACAATGGGATTGTTCTCACGGATGAATTCTTTCACGGAGTCACCACGCATTCGATTCCAACGGATCTGGAAGCCGCAAAAGCTCTCTCCTGTGCGCCAGCAGCGTTGGGTCTTTTCGTGTGGCTGTCTTACCGATGCTTTACGGCCAAAAGTCCGGAACGAATCCCTATTTTTGGGGACTTCCGTCTGGCAGCGCAGCTCGGAAGCGAAGATTATGCGCGTCCACGGAAGTTTCGTGAGAGGCTGGAACGCTGGCTGGACTTAGTCCAGACACTGTGGCCAGCCTGTCCAGCCAGAATCGCTGCTGCTGGTGATGCCATCCTGATTCAACCCGCGACAGCGCTTATGACAAAAGGGGCATCAATGGCAAGCGTTGGATTGGTAGCTTCGACTCATGACCGTCGGCTCTCTTTGGCGGACGTCGATGCTGTTGTCTCCGCTTGATTGGGTCCGACTCGAATTCAGGGAAATGCGCAGCCCGCCTGCTTCAATCGGCTATTGGCAATGTACTTGGCCAAGCATGTTGCTGGTTGGAGTACGACCTTGATCGGACGCTTTTATCACGGTCGGGATCACTCCACAGCCCTTCACGGCATTCAGCGGATCGAAGCTCTACGTGAAAGCGACCCAGCGGTAGATGTTCTGCTTTCGGATCTCAAGGCGCAACTCGAGCAGCAGGTCAAGGCAAGCTCTGTAGAGAAAGAGAGTTCGAGCGAGCCATCGACGGGGAGCAGGTGATCTATCAATATTGATGAACTAGCAGATTCGAAAGCTGAGCGCGTTTGCGCCCGCTTTCGTACATTTGGAGAAAGATGGCTCAGACGATGATTAAATGACCGGTTGGAGATCCAAGAACACGGGTGCCACGACCGGGTCGGAACGCTACGGCAGAGTCTTGCACTAGGCCCCTAAACGGGGCCTGAGCTCTGGTCTTCGACTTCATCTGCAGTTTCCGATCTTTCATTTGCAGTGCGGTCGAGAAGGCGGCTAGTATCGGCCTTGCCCTCCTCTTTGGCCGGATGACTTACGAAGTGATGGAGGCAGCGGTTCGGCCGCCCCCGCGGACGGGATCGAGGCCTGATTGGATGGTACCGTTCGCCCGGAGGATGGACGCTGCAGAGAGCTACGTCCTGTCGAGACGCTGGACCGGGTCGATTGGAACGCGGAACTCGCGCGCGGGGATCTATGGAAGGCCGTCCAAATTGAAACAATCGATCAGCTCAGTTCTTGTCATATGCCGTTATCGATTGTCGTTTCGCCTTAGGCCGACCGCTGCAACAGCTTCATGGTTCCGGCCTGGGCGATTTCCTTCCAGTGGGATGTATCCAGGAGTTCATCGACGAAGCGACGCACGCTTGGAAAATAATCTGCGTAATCATGAAATGCGACCATTGCACCGACCGGGAGCAAAGCCTCAAAGGCATAAAAATCTTGGGTGACGCTAGCATAATCGTGGAGTCCATCCACCAGCAAAAAGTTGACCGGTTGCGTTGAAGCCAGATCCGAAGCGCGGCCAATGTGGGTCTTCACGATCGTCGTTAGCCCTGACTCCTGAAGCATCCGCTCAAACTTGTCCAGGGTCGGACCGCACCGGACTAGGTCGCGGCCGAGTGCCCCCACTACGCCGTCAAAAGTGTCTATCGCGACTACGCGGGCTTCCGGGTTAGAGCGCTGCGCCATGCTCGCGAGGACATAGGTAGCCTTCCCACAGTGGCTGCCAATCTCCACGATCGTCTTCGGCCCAGCCGGTTGTCTTACCGCATCGCGTACGGCAATCGCCAGCAACTCCGCCTCCTCATCCGCAAGCCAGCCGCCGATGCTGCGCATGCGTTTCACAATTTGCCAAATCTGCTCAGAGTGGGGCTGTCCGTCTCGACCGCGTTCGACTGGCGATGGGTGCCAATCGCCATGGACTTGCCGGATACGAGCACGTATTGGATCGGAGTAGTGTCGGGCAACGGGATGTATCCAAAATGCGTCCGGTCGTCTCAAAGCAGAATCGAGCTCACTGATCTCGATAGACGCACGGAATTTCACATAATCAAACGTACAGGGATTACGTTCAATCCGGAACCCAAGCAGTGCCGTGAGCGTCGGAAACAGAACCTCCTCAGTTGCCCATAACCGCGACCGATCGAGAATGCGCGAAAGTTCTATATCCCGGTCGAAAAGATCGAGTAAAGCCAAACCCGCATCGGCGGTCATTACCGTCGATGGCCAGAAAGTCCAATGCACAAATTTTTCCACTCCGTCGGGAAATCGTTGCAGCCAGGGACGCCAAAGACTGCCTTCTTGATGCGCGGCCGCACACAGGGCGATGCGTGTAGTCACGCCTTGCCTGTCTGGAGCGCTCGAGAGTAATCCGAGGCCGGTGCGATCACCCAAACGCGAAGCGAGAAAATCTGTATAACCGTGCCGCACGGCCATTTGGTCGGAATCGACGATTGTCATGACGTCGAAGGGCTCTGAGGATTTCAAGTATCGCAGACAGTCGAGAGCAAACCGATGCAGTCGTCCCCACTTCATGGGCTGCGGGTGCGGGTGGATCTCGACTCCCCACCGCCGCCAAGGAAGACGACGATCGAGAAGCCTGCCTTCGACGCTGCCGTCGTAAAGCAGAATGCGCGATTCGTTGTCGAGACATCGAAGATTACGAGCGAGATCGATTACACATTCCGGCTTTTCATGAACGAGACAGGCAAAAACGTTCCGCAGGCCCGGCACGCTACGGTTCGGCAAAGTTCCATTGAACGCCGGGCGGCACTCAGGCCCAACCGAACTCGTGGCGGCTCGCGGCTTGGGAGGGGTTCCCGACGCCTCACTTTCACGCTGGTAGTAAGGCCAGTCTTCCCCAAGGATCCGTTTGATGTTCTCAATAGAATGCGGACGCCAAAGATTGCCGGTCACCTGCTTTGGGCTAACATTCTGAGAATGGATCATATGGACCGCGAAGCTTGAGTCCGGGAGAACGGAAATGTTCTCCTCCGACGCGCTCCAGGTGAACAAGCCATCCATTCCAACATTGATTTCGGCGAAGCGGTGACCGCTCCAAAACGCTTTCGCGTAACAAAGGTCACTTCCCAGGAGCCAAGTTTTGTGCCCGGGTGGATAACGGTATTGATAGGCGCGCCCGCTGTCGAGATCCAAGTAAAGAAGATCGTTGATGCCGCAAAGATCAGTCTTATAGCGTCCGATAGTCTCGACTTGATAGGTCAAGCGCCAAGGGGCGTACCAATCGTCATCGTCGAAGTGAGCAATTAGGTCGCCGCTAGCGAGTTCACATCCCAGGTTCAGTTTGGCGCCCAAATTGATCCTCTTTCTGAGGCGTTCGTAGCGGATGCGCGAATCAGCCGGAACAAGATCGGCAATCGAGTCACTACCGTCGTCAATGATGATGAGCTCTCTATGCGCATAGGTTTGTCGAAGAAAATAGTTGATCGCGTGTGGAATGAAGGGCCGACGGTTGTAGGTTGGCATGATGCAGGAGACAAGCGTCGCGTTGCTTGCGGCGATGTTCATGCGAACCGTCTCACTTCAGCAGAAGTGCTTTTGAATGTTGTCCATGTTCTTCGCGTATTTCGATTCATCTCACCACCACTGAAACCTGCCCTGATTGCAAAATGGATCGCGCTCCGGCCCCGCCGTGATCGTAACAGAAAAAAGCGAACATGGCAGACGGGTTGAACCTATTAGATTTCGGCCCAGTCGCACAGAAATAAGTGTGCCTCGCGAATCACCTCCGCAAGCCCCGCGGCTATTGCAGCGTTGATATCAAGCATTGAGTGTTGCGGGCCGCCAGGTCACGAGCGTATTTGGAGTCGTTTCAACGGCAGTGCAAGAACGAGTATCATCTCCAAATCTGGCAAGAGTCGACGTTTAAGAAAGTGACTCAACCAAATTGAAGTGCCCGTCAGAAATCGTGAGCACGCAACTCTGAAATACTCTGAATGCTTACTCTGAAATACTTGTTGACTGATTCCTCTTTTTGCCTTATGCTTTCGATGTTTCGCCGAATTGTCCTGAGAACGGCGCTTATTGAGCGACACCTCGTCCGGAACTAGAAGAGGAGACGAATGCCAGTCATTCCCACTTACCCGGGCGTCTACGTTCAAGAGTTGCCCAGCCAAGTTCATCCGATTACCGGCGTTACTACAGCGACCACCGCGTTCATCGACTATTTCCCATCCGGGCCGTTAAACGAAGCTGTTCTTGTTCAAAGCTTTGCAGACTACAAACGGACATTCGGCGGGCTAGATGCAACTGGTCTTGATGAAGAAAGCGAATCGAGTTATCAGATCTTCCAGTTTTTTCTCAACGGTGGGTCAACCGCGTACGTTGTTAGAGTCGCTCCCCAGGATGCCGAATCTGCTTCTGTCGACCTTCTCGGACAGAACTTAGTTGTGCCAGGAACGGTCGCGTTTCCACCCTCGCTGGTCACGCGTCCCCCGGTGAATTTAGGTCCAGGACAGCAGCAGCAGTTCCTTGCAACCATAGAGGGCCCCTTCACGTGGAGCTTATCCTGTCCGGGCAGTTCCGATCCAAACATAATCGGCAGCATTACTCCCAAAGGCTTATATACTGCCCCGTCCGTGATTCCAGGCGTAACAACGGTGAACGTAGTTGCCACGAGCAAGGCCAACTGTGCGGTTAACCCAAATGCGGTGATCAGTCTGATTCCGATCAGCGTTGAGATTTTGCAAGTCCAAAAGTCAGGTCACAAAAAGCCAGTGGGTACGGCTATTACACTAGCGCCCGGCGAATCCGTGCAGCTATCGGCGCTGGTGCAAGGAAGCGCGACGCAAAAAGTTTCTTGGAGCCTTACGACCCCAACAGGCTCTCCGGTGCCGCCAGGCGCGTTCGGAAGTATCAGCCCAAACGGGCTCTACCAAGCTCCCTCACTAATGCCCTATGAGACCCCGACGTATCTAAGCCCCCCCACCACCGGGTTGCCCCAATCGCCACCGACAGGGTCGTTCCAATCCTTACCAGACACAGGAATCCCAGTAGACTTTTCGCCGCCCGTCTACTCTCCGCCTCTCAGTCCGCCTCCCGGAACGATCCCAGGGGCCATAGCCGTGAACGTTAGCGCAACAGTGTCGTGCAGGGTCCAATCGCCCACCGGGATGCTGACTCTATCCTCATTGCCCAGTTCCATCCCGATTTACCTCGTGCCGCTACGAATCAAGCCTGACAAGGCTATCGTAGCCGCTGGGGAAGGCGTTTGCCTGCGTGCGGTATTTGGAGACATTCCCGAAGCCGAAATCAATTACATCGGATGGTCTGTCTCTGGCGATAGCGTGACCCCTCCAGCGAACCCAGGGGGTTCACAGACGTTTTGCTACCAGCCAAACTCACCGAAGCCACCTGTGACCGTGACGTGCGAACTGTCCCTCAACACTAGTCCTCCTTACTTTGCCCAGGCTCAAGCGTCGGTGACAGTAGTGGCTCAGTATTCCGTTGGAATCTCCAAAACCGAGTTGGGTCCGCCATCGCAGCCCATACCTGTAGAGGTGGGGCAGAGCACCAAACTGTCGGCTTACGTCTTCGGCGATCCGGCGCAACAGATCACTTGGTCAGTGGGCCCTGGAATGGAAGGCATCGTCGACCAAGAAGGAAACTACCTGGCTCCCGACTCGATGCCAGCGAACTCCACCGTTGCAGTCACGGCCACCAGCGTAATGGATCCCTCGCAATCACTGCAATACACCGTCAATATCACGCCGCCGACTTCCCGCCTGACGGTACGCGCACAAAACCCCGGAACATGGGGCAATCAGCTCCAGGTTGCACCCATCCAGTCACAGACGAATCCTTTCGGCCCGCTATTCAGTCTGAAGGTTCAACTCGTCGATGTGATGGGAAACCCAATTCGATCTGAGTCTTATTCTGGCTTGACTCTAGATGATACGAGCCTGGCGTATGCGCCGACCGTCGTCAACGCCGTGTCCCAGTTAGTCAACGTCGTGGACAACGGGCCAACTTATGATGACCCGTACGCGTTTCCCCTCCAGCAAGGTTCCGTTCCGTTGAACGCCTGGCAGCAGTTGCAAGACGGACTGGACGGCGAATGGAATACGCAAACCGGAGAGTTCGAGCAGGCCCTAATCGCGGCGGTAGATCCCACGAATTCACCATTAGCAGCGATCGCCCCAAACATCTTCAATATCTTGTCCATCCCGGCCACCGGTACCCCGAACCTAACCCCTGGAGCGATAGGCGACGTGCTTGAGGGCGCGCTGGCATTTTGTCAGGCGCAACGAGCGTTCTTGATTGTTGACATACCGCCGTCCCAAGTAATTCCAAATCCTACACAGATGGTGTCGTGGTTTCTCAATAACACTACATTCTTTGAAGCTGCGCCATCCGGTTGCGGCGCCGTGTATTACCCGCGAGTTACTATTGCTGATCCACTCAACAACTTCAATCCCAGGGAAATCGGCGTAAGTGGGACGATGGCAGGAGTTTATGCTTCCACTGACCTGAATCGTGGTGTCTGGAAGGCTCCTGCGGGAACAACCGCCGACCTCGCGGGTGTTGCGCCTGTATATACTCTTAAGGATTCCGACAGCGGTATCCTGAACCCCCTCGGTATCAATGCCATCCGCAACTTCCCGGTATACGGCGTCGTTAGCTGGGGAGCGAGAACGCTGCAGGGAGCGGACGAATTACAGAGCCAGTGGAAGTATGTGCCCGTTCGTCGCCTTGCATATTACATAGAGAGTACACTATACAACAACCTGAAATGGGCCGTCTTCGAGCCCAATGACCAGACATTGTGGTCGTCGATCGTTGCGAATGTCACACCATTCATGGCGGGACTCTTTCAGCAGGGGGCATTTCCAGGTAGCACGCCCGCTCAGGCGTTTTTCGTGCAGTGCGACGGCACGACAACAACGCAGAGCGACATCAACAACGGGATCGTCAACATCATGGTCGGGTTCGCGCCGCTCCTCCCGGCTGAATTCGTAATTATTCAGATCAGTCAAATAGCAGGGCAGCTCTCTTCCTGAGAGATATAAACAAAGCCCTAAGTAACTGGACGTGATAAGGAGACTGTAGTGGCTGCACCAGAGTTTTCCGTACTAACGTATCGAATGGATCCCTATCGTAACTTTCGATTTCGGGTCAAGTTTGTTCCCACTACAGGCCAACCCGCTTACGTTGCCGGGGTAAGCAAGGTGACTGGTCTCACACGGTCCACGGAGGTGGTCCCCTGGCGCGATGGGGGCTATCTGGGTGCTGCGCTGCGCATGCCGGGCCAAACCCAGTTCACTGCCATCACCATGGAAAAAGGGGTTACACATGACCCGGCGTTCGCGCAGTGGGCTAACAAGGTTTGGGATTACAAAAACAGCCTTGCTGCACCGGCTGGGACCGGGACAGTGGCTTCGCTGCAGGATTTTCGTCAGAACCTCAGCATCGAACTGTGGAATGAGGCCGGTTATAAAGTGATTGCGTACAACGTTTACCGGTGCTGGGTGTCGGAGTACACAGCCATGCCCGATCTCGATGCGAACGGCAACGCTGTAGCTATTCAAACAATCAAAATCGAGAACGAAGGCTGGGACGTCGATACGACTGTGAACGAATCGGCGAGTTTCGAAACAAGTTTCACTGATCCGAGCGCACTGTAGATTTGCATGTGGCCCCTGGCACCAAAGCAGATCCTCGCGATCTGGGAGCAGGGGAACTTACGGTGTCTGACTGAAAGGGCATATATGCTCCTGGCTGCGGCGCTACCCGAGGCTGAAACGGAGCAGTTGCTCTCGATGTCTGTCGGTAAGCGCGACGATTATCTGCTGCGGCTTCGCGCCGCCACGATCGCGGACAGAATCGAGGGATATGCGGAATGTACGCGGTGTGGCGAACGACTCAGCTTCTCCGTGCGCACGAACGACATCGTGCTGATGGATTCCGATTTTCAGTCAGCGGAACACCACCGTGAAATACATGGCTACAACGTGTGGTTCAGGTTGATCAGTGTGGCGGATCTGCTCGCAGTTCGAGGTTCGACTGAGGTCGAAAGGGTCCGTCGCATTTTGATTCGCCGCTGCGTCCTGAAGGCAGAGAAGAATTCATCGGCGGTTTCGGTCAGCAGTCTTTCTGCGGAGACGATCGAGAAGATCGGAGAAGCGGTTCGTGAGTATGACGCACATGCGGAACTCCGATTTCACATGGCCTGTCCAACGTGCGGCCATCAGTGGTCGGCATCCTTCGATATCGTTTCGTTCTTCTGGAAGGAATTGTCAACGCGCGCTCAGCATTTCTTACGAGAAGTAGCTACAATCGCCAGTGCTTACGGATGGAGCGAGGCCGAAATACTTGGGATGAGCGCTGAGAAGAGACGCCTTTACCTGGAGCTTGCGGGCTGATGGCGGATCTTTTCACCGAGCTGGCGATACGGGTTTTAGGGCTGGGCCCCACAGTGCAACCGCTCACGCGATCTCTATTTGAACCCTTCAAACCCGAAGAGCCTCCGCCTTTCGACGAAGAAGAATTGCGATCGGTCGTGGCGGAGCTAAGGTCTTCCGAGTCGAGACCACAATCAGCGATTCCGAAGGCGATGTCCGAACAACGATCACCAAGGGCCGATGGTCCTGATGCGGCCCCAAGCGTACCTCCGCAGCTTCATGAGGAGCGATTAGCTCCAGAGAACTTTCCGGCTTTGGCGGACGATCGAAGCGCCTCCGGGCAGGAAATTGTAAGTCCGACATACCCGCTTGTCCCTCCAGTTTCGGAAGTAGTTGAGACCGAACACGAGAACTCAACAACTCGATCCAAACCTCTGCTCCGAATATACGAGGAAAAGGATCGTCGACACGCGATGAAGCTCAACAGGTCGTCGACCGAGGAAACAGCAACAAAATCGGACTTGGTTGCTACATCATTAGACAGCGATGAAGAGACGAAAGCGTTTCCATCGCGCAACCTCAGTGGAGAAGGACGCGAGTCATCGTCCGGGACCTCTGTGGCCGCAAGCGAATTGCTGAACCGTCAGCAGCGTGCAACATCAGCAGCTGCCAACCCGCCGGAATCGAGATCTGCGTCCTTGATCCTACAGGAACGAACTGCAGTCGAGGATCGGGAAAGCACTGGCCCGGAACCGCCATTGCGGGTGCACGGTCGCACTTCTGAAAGTGATGACGCTCCCGAGCGGGGAGATGAGGGCCCATCTGAAGATGGTGATTTCCAGGCTGAATGGCTGCAAGAGGCGGAGTTCCGTGGGGTTTCAGAAGGCACTCCCTCTCTGCGAGAACCCGACGAGACCGCTTTGCAGTTCGGGCGCGAAGATGACACGATTTTGGCGGCTAAGGAACAGAAGGCGACACAGAAACAGCCGATGGTAACGCCGCAGCCGGGTAAGGCACAAGGTTATTCCGACTTCAGGCTGCCTGAGCAAGCCACTGGAAAACCAGAGTTACGGGACGGAAGAATGCCGTACCGTGAGACCGAATCGACTATAGCCGAAACGGAAGATGAATACGCAACCGGTAAGGGCTCGCACCGGTCAAAAAATCCGGCATTGGTGCCGACCGTGATCTTTCCCGAGCACAATAGCCAAACCGGCGACTCAGCGGCCCTCATCTTCGCCAAGGTAACTGATCGGCCGACAGAGCGGTATGATCCGGCTTCATCGAGTGCTCAATCCCCGCCATTGGAGCCCGCGACGACTGACGAGGTTTCGGCGCAGCTAAGTCCGACATACCCGCTTGTCCCTCCAGTTTCGGAAGTAGTTGAGACCGAACACGAGAACTCAACAACTCGATCCAAACCTCTGCTCCGAATATACGAGGAAAAGGATCGTCGACACGCGATGAAGCTCAACAGGTCGTCGACCGAGGAAACAGCAACAAAATCGGACT
>JBJMGK010000112.1:0-6838 GCA_045807925.1 Bryobacteraceae bacterium | reverse complement strand
TGTTCGTGCCCAAGCAGCGCCGCAAGGTAATATTCGGGCAAACGCGTCGGCAGTTGGGACCAATATTCCATGCTTTGGCGCGGCAGAAAGAGTGCCAAATCGTGGAAGGACACCTCATGTCGGACCACGTGCACAAGTGCATTGAGATTCCCCCGAAGCACCCCGTGGCATCCGTGATCGGGTTTCTGAAAGGGAAGAGTGCTATTGCGATTGCCCGCCTGTGCGGCAAGGAACGGAACTTCACAGGCGAGCATTTCTGGGCTCGGGGCTATGCCGTGTCCACGGTTGGGTTTGAGTTGGAGCAAGTCCGCCAATACATCCGCGAACAAGACAACGCGGATGGAGCAAGCGGGTCCTTCTGAACTGTTGACAAAGGCGCGCTTGAGCGCGACGCCTAAACTAATGGCCAACCGCCTTTGAGGCGGTCCAACTCATCAAGCCACCCGCTCCGCGGGGGGTATCTGACTTGCCACGTGCTGTATGATATTCCGAACCGCCGACGACCCAGGGACAAAATGATAAGCAGGACCACCGCATACATGGCAAGCGTGCCCCACTGAACTATGCCGTCGTAAATTGGGTAGAGCCATTCAAAGGGGTACCCATTTCTGAATACAAAGATTACATGTAGTGCAAGCAGTAGAGCGGCAACGATGCCCATCTGGCGATGAAACTTAAGGAGGCTATCCTGCCCAACTGCCGCCGAAACAAATTCCACCCGGGCAATCAGCGCGAACTCGAAGGCCATAACGCTGAAGGCCACATACCCACAAGCCGCGCTGAACTGCAACGAGAACGACCGGCCCTCAACTCCCGGGGAATGCCGCAACCATCCAACGATCAATGGGAACAGGATCAGTAGGAGATAGAGGCCGAACCAA
Source organism: Bryobacteraceae bacterium (assembly GCA_045807925.1). Classification (GTDB taxonomy): domain Bacteria; phylum Acidobacteriota; class Terriglobia; order Bryobacterales; family Bryobacteraceae; genus Bog-105. The sequence goes on along the minus strand of JBJMGK010000112.1, from coordinate 5,957 downwards.
AGAATTCCTTTCACCATTAGCTTCATTCGAACACTCCATTTACTTCCCGCTGCTTGAGACCGTCGTTTAGGAATGGTGCATCACCGGCCTTCACAGTATGGGGAAGGCGGTCGAGGGTTGTCGATACACAATTCTCGTGGCCCAGAGTGTCTGCCGTAGTAAGTGTTAGAGCGCTGCCCGCCTGCAGGTAGACTGACTCTTGCCTGAGTTGGCCGATAAGCATTTTGGGCCCCGGCAGATCTGACATGATTGCGCTGCGGCGTCCCACTGCACGCGCCGCGGCGCGCAGGTCTTGGATGACCCTCTGATGGCCGGCGAAATTGCCATGGGAGAAATTCAGACGTGCCACATTCATGTCCGCAAAAATCATCTGCGCCATCACTTCGCGGGACCGGGAGGAGATGCCGATAGTGCGCACTGACTTCGTCTTATGGAACGCCGATGGCACCACGGCCATGACGCTTGTCAAACGAGCTTGGACTTAATAAATTTTGACCCGAGGCACGGCATCTAGCCGCCTGTTACCAGCTGTGCACGAAGTTTGAATCTGGTTCCACTCCAAGGCATGCCTTGTATCCGGTCGATACCCTGCGTCTTGCGTTATGCTTCTTTTTATGCTGCCGATTCCGATCTGCGATGGGTGCGAGCAACGGCTAAGAGAAGCATCAATCGCAATGCTCCGTCACGGTGCAGATATGCAAGAAGCCATTAGCATGAGGCAAAGCGGGAAAGCAACCGAGGAACAGCGTCAAGAGTTCGTCGCCAGACTTGTGGCGTCGTTCAACGCTGCGCAATCGGCATGGGACTCGTATCACGAGCACCTGAGCAAGCACGGCTTGCTGCCGGCCTAAACGCGGGAGATTGCGATCATCGATCCCTCGCAATAGCTTCCCCGTGCATGATTCTGACGCCGGCGTACGAGTCGTAAGTCGTAATGGCCGCCAGGAGGCGTCGGAAGCTGCTGTGGTGAAAGTTGAATTGCGTACAGCGCGCCACCCCACTCCAAAACGGTGCATACTGAGTGGGGCGGAAAGAACTACGCCACATAAGTCGGAAAACGACAGCACGTGTTGCCTCGAATTCCGTGTTGCAGTATAGCCGCCTGTAAGACATGGTTGCGCAATGCGGACATGATGCCGCAACTGCACTCACCAAGCCAGACGCGAAGAGCGTTGAAGCCACCGTTCTTCTAAGGAAAAGATTCGCTGGAGATAATAGATCCAATTCCCCACCGGATCATCACGACGCCGACGAAGCTTGTGACGGCGACTCCGATTGCGCGTCATGGTTCAGGTCAGAACTGAGCTCCGTGCGGGAGGTCGACGGTGCTGTATCGAGCTGGCAGGATGGCATTACGCTTATGTTCGCTTGCCGCATGTGCATTGGCGGCGGGAGTCCTTGCTACTGGATCACCACCGCCCAAAGATACAGACCAATCGGCTCCGACGAGTAATTCCCGCGACGGTATGTGGGGAAAGAACCGGTCGGACTGGCAGGTAGCCATCTACCCGATCTTCGTGTGGGCTCCTCTATTCGGAGCTCATGTGGATGTCCCGAACACCGGCTCTATCTTACCCGGAGGTCCTACGTTACCAGGATCAGCATCGGGGTCGCTCAACGGGACTGCTGCGGCCGGCTTCGACGTACTGAAGAACGGATGGTCGGCGCAAGGGGATTTCCTCTGGGCCTCCGTATCCGCCGACCACTCCAACCCAAAGGTGAATATAGGCATGTCTGTGGTCTACGGTCAGATCAAGGGCGGTTATGAGTTTCTGCCTCACTTGAGCCTGGAGGGTGGAGTCCGGCGGATGGCACTCCACATCTCGGCTACAGTCGATCCTTACCCGGAAGTTAGTCGAAGGCCAGATATCTGGGATCCGCTGGTGGGTCTGGGGTATCGGCGACAACTCGGGCGGAAATGGTCGTTCACGGCACATCTCGACGGTGGTGGATTTGGTGTCGGCTCAGACGTGACGATGGGCGCCAGCGCTCGCGCGGACTGGCGGTTTGCGAAGCACTTCGGGGCCGCGCTCGGAGGCGCGGCTCTGCATTTCCAAGTCTCAGACACTGTCCAAAACAAGGAACTCAAAATCAGGCAGACGATGTACGGCCCGCTATTTGGATTCGGCATCTACTTCTAGCGTTCCCTGAGCGCATCCAGAAATTAGCCACCGCAAACGCAAGGGGCGGCACTTGGTCGAACAGGAAGTTTTTGGTTCTGTGTGCGTTGGGCGAAACCATTCAGGGAACGGTCACGAACATTTGTATGCAGCATTCGTCGCAAAGGGGGAGCTTGAGCGCATGATTCGGGTTCGCTTCTTCAGACGGCCTCTCATGGCCTTGCTTTTTTCTTCCGTCACTCAAGCGTTGGGACAGGAAAACACCGCGGGACAATCAACGACAGCGCCCGCGCCCTCCGGAAACACAAGCGCCAGTCGGACTATTCGAAGGGCGACTATTTAGCGGGACTGTTGAACCCGAAAGTGGCATTCAGACAAAAGGTGCTGAAGCCGGCGTAGCGGAAAGCGAAAGTCAACAAGCAAAACAGAAGAGCCAATTTGCTCTTGCACCCCTGCCGCTGTTAAATCCCTCTATCGGCAATGGCATGGGCGGAACGGTTCTGTATCTGGCACCTCTCGATTCGAATTTGGGTTTGGGACGGGCACCGGTAGCTGGCTCCCGTTAGGGCCATTAGTGTTGCTTCCAATCGGATCAAGATGCCTGCTTCAACTGTTGCGATGCATTTTCTTTCGACAAGACTGCGAACAGGCTGTTTAAAACATGCGGATTGCACGGAAGATAAATTTTCCGCACACGAGAAGCATCAAGGAGCATCTGACGTTGGCGGAACTTGGTGTCTCTATATGAATGCCTCCACTAACAGGCCGGTCCGGTTCTTGCTGAGTCGTCATTGGTGAGTCTTCTCGGCGATTGCCATAACCGCCCGAGTCACTCTTTCGATTTGCCGGACCGCGCGATGGACAAAGCTTTAGCCTTTGGCGATGTCGCAGCAACGTTGCCCTTCGTAAAGTAGAAAGGCCTAGAATTGCTCAAGGCAAGTTACAGAAAAAGCGAGGAAGCGGCGGACAAACTACCCCGAGCCCTCATTGGCTTTTATCGGCAGAGCTACCCGACGCTCTACTCCAGGCGTTCTCAAGACATCAACCAGGCAGCGCAAGCAGCCCTGGCGATTTATAATCTCAACGTTTTCCCCGACTTGAAGGTCCCGTGGGCACCTACCCGAACAACCTGGGCCATACTGACTCTCCAGGATGTTTCCGCTGTCATGATGGCGCGCACACAGTCAGAAGTGACAAGACAATCTCTCAGGACTGCAGTAGTTGCCACGAATTATTGGCGACAGACGAAGCATCCCCAGACATTTTGAAAACGCTTGGCCTCGCCGAGCGGGTCTCGAAAATCCAGAAACAAAGATTCCGAAAATGTGCCACGTATATGCAAAGACGCAAGAGTCTCTTGCAATCAGAAAGGAGCTGAAATGAATTTCAAACGCTTGTGGACGATGGGAGCGCTGTTGATGTTTGCATCCGCCGCCGCTTGGGCCGCAGATGACGGAGCAGCGCTCTACAAGAAGAAATGTGGAAGCTGTCACGGAGCGAATGGTGAAGGCAAGCCTGCCATGAAGGCTCCTGCACTCAAGGGCACGACTATGGATGCAGCCCAACTGGTACAGCTAGTCACCAAAGGCGGGTCAACGAGTAAAGCGCCACACAAAAAAGGCATCTCCGGGCTCACAGAAGATCAAGCTAAGGCGATCGCGGACTACGTAAAGACTCTTTGACATTCCGGACCTTCTAATTCAATGGCAGTCACACCGGTTGCAGTCACACCGGTTGCAGTCACACCGGGCGGCAGTCACACCGGGCGGCAGCCACGTGGTACCGCGGTAGAACAGGGCCGCTAACGTAGACGAGGAGTTCACCGTGAAGATCAGTAAACGGTACAAGCAACTGGCGGGGCCAGTTCTGGCGGTAATCCTGCTTCTTCTTCTGGTTGCGCCAGCGCTTGCGGCCAACCAGCAAGGGCAGACGGTTGCCGCACCCACTGACAAGAAAACGGCCGGATACGTTGGCGCGGACGTTTGCATGACCTGTCATGAAGATCTGTACAAAAAGCACTTCGAAACCACGCCTCATTTCAAGACCACCCTGCAAAATGGGCATGGTTGCGAGTCGTGTCATGGTCCTGGTTCGGAGCATGTGGAGGCCGGAGGGGACGTTAGCAAAATCGTCAAGTTCAGTGCCCTGTCAAGGCAGGAGGCCTCCAATCGCTGCCTCACCTGCCACGGTGAAAGCCACGCACAGCGGCATTTCTCCGGATCTGTACACGCGGGCAACGACGTCGGCTGCTTGGACTGCCATTCGCCGCACCACGCCAAGGAGCCAGAGCACTTGCTCGTGCGGGCACAGCCTAATCTTTGCTACGGATGTCATATCTCGACCAAAGCAGACTTCGCGAAACCATATCGCCATCGAGTCAACGAGGGCCTGATCCAATGTGGCGACTGCCACAATGTCCACGGAACCACGACCTTACGGAATGTGAAGACCTTGCCAAGCGGAGACGCCGTTTGTTATAAGTGCCATGCAGACAAGCAAGGCCCGTTCGTCTATGAACACGTTCCGGTAAGGACGGAAGGTTGCTCCAGTTGTCACACCCCACACGGTTCTACAAATCCGCGCTTTCTGCGAGTTGTGCAAGTGAATCTCCTGTGCCTCCAATGTCACACGTTCCCCGGACAGGCCCCGCAGGGTCCGGCTCACAATTTAGCGGCCCACTACCAGGCGTGCACCATATGTCACCAAGCGATCCATGGTTCCAATGCCAGCAATGCGTTCTTCAAATAGGACCCTCGTCAATTGTTCAGGACGCTTTGGGGCTCCTAATTCTGATTATCGGTTCCTGATCAAAGGCAAGAGGAGGCCACTCATGACCTTGCAGGTACGTCGAATCTGCGTAATCCTTTCCTCTATTTGCTTGATACGCTCACTTGCGCTCGCCCAGTCTTCCGGGAATCTTTCCGGCTCGAACCCGGGTGACGCTCCGGCGGGATTGGAAAGTGGCGGGTATCTGATTCATCAGTCGATCGAGGCAGGCTATCGTATCTCCGATACCACGGGCAGCAAGCAGATGTATAACACGCTCGTCAACCTGCAAACCGGACCGCGCATACTTAACCAATCTCTTTCCATGCACTCCACGACGCATCAGAGTCTGTTGTTCGACAATCTTTCGACAAATAGCTTCGGTTGGGGCGGCGACCCGAGTAACGGGTTGCGGTTTCGAATTGATAAGAGCAGATGGTACGACTTTCGATCGAGCTTTATGCGAAACCAAAATTACTTCGATTACAATTTGTTGCACTCTTGTCCAAAACAGCTTTGAGTTGAGTGCCGGGTGAGGTAATCGAAAGGAAAAGCCCTCCGATAATTGAACGAGAGCAGAATCTGTTCGTTTGCTGCGGGCTGATCCTGCCCCGAATCACGAAAGAGGAGGGCAATCCAATCGTACAAGTAGCCAGTCTTTTCAATCAACTGCTCCAGCATTTCCCCAGGATCGAGTTTGGGGCGCTGGTCAAGAAACACAATGCCGAGCGGTGCGCCAAGGGCTTCGGCTGCTGGACTCAGTTGGTCTCGATGCTGTTCTGCCAACTCGCGCACGCCGACTCGCTGCGCGAGATCTGCAATGGTTTGGGCTGCTGCCTGGGCAAGCTGGTTCATCTTGGAATCGGCAAAGCGCCGAATAAATCGACCCTTTCCTACGCCAACGAACACCGGCCGGCGAAGTTGTATGAGGATCTGTTCTATACGGCCCTGCAGCGGTTCCGCGACGAAAAGGGATGGGGGGCCCGGAAGCGGAAGTTCCGTTTCAAAAACAAGCTGCTGTCGCTGGATTCGACGACCATCACGCTTTGTCTGAAACTGTTTCCGTGGGCC
>JBJMGK010000111.1:0-6201 GCA_045807925.1 Bryobacteraceae bacterium | reverse complement strand
GTTGGAGTTACAAAGAAATCGCACGGGCTCTTGGAATGTTAGAAGTGACCGTGCGGTGCCGTTATCATCTAGCGAAGGGTCGATTGCGAAGCGTAGCCAGTCGCAAGAGATAATGTGTTGCGACGGTGGCCAATGATCCGATAGATGAGCTTCGACGCACCGCTTATCCCAATCCTGAACGAATCGGGTGCCTCGGACCTGAAATCTTCGAGGCGCTCAGGGCAAAGAAGGTTGCGTTCGACGATCCGGTTTGGCGGCACATAGAACATTGTTCGCCCTGCTATCGGGAGTTTGCTGATATCCGAGATGCTCGGTTTAGAAGTGAGAGTCGTAGTACCACTCGGACCATAGTTCGGACCACCGCAACCCTCGTCCTTGTTCTGGCCGTAGGCATCGGGATTTTTCTGTTCGTTACAAATCGCAACCAGAGCAACGAGCGAATAATCGCGAGGGTCGAGCATGGAGTCACGGAGGCAGCGGTTTTGAACTTTGAGGACAGCTCCGAGCTGCGCAGTCCTTCTGGAACAAATCAATCGAAATCACCCGACCAGAAAAGTTCCGGCATTCAACATCTGCCGAGAAACCAGCTCAGCCTTACAGTTTATCTTCCCTTGGGCAGCCCAGCTGGGGCATATCAACTTCAAATGGTTTCGACTACGGGCGAGATCGTTTGGCAGGTTCAGGGAACCGCAACCATCACTGCCGGCCTGACCTCAGTTCCGGTGAGCGGAGATCTTCGGAACGTCGCGAGCGGAGAATACGCGTTCCGATTTAGAAGACCGGATGAGACTTGGCACGAGAAGAAAGTGATCGTGAAGTAGGCCTTCGTCAGTCGGAACACAACGGGACTTCTCGGTCCGTATCTGGCGAACACCCTCCTATATGACACTGAACTGCCAAGTGGATTCTTCGCTCCTTTTATCTTTGACGTGACAATGGAGTATTCTGCTGATTTTGAAGTCGCTTACGAATTCGACCCACCTGGCTGTTCGAGGCGCCCGAATTTGAGCTGCAAACAAACGATAAAGCTGCATCGACCACGATGTTCGCGACGATCATGCGCATGTCCTCCGGCCCAAGGATTTCGCGGATCATCTTCTCGGGCTGCGCCCGGAACCTTCATTCACCTCGTCGGAATCTTTATTTGCTTCGATCGGAACGAGCATGCTGTAGCATTTAGGGGGCACAGTGAAACCCTTGCTTAGCGGTAACAATCGGATCCGCAAGGTATCGGCCGGCACCGGCGTAATCACCACGGTGGCGGGCAACGGCTGCTCTTACAACTGTGATCTCGGCGACGACGGCGCGGCCACCAGCGCCAGCCTAAACGGTCCCTCAGGCGTGGCGGTGGACGGCGTTGTGAACCTCTATATTGCGGATTTATTTGACAATCGAATCCGCAAAGTCTCGGATGACACAGGCGTAATCACCACGGTGGCGGGCAACGGCAGCTACGGTTTTAGCGGCGATGGCGGCCCGGCCACCAGCGCCAGTTTCTATAATGTCTTCAACGTTGCTGACCTCCAATGCCAATCCGACCACAACGGAGAACCTTGTCCTCACGGCCGCCATCAATGCGAACGATGCTACCGGTACCGTCACGTTCTTCGATGGCACCACCATGCTCCGCAGTATCGAGCTGTCAGGCGGTACTGCCAGACTTTCCGACCCGTCGTCGATAGTGCAGGTCGTATTCAGCTCGACCAGCACGCTCACGCTGACTTCCGACGGACAGCCCACAACATCAAACGGCCAGACCGTCTACGTTTCAATGCTGAACAGTCCAACCACCTTTACCGCTATGCTCACACCCGCTACGGCCAGCGGGACCGTGCAGTTCTTCGATGGACCAACGAGCCTCAGAGTGCAGCCGGTTTCCGGCGGTACGGCTGCATTCACGACCTCATCCCTGACGCTTGGCAACCATACGATCAGCGCTGTCTACAACGGCGATGCGTTCTTCATGCCCAGCTGGGCAGCGCCCCTTACACAGCAGGTCCGGAACACGGAGAAATAGCATGCGCAAAGACATCTCCTCGCTACTGCTGGTGCTGGTTGTGGCAGCCGTGGCCAGCGGACAGCCGGGCACGATTTCTACTTATACCGGAGGAGGACCTGTAGCTGGCCCGGCGATATCCATGAACATGCCTTCTCTGCGAGGTCTAGCCGTAACGGTCAATGGCGACGTCTACGTCGCGTCGACGGACTGGCATGCCGTGTACAAGCTGGCGGGGGGCATCGCGGTCCTGATTGCAGGTACCCCGGGGGCTCGTGGCTTCAGTGGTGATGGCGGGCCGGCAACCAGCGCCAGTCTCGAGTCTCCCATTGGAGTGGCGGTGGACGGCAGCGGGAATCTCTATATCGCGGAATGGGGTAACAATCGGATCCGCAAGGTCTCGTCCACGACTGGCGTGATCACTACGGTCGCGGGCAACGGCAGCTCTGAGTACAGCGGCGACGGCGGACTGGCCACCGATGCCAGTCTGAACTCGCCCAACGGCGTGACTGTGGACGGCGGCGGGAATCTCTATATTGCGGATACCGAAAACAATCGAATCCGCAAGGTCTCCGCCGAAACCGGCGTGATCACCACGGTAGCGGGCAACGGCTGTCAATACAACTGCGATATCGGCGACGGCGGACCCGCTACCAGCGCCAGTCTGTCAGTTATCTCCGGCGTGGCGGTGGACGGCAGCGGAAATCTCTATATCGCGGAATGGGGTAACAATCGGATCCGCAAGGTTTCGGCCGACACAGGCGTGATCACCACAGTGGCGGGCAACGGCTGCCAGTACAACTGCGATATCGGCGGCGGCGGACTGGCCACCAACACCGCTCTAAATCGTCCCGGCGGCGTGGCGGTGGACGGCAGCGGGAACCTTTATATCGCGGATACGGGGAGCGATCGAATTCGAAAGGTCTCGACCGCCACAGGCGTGATTACTACAGTGGCGGGCGGCGGCGACGAAGGCGACGGCGGACTGGCCACCGATGCCAGTCTGAACTCTCCCAATGGCGTGGCGGTGGATGGCAGCGGGAACCTCTATATTGCGGATACGTGGAACAGTCGAATCCGCAAGGTCTCGGCCAGCACCGGCGTGATCACCACGCTGGCCGGCAACGGCAGCTACGGGTTCAGTGGGGACGGAGGGCCGGCCACCAGCGCCAGTCTCTACTATCCCTCCGGCGTGGCCGTGGACGGCAGCGGGAACCTCTATATCGCGGATACGTCGAACAGTCGAATCCGCAAGGTTTCGGCCGACACCGGCGTGATCACCACAGTGGCGGGCAAACGGCAGCTCCGGTTTCGGCGGCGACGGCGGCCCGGCCACCAGCGCCAGTCTGAATCTGGGCTATCCCGGCGGCGGCGTGGCGGTGGACGGCAGCGGGAACCTTTATATCGCGGATACCGCAAACAATCGAATCCGCAAGGTGTCCGCTAGCACAGGCGTGATCGCCACTGTGGCGGGCAACGGCAGTTACGGCTTCAGTGGCGACAACGGACCCGCGACCGACGCCAGCGTGGCCTTTCCTTCGAGCGTGGCTGTGGACAGCAGCGGGAATTTCTATATCGTGGATAGCGGTAACCAACGCGTCCGCAAAGTCGACCATCGCATTTCGACGAGCACGCTCCTGACCTCGAATGCCAACCCGACCACAAACGCAGAATCTCTTTCTCACGGCTGCGATAACTCCGGACGATGCCGCCGGTACGGTCACGTTCTTCGATGGCCACACGATGCTCCGCAGCGTCCCGTTTTCAGGCGGGACGGCCATCCTCTCCGACCTGTTGCTGACGGCCGGACCCCACGCCCTGATCGCTGTCTACAGCGGCGATACCAATCACGCCATGAGCACGTCCGGCGCGATAGTGCAGCTCGTGTCCCGCTCGACCAGCACGCTCACGCTGACTTCCGACGGGCAGCCCACAACATCAGACGGCCAGAGCGTCTACGTTTCGCAGCTGAACAGTCCAGCGACGTTTACCGCTACAGTCGCACCCGCAACGGCCAGCGGGACCGTGCAATTCTTCGATGGTCCAACGAGCCTGGACGTGCGGACGGTTTCCGGCGGTACGGCTGCATTCACGACCTCATCCCTCATGCTTGGTCACCATACGATCAGCGCTGTCTACAACGGCGGTGCGTTCTTCATGCCCAGCTGGGCAGCGCCCCTTACACAGCAGGTCCAGCAAACGGTAGCTGAAAACGGCGTCAATACCAGGCTCATTTCGCAGTGATAGCCAGTTCGGAAAATCTCATTTTGAAGTCCTGAAACCAGCGTGGAAAGGGAATGAGGTGAACCAGCCGCGCTAATCCGCGAGGCCGAACTAATCGGCCGCGAATCGGCTGTATGCGGCTACATCACCCTCCGACACCGTGCGAACTCGACCCTTGCAGATCACGTGCATGCTGCAAATTTTCGAAGAGCACCCGCCGCGCACTCGCTCAGTCACCCTATTAAGAAAACCCGTGCAAAACGGTCGCGGCCTCAAGCGCGCCCGCAAAAAACGGCGGATTCCCGCATCCGCGCACTCTTTGCGCTATTAAGGAACGTACATTGACGGAGCGGACTCGCGGCTAAAGCCTTCGAAAGGCGAGACCCAAATGAAAGGCAATCGCCGTGAACATATGAATTCGCGTGGGAGTAGCCGATAGGGAACGAAAACGCGCCAGCGTACGGCCAAGTCGAGTCTGTGCAGCCGTCGCCCAAAGGGAGCAAGCTGGCTCGCATGGCGAAGAAACGCAAACCCATTCCCAAATCCATACTGAAGTTGCCCGACCTCGAGCAGTCCAAATCTGCCGTTCTAAACAGCAGGCCATCGATCAGTTCGCAACGCTCCTACGATCACGCGATTCGCCAATTCATCGATTGGTACTGCTCGGAGCCTCGTCTGGCCTTCAACAGAATCGTCGTGACGAGATATCGCATCTTCCTCGAGCAAGCGCACTACGCGTCATCAACAATCAACCTGCGACTCGCTGCTGTACGGCGTTTGGCCTACGAGGCAGCGGACGCGGGTTTGCTCAGCCCGGACCTCGCCGCCGGCATACGCCGCGTGAAAGGCGCAAAGAAGCATGGGAATCCGGATAGGCAACTGGCTGACAGCGGAACAGGGTCGAGCCCTCCTTTCGATCTTCGACCGCGAGACACTCCGCGGCAAGCGCGACTATGCCATGGTTGCCGTCCTCCTCGGGTGCGGGTTGCGAAGGGCCGAGTTGGCTGCAGCCCAAGTCGCAGACCTACAGCAACGCGAAGAACACTGGGTTTTCGCCGACCTGATAGGGAAGGGTGGCCACGTTAGAACCGTTCCGATACCCGATTGGGTTGCCGAAGCCATCGCTGTCTGGTTAAGAGGAGCAGGTGTCACCGAAGGCGCCGTTTTCCGTGCCATCAACAAAGCTGGTCGAATAGCGACCAACGGCTTCAGCCCCAAAGTTATTTGGGGTGTTGTTAAACAAGCTTCTTCCCGTTGCGGACTTTCGAACGTTGCGCCGCACGACCTTCGCCGCACATGCGCGCGCTTGTGTCACCAGGCCGGCGGAGAACTCGAACAAATTCAGTTCTTGCTCGGACACGTCAGTGTCCAGACCACCGAACGGTATCTAGGTTGCAAACAGCGATTGAGGAATGCCGTCAACGACAACATCGGGCTTGAGTCCGACTGTTGACCATTCCGGCAACGGGACTTCAGGGTACTGATCCGGGTGCGCAGGGGCGGGCGCGCTACACCTGACCACCACGGCGAGTTGGTCGGGGACCTCTGCGCGAGGCGCCATAATTGAAGTACGGTCTCCTGACGATGAAAGCGACTCCTGGACAAAGACAGTTCGCCATCGGCTGCGGCGCTGTAGGTGGCAGCGCGTTGGGCGCCGGCGCTGTCGGCGCATTTGCATTAGGGGCGCTGGCAATAGGGCGCCTCATAGTCGGAAAACTGACGGTCGGCAGAACGGATTTAAAGTCTGTGTCGATCGACGAGCTTGCGATTGGGCGACTGCAGGTCCGTGAGCTTACCGTCACCGGTTCGCTGAGGACTCCGGTCGTTGATCTCATCGCCGATCCCGAAGGCCGCTCCCGATGAGCGTTTCTGCAAGGCAGCTGCAGGGAGCCGCGTGTATCTGCTCGTCGGATCTGATTCGAATCGAGATCGAGAGTTGTGGGGACTAATCGGCAGACCGAAGTTAAAGCCCTTTGCGATAG
>JBJMGK010000110.1:0-8699 GCA_045807925.1 Bryobacteraceae bacterium | reverse complement strand
CGTTTTCCCGGGCACTCCATTTCAACGATGGGCCTCCTTTGAGAGGACCGTAAAGTCGTCGAAGTAGGTGACACTATCGGCCTTTGTCCAGAGGCCGACCTTCCCAGGCTTTGAGAAAGTTGTATCCTCGGCTTCGAATAGCTGCTCTTGATTGAAGAAAACGGCGATCTTAGCGCTCCCGAAGCTGACTTTCAGGTTGTTCCAACTGCTACGCGGGATCGTGTGCTTCACGCCGTAGGAACGAGACGGCAAGCCTTTGGGCGCAATCGAGGTTCGAACGCCGTTTTCAACCTTGTAGAAGACAACGTTATTTTCGAGCGCATTCGCCCGGACGATGTAGTAGTTATTGGGATCCTGGTAGCGCCAAACGATTCCAGCGGCTTGGTCTACGGACCCATCGATGGTTTTGAAAACGATGCTGATTTCGCCATCTTGAACCATTGCTTTTTCCCAAATCGCCAGGGGAAATCTGCCGGCCGTCGTATCCCGAGATAGTTGTGCGAGCACGTTTGGCGGGCTCGGCGCCGACTCGTCGCGGACGACTTCCCAGTGGGGCGGAGCTCCAGCGTGGGTCATGGCCACCGTCCAGTCGGCCGGGAGTTTACCGGGCAAGTCTTGAGTAAACCGGACCGTCTCAAACTGCGCACCCTGCTGATTGGCAATACCGCGACAAGCAAGAGCGAAGGCGCATTCGATTACTTCCAAACTCAATGTGCAACAGAATTCTGAGGATTCCATGAGTAAACTGCTCACTCATCAATTCCTCAGAATCGGACGAGATACTACACGAGGAAAGAATGACGATGGAGGTCGCGAATCACTGCATGTTGGTAATGTTTCGCATATGAGGTCACTTGCTTGGCTATTCGCTTTCATTGCGGGCGCGCTGATTACTTGCCAGGTCGGCAGCAATAGTCAGCTAAAAAAGAACTTGGGGCAGCCCCTCCCGGCATTACTCGTGAACTACATCCTGGGGATTGCTGCCGTTTCCCTTTACACTTTTGTCAAGCGAGTGCCATTTCCCTCCACCGGGAAGGCGTTTCAGACTCCCTGGTGGGCATGGTTAGGTGGGATCTTCGGGGCAGTTTACGGCCTCACGGCGATTGTTCTCGCCAGCCAATTGGGCGCAGCCACGCTGACTGCACTCGTCGTAACTGGCCAACTCATATGCTCTGTCGTCCTCGATCACTTCGGGTGGCTTAGCTTCGATGTACACCCAGCGAGTTGGGCGCGTATTGCAGGGTGCGCTTTGATGGTGGTTGGCCTCATTTTGATCGCAAAATTCTGAAGATTCCCCAGAAATCAAGTGGATACTGCAAAGGCGTAAATGCGGATTCTGATCGTCGAGGACGACCAAAAACTCGCGCGCCAACTCCAGAAAGGCTTGGCAGAACAAGGCCATACCGTGACATTGGCGTTCGAGGGGCACGAAGGTCTACAAACAGCGCGTTCTGAGCCATTCGACGTATTCGCCCTCGATGTGATGCTACCCGGTATTGACGGTTTTTCACTCGTTCGACGTCTACGCGCAAGTGGGTCAGTGACGCCCATCCTGCTGTTGACTGCCCGCGACACCGCGGAGGATATCGTGATGGGTCTCGAGGCTGGTGCCGACGACTATCTGGCGAAGCCTTTTTCATTCAAGGTTCTGGTAGCGCGGCTCCGTGCCCTTTCGAGACGTAAGCAGGTCGGGCCTAGCACAGACCTGCACATAGCGGATCTCGTTCTGGATTCCGGCAGGCATGAGGTAAGACGGGCGGGAGTTCCGATTCCACTTACGCCCAGAGAATTTGAATTGCTTGAACTGCTCCTGCGGAATTCCGGGCGCGTGCTCACGAGAAACCGGCTCATCGAAGCCGTTTGGGGAAACGAGCGTGATGTAGAAAATAACACGGTGGATGTTTTCATTCGCCAACTCCGGACGAAACTCGAGCCCCCTGGAACATCCAAACTCATTCACACAATCCGCGGGATCGGATATACGCTTCGCGAGGAAGAGCTAGCTTGAAAAGACGCTCCATCGGGTTTCGGCTTGCTTCCTGGTATTCCGTCGTGTTCGCCGGGGGGCTCGCCGTATTCAGCGTGGCGGTCTGGTTCGCGATGCGTGCCACGGTATACCACGCGATCGATGATGAGCTTCGGGACCGCGTACAAGGTGTTCGTGCATTTATGGATCGCCAGATCTCGGCATTGTCGATCCTTGAGATCCGAGACGAATTTCGAGAGCACTCGGTGTTGGGACCGGGTGGTGATCTCTTTCAAGTTTGCGACTCGCAAGGGCAATGGTTATATCGATCCGTGCCGCTCGAAAGCAACAATGTGGGGATCGAGAAGCCATCAGATCTAGACCGGTCAACGTTGGCAACGACGCAGGTTGCCGGCCGTCCGCTCCGCTTCTATTCGGAACGGATTCTAGTGAACGGTCAAGCATACACCGTACAAGTAGCCGCTCCCATGCACGAGGCGTTTGAAGCCATCGAAGCATTTGGCCTCATTTTGGTGCTCGCGGTACCGGTGCTGCTAATTGCAGCTACCGCTGGAGGATACTGGATCAGCAAACGGGCGCTCGATCCTGTAGACGAGATCTCTCGAGCCGCACAGCGGATCAGCATCGAGAATCTGACGGACCGGCTGGATGTACCCAGAACGGGAGACCAGCTTCAGCGACTTACAGAAACGCTGAACCAAATGTTTTCCCGACTCGAGGCGTCGGTGCGCAGAATGAAGCAATTCACGGCAGATGCTTCGCATGAGCTGCGCGCTCCCATTGCTCTGATTCGAACGACCGCCGAAGTCGCGGTACAAAGAAGAAACCGGCAAGCCGCGGAATATCTCGAAGCACTGGACGACATCCTGGAGGAATCTGAGAGAAACATCGCAGGTAGTAGACAGCCTGATGCTCCTGGCGCGGGCGGATGCCGGCAAGGAGGTACTCGCGCGCAGGTGGATGCGTCCGCGATAGCCCGCGCAGCGGGCGAGCAAGGAGAAAAGCTGGCCCGCATCAGAGGGCTCGACTTTTCCGCTTCCATCCCAGACAAGCCAGTTTGGGTTCACGCCGATGCCGAGGCGCTTCGACGTGCCCTTCTCATACTCATTGATAATGCGGCAAAGTACACCCCGGAAAAAGGCTCGGTGCGGATCAAACTAAGCACAAATGATGCATTTGCAAGGTTCAGTGTCAGTGACAGCGGGATTGGCATCGCTCCTGCCGACCTCCCGCACATTTTCGATCGGTTCTGGAGAGCAGACAAAGCTCGCTCTCGTTCGCAAGGAGGCGCCGGTCTGGGTTTGTCCATCGCGAAGTGGATTGCGGAAACTCACGCGGGCTCGATTACTGTGGAGAGTGAATCCGGAAAAGGATCGGTTTTCTCTCTGAACGTACCTCTGGAGAGGTGATGCTACGGCTCGTGCCACGTCCTCTGCATCGTCCTCTCCTCATCTCCTGGATACTACTGTTTGTTTCCGCAGTTGCTTGGGGCCAGACGGCCTCCTTGCGCGGTCAAGTCGTGGATCAGAGTGGCGCAGTCATACCGAAAGCCGCCGTTACGCTGAATGGGCCATCCGGACTCGTCAAGACAACGACTACGGCCGAAAACGGGTCCTATTCCTTTCAAGGGTTGCCACCGGGCGAGTACACCGTACAGGCGGCAGCTCCAAAGCTGGAGCAAGAACCGGTTCCCATTGTCCTCAAGCCAGGTACGCAAATCTTGCGGCTCGAATTGAAAGTAGCCGCTGTGCAACAGCAGACGACGATTCAAGAAAACGCGAACAGCTCCATCAGCACAGAATCAGCAAACAACGCTTCCGCTGTTGTCCTCAGAGGCAAGGATCTGGAGTCGTTGGCGGACGATCCGGAAGATCTTGGTGCCCATCTTCAGGCCTTAGCTGGGCCGTCCGCCGGACCAGGCGGCAGTTCCATCTTTATTGATGATTCAGTGGTGGTCAGCTCCCATCGAAGGACTCCATCCGCGAAATCAGGATCAACCAGAATCCTTTTTCGCCTGAATACGACAAGCTCGGCTATGGCCGGATCGAAATCCTAACCAAGCCAGGCCCTGATAAATTCCACGGTACCGGCTATTACAATTTCGGCGATGACGCCTGGAACTCCCGGAATCCCTATGCGGCGCAGAAGGCGCCGTTTCTGCTGAAAGAATATGGCGGTAGTCTGCAAGGTCCGCTCAGCAAGCTCGCTTCTTTTTTTCTGACTGTGGATCGCGCATCAATTGACAACGGTGCGATTATCAACGGGACCACCTTGGACCCGAATACGCTCTCCATCATCAATCCTTATACGCAGGTCTTCCGGATTCCCCAGCGCAGGATTCGAGTAAGCCCGCGCTTTGATTACCAACTAACGGCGGCGGACACTCTCTCGATACGGTATGCCTTTTCTGACGCGGATATTGAGCATTCCGGAGTGGGCGGCTTCAATCTGGTTTCGACTGGCATTCACAACCACAGCAGTGATCACACCGCCCAGATTGCCAACACGTTGGTCCTTGGCGCAAATGCCATAAATGAAACTAGGTTCCGGTTCTACCGGGCCAGCATCACCAGCATTTCTGAGGACACTAGCCCGCGCTTGGACGTTTTGAATTCGTTCATCGGTGGTGGCGCTCAAGTCGGAAACTCGTTCAACACACTCGATGGGTACGAGCTCCAAAACTACACAACGGTAACTCACAACGCCCACACATTGCGCTTCGGCGTGCGCGCTCGCGCCGCAATGCTGGATAATACTTCTCCCATCAACTTCGGGGGCAGTTACACATTCGCGGGCAGGTTGGCGCCGGCACTGGATGGGAATGATCGACCAGTGCTCGACTTATCCGGTCAACCGCAATTGGAAAATATCACTTCGATTGAGAGTTACCGCCGCACACTCTTGTTCCAGCGGATGGGTCTGCCAGCTACTCAGATTCGGACTCTCGGAGGAGGCGCCTCCCAGTTCACCATCAATGCCGGAACACCATCTCTTTCCGTGAATCAGGAAGACGTTGGCATATTCTTTGGAGACGATTGGCATGCGAGGCGAAATCTTACGCTCAATCTTGGTCTCCGATATGAATGGCAAACGAATCTGGATGATTGGAAAAACGTAGCACCTCGCTTCGGACTTGCCTGGGCTCCCGGCGGCAGCAGAGCAGGCTCGACGCCAAAGACTGTAATCCGGGCCGGCTTCGGCATGTTCTATCAGCGCTTCGACATATCCGATCTTCTGACGGCGAGACGGTACAACGGCGTTGTGCAGCAGCAGTACGTCATTACAAATCCGGATTTCTTTCCTTCGATTCCCTCGATTGACACTTTGGCGAACTCACGCTCACCACAACCAGCCGAGAAACTTAGCACTGACCTTCGTGCACCGTATGTCATGGAATCCGCCCTGGGGATCGAGCGGCAACTCCCAGGCCATACGACCGTGGCGCTCTCCTACGTGAACGCACATGCTTTGCATCAGTTTTCGACGAACGACATCAATGCGCCTCTGCCTGGCTCCTATAACCCGCAAGTTCCTGGAAGCGGAGTTTACCCGTTCGGCAGTGCCAACCCGACTTTCCTGGTTCAGTCGTCCGGGCTGTGTAACCAAAACGAGTTGATCGCAAACGTCAACTCAAAGCTGAACGACTCGGTCTCCTTGTTCGGCTCATACGTTTACAATCGCGCGAGGAGCAACACCGACTACTCGCCGCCTCCTCAAAACACGGATTTCAATCCTGCCATTAGCAACGGAACGCTCGGGGTCGGCACGTTTCCGGCTAATCCTTACAGCATGACCGGTGAATATGGACCGGCCTCAAGCGATCTGCGACACCAGGTCACGATCGGGGGCTCTATCGCTACAAAGTGGGGGCTGCGGTTCAGCCCATTATTTATCGCCGATTCGGGAGCGCCCTTCAACATCACGGTTGGACACGACCTTTATGGAAATACTCTGTTCAATGGCCGTCCCCGCATTGCGGCAGATCCGAGCCGGCCCGGACTTATCACCACGAGCTACGGCCTGCTTGATCCAAATCCTGTTCCGAGTGAGTTGTTGCTGTTCCGAAATTATGGCCGCGGCCCCGCAATCATCATGTTGAATCTTCGCGTTTCGAAAATCTTCGCTTTCGGCCCGGCCGGTGAAGGTTCCGTGTCCACAGGTGGTGGCGGCCGAAGGGGCCAGCCCAATGGGCCATTCAGTATTGGCAGCTCCAGCAGTTCCACTGCAACTGGACACCGATACAACTTGACCATCTCGCTTTCCACGCGCAATATTCTGAATCACAACAACCCAGGTTCCATCATCGGCAATATTGCTTCGCCGATCTTTGGTTTGGCTAATCAGCCGTATGGAGTCGGCACCTTGGGTGGAACGGGATTCTCGGAGTCCGCCAATAATCGCAGATTGGAACTACAGGCTCGATTCAGCTTTTGATTGCAGGCCATGGGCATCTTTGCGGCGTGACGAATGAATCTTTTTATAGGATCAAGCTCCTCTGCAACGCGCCCACGAATCCAGTGTGCTCGGCACGGGTCATGTTATTGAGCCTCGACGCCAGTTAATTCTGAGATCGTGAGTGGCCGTTGATCGCGAGTTAGGCCCAGCTACCTGGCGTGACTGGTTTGAAGATCTTCAATCAGTTTGCGCACATGAACGAGGACGGCGTCCCGTGACTGATCGTAGCCATCTCCTGGCCCAGGGACTTCAAATTGATCGAACGCGGCCGGTTTAAGCGAAGTGGGAAGAGGGAAGAAAGACACCACTCGAATCGCTTCGTTTGCTTCCTGACGACTAAGCCCGCGGGGCTTTTCGTTCAGGAATGCTAGGCCATCCTTCTTCAAACCGGCGACGGTGGGCTTCGAGAGTTCATCCTGAGGCGTAACGCCGCGCGCAACTGCCCTGTATGGCAGCTGCTTCTCCCCAGCGAGCTTGTTGAACCACGCTGCTGCGATTACGCTACGACCCGCGCCGTGTTCGCAGACAAATACTACCTGTTTGGGATGCGTTCCGTAACCGGAGCAGGCGCCAAGGAGAACGGCTAGAAAGCAAAGAAGCACAGACGGTACGAGCCGCATCTTCATGCGCCCCATTCTGGCACAATTCCTGTCCATCGATCCGCAAAGTCCGGAAGGGTTTATCCATCACGAGACACCTACTGGTGGACCCGAAGGAAACTCTGGGCGAGATCCGATAATCCGAAAATCGGAAGCCGGCGAACGACAGGGGCGAAGTATCCTTTCGTAGCCTATGAGCTAACGAAAGGTTCAGTCACATCTCTTTTGTTTAGCGGCCCTTCTTGCGGTGTTTGCGCTGCAGGTTCCAAGCTTGCGACGAACGAGAGAATCCCGCTTGGTCAAGCGGCCCCAGGGTCCCGGACTGCTGGTGTCGTTCAGTTGATACCTCCGCTCGCGAGTTAAAGAGCTTGGCCTTGCCCGGGCAATCTGGAAGATCCTGGTGATCAGTGCATTGCCCAAAGAGTCCGCCTTTGTTCTACGGACACGACTGTGAGAACGAATACAAGACATTTCGCTTCGGCGCCGGGCTTCCGGACCGTGGCAGATATTCCTCTACGGTAGGCCGTCACCGGCGATTTATCCTGATCTCGCGGCGGCTAACGTCCCAATAGCGTGCACTTCCGGGCAGCAACGTGGTCAGCACCGTTGCAGTTCAATGCTGACCAGCTTTCGTTCCCAACAGTATGGGACTGGTCTCAATCAGCTTGAGAGATCTCACCATTCCCTGTGTTTCACTTTTGTACTTCTTGAAATGGGGACTTTGCAGATGCGCTTCGTAAGCGGACTGACTAGCGTATTGCTCAAAAAGCCTTATTTGATCCGGATGATCTTTGATGGACACTGCATACAGAGTGAGAACTCCAGGTTCCACACGAATGGAAGTTGCGATCTCTTCCTTTAGTGCGGTTCTGTACGCGTCAAGTTGAGCGGAATCTATCTCTAATTCTGCAATCCGTACCAAAGGTTCGTCCATCGTTTTAGATACAGCGGTTCCGTTCATTCCGAAGTTGCATACGCTCACCAATAACCATGCGATTTTAACTCTCATCTCGCCCTCCTATGCGCTTTGACCAACTCACTCGGCTAGCCGATCTCAGGCTCACGATCGATCTCCTTAGGCTTTGCTCGATGGCGTGTCACTCCCTGTCCGAAGCACACCAATCAAGGCGGAAAGAGCTGCCGGCTGTTGTCGCCGACTAGGGTAGTAGAGAAAGAATCCAGGAAATGGTTGGCACCAGTCCTCCATCACTCGAACTAATGACTTCTTGGCAAGATACGGAGTTGCATGGTCTTCGACATGTAAGCGAGACCGACCCCGTCAGTTGCAGCGCGTATGACCAGATTGAGATCGTCCACGATGAGTGGACGGCTTACGGCGACTGATAGTGATTTCTTACCTTTCTCAAACTCCCATCGATACAAGCCGCCATCTCCGTGACGGAAGTTGATACACCTAGGGATCGCCCGACTTTCCGTTGAAAGTAGCGGCTCTGGAATAACTCACTTTACGATGCCTTTCTCCGTTTCGCAAGACTTGACTTACAAGGGACGACAACATCCAGCTCGGTGAGAAGAACGGGGATCTGGTTGTGTCCCTTGACACGGCGAAACTGTTTCTCGGCCACCAGCAGGCCCGAGCCTACCCAGCGTTCCCGCTGATCGCCTGGATGCCAGCGCTTCACATTAAGGCAAACCCT
>JBJMGK010000109.1:0-3987 GCA_045807925.1 Bryobacteraceae bacterium | reverse complement strand
CCTAATCACTTCGTACGGTTTGCTATCGATGTGGATCGTCTGGCCTACGATGTCCGGCCGCCCCGATAGGCTGCGACGCCAGAAAGAATCCGCGATGATCACGACTTGGGGTGAACCGAGCTGCTCTTCGGATTCGCGAAACCATCTTCCGAGTTGAGGCTGCACCTTTAAAGTGTCGAAGTATTCGGCAGATATATAGACGATCGCCAGCTTTTCCGGCCGGCCGGTTCCGGTCAGACTACATTCGCAGCCAAACCTTGTCAAGGCGATGGAATCTAGCGAATGCACCTGCTTTCGCCATCGGATGAACTGTAGGGGAGGAAGCCCGGGAGTGTCTGCGTTCTTTCTTGAAGACGCATACGCTGCGGTGTAAGCATTGGTCACGCGAACGAGCCTGCCAGGTTCCGGATATGCGAGCGGCTTGAGCAGGACGGAGTTTACCAAGGTGAACATCGAGACGCTCCCGCCGATTCCGATACTTAGAGACAGGATGGCCGTGATAGCGAAGCCCCGTGCGGAACGTAGACTCCGGAAAGCTCTACGTAACTCTTCAATCCACATCTTGGTCCTCCTGGTAATCGTCTGAGAGTCAGTCTCTGAACGGGCAATCATCCCGCCAATCGCAAAGTGCCTCGATTACATGGCGTAGAGCGGAGTTAGCACGCCGAATGTGTTCACTTTTGGGACAGACGAACGTTAAAACGCACAGTCCCTTCATCGAAGCCGGCTACGGGATGGACGTGACAGTCCACGCCCTCTCTAATTCTGCTGCAGGGTAAAGATCACGACGAAGGGGATCCACTGAACAATTACCGCCGCGGCATGTTTTGCCAGGTTGTACGTTGCTCGTTCTTGGCTTCGTCGAGCCCCTCCATCCAGGTGCGGCCAAATATCTGCTGCACATGCAGAAAGCGCTTGATTAGATGAACGTCAACATTGCAGTTCGCTTAAAGGTGACGTTCGGCACTTCCATGGTTCGGAGGATGGTACGGATCCGGAGTGCCCATGGGGATCGGTGGATATCTTTTCAGACTCTCTTCAACATCATTGAGGAGTTTCGTCATTGGGTGGGCGACCCAGCCGTCATGGACCAACAAGTCACGCTCTTCCTTGAGATCCGTCAGCAGGTTGATCACTTTCGGCAGCGGCAACTTCAAAGGTGGGTCGTACATATTCACCTGCCAGATGAGGTGCACTTTCCAATTCCGCCATTTAACCGCATGCAAACGATCGGAGACATAGGCTACGAATCCCTCGCGGTTTGACTTGTCCTGTTTGCCTTGGAAAAAATCCATTTGATCTACCCCGTCAATGGGCCGGTCTGTTGGAATTTCGGCACCCCCAATGTGCGCGAGCGTCGTGAACAAGTCGACGATGTGGACAATGTCGTTGTTCACCCGGCCCGCGGGGATCCTAACTGGCCACCGAATGATGAATGGCGTGCGGAGCGAAGCCTCCATAGCAGTGAAATACGTGCCACGCCAAGGACCACTGTCGCCCTCCCAGGGGTGCGTGGCTTCCGGACCGTTATCACTCGTGAAGATGACGATGGTATCCTCTTCGATCCCAGCCTCTTTGATCGCTTCGAGGATTTGTCCTGTCCTATGATCCATTTCGGCCAGGCAGTCAGCCCATGCCCCGTTACCCGTCTTGCCCGCGAACTCCGGATTCGGCAGTGTCGGCTGGTGAAGCAGCGAAAACGACACATAGGCAAAGAAAGGCTTGCCCGCGGTTGCGTTTTTTTTGATGAAGTTGACGGCGCGGGTTGTGATCTCTCTTTCCATCATCAGCCGGCGATCTAGATCGAGTTCGCTTACCTGCCTTGGCTTTTCACCCTTGAGCGCTTCGTATATCGGTTGAGCCGGGATCACATTTGGATCCCAGCCTTGCTTTGATCCAACGGACGGCCAGACGGAATGAGTTTCGTTTAGCGCAGGCCAGAATGCCTCGCTGTAAGTGCGTGGGATACCATACCACTCATCGAAGCCGCGATTGGTCGGCAGTCTCGCTTCGGCCCTACCGAGATGCCATTTACCCCAGATCCCGGTGGCATATCCCTTCCTGGAAAGAAGCTCGGCCAAGGTAACTTCCCAGAGCGTCAATGCCTCGGCTACGCCCCCTCTTGGAACGCTATGGGTGCCAGATCGGATGGACAGACGGCCTGTCATCAGCGCGGAACGCGACGGAGTGCACTGAGCTTCGACATTGAAATTCAGTAGCCGCATCCCCTCAGTGGCGAGTTTGTCGATGCGCGGAGTAGCAGCGCCGCGGAGGATACCGCCACCGTAGACCCCAAGCTCGCCATACCCGACGTTGTCGGTGAGCATCAGAACGATATTGGGTCGCGGGTTTGTAGCAAGGCGCCCTCCCGCCTGCGATGACCCCGGGCGTTGTTCTTGATCGGCGCGGGCGGGAAGAAAGAGAGGGGAACCCAGAGCGGTTTTCGCAAGCTCACGGCGAGTCATGTCGCCAGCTTACAAGAAGCCAGTACGCTTCCGAAGACTGCTCACCCAGTTGCCATGCCCGCGGAGCAAAGCTCAGCCTTGTTCAGGTGCGTGATGATAAGCCGCCTGAGAGCTCACGTGCCGGAACAGTCGCTTAGTCCAGCGAAACCGACCAACGTGCTCTGCGGCAGCGAGTGCCTTAGCAGGATGCTGAAAAAGGGGTTTTCGACCCAGGTTAGTCGGTTACACCAAAAACAACTTCTTGCAGAAACGTTGTATACGCGATCGTTTGAGCTTGGGTATACATTGGAGATCCCCTGATCTGACTTTATGGAAGCCTCTCAGAACCCTTTTTCAGCATCCTGCTAGGCTAGGTCTGTGAGCAGATTGAAGCCATCCGTTTCACCGTTGTTGCAACCCCCGAAGTCAAGCAGTTCGTCCCCTCACGCGCATGATGGTTTGCCGGGTCGTGCTGAACTCACCGGCGATGGACCGCACCGACTGACCCGCCGCTAGCCTCCGCTGAATCTCCGCCCGTTTCTCGACGGCGAGTGAATGCTTGCGACCCATGTGCTTGCCTTCCGCCTTGGCCCGCTCAATGCCTGATTGTGTACGCTCGATCAGCAAATCACGTTCGAACTCTGCGACCGCACATAAAACTTGCATGGTCATCTTACCGGCGGCACTGGTGAGATCTGCGCCACCCAGTTGCTGGCAGTGAACCCTGATTCCTAGCCAAACATATTTGAAATTTTTGGATCATGTGGATGAGGAAAGACGGTCTGTTGGGTAGCCAAGAATGCTTACTACTCTTCCGGTGCCCTTGTCTGCATAGATGAAGGCGGTGCCTTCAACTCGATATCCGCCCTTCCATTCCACAGAGAAGCTTGTATCGGTATCTTCAATATGGATCGGGAGAGGAACGCCATCCTGTGCGATGCGCGTGGCAAGGCGATCTTCGGTATCCAACAGCCACGCATCGCCGGTCTCAGTAGAGAATAAGATCAACTGACCGAGAGTGACGAGCCGTCCGTCATGGACGGCGGCCCGTTGGTTCAGCATCCTGCTAGTACTACTGTGTTATAAATAGAACAAATTGGTATAGAATTGTTTTGTGGGCAAACACTCCCCGCCAGGCCCACAGGAGAGACGCTTTGCGGCATATATGGATGGCCTGGCGCAAGCCGCGGGGCACGCTGATCGGGCAACGCCGTTGAAGATGGATTGCGCGGGATTGCTGCTGCCGGGAGAACGCAAAAGCGTGGAGCCGATGGCGGCCCGTCTGGCACCGGACAACGTGCGGCGGATGCATCAGTCGCTGCACCACGTGCTCGATCGAAACTGTTGTTTGCCAACTCGCGATCGACCGGCGAGCTCCCGTTCTACCAACGCCGCTCGAAAGGCGTGCTCGCAAATATTGCGATGATCCAAGGGAGGTTGAAAGAGGCTTCCCGATTGATCAGCCGCGCCGAGAACTTGCCCAGAGGTTCTCACCGGGACTGGGCAACGGTCAAAGGCTTGCGGGCACTTCTTCTGATGCATG
>JBJMGK010000108.1:0-14541 GCA_045807925.1 Bryobacteraceae bacterium | reverse complement strand
TCTGGCTCGCCCACGCTTCAATCAAAGTGCCGTCCACGCTGAAGTGCTCATCGCTCAGCAGATCCGCCGCTCGCGCCTGCGCCACTACCCGGGCGAAGAACAGGCTCGCAATCTCGCCTTCCAGTAAACGGTCGCGGTTCTTGGTAAATACCGTCGCCACCCACACCGGCTCATCCATGTTCAACCCGACAAACCACCGGAACAGCAGGTTGTATTGCAACTGCTCCATCAGTAGTCGTTCGCTCCGTACCGTGTATAGGATCTGCAGCAGAAGCGCCCGTAGCAGTTTCTCCGGCGCGATCGACGGCCGTCCGCTAGCCGAGTACAGCTCATTGAACTTTGCCGACAGCCCTTGCAACACTTCATCCGTCATCCTCCGGATCGCCCGCAACGGATGCCTCTCCGGCACCCGCTCCTCCGGCGAAACGTAACTGAACATCCCGCTCTGTTGTGTATCCGTTCCCCGCATCTGCTCTAAAACATTTGGACGTCACTATGCTTTATCCGGTAACTGCCACGCCCCGTTTTTCCGCATCCTGTTAGGGTTATCTCCGTGATTTTCGAAGTCGCCGCCGCGCGCGAATAACAGATAGGCACCATCGGGAGACCAGACAACGTCCGCGATCTCCTGTCCATCGTCTTTCCCGAACGCCGTCATTTTATGGCCGCCCCAGTCGGGAGCCGACGCCACCCAGATGTTGCGTTGTCCCCGCTCGTTCAGAAGCCAGGCAACTTTGGCCCCCGTCGGCGCCGGCAACGCCGAAGTAGCGAACGGTGCACTCAGCGCACTGTCGATTGTGAATGGCGTTTCGGCGAGGCAAGCCGTGGCGAGAAGGATTCCGAGAGTGAACCGCATAAGCGATTCTACAAGCTGGTCCGTTGCGCAAAAACACAAGGGGCCAGATGGCGAACCATCTGACCCCTTGTGCGCTAGCTTACTGCTGTTTTATTTCGGGCAACCAAGCGCCTTGACCTGATCTTGTGGCAAGGGCTTGACGTTCTTCACTGCCGGTGGCATCGCAGAGCTGCCACGCGGTACCAAGTAAACTTCCACTCGGCGGTTCTTATCCGCTTCGGTTGTTTGCGAGCCCTTGCGTTCCTTCACGTTCGAAGTTCCGCACTGGCCCGGTCTGGTATCGGAAGTCTGATCAGTTCCGACCCAGTCAACCCGGATTCGGGATGGATCGATGGTGCCGCACGTGCCTGTGCCGCCGCTGAGAACAGCAGCCGAGTTCAGGACGCGTTGTTCGTCGAGAGGCGTTGGAGGTGTTGCCGCACGCCGTCTGCCGCGTGTGCGGGCCGCCGGCGCATTCTCGGCCTCATCGCTGTCGCGGTGGCCAACCAGGACAACGTCGTACTCGCCGCTGGAGAGCCGGTTTGTCGCGTCGTCGATGAGGAGGCGCTTACCGCAGTTGTTCACGCGGGCGTTGTTCTTCGCGAAGACTACGTCATCGAGCCGTACGAACTGTGGTTCACAGTTCACAGTAATGGTGGTCGATTGAGAGGCGGTCTTGCCCGTTTCATCGGTCACGGTCAGGGTCGCCGTCACGGTCTTGCTTTGAGCCTGGGCTCCGCCTTCGAAGTTTAGCGTGGAAGCATCAAAGGTAGCATTCGCGCTCGTGTCGCCGGTTACGGAGCCTTCGCTGACAGTCCACTTGTAGGTCGGAGTGCCACCGCAGGCGGAAGGCGTAGCGCTACCGCTCAGCTGAGCCGTGTGAGTGCCGTTCGTGTTAGCAGCGCAAGCGAGAGTATTCGGATTCGCCGTGACACTCGTAACCTGCGGAGCGGACTCGTTTACCGTCACCGTTGCCGTTGCCGTCACAGGCTGAGGCGGCGGCGGCGTCGGAGGCTGTACCCAGCAGCGTACGGGGAACTTCGCCGGTCTCTCCATCGGAGCTGGCGGAGGCGTCGTGTCCTTCACCGTCAATTGAACATTGAAACTACCTGTGTTGTTCGGAGTGAAGGTGAAATCGGGACTGTCGCTTCCCTGTGTCTGGCCGTTCAGGGTCCAGGAGTAGGAGAGCTTCTGATTGCCAGTCGCCTGCATGTTTGCATGCAGCGTGACAGGCTTGCCCTGGCAAATGGTGCCTTCGCTACCCGAGATGGTCGGCGTTGCAAGTGGCGGTGGCGGAGGCGGCGCAGGCGGCATCTCCGGACACTTGCTTTGACCGAGGTACCACACTAGACCGACAGTTCCCTGAAAGTTATTAATCGAGGATTTCGAAGGAATATAGATGCCGCCTGTATTGTAATTCGGCAAACCATAAGTAGGATTACGCGAGGTAATCCCGCGAGCATCGATCCGAAGTCCGAAATGGTCGGTCAAGTGGAACTTGAGACCGCCGCCATAAAACACGCCGACCTGAAGGTTGTCATTCAGGTTTGCAGAGTGATAGAGGGCGTTCGTGGCGGCCTGCCGGGCAAGTCCTTTTGCCGTTGAGGTCGGAGTAAATTGAATGCCTGCGACGCCGGCCGTCAAGTAAGGCTGAATACGCGAACCGCGCGGAGTAAGGTTAAATACCGGACCTGCTCCAAAAGTATAGTTCCGAGATCCGAATGCATATGTGGGAAGCGGCGTGCCAGTGAGGGCTCCGTTTCCTGGAGGGTACGTGCCCGTTGAGCTTCGAAACTCGACGTTGGCCTGCGAGAACTCAAAAAAGCCCTCAATACCGAAGTATTTCGCGGGGTTTACAGCAACGCGAATACCGGCAATTCCGCCCGTAACCAGATGGGTGGTGAGACCCTCGTTGACCTGTCCCCAGGTACTGACGCCGCCGAACGGGTCAATTTCGACAAGGTCAGGATATTGATCTTCTCCCCCTGACGACGTCGCCTTCTTCTTCGCGCCCGCGTCCTGTGCCAATGCGACTGAAGTGATTACCAGCGCACCGCAAAGGATCGCAGATCTAAGCGGCCTAATTCTAAGCCGAGTATCCATCCTTCTCCTCCAAAGCAAGTACAAACCTATACCGATTATTGATGATTGTTTCCTGAATTTGATTACAATCAACGAAACAAAACCGAACAGAACGACCACAGGAGAGTGTCTCCGATAGGCAATCTGTCATAAAAGTTCACGTGTTGTATTTCGAGTCAGCACTTTAATCGTATTTATGGGAAGCAAATTCAACGGCATCGGAGTATAGGATCCAGAGCGTCAGTAACATTCAACCCACAATTGCCGGCATAACAACCAGCCAACCAGATGCAACTAGCCTGCTGTCAGATTACGATTTTTTTCAGCACCTTACAAGCAGTAAACTATGGTAACTGATTGCAATTCCTGAGCGTTAGGACAAAACTTCAATTGCGGTAAACAATCCCGAGTTCCCCGGTAAGGCCAAAGATTCGGCTAGAAGAGGACACGGGCTTCCATAATTGGCGTATACGGGTCGTCGGTAAGCTGCTCGGCAACTCTGACCATGACGCGGCACGGTCGTTGCTCTGATAGAGGCGGCCATACTCGACGGCGTAGACAATTTGTGGCGTATCTCCAAACAAAACTGCACTCACGGTAGACACCGGCAGGCCAGCAGGCTTCGTCGTCCACTTGCCGCCCAATTGGGAAATGTAGACGCCAAGTCGCGTCGCGGCGATGACCGTGGGGTCATCTCCCTCCGAGATGGCGATGTCGTTCACGTCAGACGGCGGAAGCGGGAAATCAAGCGCAGTCCAATGCTCGCCTGCATCTTTCGATAAAAACAACCCGGTCGCTGCTCTAGCGATGAGAGGCGGCGTTGAAGATCCGGCCCCCACGTACACTGCTGTTACGGCTGAAGACGCCCCGTTCATGTCGGCCAGTGTCCAATGCTCCCCGAGATCAGTGCTCCGAAGCAAGCCCAGATCTGTGGCAGCGAAGATAACAGTCTTCGGTCCGGTGCCCAGCGCGTACAAGCCGCTGACCTCCGAAACAGAGACTTCCTTGATGATGAGTTTTGGCTTCACCGGTCGCGCAGCAACCCTTGCTCTCGAGGCAGTTCCGGTTCGGGTTGTGCTCCGACTCGTTTTCGCCGGCACCGGCTTTTTCATTGGCTGGTCAACCGGTGGCGGGGGATTCGACACCAGGCGGACGGGCAGCACCTTCCAGGTAAGACCGCCATCGAGAGATTTGTATATCTGCCGGGGACTCGCGCCCAGCAGAAACCGATCGTTGTCCGGCAGGCCGACAACAGCTTGCATGTGAACGCCGTTCAACATACGGGGCGAGGGCGTCTGAACCCATGACTCGCCTCCGTCGATGCTCGAGAAAATCCCCGTCGATTCGCCTTCCTGGGTTTCAATCGCTACCAGCTTCTGCCCGGACACAGTAACGCCGCTGATCACGCGATCGACGAAGCCGTGGTTAATGGGCGAGATGCGCTCGCCCGCATTCTCGCTTTTGCCAATGCCTTCGTATTGCAGCGCCATGTAGATGACCTGCGGATTCGAGGGATCGAATGCCATGGAGTTGGCCTGCGTATTGGTAAGCGTCCTCCACGCGGCGCCGCCATTCAGGCTTTTGTACAGGCCCGTCGTAGTGCCGGCGTAGATCATCGATGAAGTCACCGGATCCTGGCGGATGACATGCGTCCGACGTGACGTGTTCGGGATTCCCATCAGCTTGTGCCACAGGTCGCCTCGATCCGCACTCGAATAGATCCCGCTACAAGCACTGGCGAGAATGTTTTCGGAGTTCAGTGGGTTGACGTAAATCGAGAAGACATCCGAATCGTCGATCATTCCGGTATGAATGGAGGTCCAGTTTTTGCCTCCATCCATCGTTTTCCATGGCAGGTGGCTGGTTCCGGCATAAATGATGTTCGGATCTTTCGCGTCGAATGCGACGGCGGTAATGCTTTCCATCTCCGAATTCGTCGGATCGGAAACACGCGTCCAGGACTTGCCCGCGTCGTCGGTCAACATAACTCCGTGCCCAGTGCCGGCGACAAACCGGGAGTGCTGACTCGGAGCGTATGCGAGCGCACGCACACCAAAATTCGAAATTTCTTTGACGACCGACCATGTTTTGCCGCAGTCGCGACTCTCGAACAGCGCGCCACCATTGGCAGCGATAACACCGACCAGATAGTGATTCGTATCCTCAGGGTCGATCAGGATGGACGTCAATTCACTCAAATTGCGTTTGGGAAAGGCGAGAATCTCCCAGTTGGCGCCCGCGTCCGAACTCTTAAACAAAAGAGAATTCATCGCACCGGCGAGCACGATTTTGGCATTTGACGGGTCAACTGCGATGCTCGTGGCTGTGCCACCGAACGGGCCGGCCAGCTTCCAATCCCCGGAAACATCGGCGGCAAAAGCTAGGGACGCGACACACGCGACCGCTGTCGCCATCAGCCTATGGCACTTCGAACTTCTAATCATTTTTGGAACGTTCTGTTTTGGCGGGCAGAACTTTTAATTTTACGCTGAAAGATCCTGGACTGAAATTTGCGCTCGAAACCCACCCTCAGTTATTCTAGAAGAGTAACTTTTAGAGGTAGGTCTACGTTCATAGATGGCTAATACAGTATCGTCCCTCAAACGCGTCCGGATAACGGAAAGAAAGACGGCCGTTAACCGCATGCGGAAGTCGCGACTTCGCCACCAACTTCGGGCGATGCGCCGGTTGCTTGAGGGCAAAGACGTGAACGCGGCTACGCAACTCGTCCCGAAGACTTTCTCCGTCGTGGATAAAGCCGCAAAGCAGGGCATCATCAAGAAGAACACCGCAGCTCGATACAAGAGCCGCCTTTCGCTCCGTTTGCGCGCGCTTTCGTCCGCTGCCTAAACTGTTCTCGTTCCAAACCTTTATCGTCTCAGGGTCTCTGTTCATTGTTAGACTGGCTTAGCATATGCTGAGCCGCCATTTCTCGTTATCTGGAGTATTGGCTTGTCTTGTCCTGCTCGGCTCGAGCCAGCAGTGCATCCACGCTAAAGAGCCCGTCAGCGCGCGACATGGCATGGTTGTTGCCCAGGAAGGGATCGCTGCAGACATCGGTCTGGACGTCCTAAGAGCGGGCGGGAACTCAGTCGATGCGGCGGTTGCAGTCGGATTTGCGCTTGCGGTGACCCATCCGGTGGCCGGCAATATCGGCGGCGGCGGATTCATGCTGGTTCGCATGGCGGACGGCAAGACAGATTTTCTCGATTTCCGCGAGTGCGCACCGGGCAAAGCTTACCGGGACATGTACCTGGACAAGGACGGAAACGCGACAAAGGACAGCATCTTCGGTTGGAGATCGAGCGGCGTGCCTGGGAGCGTAGCCGGACTGGAATTTGCGCACAAAAGATTCGGCACAAAACGTTGGTCCGACCTCGTCGAGCCCTCAGTGAAGCTGGCCAAAGATGGAGTGACTCTCACCGCTCCAGTGGCAGCGTCCCTGGCCGGGCAACGAAACCCTCTTTGGCAGGATCCGGAGTCGAAACGGATCTTCTTGCATGACGGTACACCCTATAGAGCCGGCGATGTACTGAAACAACCGGAACTCGGCGAGACTCTTGCGCGGATCGCCAGGCTCGGCTCTGCGGATTTCTACCGCGGCGAAACAGCTAAAAGATTCGCGAGCGAGATGGCCTCGCACGGCGGTTTGGTTACCGCCGAGGACCTGGCGAACTACAAAGTCGTCGAGCGAAGTCCTTTGACGGGTCAGTACCGCGGATACACCGTGATCACGGCCCCTCCGCCCAGCGCAGGCGGCGTGGGTCTGCTCCAGATGATGGGCATGTTGGACAGAACGGGCTACGCGAGCGACGGGCCGGATTCAGCCAAGGCTGTTCACTTTGAAGCAGAAGCTATGCGGCGCTATTACGCCGACCGCAGCGCGTATCTGGGGGATCCCGACTTTTACAATGTGCCCGTTCGACAGTTATTGCAGCCGGCGTATCTGGAAGCCAGACGCAAAACGATCGACCCCACCAAAGCCACGCCGAGTGGCGCAATTGAACCCGGCTTACCCCGGTCGCTCGAGGCAAGGATTCAATGGCACGAGAGCGAACAGACTACCCATTACAACGTCGTAGATAAGAACGGCAATGCAGTGGCTGTGACTTACACTTTGAACAACTCGTATGGCAATGGCATCACCGTTCCCGGCCTAGGCTTCCTGTTGAACGACGAAATGGATGATTTCGCGGCGAAACCCGGAGTACCGAACATGTTCGGACTTGTCGGCGCCGACGCAAACGCGATCGAACCGGGCAAACGGCCCCTTTCGTCCATGACCCCAACCATCCTTCTCACGGACGGCAAGCTATTCATGGTCGTCGGGGCACCGGGCGGTTCCCGCATTACGACCGGAGTGGCTGAAGTCATTCTTGACGTGATTGATTTCGGTATGAACCCGCAAGATGCGGTTGACCTTCCCCGTTTCCACCACCAATGGAAGCCGGACATCCTGTACCTGCAGGATGGCTTCGACACCAAAGTGCAGGCGGCTCTTACTCAGATGGGCTATGCGATGAGACCAATCGATTCCGTGGCACGCGTAGAAGCCATCGTCGTGCGCGGCGGCAACCTGGAAGGTGGAACCGAATCGCGGCTGCACGGCAAAGTCGCCGCGTACTGAGCAATCCAATTCATCAGCGCCGCCATCATAATTTCGAGAGAACAATTCCGATGCAGCTCGTGTTGTCTACCCACCTCTTCGTCCGCCATCGCCTGACTTCAATCTGGCTGGAGCGGGTACGGGATTCCGGCTTTGACGCGGTGGAGATCTTCTGTGCCCGTCAACATTTTGATTACCGAGACAAGGCCCAGATCAATGAACTTGGTCATTGGTTCCGAGACTCCGAACTGAAACTCCATTCCATTCATGCCCCCATGTACAACGACGACGTCTGGGGCCGCTCAGGTCCGCAAGCGGTCATCGACATCACGGAGCCGCTCAAAGGCAAAAGAATCACTGTCGTCGATGAGGTCAAAAGGGCGCTTGAGGCAGCGGAATTGATTCCGTTCCGGTATATGGTGCAGCACATCGGGGTATCCGGTCAGGAACTGGATCAGCGACGTCTGGATGCGGCCTTCTCGTCGCTCGAAGAACTGAAAGTTTTCGCTGGACAGCGCGGCGTTGAATTGCTGCTCGAAAACACTCCGAACGAGCTCTCGACCGCCGAACGGCTCAATCTCTTCCTGAACGAGACCCATCTCAATCTGAACTACTGTTTTGACATCGGACATGCCCACATGGCCCAAGGGATCGAAGATCAATTCGAGCGCATGAAAGATCGCATCCGCTCGACACACATACATGACAACGACGGCTCCTCCGATTCCCACCTGTTTCCCGGGAAAGGAACGATAGATTGGGGGAAAGCGATGGAGTTGTTGGGCCCGCGGCTCCATCAGTATCCTCTTCTGCTTGAATTGCGCGAACCCGAGGGGATGGAACAGCCGATCGAAGAAGCCAAACGGGCTATGGACGAGTTGACAAAGCGGTTATGAGCGAAGAGCTGGACAGTAAAGCGACAGAATCCAGGCCGGAACAGTTACAAGCCGGTGAGGTAACGGACATCAGCATCCACGAGGCCAGTCGACACGTAGGCGAGCGGGTCCGTATCCACGGCTGGCTTTATAACTTGCGCAAGTCCGGCAAGATTGTTTTCCCGCTGATCAGGGATGGTAGCGGACTGATGCAGTGCGTTGCGGTGAAGAGTAGCCTGCCCGAAGAGACATTCAATGCACTGAAGAGCCTGACTCAGGAAAGCTCCCTGATGGTGACCGGGACCGTGCGGGCCGAACCGCGCGCCGCAGGCGGCTACGAACTCGATGTGGACGGTGCGGAGACCCTTCAGCGCGTCTCCGAGGAGCATCCGTATCCGATTACGCCTAAGGATCATGGCGTGGACTTCCTTATGGACCATAGGCATCTGTGGCTCAGGAGCCGCCGCCAGCATGCCGCAATTCAGGTCCGGCACGAAGTTATCAAAGCAATTCGAGACTACTTCGACTCGCACGATTTTACTCTCGTCGACACGCCGATCTTCACGCCCGCGGCATGCGAAGGGACCACAACTCTCTTCGAGGTCGATTACTTCGAAGATGAGAAGGTTTATCTGACGCAATCGGGCCAGTTGTACAACGAAGCGAACGCGATGGCGTTCGGCAAAGTGTACTGCTTCGGACCGACGTTTCGTGCCGAGAAATCAAAGACGCGCCGCCATTTGACGGAATTCTGGATGGTGGAACCGGAGATGGCCTATGCCGATCTTCAGGAAGTCACGCGTGTCGCGGAAGAACTGGTAGTGTCTGTCGTTGGCCGTGTGCTCGAAAACCGAGACGAGCAATTGAAAGTGCTTGAGCGCGACACGTCTAAACTCGAAACCGTTAAAGCTCCTTTCTACCGCATGAGCTACGACGATGCCGTGAAGAACCTTCAGGCAAAGGGAAGCGAGATCCAGTGGGGCGGCGATTTCGGCAACACGGACGAGACGCTACTGACACAAGATCTCGACAAGCCCGTGTTCGTCGATCGGTACCCAAGCGCAATCAAGGCATTCTATTTCCAGCCCGATCCGGTGCGGCCGGAGCTGGCTCTCGGCGTTGACATGATTGCGCCGGAAGGATATGGCGAAATCATCGGGGGCGGCCAGCGCATCCACGACATAACGCTGCTGGAAGCGCGATTAGCTGAGCACCACCTTCCTCGCGAAGCGTTTGAGTGGTATCTCGATTTAAGGCGTTTTGGCTCGGTGCCTCATGGCGGATTCGGCATGGGTGTCGAGCGGCTCGTGGCCTGGATCTGCGGGCTTGAACACGTTCGAGAAACAATTCCCTACCCCCGCATGCTCTACCGGACGCGCCCGTAACGGACGCTTATGCGGGAATCGAGCGTCGCCATTCTGGGAGCGCCCCTCGACTTGGGCGCGGGTCGACGAGGTGTGGACATGGGACCGTCCGCACTCCGCCTTGCGGGCTTGAACGCCAAGCTAAGCAGTCTCGGCTACGTCGTAGACGACTTGGGCAATGTGGCCGTCGAGCAGCAGGAGAGCACGCCTTCGCTCGTCGAGAACGCGAAGTATCTACCGCAGATTGCCGCGACTTGCGAACGCCTCGCTGCCGGCGTACGGAATGCGATGGAAAAGGGCAAATTTCCGCTCGTCTTAGGCGGCGACCATTCCGTAGCTGTCGGTACCGTGTCGGGCGTCAGCGAAGCATTGCGGGCCCGTTCCGAAAAACTAGGCCTGCTCTGGATCGATGCTCACGCAGACATGAACACGCCTGAGTCCAGCCCAAGTGGAAACGTGCACGGCATGCCGCTTGCCTGCTGTGTCGGGAAAGGCCCCAAAGAGCTGACCGGTATCTTCGGTTACGCACCCAAGGTCGACGGCCGGAACGTGGCGATTGTGGGGCTGCGCGACGTCGACGTACGGGAGCGTCCGAACGTGCGTGAATCCGGTGTCACTCCTTTCACCATGCGCGATATCGACGAAATGGGACTGTTGCGCGTGATGAAAGAGGCGATCGCCGTCGTGACGAACGGAACTGCCGGATTTCACGTGTCATTCGACATGGATTTTGTAGACCCAATGGAGGCTCCCGGAGTCGGAACCGCTGTGCGAGGCGGCGTAACCTACCGGGAAGCTCATCTGGCGATGGAGAGCATCTGTGATTGCAGCCGCATGGTGTCGATGGAGCTTGTCGAAGTAAATCCGGTGTTGGACGAAGCGAACCGAACCGCGCTCCTTGCGGTCGAGCTCATCATGTCCGCGATGGGCAAGCGGATTTTATAAGCTCCAGGTCGGGACTGATTGGGACGGTGGAGTAGCCGCGAGAATACGCCAAAGCGTCTGCCTACAGATGGAAGCGTTCGGCCAAAACACACGCACTGAACAGGCCCACGAGCGGAACTTCCAAACCAGTCTTCGCCCCGTCGTCCAAGGTGGGGATACAATCCAGAAGTTTCAGGACGGCGTTTCTTCTTACGAACGGAATTTTGTCCAGGGCAGGGCCGCGAAGCGTATCCTGCATCATTTGGTGCAGGGGCTCGTCAGGGTTCAGCAAGGCGGGAGGAGCAAGAAATGGGTGCTTCTGTCGCCGATAGACCGTCTCAGTCAATAGCGGTTTCATGGCTTCTCGGAGAACGAACTTCTCCGTCGTTCCGTGTATCTTTTGAGTGACCGGAAGAGTGCGCGTAAACTCGACCACGCAATGGTCAAGAAAGGGCACGCGGCCCTCAACGGAATGAGACATTTCCATCCGGTCACCAAGGATAGTCAGAATGTACCCGGGAAGAGTGGTCTTGTTCCACAAGTAAAGACTCTGGTTCACGACATGCCGGCCGGACATTTGGCCCGCCACATCGAGGCCGCTCAAGAGCGCTTCATGCATTTCAGACGACCGGAAGGACACAGGCAAGATCGAACGGAGTTTCTGAAAAACTGCTTCGCGAGTTTCAATCAATGCTGGGACATAGCCCAGACGTTTCAAAAACACAGGTGATGAGGGAACGTCTCCGTCCGCCAGAAGTAAACCCCTCGAAACTGCGTTTGATGTAGCGAGCGATTGCTCCAGTGCTGCTCTTTCGGCTTCGGAAGAATGTCGCGAGAGATCGACACGGAAGTGGGGATAACCGGCCAGGATTTCGTCCGAACCCTCTCCCGTTAGCACCACCTTGTATCCGGCGTCACGAACGGCACGGCTGAGAGAGAATTTCGCTACAGCATGAGCGTTCGCGAAGAAGGTTTCTCCATGCCAGACGGCATCACTGAAGTCCTCGGCGAGACTAGTCTGCGTAACGGGTATGGTGGTGAACTCAGCACCAGCTCGTTTCGCCATCTCTCGCGCAATCGAAGACTCATCGTAAGCGCTGTGCTCGAACGCAAGAGAGAAAGCACGAACAGGCGACCCGGCGTGACGGGCCATCAGGGCCAATACACTGCAGGAATCAATCCCACCGCTCAGGTAACAGCCAACGGGAACATCGGCCCGCATCCGAAGGCGGACAGCTTCATCCAGAACCGCACAGAACTGCTCTGCATGTTCATGATCCTGGCGCACCTGGATGGAACGCTCTTCGGGATAATCGAAGTCCCAGTATTGATGAATAGAAACGATCCCGGACTTCACAACTAAATAGTTAGCAGGTGGAATATTTCTGACATCACGAAAGTGGGTTCGTCCACCAAGGTTGCCAGCGAGACCAAAGGCTTGTAGAAAGCCTTCTTCATCCCAAGCCAGGTTTACTCCGCTGGCATGCAAAGCCTTCACTTCGGACGCAAAGAAAAGCCCATCTTTGGTCTGGGAATAGAACAGGGGTTTGATGCCGAAGCGGTCTCGGGCAGCAAAGAGCGTCTGTTGGCGTTCGTCCCAAAGTACGAAGGCGTATTCTCCCCGAAGCTGGTGCAGACACTCGACACCGTGCTCCTCATAGAGATGCAAAATGATTTCGCTGTCCGTTCCCGTCCGAAAGCGGTGTCCACGTCGTATCAGATCTTTTCGAATCTGTTCGAAACCGTAGAATTCGCCGTTCACGACCACGTGCAGCGTGTCATCTTCATTGGCAAGCGGCTGGTCGCCGGTAGAAAGGTCAATAATGCTGAGCCGCGTGTGCCCGAGTACGACCTCTCGAGTGGGAGACTGCCACGTATGAGTGGCATCGGGCCCCCGGTGACGCAAAACTTTCAATCCGCGGTCGATGGCTTCGAGAGACGGAGTGACTTCTCTACCGCACGCAGCTAAAATTCCGCACACAGGCCTCTCAGTTTATAACCAATTTTGCCGAAGCGGGTGAGGCAAGGATTGCTGGTGAAATCATCTTGTTTTGTATCGACATACGTAAAACGTCCTCAGTACGACTAATCTGAAGTACAATCCGCTCATCGAAGGCTCTTGCTACCGGAATCCGGCCTGTTAGCCAAATTGTTGGATTACTCGGAGCGAGCCATTCCGCAATCGCGCAGGTAAATGCGGGGAGGATGATGACATGAGTATCGCCAGAACAGCGAGTTTGACACTAACGTTATCGATGCTCGTTGCGGCCATTGCTACTCCTCAGCAACGGAATAAGCTGCGCGTCGTCATTACGGCAGACCCGGAACTGGACGACAACAACACGCTGATCCGCGCGATCCTCTACAGCTCGGACTTCCAGATCGAAGGACTCGTGTATGCAAGCAGCACTTTCCATTGGAAGGGTGATGGCAAGGGAACAACCCAGTACGTTCCTGGACGCGAATACACCCGTCTGCATTTGTGCCCGTGCACATCATGGCGCTGGTCCTCGGACGAGCACTTCATCGATCACATCGTCGATGCGTACGCAAAGGTTTATACGAACCTGAAGGCGCACAATCCGAATTACCCGCCGCCGGCTGAACTGAAATCGAAGGTCAAGTGGGGCAACGTTGAATTTGAAGGCGATTATTCGAAGGACACCGAAGGCTCGAACCTGATCAAGTCTCTTCTGCTCGATAACCAGCCCGGTCCGCTTTACGTAACGGCGCAAGGTGGACAAAGCACGATCGCTCGCGCGCTGAAATCGATATACGATCAGTACGCGAACACGCCGCAATGGGAGACAATCCGCGACAGAGTGTCCATGAAGCTGATCATTATTCCGTCTGGTGACCAGGACGGCGCATACGCGAGATACATCAAACCGAACTGGCCGGAAGTAAGGGCCTGGCAGTTAGGCACCATGAATTTCAGCTACGGTGTGCGCAATGGACTTGCGGCGGAAGATCGGGTGTACGTCAGCGCTACTTGGACCCGGGAGAACATTTCCAGCCGTGGCCCTATGGGGGCGTTGTACCGCGTGTGGGGCGACGGGAAACAGATGGTTAAAGGCGACCGGACGGACTACTTCGGAATGTCCGGCTATACGGCCAGTCAGCTCCGAGATATGGGTTTCATGGTATGGACGCCGCCGCAGGAGAAAGGATCGTTTACCGGCGAGGGGGACACGCCGACGTTCCTGAATCTCTTAGACAATGGCCTGCGCGCTTATGAGAACGGCTCTTGGGGCGGCTGGGGCGGAATCAGGCGAAGTGGGGACGTGCCGGCACTCGGGCTCGGCGGGGCTCAGATCACACCCGCCAGTCCGGATGACTCAGGCGTTGCGAATGGCCTGGCGCCGGCTGGAAGTGACGCGAACCGTCCAAGGTCCACCGGATCCGTTGAAGTGGCCGGCACTACGCCTGTCGTTACCGGATTGAATCCGGCGGCGAGTCAGAAGACGGCCAATGCGGCAGAGAATGCCCGATTCTTCGCGGCGGCACAGAACGATTTCGCTGCGCGCCTGAAATGGTCCGTAGTCCCTAAATTCAGTGACGCGAATCACGAGCCGAACATCAGGATGAAGGTGCCCCTAGTACTACTGTGTTATAAACAGAGCAAATTTGTGTAAGATTGTTTTGTGGGCAAATACTCCGCGCCAGGCCCACAGGAGAAACGCTTTGCGGCATATATGGATGGCCTGGCGCAAGCCGCGGGGCACGCTGATCGGGCAACGCCGTTGAGGATGTATTGCGCGGGATTGCTGCTGCCGGGAGAACGCAAAAGCGTGGAGCCGATGGCGGCCCGTCTGGCGCCGGACAACGTGCGGCGGATGCATCAGTCGCTGCACC
>JBJMGK010000107.1:0-3950 GCA_045807925.1 Bryobacteraceae bacterium | reverse complement strand
TTTCCGAATACATCTCATCGAACAACGGCGACATCTCCCGCAGCGCTCTATCCACCATTTTCCGGATCGCCCGCAACGGGTGCTCTTTCCTCACCCGTTCGTCGGGCGAAAAATAGCTAAACATTCCGCTCTGGTTCTGGTCGCCGCCCCGCACGCTACTTAGACGCTCACAACATTTCGCTCGTAACTTGTTCTATTACTTTTTCCGCACACTGCTAGACTAGGCGACTGGATCGAAAAGCAATGCGTTTTCCATCGGGCGAATATTCGGGCTGTTCGTCGTCTCTCGTTGAGGCAATTAAACGTGCAACTACGGGTTGCTTATCTCGCCGTTTGGCTGTTTCGTGCAAGTCGAGTTTCCAGATATTCAAATCTCTCGTCTGTCTCGAATAGACCAATCGGTCTTTCTGCCGCGTACAGGTTACCGACGTGCTGTCTTCTCCGATCCCCTCCAGCCGGCGGGCAGAGCCAACTCCGAAAACCGGCAACTCCCAGATCCGTGATCCGATCTGATCCTCGTCTCCGACGAAAAGAAGATCGCTGTTGCTGCGCCAGACCGGACTCTTATTGAGACGCTTCCACCCTGTCAAGGGCCGGGCTGTAGGTTCAGGGTCACTTTCGGTTGGGAGTTTTAGTAAGTAAATTTCTGCAACGGAAACGCTGATATGGCGCGCGAAGGCGATGTAGTGTGGTCAAAGGCGTTGCATAAGGCCGGGTCACCTCAGGTTTTCGGCTGCGCTCGAACCCATAGTATGCAGCGGCAAGGAGTGTCAGTGCAGCCAGCGAACATACTATGAGCGCTTTTTGCGCAGAAAAGATACGGGAATTGACAGGACAGGTTCCGGTTTCGAGCTGGACTTCCTGGGATGTTTGGCGAAGAGAATTGTCTGGGCTAGCCGCGCAGTTGCCAGCTTCGTTATACGACTGCCATCAGGCATCGAGCTCCGATTTGTAGGTGAAGACGGACGCACCGGCCTGATCACCCACACGATAGACCGGCAACCCGTGTTGTTCTTCCCAGCGCCTGACCGTGCGGACGCTTCGCTTCAAATAACCGGCGATGTCCTTCCAGGAATCCAGCCGGTCCGCAGACAAAGGAACAGCTTCAAACTTCGCCTGTCGTGCCAAGCCGACAATTATATAGAATTACGAGCTTCTACGGTCTCGCCGCTTGGCTCTGCCAAGGGCGGTCATTTGCGGCCATTTTGGGCGGCGACCGCTCATGTGTCTTGCCGCCCGTTGCGAGTCCCGCAGACAATCGTTTCTACACCGCTGGCATGTTGCTCCCCACTAAATGGCACACCAGCATTACGAAAGGAAAAATCCAATGAGAACTGGAAATAGACTAAAGACCAGAGCCGCCTTGATTGCAGCCGGCGTTGCACTTGTCTTATCGGCATCGAAGCTGCAAGCTGCCTGCAAAGTCTTGGCACCAGGAACGGCATGGTCAGGCGGAAACGGGGCGGCGGCTCCGAGTCCCCTGGTCTCACAGGCACCCAATCTTGCCGAGAACGATTTGGCTCAACGTAACGAAGATTTCAAGGGCGCGAATCGGATCGTGGGGATGTGGCTCACCGATTTCATTCTGGAGGGAACAACTACTCCGGCGGACCATGTAATTGAACAGTTCTCGTCTGACGGGAATGAGTTAATCAATAGCTCTGCATTTCCCCCAGCTTCTGAGAATAAGTGCTATGGAATTTGGCGTGCTTCGAGAACAGGGGAAATTACTCTGACGCACATTGGGTTTGATTATTCCGTCGACACCGGGGCGTTCAAAGGAACTGTCAGAACCCTGGTGCGTTTTAGCCGGACCGGGGCGGCGAGACGTTCGAGGGAACTTTCGAGCAGGATGAAGTAGATGCTCAGGGCAATCTCATCCCCAATACGAGTAGCAGAGGAATCATAAAAGGGCGGCGCTTTAAACCGGCAAACTCCCTGTCCGAAATAGATCCTCTATGAGTCCTCTTTCCTCGAGACAGCCGGGGCGGGTTTTCCTTGCCCCACTCAATTAGCAATTGCGTGACTTCTTTTTGAGAAGTCATACGACATGCTCAGGAGCACTATATACCAGCGGCTCTCGATTTTCGCGGGCAGACAGCAAAACGGTCGGTTCGGATGCCAGTTTTTCCCCAGATTCCTGGTTTATAGAGAGAGGGCAGAGGATGAATGATCCGCAAGGGCAGAGATGGAATGACCATTCATGCGGTTTGATTTAGTGTCCCGTTTTGTCTATTGCTGCATAGCGGCTTAGGGCAAGAATGCGGCAGAAATTTCACAAACATGAAAAAAGGTAGTGGCTGCGCCTGAGCAGATAGCCAGCAGACCAGCCAAGACGTTAGGAGGATATATATGAATCGCGAAAGCAAGCTGTTCTGCATGGTGGCTACCGTCGTTACATTTATGCCGGTATGGGCCCCGAGCGCGCCGCCCCAATACACGACAGACAAGCA
The DNA here is from genome assembly GCA_045807925.1 of Bryobacteraceae bacterium. Lineage (GTDB taxonomy): Bacteria > Acidobacteriota > Terriglobia > Bryobacterales > Bryobacteraceae > Bog-105. The sequence goes on along the minus strand of JBJMGK010000107.1, from coordinate 1,497 downwards.
CACAGCCGCAAAGCCGACTCTGTTGGTGGGCGGATTGGAGGGGTCGCTTGGCAGTACGGTCGGTCCGGATGGCGCGTTGTATATACCGGAAGGTACGGCCGGAAGGATCGCGCGCATCGACGTGGAGACTGGCGCAGTTACGACCTTTGCTAGCGGCCTTCCGAAGTCAACGATTGGCGTGGGTGGCGGCGCAATGGACATAGCGTTCCTCGGCGAAACCGCGTACGTACTGATTACGCTGGTCAACCCCGAAGTAGGAGGAAATGACATGATGGCATTTATCGAGTAGATGGCCCGAACAGCTTCACCGTGGTCGCCAATATTGGCCGATGGTCCGTTACGCATCCGCCCAAACCTGGGTTCGAGATCGAAGTCGCGACTGGATCGACGTACGCGATGGAGGCGTACCGCGGGGAGCTTCTGGTTACTGATTCGCACCTCAACCGGGTACTGCGAATTCAAGTAGCCGGTTGTGTCAGTTCGCCGCCGCCGGACGATAGCAATATCCGCGAAGTGATCGCGTTCGACGACATCGTGCCGACTGGGTTAGCCATCGCGGGCCACACCATCTATATGTCCGAGGCTGGGCCGCTACCGAATCAGCCAAAGGACGGGAAGATTGTGGAGTTTGAATTCAAGCATCCGGTTGCTACGGAGGTGGCGTCCGGAGCGCCGCAGCTCGTGGATGTGGAGTTCGGTCCACACCATCATCTCTATGGGCTTTCCCACGGCATTTGGGGCGGCGGAGTACCAGGAGACCCAGGGCTGCCGAACACAGGCTCCCTGGTGCGAGTGAACGAGGACGGCGGCTTTACGGTGGTTGCAGACCACCTGGATCGCCCTACGTCGCTGGAGTTCATCGGGAACACTGCCTACTGTATCACTCGCGGGCGAAGTATGGAAGATTGAAGGCATCTCCTGCGGCCACCGCTATCACTAGCGCGGGCACAACAATCAATCTCGCGGACTATGGCGAGCAATCGGCGGAAGCAGGAGGTAAACAGCGCGCTCTGGCTGCGGCTGCATACGGGTTGAGACGGGAATAGATACGGAAAGGTGATCAGCCTCGGTTCGATGCGCCGTATGTGCAAGCCGCTCAAATCTCAATACGCCGCATACCGGCCGTCGGACGACATCGAACCGCGGAATACCGCATCTTCAAACGGGTTCGCCGTCACGCGCCGCAGCATCAAGTCCGGCACCGGGGGCGCAATGCCGAAGAAACCTGGCGTGACCGGACCTGGGATCGCCCGACTTTCCGTTGAAAGTAGCGGCTCTGGAATAACTCACTTTACGATGCCTTTCTCCGTTTCGCAAGACTTGACTTACAAGGGACGACAACATCCAGCTCGGTGAGAAGAACGGGGATCTGGTTGTGTCCTTTGACACGGCGAAACTGTTTCTCGGCCACCAGCAGGCCCGAGCCTACCCAGCGTTCCCGCTGATCGCCTGGATGCCAGCGCTTCACATTAAGGCAAACCCTTTCGACGATGGCGA
>JBJMGK010000106.1:0-94589 GCA_045807925.1 Bryobacteraceae bacterium | reverse complement strand
GGTGCAGCGACTGATGCATCCGCCGCACGTTGTCCGGCGCCAGACGGGCCGCCATCGGCTCCACGCTTTTGCGTTCTCCCGGCAGCAGCAATCCCGCGCAATACATCCTCAACGGCGTTGCCCGATCAGCGTGCCCCGCGGCTTGCGCCAGGCCATCCATATATGCCGCAAAGCGTTTCTCCTGTGGGCCTGGCGCGGAGTATTTGCCCACAAAACAATCTTACACAAATTTGCTCTGTTTATAACACAGTAGTATTTAGAAGAGGTTTTGCGAGACAATCACGGCGCGTGTTCGGCGGGGTCTTTCTCAGGTAACTACGGTTTCCTTGCCACAGGTTTCGCAGGGCCGCCCACTTTGCCGATCGCTCAAATCGGACCCTTGGCAGGGGTTGGCATCATTCACGTGAACGCCAATGGAACCTTCACGATGTCCGCCCAGCGAAGTGTCGGTGGCACGATTGATCCTGATCCGTTACCACTCACTGGGTCCTTCACCGTGTCGTCGGACTGCATTGCTCAACTCACGTTTGATGTCGGATTTCATTTCACGGCCAGTATTGTCAACAGAGACGAAGTGTTATTCGTTGAGACGGACCCGGGTACGGCTGTTTCCGTTATTGCGAAGCGCTTGTGAAGCCTTGCGGTCAGATTCATTGGAGCTTCCAACAATACCGATTCATCCTCGAAAGAATTCGTGCTTTCGTGTACTGTCTTAAATTTCCGTCTTGCGCTACAGTATCTGGATGCTGATCTCGGTCGGAATCCGCTTGGGTCTACAACAATATCAACTGGACAGCGCCGGTTTATTCCACTCCAGTCTCGGCGTATGACGGGCACCATAACACAAACGATCGCTCTCAAGGTGCGCTCAGGATCGTCTCTTTTTCACCGCGACGGTTTACTGTGCGCCTTACTGATGGCCGCCTGCCTCCTCCTGACGCATCCTTTTGTGGAGATGGGCCTCATGGATGATTGGTCGTTCATCAAAACAACGCAAGTGTTCGCCCAGACAGGACATTTTGTTTATAACGGCTGGGCAGCGATGCCCCTGGGTTGGCAGATTCTTTGGGGAACGCTGTTTAGCAAGCTGTTTGGTTTCTCTATGGTCCACGTGCGTCTCTCCACAATTCCAGTGGCAGCGATGTCGGTCTATATCTTTCATCAGATCCTGGTTCGCTTTGGTATTTCGCGTGGCAATGCCGCTTTCGGCACGTTGACTCTGGCGCTCTCACCCATCTTTATGGCGCTGTCTGCCACTTACATGACAGACATTCCTGGTCTGTTCTGCACTCTCTTGTGTCTATACCTATGTCAGCGCGCCGTCTCCGCGACTGCAGATCGCAGCGCCTTGGTCTGGCTCTGCCTTGCGACTGTTACTAACATCGTAGGCGGCACGGTCCGCCAGACAACATGGCTAGGAGTCCTGCTCATAGTGCCCTCCACTGCATGGTTGCTCCGCAAGCGGCGCAGCGTGTTTTGGGGCGGCACGGCACTATGGCTGGTCGGCGTCGCCAGCGTTTTCGGGTGCATGTACTGGTTCAATCACCAGCCTTACTTCATCCCCGAAAACATAATTCGCGAAAGTCTCACTTTGCCAGTGCTGAAACACGTGATCCGGGGTGAGATAACGCAGGGATTACAGGCGTTTCTCTGCCTCCTGCTACTACTGTTCCCCATCCTCGCTGCGTGCTTCTCACTAGTCCGCTCCCTGCCCAAAGCGCCGCTTCTGATGCTCTTCTCGATCTCATCGGTTTTGCTGATGTGTTTTCTGATTTACTGCGCGAGACACGACAAGTTGGACATGTGGATTGCCCCATGGCTCCCACACGTAATAGGACAGATGGGGATTGCAGCGGCTGGAGGAGAGATTCCGGGCCCCAAACCGGGCCCCCTTCACGTTTGGCAGCGCATTATCATCACCGTGCTCCTGTTGGGTTCGGCGCTCATTTTAATTCTGCACGTGTTTAGCCGCTTAGATCTGCGAGCACGTGGCAGTCAGCGCCATACTCTCCTCTGGTACCAATTGCTCTGGCTACTCGTGCCCTATACGGTCGGCTACATAGGTGCGCTCAGCCTTCAAGGGGCATTTAATACTATTTTCGATAGATACCTGCTCAGTCTACAGGCGGTTGGCATCATTTTTCTGCTGCGCTACTATCAGGACTTCGCCGTACCGAATGGGAAACCGCAGCATTCGACATTCGCGATAGACAGTCTCCCTCTTGTCAGCCATCTGGCTTTGCTCGCGTTCGCTTACTACGCTGTCGCCGGCACGCATGATTGGCTGGCGTTCTGTCGATCGTCCTTGCAGGCCGCCGAAGAAGTCCGCCGTTCCGGAGTGCCGCCTGCCGCCATAGAGGCAGGTTTCGAATATACCGGCTGGACACAACTCGAAGTCGGTGGATATGTAAACGAGTCCCGAATCCGGATTCCTAAAGGCGCTTTCCGTCCTGTGCCAGTGTCCACAAATCCCCCAGCGGGATGCGCCCCGTGGTGGTCTCCCCTGGGTTTGTTTCCGGCGGTTGCCCCGAGATACTTCGTTGTTTTCGCGCCACTGCCCTGCTTCGCGCCATCGCCATTTTCTGCGATCACCTACCGCGCCTGGATGCCGCCATTTACCCGCCGTGTGTATATCCAGCAGCTCAAGGACTGATAGCTCATCAGGAAAATTCGGCGGACCGTAACACGCAACCGTTCTTTAAAGCCGAAGACTTCCTGGCGCTCTCCATTCGAAATGCTTTTCGTGGTCGACCGACAGCATTTGGGCGCAGCAAACTGTTGCGTTTATGCTACATACCGCTGTAGATTCATCCCCGTCACAACAGGGCCGCCCGTAAGCGTGAACGTCTGCAAGTGTTCCGCGAATGCGGCGTCCCCCGCACTCTGCTCGAGTAGCCTTCTGCACCAGCCAATGAGATGCACATGATTGCTCATGAACAGTAGCCCCGAAACTTAATCTGAAAGAGCCCTGCATACTCACGCAAACAGATCAAGGTAGAAGGAAACGTTCCTCTCCCCTGTCGAACACGACCTGAGAGACATCCCCTGCTGCGTACGTGATCGCCCCCCTCCAGGACAGCACGCGATCGTGATACCTGTTCAACTACACCCATTCATTCTCGAGACAATTCGTGTTTGCGTGTACTGTCGTGAATTTCTCTAATTTCGTCCGTGCAGCATTGAGGTCGTGAAACGGATCTTCGCGACGAAGCATATCCGGTCAGCTAACGGATTCCCATGATTTTTGATAGTCTCTGGATGAATGCGCCGCTCCCTCTTTCTTGTGTTTACAGGACTGGTGGTGGCCTGGATGAGGGCACAAACCCCACCCGTCACTCTTCCTAGCTCCAACCCTTTTTATTCCTCGAGTACTTTGCCGTTTCAGGCGCCACCGTTCAACAGGATCCAAGACTCGGATTACCAGCCCGCCATCGAGGCCGGCCTTTCAGAGGCGTTGAAGGAAGTGCAGACGATTGCCGACGACCCTGCGCCGGCGACGTTCGAAAATACGATCCTGGCCCTGCAGAGGTTTGCACAATTGCTCAATCGGGCACAGCGTGCGTTTTATGTGATCACTTCGGCCAATACTAATCCCGAACTACAGAGGGTCCAGCAACTGGAAACGCCGAAGCTCGCAGCTCTGAGAAATGCGATCACGCTAAATCCTAAGTTCTTTGCACGGATCCAGACGATCTATGAAAGGCGAGATGCTCTGGGTCTGGATGGACAGTCGCAGCGCCTGGTTGAGCTTATTTACAGGGACTGTCTCCATGCAGGCGCGAAGCTATCAGATGCGGATAGGACAAAGCTGAAGGATCTGAATGAACGATTGTCCGTACTATCCGACACGTTCAGCCGTAAGTTACTGGCCGCTACCCGCGACGCGGCATTCAATACCACTGATGTTTCGGCGCTGGCGGGGCTTACAGATGAGCAGACGCAGGGCGCAGTGGATGCCGCTAAGGCTCGTAAGCAGGCAGGGTACACGATACTCCTGCAGAACACGACCCAGCAGCCGGCCCTGCAATGGCTAAGCAATCGAGAGACACGGAAGCAGCTGTTTGAAAACAGTTGGAACCGGGCAGAGCGCGGCGGCGACAACGACACGCGCGAGACGGTCGCTGAGTTGGCTCACCTCCGAGCCGAAAAAGCCAAGCTGATGGGCTATGCGAATTTCGCTGCCTGGAAAATCGAAGACGAGATGGCGAAGACGCCGGATGCGGCGCTGAAGTTTATGGATTCGCTGGTTCGTCCAGCCACTGAGAAGGTGAAGTCAGAGGCTCGTGAGATACAGGCTCTCATTGATGGCCAAAACTCCGGCTTTCCGCTCGCGGCGTACGACTGGGATTTCTACGCCGAACAGGTACGGAAAGCCAAGTACGATTTGAACGAATCCGAGGTGCGGCCCTACTTCGAATTAAATACGGTGCTGCAGGATGGGGTGTTCTATGCCGCCAGTCAACTCTACGGGATCACCTTTGGGGAACGGCACGACATTCCGGTGTACCACCCCGATGTGCGCGTGTTTGAAGTCCGAGACGCCGATGGCAAGGCGTTAGGGCTGTTCTACACAGATTATTTCAAGCGTGACAACAAACAGGGCGGCGCGATGACGACTGAGTTTAAAGCACCTTCACGGCTGTTCGGCAAGCAATCGCTGGTCTGCAACCTCGCCAACTTCTCGAAGCCGGCTTCAGGCCAACCCGCACTGTTGAGCTGGGAAGATGTGCGCACCATGTTCCACGAGTTCGGACATGCGCTGCACGCGATGTTTGCGGATGTAGAATACCCGGGGCTCACGTCCTATATTCCTCGCGATTTCGTGGAGTTTCCGTCTCAGTTCAACGCACACTGGATGGATGATCCGAAAGTATTCGCGCGTTTTGCACGGCACTATAAGACGGGAGAACCAATGTCGGCCGCGCTCGCCGCCAAGTTGCACGACGCCGAGAAATTCAATCAAGGGTACTTGATAGCCGAGTTACTGTCAGCGGCAGAACTCGATATGCAGTGGCATCTGCTACCTGCAGCCGCCCCGCTTCAGAATACCGACACATTCGAGCAACAAACTCTCGAGCGGAAAAGCCTCAATATTCCGGCAGTACCGCCGCGTTACCGTTCGAGCTATTTCTTTCACATCTGGTCAAGTGGTTACTCCGCAGGTTACTACGCTTACTTATGGAGCCAGATGATCGACAACGATGCTTACGGATGGTTCACTCAACATGGAGGTCTCACTCGGGCCAACGGTGACCGATTCCGGCGCATGGTTTTGTCCAAAGGCAGCAGCGAGGATTTTGAGCGAGCTTACGAGGCTTGGCGGGGCGGCCCACCCAGCATTGACGGACTACTGAATTATTGGGGGCTGGTGAGGACACAATGAGCGCGCCCACCTCAAAAAATCACTTTAGTACTCCGTAAATCGCACGTCGCGAGGTCGGTTGCGCGGGGTTCAATCCCGTGGTGAGTGCAAAGGCAGCGAGCACCAGATCGTGGCACAGCACAATCGCGTGCGGCCAAAGGCCTTAGCTAGGCCTCCCCGCAGCACTGACGGGGGACCTTGCGAGCGAGGGATCCGCTGAGTTTGACGGGTCCGGACATTTCACGCTGACGGCTACCAGCAGCTTCAATCGCGTTGTGCAGGGACCGGCAACCGTTACGGGAACTTGCAGCGTCAAACGAAGATTGTTCGTACACGTCGCAAGTGAGCAATGGCGTTAGGTTCCGCGCGGCTATAGTCGATCGCGGACGCGAGATTCTGATCCTGCAGACTACGCCCGGAACTGTTATTACCGGGGTCACGAAGAAACGAGGTTCTGAGTTACTCGAGGACTTAAAAGCGAACTTGCTAGAACTTCATGGCGCTTGTTCGATGGGCGCTTTCTCAGGTACCTACGGTTTCCTTGCCACAGGTCTCGCAGAACCGCCTACGTTGCCGATCGCTCAAATCGGACCCTTAGTTACTGGGGGTGGGCATCATTCACGTGAACGCCAATGGAACGTTCACGATGTCCGCCCAGCGAAGTGTCAATGCCACGATTGTTCCTGATCCGTTACCACTTACCGGCTCGTACACCCTGTCGTCCGACTGCATTGCTCAACTCACGTTTGACGTCGGATTTCATTTCACGGCCAGCATTGTCAACAGAGACGAATGTTCTTTATTGAGGCGGACCCGGGTACGGCTGTTTCCGTCATTGCGAAGCGCCTGTGAAGGCTTGCGGTCAGGTTCATTGGAACGGGAGCATCACATGCGCGACCGCGCTCGACCAATCCTATTGCGTCGCTTCCCGCACCAAACCTTCGTTCCACATACTCCATCGCATTCCGAGATGCTTCGCCCCCGGCGGAGGAGTAGTACCGGGCCTGTCAGCTATGCCCATACCTTCGTTGCGAGATGTTTCGGTATCTCGCATACTCCGCGAGCGTGCGGGCTCCCAAGAAGGTCGCTGGACTACCTAGCCTAGCGGTCAACCGGCGAGGTCGTTGCACGGCGATTCATTTTCACTGAGATCGCGCCCCGCGTGAAAATGGTTTGCCGGAGGTGCCGAGGAGTCGATCTGACTCGACCTTCACCACGCCGTAGCACTCACAGACGCGTTGTTCCAGGCCTTTGCGGTCGAGAATCCTGATGTGACCTCTCGAGTAATAGATCAACCCCGCTCCCTGGAGGTGCCCCGCGGCGATCGCTACACTCTCGCGGCGTCCCCCCAGCATAGTGGCGATAAACTCCTGTGTCATAGCGATCTCATCGGACGGCACCCGATCATGGCTTAGCAGTAACCACCTGCAGAGGCGTTGTTCCACTGAATGGAGGCGATTGCACACTGCGGTCTGCGATATTTGAGTGATCAGTGCCTGGGTGTAGCGCAGCAAGCAGTCGTGAAATGCGTCAAGCCGCGTAAATTCCTCACGAAGTACTCTGGAACTCAACCTCAAGGCCTCACCCGCAACCTGAACGAGAGCACGGTTCGGAGTCGTAACCCCGCCAAGAAACAGTGCGATTCCTACCATACCTTCGTTTCCGACGATGCCCATTTCGGCAATGGATCCGTCACTCATCGTGTGGAGCAAAGAGATGACGCAGGTGGTCGGGAAGTAGACATGATCCATTGGCACGCTGGATTCATAAACGACTTCCCCAAGCGGCAGATCCACGGAATGTAGATTTGGCACGAGTCGAAGGTAGTCTTCCTCGGGGAGAGTTGAAAGGATCCGTTGGGCCATGGGTAAACAAGCTCCATTTCGCCGCGCGATTTTGTTTAAGATCTTTCATCATATGCGAGGAAACGCACAGACGCACCTCCGCTGGGAAATTAAAATTCCAAACAAGACTTGGGGATGCGGTTCGATAAACCGAATCTATGGACGGATTCGGCCAAAATAAGGGGCAACTCAAACCTTTCCCCTCGAAGCCCAGACCATAAGGAGGTCTATCAATGAAATCCAGAGCTTTTGCGAGCGCTGCGCTACTCGGTCTACTAATGATGCCCTTTGCCCATGCGCAATCGAGGATTGGGCTTAAAGGAAACATCCCGTTCGAATTCCGTATCGGGGACAAGACACTTCCGGCAGGTGAGTACAGCTTTGATCGGAACGGCCCTGGAGGCAAGCTTGTCCTCATGCGGAACTTAGACTATATGTCCGGGAACGCCATCTTCACCTCCTATCCCGTACAAGCGAAATCGCTCCGTGAGTCAGAGACTCCAAACATCGTGTTTCACCGGTATGGCGGGACTTATTTCCTTTCGCAGGTATGGCAAGGGTGGGGAGAGAGCACCGGACTTCAACTCCAAAAATCGAAAGCCGAGCGGATTGTTGCGCATCAAATGGCATCCTTACGCAACCCCGAGAACGTTGAAGTTGCGATGCTTTCGTTTAAGCCCACAGTGAAATAGACTCAGTTTCGAACGGCGGAAGCGCTTCCATGCCTGCGTCGCTCGATGTAATGGCGGCCGCACAATTGTGTTTAATATCAGTCCGAACCAGCGGAGCTTGCTGAGCGGTATGTGCACACGTGTGAGTAACCGCATCCAATAGGTGCTGATTCACGTTTCTTTGTTCATCCAGCCCTCATCGAACCCGACAGCGTCTTTCACCCGATGCGCCGTTGAGCCATGGATAAACAAGCTCCATTTTTGTCGCGTGATTTGGTTTCCATCTTTTTTACCATATGCGAGCGAACGCACAGACGCTCGTCCGCGAGGAAATTAAAATCCCAACAAGACTTGGGGTAGCGTTCGATAAACCGGATCTACTGACAGATTCGACAAGATACCGGGGCGCCTCAACGAAGTAAGAGCATACAAGACCATTAAGGAGGTCCACCGAATGAAATTTAGAGTTTTTGCGAACGCAACTCTCTTTGGTCTATTACTGGTGCCCTTTGCCCAGGCACAAATGACGTCTGGGCTCAAGGCAAACATCCCGTTCGAATTCCGTATCGGAAACACAACACACACGGCGGGTGAGTACAGCGTGGTGCGTAGTACTGTTGGCTGCGATGTTCTCCTCATACGGAACTTAGACGGTCAATCCGGCGCGACCGCGTTCAGTTCGATTTCAGTACAAACGAAACCGACTGAAAGTTCAGAGAAATCAAGGCTCGTGTTTCACCGCTATGGCAAGACTTATTTCCTGTCGCAAGTATGGCAGGGTGACAGCACCGGACTTCAACTCCACCGATCCAAGGCCGAGCGGACCATTGCGCATCAGATGGCGGGCTTGCGCACACCCGACACTGTTGAAATCGCATTAATTTCCTCTAACGCCCTGGATGCAGGCAATTAACCGGTAAGCAATGGGACTCCGATGGCCGCTGCAACGGAACCCCCGAGGAAGCTGGATTTACAGTGCTTTCATTAACTACCCCGATGACATAAACTGAGGTCGAGCGGCGCAACGCCCCTCTATTTTCGCGTCGCTCGACGTAATTTTAGGCCTAAAAAGCCAAGGTGATTGATTATGGAACGAGCCCTGGTCTTACGAAGAACTCTAGCGAGTATCCGTGGGCCTGTGCGGGATTCACTCGTTGCCCCAGCTTTAGAGCTGCGACATCGATGCACCTACCGGCTATTACTTATTTGCCTTGTATTGTGCGTTCTTGTTGATGCCTGGCCGCAGACGTCAACTCTCAATCATCAGCGAAACGGCGCGCCTAAGCCCAAGATAAGAGTCTCGTCTGAAGTGGTGAATGTCTACAGCGTGGCGACCGTCGAAATCTACGCTGTTGTGGAGGACAGAAACGGGCGCTTAGTTGAGGACCTCACTCAGGAAGACTTTGTCGTCAAGGAAGAGGGCGCGCGTCAACAGGTCAGTTATTTCTCCCGCGACACCGACGCGCCAATGACTGTTGGAATTGTATTTGATACGAGTCCGAGTCAGGAGAGCGTCTTACGCGTCGAGCAACAGCAGGCGAAGACTCTCGTCAGACAGGTGCTGCGCCCGCGAGACTCGAGTTTCATTGTCCAGTTTGATCAGCGCGTTCATGTGGTTCAGGGTCTCACGGGCGATCAGGAATTGCTGGCGCGTTCGATTGACGGTACCGCAATCAATCGAGTGTTCTACTCTGGTGCGGAAGCATCATCTGCAATGCTTTCCCAGACAACCGCTGGCGGGAGTCATCTCTACGATGCGATCACGCTCGCTGCGAAGTTGATGATGAACCAAGCGGGACGGAAGGTGCTCGTTCTGCTGACGGACGGCGAAGACCTGGGCAGCGAAGTAACAAAACGGGCCGCTCTCGAAAACGCCGAAAAGGCTGACGCGATCGTCTATGCCGTCGCGGTCATGGACAAGGCGTTCTATGCAGACATGGGTATGGATTTCCATGGTGATTCGGTGCTCAAGAAGTTCTGTAAGGTCACCGGCGGACGGATGGCTCGAGGTACGGATGCGGTGAGCACCTCTGCGGCGTTCCGTCAAATTGGCGAAGAACTACGGGGCCAGTATCTCTTGAGGTACACACCAACGAACAGTGGGGATGGATCTTTTCGCAGGATAAAGGTTGAGGTGCCTCACTGCCGCTGCTCCGTCCGCACTCGCGGCAGTTACTTCTCAGAGGCTGAGTAGAACCCCGTCTCGGCTACTCGCCGGCTCGCCTCCGTCTTGAGGCGATTCCTTTGAGTTATAGCTGAGCTCCTTGTGCAAAGACAGCGAGCGCCAGATCATGGCATTGCACAACTTATGCGGCCGAAGGCTCAGTGCTTATCCCGGCTCTGCAACACCGATTGCGCGTAGTAGTTGACGACCTTCGCCTCACTACGGGCTACTTCGTAGAATGCCGATCGCAGCACCTGCTCTTTGCCTTGAAATAAGCCTTGCCGGATTTCTTCCTGAACGCGCGGATCGCTCAAGAGGCGCTGGCCCGCCGGTTCTTTCGAAATCAACTTGATGATGCGATACCCTTCCGAGGTGTGCAGGACGGGTGAAACCTGGCCCGGATTCATATCGAGAATCACTTTCCGTAACTCCGGATTCGCCTGATTGAGCGCGGATTCGGGAACGAATCCCAGGTCTCCGCCGTTCGGAGCAGAGTTGGCGTCCTCCGAATACGCTTGTGCGATACCCCCAAAATCCTCGCCCTGACGCACCCGCATGGCAAGATTTTCGATCTTGCTTCGGGCCTGTTGATCGTTCTGTGCTTTGTCGTTCTTCAGATTACCGGCGGTGTTGCTGGCGGTGGGCGTTACCAGAATCTGGGCCAGATGGACCTTGTTCTCAGCCAGGTTGAACGCGGGACCACTCTTGTTCGCCTCGTAGAAGGCGCTCACATCCGCGTCCGAGATAGAGATGTGGGATCCAATCTCTTTATTCACCAGCTTTTGCACGCTGAGCTCTCGCCGGATCTGGCCCTTCAAGTCGGCAGCCGTCATCTTCTGGGCGTCGAGTACCTTCTGAAACTGCTCCTGCGTGTAAGGCGCTTTCACTTCGTTGAACTTCGCGTCAACGTCGGCGTCGGAGGCAAGCAGGCCCTCCTTTTCCGCGCGTTGCAACAGTATCTCGCCATCGATCAACGCCCGGAGCGCCTCGAGGCGAGCCTGGATCGTCTGGTCGGAATTACTCTTCAAAGGCAGAGTAGGCAATTGCGCGGACAGCGTACGGTCCAATTGTGCGTAAGTGATGGGCCGGCCGTTGACTGTTCCGGCAACATCCTTCGATACAGGTTGATGGCAGCCCGAGAGGAGGACCGTGACCCCCACGCAAGCGGCAAGTCCCAATAATCCGTTGCTGCTGGATATGGAAAGTACTCTCATCCGTCTAAGCTTTGGCTTTCTTTATCTCTTCGGTAAGCGCGGGAACGATTTCAAACAAGTCACCGAGGGCGCCGTAGTCTGCGCTTTCAAAGATGGGTGCGTTCTCATCTTTGTTGATGGCGACGATCGTTTTGGATCCTTTGATGCCAACCAGATGCTGGATGGCGCCGGAAATCCCAACGGCAAAGTACACCTTCGGCGACACGGTCTGCCCGGAGCTGCCAACCTGCCGCTCCATGGGCAGCCAGCCGTTGTCGCAGATCGGTCGCGAAGCGGCGAGCTCGGCTCCCAGCGCGGCTGCGAGGTCTTCGACGACCTTGAGGTTTTCCTTTTCCTTGATGCCCCGCCCCACCGAGACAATCATCTCCGCCGCGTTCAGATCGACGGAGCGCTGCGCCTCCCGGTAAGGCGGTTCCGGTTTACTTCTGATGTCCGAAGCCTGAAGAGTCACCTCGAATGGCTCCACCGTTCCCAGCTGAGCGGCAGCCTCGGCTGCCCGAAACGCCCCGGCCTGAACCGAGATGAAACCGGGACGCTCCAGGAATTTGACTTCACTGTTCAGCTTGCCCTGAAACAGCTGCCGCACAAATGTCGCGCTCTTATCTCCCGACTGCACTCCGATGACGTCGCTGACCAGGGGCTTGCTAAATCTTGCGGCAACCTTTGGCGCGTAGTCACGGGCCTGGTATGTGTGGGGGAAAATCACAAGGTCCGGCTGAACTCGCCGGATCAACTGTTCGAGTGCCAGCGAATAACCGTCGGCCGTGTAGTCGGCAAGCAGTGGATGATCCAACAAGAATAGCTTCGCCGCGCCGAACTGGCTCGCTTGCGTTCCAAGTTCCGCGAGGTTGTGCCCGATGGCCGCGCCATACACTTCACCGAAAACGTCCCGCAATTCGAAACCAGCGCTCAACGCTTCGAAAGACATGCGGTTCCACCTGTCCGCCCGATGCTCGAAGACGACGAGGATACTCATAGCGCACGAGCCTCGAAGCGGAGCTTTTCGACCAGATCATGAGCGACTTGCTTCGGATCACCCGACAGAAGTTGAAGCTGCTTATTCCTTTGGGGCAAGTACACACGCACCGTCTCTGTTGCCTGTTCGGGCTGCGCGTCAAGCTCCGATGCCTTCAGAACTTTGATCTCCTTGGTCTTGGCTTTCTTGATGCCCATCAGATTGGCGTAACGCAGCCGCTTGATGCCCGACTGGATTGTCAGAACGACCGGCAGAGGCAAGGTGACATGCTGATACCAGCCGTCTTCCAACTCGCGCTTCACTCGTACCGAACCATCCTGGGGCTCTACTTCCATCACGATGGTGGCGTGAGCTAAGCCGAGAATTTCGGCGAGCATCACCCCGGTCTGCCCATACCCAAGATCGTCCGATTGCAGGCCGGTGAGCACAAAATCCGGTGCTTCGGGCCCGATCGCGTTTGCCAACAGTTGAGCGGTTGCCAGCGCATCGGTCGGTGCACGATCTGTCTGGATGTGGATAGCGCGATCGGCACCCTTGGCGAGCGCCTCGCGAATCGTTTGAGTAACGCTTGTCGGACCAAGCGAGAGAACAACGACCTCTCCGCCGAGCTTGTCCCTGAGCTGAAGAGCCTCCTCTAGTGCATAGGCATCAGGCTCATTCATCTCGTACGCAAGATCGGATTCATCTACCCAGGTCCCGTTCCCGTCGGTTTTGAGCGAAGAATCGCGGGAAGGCACCTGCTTTACCGAAACTATCAATTTCATGGGGAGCGACGTCTTCCAATTTTTGGAACAGGCGTCCCTTTTAGTATGCCGGATGGAAATCGGACGAAACGCGATTACGGGTGAACCGTGCGCCTGGCGTCAGTTGTTCGTGGGCGTGTATCGCTTGAAGACCAGGCAGCCATTCGTACCGCCGAACCCGAAGCTATTCGACGCGGCGTATTCGATGGCCATCGGCCGAGCGTGATTCGGTACGTAGTCCAGATCGCAGTCGGAATCCGGATTTTCGAGGTTGATGGTTGGGGGCGCAATCTGATCCCGCAACGCGAGAACCGTGATTCCGGCTTCCAGACCGCCAGCACCGCCCAGCAGATGACCCGTCATCGACTTCGTTGAACTCACGGCGAGCTTCTTCGCGTGCTCGCCGAAGGCACGCTTCATGGCAAACGTTTCCGCCTTGTCGCCTTGGCCGGTCGAGGTTCCGTGAGCATTCACGTACTGCACCATAGACGGCTCAATTTCGGCATCCCGAAGCGCATTGCGCATCACCCGGTAGGCACCATCTCCATCGTCGGGCGGCGAGGTGATGTGGTGAGCATCGCTGCTCATTCCATAACCGACCATCTCCGCCAGGATCGGCGCGTTTCGCTTTTGAGCGTGCTCAACCTCTTCCAAAATCAGAATGCCTGAACCCTCCCCGACCACAAACCCATCGCGGTCGCGATCCCAGGGCCGAGAGGCACGGTGCGGTTCGTCGTTCCGAGTCGAAAGCGCGCGCATGGCGGCGAATCCACCGATACCCATGGGCGTGACACAAGCCTCGGCGCCGCCACAGATCATGACATCGGCGTAACCATGCTGGATCAGCCGGAAAGAGTCGCCGATCGAATGCGCGCTGGTCGTACACGCCGTAGCCGTTGCGGAATTGGGTCCTTTGGCCCCGTACCGGATGGATACATAGCCGCTTGCGAGGTTGACGATACAAGAAGGAATGAAGAACGGCGAAATCCTGCTTGGACCTCGCTCGAGCAGGGTCCGGTGCTCTCGTTCAATGACTTCGAAACCGCCGATCCCGCTTCCGATGTACACACCGAAGTTCTCGGCTTCCGCCTCAGGGATATTCAGGTCGGCAGACTTCACGGCGAACTCGGACGCGGCCATTGCGAACTGAATGAACCGGCCCATCTTCTTGACGTCTTTCTTGTCGACGTACTTCAGGGGGTCGAAATTCTTGACCTCACCGGCGATGCGCGCTCCGAATCCTGTCGCATCGAACTGGGTGATAGGTCCAATACCGTTCTGGCCGTTCTTGATTGCCGACCAGTTTTCTTCTGTACCGGTTCCAACGGAACTGATGAGCCCAACGCCCGTAACAACGACCCTACGCCTCACGTTGTTCTCCGCGCGTCTGCTTCCCTCCGCCGAAGCACGAGGACATTGCCCATCTCAAAACTACTTCTTCTTCGCTTCGATGTAATCGACAGCGTCTTTGACCGTCTTGATCTTTTCAGCCTCATCGTCGGGGATATCGAGATCAAATGCTTCTTCAAACGCCATAACGAGCTCAACGATGTCGAGAGAATCCGCTCCCAGATCATCGACAAACGAGGCGCTTGGGTCAACCTGATTCTCGTCCACTCCCAGTTGCTCTACGATGATTTGCTTCACCTTCTCTGCTACTGCTGCCATTATCTTTCTCCTAATCTCTCCGCAAACACATCTGCAATTCGGCCAAGAATGACTCGGTCCAACACTCTAACCTACATCATTGATTGAGAATAGAGCCAAACAGCAGGAAGCTCGCAGGGTTTGGTAAGGTCACGCGAAATTGGAACGAGCCTTTACACAGTTGTAGCATCTGTACCAGCCGGCAGGTCGAATCGGCGTGACGACTAAGCTGTAGATGTTGATTCCCGGTCTAAGTGTCCTCTATTTACACGGATTCGCATCCAGTCCGCTGTCGAGAAAAGCTCGCTTTCTCGGGGAGCGTTTCGTCGAATTGGGCATTCGCTTCGATGCGCCCGACCTCGCGGCAGAAGATTTCTTCCATCTGACCATTTCGAAGCAGCTGGAAGTTGTCCGCGCTATGGCGGCGGGAGCAGGCCCGCTGATGATTGTCGGTTCCAGCCTCGGCGGTTACCTGGCGGCTCTATATGCAACAGAACACAGGGAAATAGAGCAGTTAGTGCTACTGGCGCCTGCTTTCGGGTTTCACGACCTGTGGGTGGAACGGCTGGGGCCAGAAGAACTCGCAGACTGGCAGCGCTCGGGCAAGCTGTCCGTCTTTCATTACGGCACCGGGGGCCAGGCAGATTTGTCGTACGAGTTCCTCCGGGACGCGGAGAAATACCCGGCATACCCGGATAGCCGGGTACCGACCCTGATCTTCCACGGAACGCATGACGACCTGGTACCCGTTGCCAACTCCGCCTGGTTCGCCGAGGAACACAGCGAGGCGCGGCTGATCACTCTGAACTCCGGGCATGAACTGACGGACGTCTTAGACGACATCTGGACGGGTATAAAGGCTTTGTTCCTCTCCTCCTGAGCTCGTTTTTGAGTGCTAAGCTGAAAATGTCCATCGTCCCAGGCGCCTAACTTTTTGCAACCGTTGCAATTTTCGGGCGTCGTAACGAGCAGGTAGAAAAAGGTCGCGTCAGCTTTCCATGCCAGAATTTTCGGAAGACCACTTAGATCGCCTTCTCCTGGGAACCGATATTGAATCGCCCTGGTATAAGTCGATCGGGAAAGGTGTTCGGGAGCTAATTAACCCGCCGAAGCTCCCTCCCTTAGAGATCACCTCTCGCCCACTCGAAGGTGATGAGTTTGGGGATTTGGCTGCTATCGAGCAGCCTTGGTTTAAGTCGTTCATTTCAAATATCCGGGACGTTATCAACCCGAAGAAACTCCCCCCTCTCCAAGTGACCTCGAAGCCGGTCGAAGTCGGCACTATTTGGGGCGCGTATGGAGGCGGCGAGACCAAATCGGGGACACTGTCGCTGCTGGTTCACGTTGCAGCTATCACTTTGTTGCTGGTCGTCTTCCGAAAATCGATCATCCCGCCGAAAAAAGAAAACGTCACGCCGATCTACTTCCTCGATGCTTACAAGCCGAAGCTGCCGCCTGCTGCTCAGAAGGCCGGGGGCGGCGGTGGTGGCGGACAACACATGCCTGTTCCGGTCAGCAAGGGTGCGCCGCCCGCTCCTGCGCCGAAGCAGTTTATCCCTCCTGCCTTAGCCGTCGAAAAACCAAAGCTTCCCGCTGTACCGACCATCACGGCCCAAGCACCCCAGATTGTTGCCGACAATTACGGAGACCCGTTGAGCAAGCTCATGGATACGTCCGGCGGACAAGGCGCAAACGGTCTCGGTAACGGCAAGGGCGGCGGAGTCGGAAGCGGTAATGGAGATGGCTACGGTCCCGGATCGGGCGGCGGCACAGGTGGCGGCGCATTCAGAATCGGCGGCGACGTTTCTGCGCCCGTACTGGTCGCGAAGACAGAGCCCGAGTATTCCGAGGAAGCTCGCAAAGCTAAGTACTCAGGCGAGGTTCTCCTGTCCATTGTGGTCGATGAGCATGGTATCCCGCGCGATATCCACGTGGTCCGGCCGCTCGGACTCGGGCTGGACGAAAAAGCAATCGAAGCGGTAATGAAGTGGCGCTTCCGCCCGGGAATGAAGGGCGGCCGCCCAGTCGCTACCCAGGCTCAGGTCCAGGTTAATTTTCGGCTTCTGTAACGGGCTGGATAGCCCAAGCTCTTTTTACCCGAGCCTTTTCTCGGCAAAAATCCTACTGCGCAGGGGCGGAACGGCTACTCGGATCGTAGAAGTGGCAGGCTACGCCAGTCGAGCGCAAAATACGCGCCAGCTCAAGCATGCTGTCCATATGGTCGTGATGATGCGGCCCCCGGCAGTATCGTGCGTCGGCATGTGAGCGAACATCGACATTGCCGGGGCGTCGCGCGGCATGGGCCCGACCCAAGTACCTCCCAGGGGACCTGGCCCTGTTGTCCGTTTGCCTGCATCCAAGCGTCTACGGGGCCGTTGACCAATCCGTAAACTTTCCAGAACGCTGGATTGACGTGGCTTGAATAGGTGTCGCACCCATTCGGCCATCTGGCCGGAGTAGAACGCCTGTGATTTACATTCCTTGATGTACGCGTCGGTACCGGGGGCGCCCAAACTGTAAGTCGGTGGAACCGGCCAGTCTTTATCTGTGGCATCCGGAGGTTTTGGCCATCCCTCCACTTTCGGGTAGGACTTCTCGCCGATCTCCGAGAGTTTTGCATTCACCCTGGCAATAATGTCCCGATGCATGTACAGGAATTCTTCTGTGGGACCGTTCGACCATCATCTCGATCACAGGTTGCGGAAGCTTCGGAGGCGGCATGCTTACCTCCTGGGCGCCCAATGCTCTGGCGCGTCGCACCGCCTAGTCTACATGAAACAGATTAGGTTGCGGACGAGGACCATATCCTAGGGCCGAGAGCTTGAGTTGCGGTTCTTGCATTGCTCGCAGTTGCAGATGTGCCGAAGATGGTCGAACGAGTAAATACCCGAGCTATGGCCGTCGTTCCAGAAGATGCGCACGGCATAGCTTCCAACGGCTTCTACTGAGGTCATTTTCAGTGCCGGCTTGAACATCGGGAAGGCGTCCGGCTTTGAATAATTTGACTTCTGCGGCTCGGTTCCGTGGGCGCCGGTGCAGGTGGCGCAAGGGCACTCGTCTCGCAGATAAGCTAGCGAATAGTCGCTGTGGTGACCATCCCGCCAGTCGATCTTGATTCCACTCGACTTCGAGATTGCGATGTGTTCGGGTTCGGCTTGGGGGGCCATTGTTTCCAGTTCCGATTGCATGGTTTAGTTTGTCAGCACTCGTTTGATGTCCCTGACGCCCGGTATGCGGCGGAAAGCGTTAACCACCCGCTCTAATTGCTTCTTATCTTTCACATCCATCGTGATGTCGACGATGGCGCTGTCATCGGTGCGGGTGTGGTCGCCTTTGGCCTCTAATGTCCTGATATTGCTCGACTCCGAGCTCAAGATAGACGTGAGCTGGTGGAGGATACCCGGCCTGTCATCCGTGTAAACCAGAACTTTCACGGGCAAAGTCACCGATCCCGTCCGCGCCCACTCGACATCGATCCGCCGCTCGGCTTCGTACATCAAGCTCTGGACGTTCGGGCACATTTGCGAATGGACCGCAACTCCTTTACCTCGAGTGATATAGCCGACGATACGCTCGCCCCGGATGGGATTACAACACTTGGCGCGATACACCAGGACGTCATCTGCGCCTTTCACGTGAATAGTGAGATCGCCATCCCCAGCGTGCGATTCAGAGGGCGGCGGGGGCGGCAAGGTCGCGGGCTGATCGCTTTCCGGCGGAACACCATCCGGAGCCACTTTCTGGAGCACCTGACGGGCTGAGTATTTTCCAAACCCGAGTGCAGCATACAGGTCCTCGGCTTTGCTGACCCCATACTCGGAAGCAACTCCGGCCAGTTCATCTTGCGAGATGCGGTGAAGATTGACTCCGAGCCGCCGCGCTTCCTTCTCGAGAGATTTCTGTCCGATTTCTACGGCCTTGGCGCGCTCGGCTGCATTAATCACATGCTTGATCCTGTTGCGCGCACGAGACGTTCTCACGAGCGCCAGCCAGTCGCGGCTCGGCTGATGACCGGGCTGGGTCAGGATCTCGACCACGTCCCCGTTTTTGAGGGTGGATTTCAGCGGCCGGATCGAGCCATTCACTCGCGCTCCCACACACGTGTGACCGATATCGCTGTGAATGGCGTAAGCGAAGTCGATGGGCGTCGCGTCGCGGGGCAGTACGATGACCCGTCCGCGCGGCGTAAAGGTATAAACCTCTTCCGAGTAGAGATCGACTTTGAGCGTCGAAAGAAACTCCTCCGAATCGCTCACCTCGCGCTGCCACTCAACGAGCTGACGGAGCCAGGCAACTCGCTGATCGTCCGCTTTCGGAGCCTTCCCACCTTCCTTGTATTTCCAGTGCGCCGCGATTCCCTCTTCAGCGATCTTGTGCATCTCCTCCGTCCGGATCTGCACTTCGAAGGCAACGCCACCGGGCCCAATGACCGAGGTGTGTAGGGATTGGTACAGGTTCGGTCGGGGCATCGCGATGAAATCTTTGATGCGGCCGGGAATCGGGTGCCACTCGTTGTGGATGACGCCCAGGGCCGCGTAGCAGTTCTTCACGGAATCGGTGATGATTCGGACCGCCAGGACGTCGTAGACCTGATCGAGCGTGATTCGTTGCCGTTTCAGCTTCTGGTAGATCGAATATGCTCGTTTGACGCGGCCTTGCACGCGCGCCGGGACGTCTTCGGCGGCAAGCTTGTCGGAAATGTGCTTCAGGACCTCTTCAAGCCATTTCTCGTGATCCTGCTGTTTGGACGCGATCTCGCGATGCAGTTCATTCGCAGCCTCAGTATGGAGCGTCTGGAACGCCAACTCCTCCAACTCGCCGCGCACTTTACCCATTCCCAGGCGGTGAGCGATGGGAGCATAGATTTCCAGGGTCTCCTGCGCGATCGCTTCCTGCCTTTCGCGAGGAAGAGCCGCGATCGTGCGCATATTGTGCAGTCGGTCTGCCAGTTTGACGATGATGACCCGGATATCGGCCGTCATCGCAAGCAGCATCTTTCGCAAGCTCTCGGCCTGCCGGTCTTCGCGATTCGCGAGACTGATTTTGCTTAGCTTGGTGACGCCGTCGACGCAGCGCGCCACGTCCTCACCGAAGGTCGCCCTTACCTCCTCGGGCTTGGCGAACGTATCCTCGACCGTATCGTGGAGAAGAGCGGTCTCCATGGAGACCAGATCCATCTGCATGTCGGCGAGAATGTGCGCCACCTCGAGCGGATGGCAGATATACGGCTCACCCGACTTCCGCGTTTGAGCTTTATGATGGTCGGCGGCGAAACGGAAGGCCTTATAAAGAGGCGCGAGGTCTTCTTTCGGCCGAACGGCATGGACCTTTGCCTCTAAGCTCCGGTACAGCTGTTCCGCTTGCGGCAGGTCTGAAACGCTTGTCGACATTGACAGGATATCTACTAGGTTAGAGTAGAACCGCGCTGCGGATGACGCAAAACGGACAATCCCTACTCGAGAGAACGAAGCAACTCAGGCCGGATGGGCCAGCGCCCGAACATATGACGATCCGAAGCCTGAAAGGTTCCCGAGGCAAGCAATCCCGCAAAGTCCTTCGGATCGGACCGGAGGTTCTGTTTCGCTAACGCAAGCGACAGGGACTTCGTTTCCAGTTCCAGCTGCTTCCGGATCGTATCGGCCGCCGAAGCATTTGGGAATTGGGCGTCGAGCTTCAGCAGAAAGGCACCACCTTCATCTTCCCCGGCCGCGCCTAGAGAGAGGATGACCGGGGAGGCCGATTGCAGGGAGATCGCGAAAATCTGCAGCGGGAGCGGCAGGTCCGCAGGGTGTTGCAGCAGTTCATGGGACGGCTCGAACCAGATTGGGTCGGGCGAGGGAGAGACACCGCCCCCCTCAGCTTTGGCGTCGAGGTGCGGGGCTTCTTCCGAAGGGCGTGGCCCAAGCCAAAGCGCTAAAACGTCAGGCTGTACGAGAGCAAAAGAGGCCCAGCGGCCCGGGGTACTTGCGGGCATGCGGCATACGTTTTCGTTGCAGGTTCCACCACGGGCAGCAGCGTACTGCCACAAATCTCGACGGGCAAAACGACCACGAACCACGAAGTTCACACGATCACCCTCGAACGACCCTCCGAGGGCGTCCAGGTCTCGCCTGTAATCGAAGTGAGTCTCTTGCTGGAATCGCCGAAACTCGGGATCTTCGCCTAGTCCGCCCTTTGAAGAAAGCTTGAGAATGCCCGCCCTCCGCAGGAGAGCGACATCGACGAAGAAGCGGGTACTGCTTCCTTCCGGCAAAAACGCGATCAAATCAGCGTTCGAGCGAATGAGCCGGTGCCGGTACCAGTCAATGCTGTAGGTCGCACCAGCCGTGATGACGGCTGCTAATCCGAGCGCCGACAACTGTCGCCAGGGAACGCGCAGAACGACCTACACCGCCGCTAGTTCGTGAACGCGAGAAGCCTTCCAAAGCGCCACGTATGGTTTCAGCTCCAGCATCATGGCGTCGAACTGCCCAAGGGTCAGCGATTGAGCTCCATCGCTCATCGCCTTCTCCGGTTGGGGATGGACTTCGACGATCAGGCCATCCGCTCCGATCGCCACAGCAGCGCGCGACAGTGCGGGTACCAGACTCCGTTTTCCAGTCGCGTGGCTCGGATCGAGAATGACAGGCAAATGGGATAGCTCGTTCAAAACCGCGATGGACGTAATGTCACAGGTGTTTCGGGTAGCCGTTTCGAACGTTCGAATGCCGCGTTCGCACAATATTACGTTCGGATTCCCATGCGCTACAACGTACTCCGCGGACATCAGCAATTCCTTGATCGTGGAACTCAAGCCGCGCTTCAGCATCACCGGCCGATCCACTTTGCCAAGAGCCTTGAGGAGAGCGAAATTCTGCATGTTGCGCGCGCCGATCTGGAGGATGTCAGCGTACTCGGCCACCATCTCGACATCCCGGTCGCTCATGACTTCCGTGATGATTCCGAGGCCGGTCTCGCGCTTTGCTTTATGGAGAAGCCGGAGCCCTTCGAGTTCCATTCCCTGGAAATCGTACGGCGAGGTGCGGGGCTTGAATGCGCCGCCTCGCAGGAACTTTGCCCCGCTTCTTGCTACGGCATGAGCCGTGTCGAGGATTTGCTTCTCACTCTCAACCGAGCACGGCCCGGCCATCATGATCAGATCGTCTCCGCCGATTTCAACACCGTTCGTGCGGATTTGCGTTTTGCTGCCGCGGAATTCCCTGCTGACAAACTTGTAAGGAGCTGAGATACGAACTGCCTTTTCGACCTGTGACATGGCTTCGAGCGATTCCAGGCACGCGGTGACATCGCCCACGCCCACCACACCGATGACGACCCGTTCCTCGCCCTCGATGGAATGCACTTTGTAGCCAAATTCGCTAATGCGCTCGCACACGGCCTGAACCTCGGCCTTTGTAGAGTGCAGCTTCATCGAAATAACCATGGTTTCTCCCATGATTGCATCAAACGCTCCGGGAGATCTAATCAGGAGGGGTCAGTTTTTTCTGTGAGCCGTACTACATACTATCTTTGACTGGCTTTGCCGGTCCGCACCCGGCTGTTGAACTCAATCGATTGATTCCGCGGTATGCTCAGCGTCTGCCAATTGCCGTGATTGAGATGCTTGGCCAGCAGAACAATCTGGCCGGAATGGTAGGCATAATGCGTGAGTTGGCGGTTGATCGCTTGCATCACCGAGTGCGCCTCGCCGCGGATTTTGATCGTGCGTTGCAG
This sequence comes from Bryobacteraceae bacterium, assembly GCA_045807925.1. Lineage (GTDB taxonomy): Bacteria > Acidobacteriota > Terriglobia > Bryobacterales > Bryobacteraceae > Bog-105. The sequence goes on along the minus strand of JBJMGK010000106.1, from coordinate 72,255 downwards.
ATCGGCATCGGTGAGAGGTTCTAAGGCATGGAAGAGCAAGTTCCAGTTCTCGTTCCAAAGGGCCAGTAGCGCATCACGGCCGTTCGGCGGCTCCACAAATTCGCTATCCCGGTTGCGGTCGGGCTTTTCGCCGTCGCTCGTCAGGAAGTCCGTCCAGCGCGAGCGCATGTTGCCGGCCATGTGCTTCACAATCACGGCGATCGAATTCATCTCGCCATCGAGAGCAATGAAGAGTTGTTCGTCCGAGACCTGCGCCATTGCTCGTTCGCCCAAGCTTTTGTAATAGCGAAAAAGCGCAAGCGAGTCTTCCAAATAAGAGGTTGTGAACTGGAGAGGCATGCCAGCTATCTTTATCCTTTCAGTTCGTTGAGGCAAGACTTTCTCAGAGTTGCCGAACTATGATGGGCATTTGCCGATTAGAATACTCACCCTCCTTTGTGCCGCTTCGACGTTTTTGCCAGGACAGACGGCGAAGCCTTCCACGGCGCGCGAAATTGTTGCTCGCATTCAGCATCACACGAACCTGTCTTGGACGAGCGACACGGTTGATCAATTCAAGGCGGGCGACCCGGATACGCTGGTGACGGGTGTCGCAACCGCAATGATGGCAACTTTCGATGTCCTGAAAAAAGCCGTCGCGGAGAACGCGAATCTCATCATCACGCACGAGCCGACATTCTACAGCCATCTGGATAAGACGGAAACGTTCGAAGCGGCTGGCGACCCGGTTTGGCGCGAAAAGGAGAAGTTCATCGCAGAACATCATCTCGTCATCTGGCGGTTCCATGACTATTGGCACAAGATGAAGCCGGATGGCATTTTGCGCGGCGTGGCGGATGCCTTGCAATGGGAGGGCAACGAGAGCGTTACGGATCCGCCCCTCTTTCTTCTGCCTCGGACGTCCGTTCGTGACTTGGCGAAAACCATTCAGCGGCGGATCGGCATCAAAACGATCCGCGTGGTGGGTGATCCTGATCTCGAAGTAACACACGTCGCGTTGCTACCGGGTGCAGCCGGCACGCAGCGCCACTTTCCGATGCTAAGGCGCGACGACGTCGAAGTGCTGGTGATCGGCGAGGTTCCGGAATGGGAGACAATCGAATACGTTTCGGATGCAGCGGCCCAAGGTCGACACAAGGCGTTGATCCTCATGGGACATATCCAGTCCGAACAAGCCGGGATGGCTTATTGTGCGGCCTGGCTCAAGACATTCATCCAGGATGTGCCGGTTCGCTTCATCGTCACGCCTGAGTTGTACTGGCAACCCTGACAAGCGGCCTGTGCGTGTTATCTTTGCCGGGGAAATCCTACGCTAATTCGTTGTCAGGGCGCTTTCCAGTTGATTCAGACTCGGCTTGTCGCCCAAAACGATCAGAAAATCGCCTGCCGCGATCCAGGTATCTGTCGAGGGATTGAAGATCATCCTGCCATCGGACCCGCGAACAGCAAGCACGATCACGTTCACACCGCTCAAGGAAAGCAGAGTGCCAAGAGTCCTTGAGGCAGTGCCCGACCCGACGTGCACCTGCTCCATCATGATCTTCGGCCCGACGACGCTCATCGTGAAGTCGAGAAACTCTACGACATGCGGTCGCAGTAAGGAATCGGCCAGCCGGCGCCCGGCCATCGTATAGGGCGCGAAAACAGTGTCAGCGCCAGCTCTGCGTAGCTTCTCTTCGTTTTGCTCTTCTGAGGCGCGAGTCACAACGCTCAGATTATTATTGAGCGTCTTGGCAGAGAGAATGATAAACAAATTCTCTGCATCTGAAGGAAGCGCGGCGATCAGTCCACGAGCCCGAAGCACCCCGGCTTTCCGCAGATCGTCGTCATTCGTAGCATCCGCCACGATTGCCAGCATGCCAGCTTCGGCGGCACGCGCGACTCTTTGTTCGCTTCGGTCAATGACGAGAAAAGGGGCATTGGCCCGCTGCAGTTCATACGAGGCGTTGCGGCCAACTCTCCCGAAACCGCAGACAAGGAAGTGATCCTGTAATTGCGAGATCATACGATGCCTTCTTCTTCTGCCATAGCGGTCTGCAAACTCCAGTTCGATGATAGTTTGAGTGACGGCGCCAACAGCGAAGAACATCGCACTCACGCCAAAGAAAATCAGGAACGAATTGAAGATTCTGCCGCTTCGGTTAAGCGGCCGAACCTCCTGATAGCCAACGGTGGTGATGGTGGTGAGCGTCATATAGAACGCATCAAACACTCCCCAGTGTTCTATCAGGGAAAATCCAACCGTCCCAATGCAGACTGTGATGAAAAGAATGCCGGCAACAAATAGAATTCGGCGGACGAGGCGGCGATCCATAGGAATGGCACAGTCGGCGCGAATCGGAATCTTACCGCAAAGCGAATTCGATGACGCCCGAAAAAACCGGCGATGCTTCACGTTGATGCCTACGGTCATGTTGAGAGCGGGGCAAGGTTTTACCCCGCTGTCGAGCCGACGGTTTCAATCCGGATGAATTGTTCGGTTTTTACGCACCCTCTTCGAGAATATTCGGTACATCGATACCCAGCGCAGTTGCCAGGTCGTGCTGGTGCTCCTGCTCTTGAGAAATGATTTTCCGGATCTGCTCAGCGAGAGCGTAGTGGCCCAGCGCTTCTGCCTGCCTTACACGCTGACGATAGGACTTGATCGTTTGAGTCTCATTGTCCAGATCGAAGCGCAGCATGTCCTCCGGCTTCTCCGATAATTTCACTTCTTTGGGGCTACTGTTCGGCATCGCTCCCAGGTAGTCGATCTGGTCGCTGATGATCAGCGCGTGCTGCAGTTCTTCCTGAGCGTGTTTTTTCAACTCGCTGGCAATGCTCATCCACTCCGCACCTTTCAGCACGTTGCTGTACACGGTGTACGCGATGATCGCCTGATATTCACGTGATAAGTCTTCCTGTAATCCCTGGATGAGATCCCGCAGTGCGGGATTGTTTGTTTCTGGCATTGTGTTCTCCTCGTCTTGGCTCGAAGTGCATTCACAATGTAGCTCACCCGCCCGAGCTCACAACCAGTTGCCGGAGGCGCTGATCAAGAAGCAGGCACTCGCGAATTGCAGACAACTCGCTGTTTTGCGGCCAGAGGCAGAAATCTCGAGCGTGCACGGCGATGCATCGTCACTCTCCATAGGCCATATGCAACGGTTGTGATACATAACGCGATCACTCCGAAACGCACGCGGGTGGCAACCGAAATTGAAATACTCACACCTGTCGCCAGAGCGTAGTATGCTGCCCAACAGGCTGGGCACTTCGGAAGAAGGGCGAGGACGGCGATCGGAGTCAACCATCCCGCCTTGCTGATCTCACGCGAACGGGCGCAGCGCTGCCCGTTCACGTCCCGTGCTCCTCGCTGTGGCAGCATGCGCCAGAAACAGGCTTGGCAACTGGTGTCGCCTCGTATTTGTCGTGATGGCGCACCCAGGCCATCGGGAATACCAGCGCGTCCTCATCGCGGCCTTTCGGTGTGAAATCGAGCCACGAATAGGAACCAATCAACGCATCCAGCCCGCGGCCGTATGTCGAGTACGTATGGAAGATGCGCCCGCTCTCATCCTTATAGAAGACACTCGCGCCCGGCGCTTCATCGGAGGGAAACGGAGTGATTCCGTAGTTGTAGAACGTGCTGCCCCTCGCGACTTCGTCCTTCGTGAAGCTTACGTTGTAGTCGTAATTGAAGGATGTGTTGTAAGAAGAAACCCATTTAAACCTCCAGCCCATCCGTTGCTGGAACCCTTTGATGCGGTCAGCACGCGCTCGCGAAATGACGACGAATGTTGCGTCCCGCTGCTGCAGGTGCGGAAGCATGCCATCAAACTGATCCGCTAACATCGAGCAACTGGGACATCCTTCCTCCCATTCCGGACCAAACATGAAGTGATACACGATCAGTTGACTGCGTCCGGCAAATAGGTCCTTGAGGCTTTCCGCCCCTTGCGGACCTTCGAAAACATAATCCCGGGTGACTTCAGTCCAGGGAAGTTCGCGGCGCAACCTCGCCAGTTCGTCGTGTTGGCGAGTCAAGTCTTTTTCTTTTGCGAGTAGCGCCTTCCGTGCTGCAGTCCAGGTTTCTTTGTCTGTGATTGAAGCAGTGATTGGAACTGTCTGGGTTGCGCTCATGATCTCTTCTCCTGCGATTTCATTTCGGATACTCGGGCAATGCGCGCGAGCAGGCTTCCCCAACCGCGATTTACCTGCACTCCGTCCAGAAGCCGGGGATCAATCTGGCCCAGTGCCCGGTGAGAGAACTTCACCTGTGTAATTCCGTTTTCCGAACTCAGGCGGTACAAGACGTGTGAGACAACCGGCGCCGACATAAAAAGTGGTCCATGGATCTCTAGCAGTGAGGGTGGTTTGATCGATTGAACCACACCCCAAAAGTGACCCGTGTTGTTCCCGAGATCGCGAAACCAGCGACCTCCTGGCCATGGCTCAATGACCATGGGTAAGGGCGCCCCATCCGGGTTCTCGTTTAAGGGCCCCATCTGTTCGAGGATGCATTCCCACACGATCTCGAGCGGTGCAGCGATGTTCTGTTCCCGCACGACCTCGAGGGTCTTTACGGACTGTTCACTGATGGTTGCAGGCATAACCTAGGTCTCCTTTGTTTTTCTTGCGATTGAGTTTTGGTTTGAATGCCGGGCTTGCGCTTTACGCTCAGCCCGCTCCTTGATGCGGTCCAGATGATGAGCCCAGAAGCGCTCGTACTGCGAGATCCAGTCATGCACGGGCTTCAGTTGTTGCGGCTCGAGGCGATACAGACGCAGCGGACCCTGCTTGGTGACAGACACAAGGCCCACTTTCCGCAACACACTCAAGTGCTTCGAGACGGAGGGCTGGGAGAGCCGGAGCGAGTGGACCATATCGCCGACCGCGTACGGCTTCCCGTCAACCAACAATTCAATGAGTTGGCGCCGGCGAGGTTCGGCGATCGCATTGAATACGTCGGTGGTCGTGGCAGCACGTGGCATTACGCCCAGTATATTCCTATATGGGAATATGTCAAGCCGTTTCTTACAGCAGCCGCAATGCCGTGCCCGGGCAGAGTTGCACCGGTGTTCAGTAGTCCGTTACTTGACACGAGACCCACGACGATACTGTTCATAATCGTCGTGAACTGCATCGAGAACCGTCACGTCTTCGAAGCCAAAGTGCCCGAGGTGAAACAAAAGCACATTGAGCGAAGGGACTAACGCCAGAGTCGTGGAACCGCCCTCGCGGCCAGCGGGGTAATCGGGCGCGAGTGCAAACACGCCATTCACGGGCCGCAGATTTTGATAATTTCCGTCTTCGACTCGACCCGTCAGGTCGTATGGAAACACTTGCGTTTCGATAAGGATGTGTTTTCGGCAGAGCTGTGACGCGAGTCTCAGGACGTGAATGGGATCTTCCATATGATAGAGGAGCCCATAGACCAGGACGAAGTCGGAGGACCATTTCTCGTCGGACGTCATCGTCTGGAGATCGGCGTGAACGTAGTCGAGATTTCGGATACCAAGCACGTCAGTCATCAGCCTGGCAGCAGCGAGACTCTCGTTGCGGATCTCAAAACCGCGTACGAACGCAAAATGCTTTGCCATCTCAATCGAGAAGTATCGTTCGTGAGACGCAAAGTCGCTTGCTGTGAGGCCGGCTGCATCGGGAACCTATCTCTGGATGACATTGATCAGATGCGGCAGGCGCGTGTAGTGGACCGATCGCTACTCTTCCGGCAGGTCCATGCGTGTTCGAGTACCGTCAGGCAGTTCGAATTCGTAGAACCAGGTGCGCTCCTTTGCCTCGCGCAACTTTTCAGAACGAGCCTTTTCCGTAAGCATTCGGTCCATCTGCAACGAGAACAGAATAGCTGAATGATCTGAGGTCATCCGATCCAAGCAAGGTGCTTATGCTAGGGACGAGAGAGTCTCCAGTTTGGGTGTTGAACAGATCAGCGAACATCCGCGCCACAGTGTCAAATGGCCTGTGATGTTTCAGGCTTGGAACTGCCTCACGTTTCTCCATTGGCGCTATGCGCCTGAAATCATCCGTCCTCTCCTGCCGCGTCAGCTCCAATTGGATACGTTTGACGGGTCGGCGTGGATTGGGCTAACCCCATTCCTTCTGACCGGCTTGCGGCCCCCGCTCTTTCCTGCCGTTCCCTGGATCTCTCAATTTCCCGAAATGAACGTACGAACGTATGTCCGTGGTCCCGATGGCGAACACGGAATCTGGTTCTTTTCCCTCGAGGCTGACCGGATCCTGGCGGTTATCGGCGCGCGGGTCGCCTACGGCCTGCCGTATCGCTGGGCAGAAATGTCCGTAGCTCCGCATTCGGGCACAATCGCATACACCAGCAAGCGGCACTTCGGCTCAGGGCGGGCACGCATCGTGATCGTCCACGAATCGCCGATCCAGCAGGCAAATGATCAGGAGGTTTTTTTGACTGCCCGGTTCCGACTGTATACAAGACTCGCGGGCCGGCTGGCTTTTGCGCAGGTTGAACATCGGCCATGGCCGCTGGAATCCGCACGCGCGATTGAACTCGATCAGAACGTAATCGAAAATTCTGGTCTCCCGCCGGCAATCGGTACACCGATCGTGCACTTCTCGCCCGGAGTTCATGTCCGGATCGGACGGCCGGCATTCTTGCGGGCACAGTGGTGATAATTAACGATGTTGGTTAGGAAAAGATACGAGCGGTTTTGCCTGTCGCGCGCTGCCGTTTTTCGGGCGTCTCAGGTATATGGCAAACGATAAGGAAACCTCTTCGGCTCAGAGTTCCGGTAAGAGCATGGACCAGAAAACAAAGCCACTGCCTCACCCCGAGAGCGACGCCAATGCCGTTCAAGGCCGGAGCCACAAAGTAGACATCCTTGAGGAGCCTCCTGGACCAGAAAAAGAAGGTGTGCCATCGCAGCCGCTCCGCCGCGATGGCGCCTGAACGGAAGGACTAGCTAGGCTTTATTTACCGCTGCGAACTCCGGAACCCGGATTCCTGGTGGGCCCGGTGTCGGCCGCCCAGTCATCCGGGCTTTGTCCGTCCACATCTGTCAGGCCCAGGCTCGGATCATCCGCAGACAACACGGTCAGACTATCGATCCCGCCAGCCCCCTCGTCCGCGATACCCTCAACTTCGTCGTTCGCCCCGTACGCTCTGCCCGGCCTCAGATCACCGGCGCTTGGATCACCCGTAACCTGGCCGGCAGGCCCGTCGTCGCCGCCCCTTCGGCCTGAGCCTCCCAGACTGACATCTTCGGAATCGTCAATTTCGTCAGGAGCCCGGTTCTCGCTATCGTCCAGGTTGGTGCCAGTCGCTTCATCGGCATCTACGCCAGTCTCGTCAACTACCGTAAATTCCATCACGGTCTCAGAGTTGCGCATGGCATCAATGAAATCCTGCTCACTCCCATCAACAACGTCGTACTCCCACAACTCCGCGGACGCCGAGCCTAGGAACGCATCGTCCTCGTCCATAACTTCTTGACTGTGTTTGGATTCCGGATCAAATCTACCAACGAACACCTTGTCGGCAACAACGCCGTCCGGGATGTCCAGATCCAGCTCTGCCGTCGGGTTCAGGGCGGACTCGCTCCCGTCGGATTGAAAACGTTTCGCGAATGCAACGCGATATCTCATACATAGGTTGATGCGAATACCCCCGCATAGCATTTCTGTCGAGGTGGGAGGAAACCTTCCCGCTTGCCGCAGGCTCTCCCGGTGTCCCATTACGGCGGCTGCGGGAACCCTGCGGATTCTAGTCGAAGGGCATTGCTTCTGGAACAATTGCTGTGTTCTGGGCCGCGAAGATCTTCCAGCCGCTATCGCCGTTCACAAGGATCAGTTTCAGGCGGGTCCGCAGGCTTCCTGGCGACGTCGAGACAAGACCCGGAGGGAGGCCTTTGAAGTTCGTCACCTCCGTCAAGGAGTCCACAATTGCGACATTCGGCCCGGGATACCTGATTGTCTCGACCGACACTTTGCATCGGCTGTGCTTGTATGGCCCTGCGAATATAAACGCGTGGATCCTCTCGATCGCCGGACGTCCTTTCACCAGATCGCCTCATACATTGATGAAGTTAGCGTCTTCGACAAAATCTTTTGTCCAACCGTATGCGTCGTTCCGATTCCACGCTTCCGTTTGGTTATGGATGAGAGCACGAATTGACTCGTCGGCGAGTTGGGCGTACATCGATTGAGCGGTAAACGGCATAAATGCAACCAGGGACTGCGGTCAGCAACTGTCATTCCTCGTTCGATTTCCGGCGCGGAGCATAGCCGCGTGTTCTTCCTCGATATTGAACGCGGAGGACACTTGCGGATTGGCTCAATGAATCAAGTTGATGTAAAATCCCATCTACCGATGCGGATGTAAGGCGTGACATGACTGGGCGTAATTAACGTCTCGAAGAAGGCCTATCGCTGGAGGATCACTCATGATCTATGACGCGATCATTGTCGGAGGCGGCTTAGGGGGATCGACCCTCGCCAAGAATCTCCGGGAACACGGATACCGAGTGCTGATTGTGGAGCGCGAAACGCGCTTCAAGGATCGGGTGCGCGGCGAGCAGATGCATCCCTGGGGAGTCTCAGCGGCGCGGCGTCTCGGCGTCTACGACCATCTCGTTGCCTGTGGCGGAAACCAAACCCGGTGGTGGACGACGTGGATCGGCGGCAGGGCCGTGTTCAACCGGGACCTGCAGGAAACAGGCCCGCATGGGGTGGGTTCGTTCAACGCCTACCATCCCGATATGCAGGAAAGCCTGTTGGGATTGGCCGAGAGCGCAGGCGCGGAGGTTTGGCGGGGCGCGACGGTGGACTCAGTGATGGCAGGCAAGCCGCCCCAGGCTCGCGTGCAGTACCAGGGAAGTACAACTTTCGTTCAAGCTCGGATCATTGTTGGCGCCGACGGAAGAAATTCACAAGTCCGGGCACGGGCGGGATTTCCGACCTGTCGAGACCCCGACCGGCTTATGATTGCCGGACTGTTATGCGAGCGAGTTGCCGCCCCGGAGAACGCAACTCATCACGGCGTGGGGAGTGAGGGTGCCACTTTGGTCGCTCCCCTAGGCCAGAAGCGCGCCCGAATCTATTTCATGTACCGCAAGGAAGACGGTCCACGCGCACTGACTGGCGAAGAGCGAGTTGGAAAGTTTCTGTCCTTGTGCCGAGCTTGCGGCCTGCCAGCCGATTGGTGTGAGGACGCGAAGCCGGCTGGACCGCTTGCCGAGTTTAACGGCGCCGACCGTTGGGTCCCGCATCCCGCCCGGCAGGGCATTGTACTCATCGGAGACGCGGCCGCTGCAACTGATCCGGATTGGGGCACCGGTCTTTCGCTCACTTTGCGGGACGTTCTGACCCTTCGAGATTGCCTCGTCTCAAACGCGGACTGGGAAGCGGCGATTCACCAATACGCTCTGGAGCACGATCGGTATCACCGCGCGCTGCACGAGGTCACGCAGTGTTTCGCGGAACTGCTCTGGACAACCGGGGAGGCCGCTGAAGCACGGCGTAGCCGCGTTCTCCCGTTACTGCTCACCCATCCGCGCGGCCTTCCGGACGTGATTGGTTTGGGACCCGAGTCGCCGATCGACGCGGCAGCCAGACGCTCGTTCCTGGGCGAGATTCAATCCGTGGCCGTCTAGCTGACAAACCACTTAATCACAGCGCATGGCTGCGATCGTGCTCGCAAATTCGCGGTGAGTTGCTACTGCCGACAGGCAATCCCGTGTAACGCGGAAAGTACGTTTCGAACGCCTGCCGTCTGCAAGCTGCAGTGGAAAGCTCTGGAGCGATAAAATGTGGAAGTATCGACGCGATGAGATGGCGATCTTTCTTTGGGATTCTCGGAACAATGACGCTGGTGCACGCCTCGGCTCCCGCTTCACCGACCAGCACAAATAAGACAGCCAAGCCCGCAGCATCAACCAAAACCGGCAAAAAAGCCGCATCCGGTTCCGCTGCTAAAGGCAAACGAATAAAGGGAACGCATACGGCCCGCAAGGCAGCCGGTCCAAGCTATCAAATGCATCCCGACCCGGAACGCTATGCGGAAATTCAGCGGGCACTCGCAGATAAAGGATACTTCCACGGCGAAGCCAACGGTGAGTGGAAAGACGACTCCATTGACGCACTGAAGCGCTTCCAGGCGGATCAGAAGCTGCCGGACGACGGAAAAATCAGCGCACTCACGCTCACTGGATTGGGCTTGGGACCACATCACGACGGATCGACGGCTGCCACTGTCCCGTTGGCAACAGCGCCGGTCACGGAACCGCCCGTCTCGGAATCGACCGTCGGCCCGGCGTCGTCGGCTGCACCCAAGAGCGATCAGCCGGTTGCTCGCCCTTCGCCGAACCAGCCACCGCCACAATAGCGGCTATCGTGCACTGACTGCAACGTTGGACAGTGCTTCTTCCGGCTCGCCGGTCTTGTGGACTTTCGAGAGCAGATAGCGCAAGAAGTAGAAGGAACAGCCGATCGCAACTGCGAGAACGGCGTTCACAACCAGGACAGCGGCTGCCGTGCACAGAAACGCTAGAGCGTCGGTGCGTCTCATCCTTGGCAAACGGCGCCAGGTGCTCCACTCGAGAAGACAGATGCCGATGTAGGCGGTGACTCCGGCTAAAGCAGGAATCGGGATATGCGAGATGTAGTCAGCTCCGAGCCCAATGAATCCCAGGATGAATATCGCATGAAACAGGTTGGACATCCGGGTGGATCCACCGCAGCGAACGCTCGCCAGACTCCTGGCCGGGATGCCCACGCTCATCGGCGCCGCAAACACGCCAGCCACCATGTTGGCCACGCCATAAGCGCCCAATTCGGCATCGGCGTCGTCTTTCTTCAAGTGCTTGTGGCGACCGCGAAAGTGTTCAACAACGCGCGACGTGACGAGCAGGTTCACGGCTGACACGAACGCCAGACCGAAAGCTTCCGGAGTGACATCCAGAACGTCCGTCGGTGTCCACGCGAAGCCTGCAAATTGTGGTATCTCGAGCGGCAGCCTTCCGACTTCTCGCTGATGAAGACCAAAAGTGCTCGCAATCAAGACCGCCGCAATCACCCCGATCAGCGGAGCCGGTGCTCTCGGAACGAAATACGTCGAGAGGAGAGCCGCAATGATCACAGCTGCACTGATGATCAGTGCGCTCGCCTGTGTCTCTGCGGCATGGGACAAGACCTGCCAACTCTGGAGTAGCATGTTGTTCGAGGTTCGATCGACTACAGCCTTCACTCCCAACATGACGCCGAGTTGAGACAAAAACATCATCGCCCCAATGCCGCAGGAAAAGCCGGTGACGACGGATTGCGGAACTTTCTGAATGAATCGCCCCAGTTTCAGAACGCCAAAGATGAGCATGAATACCGAGGCAGCCATGCAGACCTTGGCAGCGCCGCCAACGCCCTGGCGCTCGACAGCCCTGGCGATAAAAGGCACAGTTGCGCTCGCCGTTCCTCCGATGAGGACGGGATTTCGGCCGAGGAGAGCCGTAATGGGAGCAGTTGTGACCGAAGTGACGAGACCTAGAACGGGAGGCAACCCCATCAGGCTGGCCATTGCCAGGCCGTAGGGCAGCGCGATGAGCGCGGCTACCGCCCCTCCGGAGAGATCTCCGGCAAGGATTCGCCAGTTATAAGGGATACGGGAAAATTGCACGGTTTACCTCTGCGGTTGCAACGAACGAGGTTTTACCGCCCAAGACAACGAAGGTGGCGCGGGCTTGCGGCTACGCCACCCGTATAGGAATTACGAACTAGGCGCTATAGACCTGGGCGAAAGCTTCTTTGAATTTCGCCATCTCTTCCTTGGTGCCTACTGAGACGCGCACGTATTTCGGCCAAACTGGCCAGGCGCGGCCGATATAGACCTTTTGAGCAGCCATCGCCTGATAAAAATCCTTACCAGGACGCTTTACGTTGATCATGAAGCAATTGCTCTCGGAAGGGATAAAGTCTACGTTCTTCGCCGTCAGGAAATTGAACGTATCCTCGCGAATGTCGCCCATAATCTTCCGGCGCTCAGCCACGAGATTCTTGGATTTCAAGCTCGCGGTGGCACCGACCATACCGGTGATCGGCATGGCGCCGGCGCTGTACGGTCTGATCTTCTCGAGCAGATCCGGCCGGGCGATCGCCGCGCCCGCGCGCAATCCGGCCATGCCGTAGAGTTTCGAGAACGTGCGGAGTATAACTACGTCCTGATCCTTCGCAACAAGATCCGTAGCGGGTACGGCGCTCTTCGAGATGTGGATATAAGCCTCGTCCACCATCACGATCGACCCAGCCGGTTTGTTCGCAACCAGCCAGTCGATATCGGCCTTGCTCGTTAGCGTTCCCGTGGGATTGTTTGGATTACAGATGTAGAACAGCCCGGCGTTCGGCGCAGCCGCGAGCATAGCCTTTACATCATGATCCCAAGTGCCCTTCTTCAAGGGAACATTGACCGTGTTGGCGCCGATGAACTTCGCAGCGCGTTCACCCGCTTCGTATCCGGGATCGGCCTTTACGAACGGGCGTTCCTTGGAGCAGAACGCCAGCACTGCCTGATGGAGAGGAGCACTTGAACCCGCATACGATTCCACGTAGCTCGGCTTGACGCCCTCGATTCCAGCCAGGGTCTCGGCCAGCTCATACGTCTTCTCGTACATGTAGCGACCGCCGTCTTTCACCAGGCTGTGGATTGCATCCGCAGCTTCGGCGCACGGCCCCATCGGGTTCTCGTTTGCGTTGATTTTCACCGCGTCGGCAGGCATGTTGCGCACCATGGAAAGCTGCGCCAGCGCAGGTTCGTTATAGAACGGAAGAGCCGCTCCCGCTGTCAAAACCGTGGCGATGCGGCCGAAATTCCGTCTGGAAAAGCCTCGCCGGACGAAATCGGCTTCCTGTTCGGCACTTAAGACTAATGACATTTGTTCTCCTAACTTCTTCTATCTGTAGGCCTGGAACAAAACGGTAACGAACATGGTCCCGCTCAAAAATTTAGAACGCGAAACGTACTCCTAATTGAATCAGTCGCGAGAAATTGACCTGGTTAGAGATCGTCCCGAAAGCGCTATTCTCAAATCTCGTGTTCGGGTTTGCAAATTGCGGCGAATTGAACGTGTTGAGCGCTTCGGCGCGAAACTCGGCATTGAAACGCTCCGTCACAGCGAAATTCTTGAAGATCGAGCTATCCCAGTTTTTCATACCTGGGCCCCGATAGGGAATAGTCCTCGCTAAATTCCCATAGCTGAACGCGGGCGCGGACGAAAACGCGGCTGGGTTGATGTAATTCCGGAGCCGCGATTCGACGCTTCCGGACATGGTCGGGGATGCCCCCGTTGCATTCGGCCGCTGGACGGCTGTTCCCAGAGTCGCGTTCTGGTTGGTGTTTTGGTAAATCGCGAGCGGGAATCCGGTTTGATAAATGTTGGTGAAATTGACCTGCCATCCGCCGACGGCCAGATCCAGAGCTTTGTTAGCGCCGCTCAGGAACTTCTTCCCCTTACCAAACGGCAGTTCGTAAGTCATCGTGTTGGTCCAGCGAAGTGGCGTATCCGACACAGCCAGACTATATTCCGCTTCGAGGTTGTAAGCGTTCTGAGGGAAGGCGGAAGCAGCACCGAAGAAATTGCTGCTGGCAAATTCGTTGTCCATGTTCTTCGACCAGGTAAACGCGGACAGGAACGTCAGCCCGGAAGACATTCTTTTCTGGACCTTTGCCACCAGCGAATCATAACGGGCATGCGCCGGATTGGTAAGGATCCCGATATCGCCGTACTGAGAGAACGGTTTCAGCAACTGCGCCGCGCTTACCGTTGCCGCACCGACGACGCCCGCCCCACCGTGCAAGTAATACGGGTTTGGAACTGCTGCAGCCAGCTGGGACCCAAGCGCAAGATAGCTGTCTGGCACCTGATTAATGTTGTAATTCCCTGTCCCGGTGGAACTGGTTTGCAGGTGACGCGAAGCTGAACCGATATAGCCGATGTCAAACATCATATTCTTTGGCAGCTGCCGTTGAATATCGATTGAGTACTGGAATACCAGACCTGAGGTTCGGTTCTGGTCCAGATAGTTGAACGCCGACCCGATTCCGGTTAGTGCTCCGAGGCTGTTTCCTATCGGCTGCGAAATGCCATTCGGGAACGGATTGCCGAGCGAGTTGGCCGGTGTGGAATTGCCGTTATTGCTAGCCACGTAGGTAGTCGTTTGGGTATAACCGAGCGCCAGGCCGGGGTCGTCGGCGAACCGGATGGGCGCATAGAACATGCCCCAGCCGCCGCGAATGATGGTTTTATTATTCACCGCATAGGCGATTCCGATCCTCGGTCCGAATTTGTTCCGGGCGGGCGTACAGCAGTAAGTATCATTACCTCCGACGCCGGCGTATTGAATGACTCCTTTCGGCGTGATACCCGTCACGTTGCTGGCCAGCGGGTTGATTGCGGTCGTGTCAAAGCCGACCACGAAATGGTTATTGTTCTCCTTTACACCCGTTTCGAATTCATACCGGAGTCCGAGGTTCAACGTTACCTTACTGTTTACCCGGAAGTCGTCCTGCAAATAACCGGCAATGTAATTCACCTGTGTGTAGAGCTTCGTGCTTGTATTCACGCTTCCCGACGAAGGAAATCCCAGCAGTGCGTCCGCGAAATCGAGCCCGGTACCATTCGTCCGTGTAGGATACTGCTGCGTGAACACACCATTGAATGCAAAAAGTCCGGCGGTGGATCTCAGGTTCAAGAAATCGGTGTGGATGGCTCGGTAGTCCACGCCAAACGTCAAGCTGTGACGACCCGCAAACTTGGACACGCTGCCCAGCCAGTTCCGCGAGTAAAAAACAGTATTGCTAGGGCTAACGTTGCTGAAGTTATTCGGATTGCTGCTGAAGTCGAACTCCGGCAAATACTGCGCCTGAATGGAATTGACATAGTTCGTGGGGAATCCAAGAAGCGCCGGGCTCACGCCGCTGTTGACCGGAGCAGTTACATTCGGAAACCGATTGAAGCCAAATCGAAGGCTGAGCACCGTGGTCGGATTCAGAGTCATGATGCTGTTGACCTGAGTCGCATCCACTCTCCGGTAGAGAAGATACGGAGTGCCGCTGCTGGCGGTCAGAATAGTGCCCAACGTATTCCCGCCGGGTTCCCTGCTCTTGTAATGCAGGTAAGACGCATTCATCTTCCACCAGGGCAGAATTTCGTGGTCGACCTTGGCCATGTACTCGTCCGCACGATCGCTCAGATTGTCAGAGCCGGTGAAGTTGATCGCGTCGATGACTCCCGTTTGCGGAGCAGGCATCAGATTCAACACTGATTGACCGACTCGGTTCAGACGGTTCGAAGGAATCATATTTCCCGCGAACGGACTCCGGACTGTCGACACACCAATTGGACAAGCGTCCGCCGTTGTACAGGCGCGCGATGTCAGCGGATCGTAGAGTATCCGCTTGCTGGCGGAGAAATCACCGTTTCTCTCAGCCACCGTCGGAAGGGTGTATTGATCGGAGAGGGGCGACTTCTGGCGATAACTCTCCGTTACCAGGTAGAAGAACGTTTTGTTGCGCCCGTCATAAACTTTTGGAACCCAAACGGGACCGCCGAGCGAACCACCCCAGTTATATTGCGGCTGGTCGGCAATCGGCTGACCGCTTGCATTTCGAAAGAACGTATTGGCGAGCCAGTCCGTTTGCCGAGTGTACCCGAGCAGTGAACCGTGTAGCGCGTTCGACCCGGATTTAAGAAATGTGTTGAACACGCCACCGCCGGTCCGGCCCATCGTGGCATCGTAAGTGTTCTCCTGGAGTTTCATCTCCTGCGTACCCTCAATGGAGGGAATGATCACAGCCCGGTTTGTCGAATCGGTGATCGGGACGCCATCGATAGTGTAGTTATTTCCCCGAATCGGGCCGCCCCCAATGGAGATCTGTGATGAGCCACTCTGGTCCTGAAACCTGTTGAACCGCGGATCGCCAACGGGCACGACATTTGTCGACAGCTTCGCGAATAAAAACGGATTACGCCCAAGATTCGGCAGGTCCGACATTTTCTGGGCGTCGATCACCTGTCCATTGGAAGCGTTGGAATTTTCGAGTTGCGGCACTTCTTCGGTGACTTCGACGCTCTGCGATACGGCGCCGAGTTCCAATTGCACATCCGCAGTCACCGATGCCTGCGTCGCGACGGAAATATCCCGGCGAATGAACCTCTTAAAGCTCGGATTCTCGGCGGTGACAGAGTACGTGGCCGGCTCGAGGGAGCTGAAAACATATCCGCCATCCGTATTCGTGACGGTGCTGCGGGAAACGTTTGTCGCCTGATCGGCCAAAGTAATTTTGACTCCGCCGATACCCGCGCCCGATGTGTCAGTCACAGTTCCGCGAACTGCACCCTGATAGTTCTGTGCGTAGAGCGCTGCCTGAAAAATAGGCAGTAATAATACAAAGCAAATTCGTTTTGATAACACCCCTGTGTCTCCTTGTTGCAGTCATGAGGCCGGGCGAGAGCCGGCAGAAGCTTGAATGTGCGCTTCGCTACAACAAAGGAGCGTTTTGACGGGAGGGCCTCGAAAAGCTGAGGGGTCACAGAAGGCCTGTGACGCTTAGAGGCAACAGATTACGAAAATTGTAACATCCGGAACAACGCACGAGCAAGACGCGGCCGCCGGTCCTGCACGTAAAGACCAATAAAGTCAGGGCAAGTACTGCCATTACCGGCGCTCGTGCGGTGTGCTAATAAACTCGCACTCGCGTGCTTCGAGTAATGAACGACTGCGCAACTTATCCCGATTGCTGACCGAGTAGATAGCCTGGATACGATCGCCCTCGATTCTCAACGAAACGACCGAACTGAGCTGTCCGTCGGTGTGTGTGATCAGACCGGGGCCTGAGTTTACACTGGCCGGGCGTACTTCCCATCCGCTTCCAAGTTTTTGCAGCACGCCGAGGAAGAATCGCGTAATCCGATCGGCGCCGGTGAATCGGATTGAGAACCGAACGAACCTTGCCACCGCCATCTCCCACAAGGACCGCATCGTCTGCAATGACTCCAAGCAACTCTTTCTCGTCACCCTTCGCAAGAGCATGAAGAAAACGAGAGATGACGGAATCAGCCACGCTTGCCGACACAGGCGGAATCTCTCGCGTGCGTTCGAGAGCCGCGCGCGCGTACCATCAGCTGGCGACAAGCAGCCGGTGATTTGCCGGTCATCTCAGCGATGCGATCGTACGGGTGTTCAAATACTTCCCGCAATACAAACACCGCGCGTTGCTCTGGTTCTAAACTTTCGAGAAGGTACAAGAGACCGACGGACAGACGCGACTGAGTGATTGCGTTTTGTTCCGGTGTAGGCGCCCCAAACACCGGCTCCGGCAGCCATTCCCCCGTGTAGAGCTCTCGTTGGTGTTGAGCAGATCGAAGCTTGTCGATCCCCAGGCGCGTCACGACGGTTGTTAACCAGGCATCGGGATTTTCGATGGACCGAGGGTCTGACTGCTGCAAGCGCAAAAGCGCTTCTTGCACCAGATCCTCCGCTTCGGCAAGGCTTCCCAGATACCCGTAGGCGAGCGACATAAGCCGCTTGCGTGCGTTCGCACCTGTCACCTCCGGCTTTGGAACATTAATCGTGTCCAACGAGATCAGCGTACAAAAATTCAGGCGGCCATCACAAATCGCTGGGCTATTTCGTCGTGAAGAGTAGAGGAAACAAGATGCAACAAGCAAATACAAAACACCCGGAGCCGAGAATCAACGTCACCGACCCGGCATTTAGCGGAGTGCTCAAAGCAATGTATGGGTTAGAAGCCCCGCTACAGAACTCAGGGCTTGAACCTACGTTGCGAGAGTTGGTGAAAGTCCGCGCTTCGCAGATCAACGGTTGTGCATACTGTCTCGACATGCACACGAAGGACGCACGCGCACACGGCGAAACCGAGCAGCGCCTGTACGCGCTCAGCGCGTGGCGAGAGACTCCGTTCTTTAACGATCGAGAGCGCGCTGCGTTGGAATGGACCGAGCACCTGACACTGATCGCCGGCCGCGATGTGCCGGATGAACTCTATGCGCGGGTGAGAGAGCAATTCAGCGAAGAAGAAATAGCCAAATTGATACTCGCAGTGGTGCAAATAAATGGATGGAACCGGTTGGTCAAATCGTTCCGGCCCGTGGTTGGAAGCTATCAGCCGCCGAAGTCCAATACAGATGTCTCGGCGGCCTAATTCAGCTCCGACGCTGGCCCTGTCAATTACCGGCTGCCAAACTCCTTGGCAGCCTCGTCTAACAGGTCGGCTTCGTTTTGAAGCGCCTTCGCGACTTTCGCGATCTGCGCATCTGCTTCGCTCCAGCGTTTTTGTTCTATTGCTTCACGAACTCCCGGAATTGTCTTCACTCCGTAACCTGTGTAGAAGCCGGGCGCATAGACCAGGTTCTGGAACCACGGGCGGTTGGGCAGCCCTTCCGAGTTCAACAGAAGCCGCTCGGATTTGATCAGCTTCGCATCCAGGCTGGGCGACGACGTTTTCGTGCTCGCGGAGAAAGCTTTCTCATATGCTTCGGATGCCCGCGTTAACTCATCGGCTGCATTGTCCAGGGGCGCGAAATTCAGGTAGGGAGGGACGGGTTCTTTGGACGGCGGAACCATCTTTTTCTTCGGATCGGCAAGGGCTTGGTAAACGCCTTCCTCGATCTCGGTGTTTCTTTCCTTGGCCGCAGTCTTCTGATCGGATTCGAGCTTCTTGATCTCGCTCAGGTAACTATGAACTGTCTCGGCGAAATTCGTAAATTTGAACGGTAGAACATCGGCATCAGCCAGACGCATCATAATGACGCCCGCGGTTTGCGCGAGTGCACGACCGTACGAAAAATCCGTGTCTTCGAAATGGGTGTACCAGTAGAAGTCGTCGTAAATCGAATGGTATTGCCCGCCTCCCGCATCTTCGCCCCCGAACCCAATATTGAGGCTCGCGACTCCCAGGTGATCGGTGAATACGGTGTAGTCGGATCCAGACCCGAGAGCACTGATCCGCAGGTCAGGCCGGGATCGCAGCTCCGAGCGCGCAGGTCCGGCCGCCCTCGCGATATCGGCCAACCGGACTCGCTTCCAGATGCTCATTTTCGTTTCAGGATCTTCGATGTCCTTCATCACTTCGTTGACGAATGTTTCGAGAGAATGGGAGCCTCCGGCCCGAAAAAACCCGCGGCCATTGCCATCGGAATTGATGTACGCGACCGCGTGTTGACGTAGCTCGTCCGCATGCGTTTCGGCCCACTCTGTCGACCCAAGCAGAGACGGCTCTTCTCCGTCCCACCACGTATAGATAATTGTGCGGTCGGGCTTCCAGCCTTGCTTCACCAGATCAGCGAGCCCGCGAGCTTCTTCCATTTCAGGGCTCGCGCCAGACACCGGATCGGCAGCTCCGTTCACCCAGGCATCGTGGTGATTGCCGCGGATGATCCATTCATCCGGATGCTTCGCACCCGGGATTTTGGCGATGACGTTGTAAAGAGGCTTTCGACTCCAATCGAATTTTAGGTGGAGATGCGCTTTCGCGGGCCCCGGCCCGGCTCTATAAGTAACCGGGAGCGAACCACGCCATGCCGCAGGAACAAGCTCACCGTCCAGATTCTTCAGCAGAGGCTCAGCATCCTCATACGAGATCGGCATCACCGGAATCTTGGTGATGGTCTTAATCTCATTCAGCGGCAGCTTCTTCACTCCCGGAACGGCGCCAATCCCCGGGGTCGCGGGATCGCCTGGGTACACCGGCATATCCATGACGCTCCCGCGCTGAGCACCGAAGGGGGGCCGCATGGGGCCTTTCGGATAAACTTCGCCTTGCGCGTACCCGTCCTCGTGCGGATCAGAGTAGATCAGGCAGCCCACAGCGCCGTGTTCGGCCGCAACCTTCGGCTTGATGCCACGCCAGGTTTGGCCATACCGAGCAAGAGCGATCGCGCCGTGAACGGAGACGCCCATGCGCTCCAACTGTTCGTAATCGGCCGGACTGCCGTAATTCACATACACTATGGGCCCAGTAACATCGCCATCGGCAGAGTAAGCGTTGTAAACGGGGAGCTGCTCACTCTTCTGATTCGATGTCGGATCCATCGACAGCGCGGGCTCTTCAAGCTTGGCCTTGTATTTCACCGGCTCGAGCATCTCGAGAGACCGTTCGAGTGGCGTCGGAAACAGAGTGTCGAACTCCTCGATCCTGGCGTCGAGTCCCCACGATTTTAGTTGGGCAGCAATCCACTCCGCATTGTCTTTGTCATAGGGCGAGCCCACATGGTGGGGGCGAGCCGATAAACGGCGCATGTTCTCGCGCAAGCGGTCCTGTTGAGGAATTGCCTTGAACTTGCCTTCCCACTCGATTTCGGTGGCCGAGTTTCCCTGAGAATATCCACGCAGTGAATGGGGCGGATCAGCAGCTTGGGTCGCGAGTGCGAACGCACCTAGAAGAGCAAACACCTGACGCATGATCCGTCATTGTAGCGACACTACAGGGTGGCTTGTGCAACGCGTACGCAAGACCCAGGAATTTCGAGCAGGCTTTAGCTTCGAACCACCGTGACTTCTTTGACACAAGATTTCTCTGTTAGAGTCCTTAAAGAGAAAGATTGTAGAGGGTTAGCAGAATTATGCGCGTGCACCTGATTCTAGGAGCCCTGCTTCTGGGTTCCTCGTTTACTCCGGCATTTGGAGCATCGATCGATCAGATTGTGGCATTTGGAGACAGCCTGTCCGATACAGGGAATCTCAGTATCGCAACGCTTGGACAGTTCCCGGGAGACAACTACGCGGAGGGCCGCTTTACCAACGGTCCGAATACGACCCCTGCAACAAGCGGTCCATTCGGTTTGTGGGTCGATCAGCTTGCAGCCAAGTTGGGCGTACCTGATCCGCAACCGTTCCTGGCTCTAAGCGGCGGATCGGATTACGCTTTTGCTACGGCCAGAACTGGATCCAATGGAATGAACTACATCACCGACCAGGTCAATACTTATCTGCTCACGCACCCGACCGGCGCTTCTTCCACTGCTCTCTATACAATCTGGGGCGGGTCGAACGATTTGTTCAACGGATCGGCGACGGGCAAAGCCGCGGCTGATGCCCTCTATGCCAACATTCAAACGCTCGCTGGTGCGGGAGCAAAGAATTTTCTTTGGCTCGATGTTCCACCTCTCGGCAACACACCTTTGGGAGCAACTGACGCCGCAGCGCTAAACGCCCAAGCCCTCGCTTTCAAGAATGAATGGACCGCCGATATTGCTCTTCTGGAGGGACAGGGAATTTCGGTTACTGGTGTTGATATTTTCAACCTCTTCAATGCGCTCGCCGCCAACCCGTCTGCGTACGGATTCACGAACATTACGACACCGGCGCAGGGCCTGGCGGGAGTGAACCCTAACAATTATCTGTTTTGGGACATCGAACACCCGACCACAGCAGGCCACGACCAGATCGCCACTACAGCCTATAACGCGCTGGTTGGTACACCGACGGCCGTTCCTGAGCCGGTAAGCGCGGAGATGATTGCTTTTGGGATTATCAGCTTGGCTGCCGCGGCACGGATTCGTAAAGGTCGATCGTCCGCCGGTCTTCCCCGGCCTCAGCGATCCTGATCTCCATTCGATCAGGGGGCAGGAGATGCGGAAACTTCTCGCCCCACTCGATCAGAACGAGAGCAGGCATTTCGAACAGTTCTTCCAAACCGAGCCTCGCCGCTTCGTGTTCGTGATCGAGCCGATACAGGTCGATGTGATAAACGGACGGTGGCTCTCCATATTCATGAATGAGCGTATAAGTCGGGCTCGAGACGTCCTCCTCCCGAGCCGCCCCGCGCCCCTCCACGATTCCCTTCGTGAGTGTTGTTTTGCCCGCCCCTAAATCCCCAACGAGAGAAATCACTGCCCGGCTAGGAAGTACGCTGGCTAGCTGACGGCCGATGGCACGTGTGTCGTCGGCCGAGGAAGACTCAAACCGGACGAATTTCATTGATGGCCTGTGGCAAACTGTCGAGCAAATCCGTTGCAAGAGTTGCCTCTTCTCCCAATCGTTCCGCCGCCAGTTCACCGCAACGCCCGTGGAGCCAGACAGCCGCAATGACGGCACGCTTCCAGTTATCGGGATGCTGCGCAATCGCTCCCGCGATCATGCCCGTAAGAATGTCGCCGGTTCCGCCAGTCGCCATGGAGGGAGAACCGGAGGGATTGATCCAGGTCTCGCCATCAGGAAACGCGATGACCGTTCGATCCCCTTTGAGCACTACCGTCGCTCCGCTCCTTTCGGCAAAGCTCTGGGCCGAACCGAGGCGATCCCTTTGCACCTCTTTGGTCGATTTGCCCGAAAGCCGTCCCATCTCGCCCGGATGCGGAGTCAGGACTCGAACCTTTCCTTCGATTCGCGGCATATCGCCCGCTAGCGCATTGAGTGCGTCTGCATCAAAGACACCAGGGAGATTCGGTTCGACATACAAGCGGTAAACGAGGCGCTTCACTTCCCCGCCCGTACCCAAACCGGGGCCGACGGCGAGCACAGTCATCTTTTCCAATATCGGAAGCAACCGATCAGCTTCGGATTCCCGGATGAGCCCATTCTCGGTTTCGCCCAGCGGCTCCGTCATCAGTTCGGGCCGGACTGCCGCTACCGCAGTCAGGACGGATTTCGGAATGGCCACGGTCACTAAACCTGCTCCTGTGCGATACGAACCCAAACCGGCCATCGCGGGCGCGCCGCTTTTGCCAAAAGAGCCGCCGACCACCCAAACGTGGCCGTACATTCCCTTGTTTGAATCGTTCGGCCGCTTAGTAAATAAATAGCCGATGTCGGAGGGCTGTGTGAGATTGAGCGTAAACGCCGGGTTCTCGGAACAAAGCTCTGCCGCGGTACCGATTGGAAACACCGACAGTTTACCCATCAGCCCGTAAGAACCTGAAAACACTTGGCTCTTTTTAGGAGCGGTAAACGTGACCGTCCAATCCGCTCGGACGAACTCTCCTTCTGGCTTCGTATCGTCGGAAGGTAGTCCGGAAGGAATATCGACGGCCACCTTCGAGGCGTTTGGGAACCAGGTATTGATCTTGCGAATGGCCTCGAGCGACGGGCCCGTAGCAGGCCCCTTCAAACCCGTTCCAAGCACCGCATCCACGACGATCGTTGCCAGGTTGGGTTCGTCTCGCAAAACAGACTGCACCGGGCAACCACAGGCGTCGAGCATTTTGCGATTTTCCGCCGCATCCCCGCTCAGGGTTTCGGCAGGAAAGAGCTCGTAAACCGTCAGCCTGCGGCACAACTTGCGTGTGAAGAGTTGGCGGCCGACAACGAATCCGTCTCCGCCGTTATTTCCCTTTCCGCAAACAACCGCCACGTCGTGGTCGCTTAAACGCGCAAAGTTTCGCTCAAGGAAATCTACGACGCGGCTCCCCGCGTTTTCCATGAGAATCAGCCCAGGTATGCCCCGCTCGATCGTAAGTCGATCGACTTCACGCATCTGCGCCGCACTGAGAATCTTCACGCTCTCTGGACCTGGCGTGTAATAAGAAGTGTCATGTCGTCGTGCAAGTCGGGTGAGCCCGGCTGTGTAATCCCATTGGTATAGCAAACGAGGAGGTCGCCGGATTCAACGTCAGGCAACTCTCGTCATACTTCGCAATCGGGAATGCGCCAACGGATCGAATCATCGAGTCTGAATGGAACGCATACTTCGGTCTTCAGTCGACTCGTTTCCACGTCTCAGAAATCTTTTGACCGTCCGACATCGTGCCAGATTGCGTGAGGGTGTCACCTTCCAGCCTGATCGTGAATGGCTGGTCTTTTCCCGTTATCTTCTCAGCCCCCTCGACATTCATGTAGTCAACATGCTCCGTATAGGAGTTGCCGGTTAGCGTGTACGTGCCGCCGCCGGTGTAAAGAGGCTTCATCTTCGCTACATCGTAGTAGACCCAGACGAAGTGTTGGGACGAAATCAGCTTTATCTGTTTCATACCTTCAGGCAGCTTCCCGTGGGTTTGCCCTCGTTCGGCTGACGCGAGCTCCCACGTGCCCTCCAACTTCTTTGTCGCGTCGCTGGATTTTGTCTCCGTCCAGGCGAATGCAACTGACAAGATGGCAATCACCGCACTCCAGAGTGCTTTCTTCATCCTGTACCTCCAACTCGAGTTCAAGTAGGGAAGGACCAGCATCTTATCAAAAACGTCATGAACACGCTGATCTACGATCATGTCTCCATGGTTGAAAAATTCACGAACGATTGACTTTAAGTTCACGAAGGACGGTAAGTTTGTCCGCCAGGACTTCACGCATTTCTGCCGCAGTGAGAATCTTCACGCGCTCTGCACCTGCCGTGCAATCAGAAGTGTCATGTCGTCGTGCAACTCGGGTGAGCCAGTCCAGCTCCGAACCGATTCGAGAACCTTGTTTACGATCTCTCCGTCATCCAGGTGAGTGCTTCGCTGCACCATGTCGATCAGGCGCTCCTCCCCGAACATCTCGCCGAAGGCGTTTTCCGGCTCTGTGATTCCATCGGTATAGCAAACCAGGAGGTCGCCCGGATTCAACGTCAGGCAGCTCTCGTCATACTTCGCAAACGGGAATGCGCCGACGACGGTGCCATTCGAGTCGAGCGGAATCACTTCCCCGCCCCGAAAAAGCAGAGGAGAGAGATGCCCGGCGTTTGTGTACGTCAGCACTCGCGTTTCCTCATTGAACAGCGCAAAAAAGAACGTCGCATACTTTTCGGGTGCCGTATGCGCATAGATCTGCTTGTTCAGCTTTGAGACTAAGGCGGCAGCGTCCACCTCGGGAACATTGCTGCATTCATTTTCCTGAGCTGGCGTGTAAGCGGTGATTTGGGCCCGAAGAGCCGCCTGCAGCGTCGCCATCAGGAGCGCCGCCGAGATTCCCTTCCCGGCAACATCGCCGATGGCGAAGGCGACTTTTCCACGTGCAACCTGCTGGTAATCGTAGTAGTCGCCCGAGACCATACGAGCCGGATCGCAGCGAACCGTCAGTTTGAGGCCACAGACGGGAGGCGCCTCTTTCGGATACAACTGGGCCTGTACTTCGCGCGCGATCTCAAGCTCGGTCTGCAACCGCTCCTTCTCTTTCTCGACGGAAAGCAAACGCTCGAGATTGCCGGTCATCTGATTGAATGACAGTGCAAGTTCGCTGAGCTGGTCCCGATCTGTGACGGGAATTCTGTGCTGGAAATCACCCTGAATGACACGGCGCGTTCCTTCATATAACTGGTTCACTGCGCGCGTCATGCGCCGGGACAGCGAAACGCCAATCCATACAGCCACCAATTCGACCAGACAGAATAGGACGGCAACAACGATCAGTGAATCCGCCAGAAAATCGCGAATCACCTCCGATCCGGAAAAGAATGAACGCATGACTGCCGAGGGCCGAGAGTAAACCCAGAGGACACCGGAAAACGTTTTTCCGGGTGAGTCGAGGTGGTAGTGAGGACGGGTCGATGGTATGAAGACGGGAATGTCTAACCGGCCGAACGCGGGCGGCAAACGGCTTACGCGATGTCCGCCGGAACTACCGCTCATGCGATAGTCGGGATTTCCTTTGGACCGCGCCGATCCGGTTTGTACGGCTTCCAGAGAACCTGCTGCTGCCAGGTTATGGCCCGGCGAGCCGGGCTCCGGAGTCTCGACAAGCGCAATTTCACCCAGATCGGGTACAAGATTTTCGATTAGTTGATTTGTGAGCGGAGCGACTACATTGATCTCCAGCTCGCCGTCCGTGTAGTGCGACCAGCCATAGAAATGGCTGTCATACACGAGCAGCCCGCGAAGGGGTTTCCAGTCGGGAGAGATATTCAGCGCTGGCGCTGTAGCGGGATACCGGTGTGTTCCCTTTGAATCTTTCAGATAAACCATCATGCCCGGCAAGCTCATGCTAAAAGCTTTCTGAATCTGCGGTGCTGCGTTGTCCCGCTGATCCGCAGGAATCCGGCGCAGTGTTTCCGCAGCGGCGTTGATGGCATCGAGACGGCGGTCCAGAGCCGAGCTGGCGAGATAGATAGCGAGCTCATTCATCAAAGCCCAGGAGCCCAGCCCGAAGAAGATAAACAGCAACAACATGGGTAGGACCCCGAACAGTCCGTAGGTCAGGAGAAGGCGGTTTCGAACGCTCCAGAGTGCGTTTCGCTTCAGCGCAATCACGCCCCGGACCGTCAAGGTCAGAATGAACGGGATCAGAATGAGGAAGTCGCATATCGCGAGCAGCGCATGGCCACTGAAATAGAAAATCAGGAGCAACGCGGCGCCGATAACAGTGACAACACCGGACACGCCGAGGCGCTTCAGAACTGGGCGTACCCGCGACACTCTCTGAGCTTATCGCGAAGAGGCGAGACTTGAACTAGATGATGGAATGCAACGCCGTAGCGTTTGCAAACAGCACGTGAGGACAAGGGTGTATGAAAGAGGCATGGGTGTCGTACCGCGGCGTTTTTGCCTATCCAGGTTGGGTTTAACTCTGTTCATTTTGCCTGGCCTGAATTTGCAATGCTTTGCACAGCAACAGATCATCATCGACGCGCGTGCACCGGCCACCCCGTTTCCGCATTTCTGGGAACAGATGTTCGGATCGGGCCGCGCGATCCTCACGTTACGGGAAAGTTACCGGAACGATCTGCGGGCCGTAAAGCAGATCACGGATTTCCGCTACGTTCGTTTTCACGCCATTCTTCACGATGAGGTCGGTGTCTACAACGAAGATGAACATGGCCGTCCTGTGTATAACTTCGCCTACGTCGATCAGATCTATGACGGACTGTTGAAGAACGGGGTTCGGCCGGTTGTCGAGATCAGCTTCATGCCGAAAAAACTGGCCTTTAACCCGGATGCGCTCCATCCGTTCTGGTACAAGCAGAACGTTTCTCCGCCGAAGAGCTTAGAGAAGTGGGACGGCTTGATGAAGGCCCTGGCTCAGCATTTAGTCGAGCGTTACGGCATCGATGAAGTGGCTCAATGGTACTTCGAAGTTTGGAATGAGCCCAACATCGATTTCTGGAATGGTGTGCCGCGGCAGAAGAGCTATTTCGAGCTGTACGATCACACCGTGCGGGCGATCAAAGGTATCAATGAGCGTTTGCGAGTAGGCGGCCCGGCAACCGCGGCGGCAGACTGGATAGACGATTTCCTCAAACACACCGCGAAAGAACATGTTCCCGTCGATTTCGTTTCCACTCACGGCTATGCCGATGATACGGTCGAGAACCTGTTTAAAACAGAGGAGGACATTCCTATGCGCGACCGGGTCTGCCGCGCAGTAGAAAAGGTCAGAGGACAGATCAAAAGCTCCAGCACGCCGCGACTCCCGCTCTTGTGGACGGAATGGAACGTTCCGGGAATGAACGAAGTTCGCGATACCTCATTCGTGGGTCCAGCCCTTGCGAATACGATTCGAGAGTGTGACGGCGAAGTGGAAATGCTCTCGTTCTGGACCTTCTCCGATGTCTTCGAAGAAGGTGGACCAATCGCAAAGCCCTTCATAGGCGAATTCGGATTACGAGCCAAGGGGGGCATCAACAAGCCGAGCTATTATGCTTTCGCCTTACTCCACCATCTCGGAGATCAACGGGTTCCGAACGAGTCGAAGGATGCCGTGGTGACTCGCCGTAGAGACGGGACACTTGCGATCGCGGTTTGGAATCTGGTCGATCCGGACCGAACGGGGACAGTTAAAACCGTCCAGCTTACTTTTCGAGGATTGGGCGAGAACGCGACGGCAACAGTCTCTCGGGTCGATGATGATCACGGCAATACGCTGCGCGCTTATAAAGCGCTGGGAAGCCCTGTCGATGCGACAGAAGAGCAGGTCGAGGAGCTAAACCGCGCGACTGCAATCACGCCATCAGCTCCGCAGAGGCTCGAGCGCGGTTCTTTGCGGCTGACGCTACAGCCCGATGCGCTCGCCTTCATCGAGGTTAAAACGGGGCAATAGACCAAGGGCATGGGATAATTCGTCGCGTTGGAAATAACGATGGAACTGACCAGACGCAGCCTGCTACGAGGTGCCGTGGGAGCAGCCGCCGCTCTCCCGTCCGCGCGCGACAAAGCACGCCACAACGTCCACCGAACATCGTCCTGATCTTGGCCGATGACATGGGCTATTCGGATATCGGGTCCTATGGCTCGGAGATCGCGACGCCTAACCTTGACCGGTTAGCGAGTGAAGGCGTGCGGTTCACGCAGTTCTACAACTGTGCGCGTTGTTGTCCCTCGCGCGCCAGTCTGTTGAGCGGACTTTATCCCCACCAAGCCGGACTCGGTCACATGGTGGACAAAGAAGGTCCGCTGCCCGCTTACGCGAACGATCTGAGCCCTGCTTGTCGCACGATTCCGGAAGTGCTGAGAACGGCAAACTACCAGACGTATATGGCCGGGAAATGGCACGTCACGCCGGTAACGCAGTCGAAGCGCGGGCTCGACGAATACTACGGCATCATTCACGGCGCGGCCGATTATTTCAACCCCGTCACCCTGGCTAGCGGCAACGAATTCGTACAGCCGGAGCCGAATTACTACTTCACCGATGCTCTCGAGGACCGAGCTTCGCAATTTGTCGCCGGTGCGGCGAAACGCGATCGTCCCTATTTCTTGTACGGCGCGTTTACTGCTCCCCACTAGCAGGTCCACGCTCTTAATCCCGAGATTGAAAAGTATCGCGATCGATACTGAAATCCTGGGACGCCCGGGCGAAAGACTCCGGTGTTTTGCCCTGGGATCAGGCGGACAAGGCGCTTCACGATCGCTCGGCGTAAGCTGGGTTTGGATGAAAGCTACTGTTCAACTGTCGCTCGACCTCATCGATCTGGATGAGGCGATTCGGACAGCAGAGATCGCGGTGCGAGCCGGCGTGGATTGGCTGGAAGTGGGAACGCCCTTGATCATTGCTGAGGGAATGCGCGGCGTGCGTGAATTGCGGGCGCGATACGCGAATGTTCCAATCGTCGCCGACCTGAAAACGATGGATGGCGGATGGCTGGAAGCCGAACTGATGGCCAAGGCGGGTGCGACGCATGTCGTCGTGATGGGACAGGCTCACGAGGAAACGGTCGAGCTTGTGGCGAAGGCCGGACGCGATCTGGGTGTAAAGGTCATGGGCGATAACATGGCGATGCCCGATCCTGTCGTTGGAGCCAAGCGGCTGGAAGAACTCGGCTGTAACTACATCGTGCACCATATCGGATATGACATGAGAAATCTACAACGTGAACGCGGCCTGAAGCCGCCTACACCGCTCGATCATTTGGGCGAGATCGTGCGCGCTGTTTCCGTGCCGGTGCAGGCGGTTGGCGGTCTGACGATTGAGCAGGCGATTGACACTCCGCGATACGGAGCGCCGCTCGTCGTGGTCGGTGCGCCCTTAGCCATCGACTCGCATGCGTTCCGCGCGACAACTGGTGACCTCGAAGGAACGCTCCGGTCCATCTGCGAACGGGTCCACGCGTACGGAGATGTCCCGGTCGGAGCTGAGGTGCGGGCATGAGTGCGACAACGGTGCGCGCGAGTATGCCCGGCGTGGTGAATTTCGCGAAGGATCCGTTTTCAGTGGAGCTGCGCGAAGTTCCTGTTCCCGCGATTGGTGCTTCTGATGTATTGCTTCGGGTTGGAGCAGTGAGTGTTTGCGGAAGCGATGTTCATCAGTGGCGCGGCTCTCATAGCTGGCCGGTGAACTACCCGTGCATTTTGGGCCATGAATTCTCGGGCACGGTCGCAGAGATCGGAGCGGACGTAAAGGGCTTTCGCGAAGGTGATCGGGTCGTCAGCGAAACGGCGGCCGTCATCGATGAGACATCTCCGCTCTGCCGAGGTGGGCTTTACAACCTGGATCCTACACGACGAGGCTTTGGATACGGAGTGGATGGCGCCATGACGGAGTATGTTCGGGTTCCCGCGCGCTGTCTGCATCGTATTCCGGATCAGCTGAAATTTGAACGGGCTGCTCTGACGGAGCCTTGTTGCGTGGCGTACAACGCGGTCTGTGTGAACGGGCGAGTTCGTCCGGGCGACAGCGTTCTCGTGATCGGGCCTGGTCCCATCGGCTTGTTGTGCGCTCATATGGCGAAATTAAGCGGTGCGGGACACGTGATTGTCGCCGGATTACCCACTGACCAATTTCGGTTCACGGTGGCGCGATCGCTCGGCGCAGACGTCACCCTGGACAGCGGCGTCCTCGAGTACGTCAGCGAATGGGGAGACCGACTGGGTGTTGATGTCGCGATCGATGCGTCGGGAGCTTCCGTGGCGTTGCAAATGGCTCTTCAGGCGGTGCGCCCGGCGGGACAGATCATCAAAGTTGGATGGGGCCCGCAGCCCTTGCAGTTCAGCCTGGATCCGCTGGTGCAAAAGAACGTGACGATTTCGGGGAGCTTTTCCCATAATTGGCCTGTCTGGGAGCGGGTGATCTCTATGATCGTTTCGCAACAGATCAACCTGGATCCGATTGTGAGCCGCGTTGGCGGGCTTCCTGATTGGCACGAGTGCTTCGAGAAGATGGAGGGCGGTGAGTACGTCAAAGCCGTGCTTACGCCCTAATGCCGCTTAAAATTTCAGCGTTTCCCAAGTGCTATCTCGAGGACATCGCGGACGGGAAGATGTCGCTGTTCGAGTGGATCGAGATGGCGAAAAACCTGGATGCCGATGGCCTGGAACTTTACGATCTCTTCCTGACGAGTTTTGACCGGGACTACCTCGAGCGAGTGTCAGAAACGCTCGGGCGCGCCGGGTTCGCTATGCCGATGATGTGCTGTTCACCGGATTTCACGGCGCCGGATCCTGAAAAACGGGGGCGAGAGATCGAAAAGGAAGTCGAGCGGATTCGTGCTTCGCGGTTTTTGGGCGGCCCTCGAACCGTGGTCCGTATCCTTAGCGGCCAGCGTTATCCCGAAGTCAGCTGGGAGCAAGGCCGCGATTGGGTGGTCGAGGCAATTCAAACGTTGCTTCCGGTTGCAAAAGAGCACGACGTCATTCTCGGACTTGAAAACCACTACAAAGACGGGTTTTGGCGTTACCCTGAATTCGCGCAAAAAGCCGATCGCTTTCTCGCGGTAGTCGGAGCGATCGAGGACAGAGAACATTTCGGAGTGCAGTATGATCCGTCGAATGCGATTGTTGCGGGAGATGACCCAGTTGAGTTGCTACGCGCTCTAGCGGACAGGGTGGTCAGCATGCATGCCAGCGACCGATGGCTGGCTCCGGGCGCAACGCTGGATGATCTACGCCAGAGCGATGGAACGCTCGGCTATTCCGAGAGCTTGCGCCATGGTGTGACGGGCAAGGGTTTAAACGATTACCATTCCATCTTTCGAATTCTGGCAGAGCACGATTATGGCGGCTGGGTCAGCATTGAAGATGGCATGAACGGTATGGACGAAATGGCAGAATCACTTGCTTTTCTGCGTCAGATGAGTGCGCTTTACTTTCAATGATCACCAAAACGCTTTCGCTCGCCTGCCTGTGCGCAGTGACAATGGCAGTCAGTCTACCCGGCCAGACGACGCCCTCGGCACCGTTGCGCGTCGGCATTGTCGGTCTGGTTCACGGCCATGCGGGCGGATTCCTCGGTGGCGGCGCATTGGTGCCCGCGGGTGCAGCGTTACACCGACCCGACGTCCAGGTGGTCGGCGTCGCGGAACCGGATCGAGCGCTATTCGACCGTTACGCCAAACGCCTTGGCCTTCATAATGACCTGTACTTTTCAAATCTGGATGAGATGATCTCGCGCGCTCATCCTCAGGCTGTCCTCGTATTCACGAATACGTTCGATCACACAGACGTTGTCAAACAGTGCGCGCGACGCGGAGTGCACGTGATGATGGAAAAACCATTAGCGGTCAGCTACCGCGATGCTCTTGCAATTGCGGACGCCGCGCGCTCGGGGAAAATCCATGTCTTGGTCGACTACGAAACGACCTGGTACGCGAGCAATAAAGCAGCGTACGATCTACTCCAGGGCGGAGGGCTCGGCGAGCCGAGAAAGTTTGTCGCACACGATGGGCATGATGGACCGTTTCACATGCAGCCCGAATTTGTAAAATGGCTGTCCGATCCCAAACTGAACGGTGCAGGTGCGCTGTTTGATTTCGGCTGTTACGGCGCGGATCTTGCGACTTGGTTGATGAAGGGCCAGGCACCGGTTAGCGTCACAGCTATCACAAAGCAGATGCAACCGGACCGTTATCCGAAGGTGGATGACGAGGCAGACATTCTGGTGAACTACCCTTCCGCGGTCGCCGTCATTCAGGGTTCGTGGGACTGGCCGTTTTCAATCAAAGATCTCGAGGTGTATGGAAGGACGGGATACGCGAAAACAATCGCCGCGAGCCAAGTCACCGTGCGGCGCGAGGGTGATAAAGCGGGACAAACGAGCGAGACTAAACCGCTTGAGAGTCCGTACGATGACCCTCTGCATTATATGCGTGCCGTTCTCGACGGAAAGGTTGAAGACCATGGGAGCCCTTCGTCCCTCGACACGAACATCATCGCGACAGAGATTCTTGATGCGGCTCGCCAGTCGGCGCAATCCGGGCGAACTGTTCGCCTGCCTCTTTCGCGGTAGGGTTTCAAGCCCATGGGAGACGAACAAAAAGAGCCTGAGGTAATCCTGAACCAAGCGGCTCACCGGTTTGAGATCAGACACGGCGATGATCTTGCTGTACTCGAATACCGGCTCAGAGGCGGCAACCATCTCGTCCTGACCCACACGGGCGTACCCCCGCGCCTGGCCGGCAAGGGTGTCGGCGCTCTCCTGGTACGCACAGCCTTAGAGCACGCGCGCGAACATCACCTGCGACTCGTGCCGCTATGTTCGTTTGTTCAGGCGTATTTGCGAAGACACCCCGAGTATGGGGATCTCGTCGACACTGACAAACGTTAAGGCGGAGGGAACTAGGAGGCGATGGGAGCTTTTTGTACTTTGCCGTCGCGAATGCAAGAGGTACAAACGCGCACCCGCTTTCCGGCGCCCTTGATGAGTGCGTGGACGGATTGCAGGTTCAGATTCCAACGACGCTTCGTAACGTTGTGGGCATGGCTAATGCGATGCCCGAATTGTGGTCCACGACCACAGATTTCACAAACTCTTGCCATAAGAACACACTTCGAACGCACTCGTGCAGAGCACGCCTAAGTTCTACAGTACCATTGCCTCGCCTTGAGGAGCAAGACACCCTACTGGTTGGTGAACAACTCGAGCGCTTTCTCCAGAGCTTCATCCCGCCCTTCGCGAATACCGTGCATTGTAGGCGCGGCGCTGACCGAGGGCTGAATCCCTAGCCTCTGGACCGGTCCGCCGTTCGCGTGGCGCACGTCCTGACCGGAGAAAGACACCAGAATGCCGCCCGGGAGCGCAAGGTCCGTCGACTCTCCGACAACCCCAGCACTGGGGGACCCGACGAATTCCGTTTTCGCCGCAGCCTCGAGAAATAAGGCGGCGAGTTCGGAGCTATCAGCCGTCCGTTCGTCCACAAGCGCGACAATCTTGCCCTTATACTTCGGCAGATCGGAACTGGGAATAACGGTCGACGAGAGGTAACTGGCGCTGTAAGAATCGGACCCGGTATGCGGGGCATCAGGTTCAAGCAATACAGGCCCGTTCACGATCATGCCCGTCACGTTCGTTTTGGAAGTGATCCGCGAGGCGAATGAGCGAACATTCGCACGGAAACGGCCCCGCAGATCGAAGACGATTCCGACCGTATCCCGCAGGCGATCGAACGCGGCATTGACCGCATCGTCTTCCACGCGGTCGAGATCCATGTATCCGATATTGCCGGGCAGGATGCGAACGACCTCGCCCTTGCGTTGAGAGACAAGCTCCGAAGCGTAGCGGGCACTTCGCTTCAGTGTCACTTCTTTATCCGTGCCGTCCGGGCTAGTAGTCGTAACCGAGACTGACGAGCCTTCCGATCCATTCAAAACCTTTTGGCACACTAGAACACCAAGCCCTTGCTGAGTGGATCCAGAAATGTAAGACGCTTCGCGACGGACGCGCTCAGGGAGGGCTTCGCCGTCCAGTTTTGTCAGGAGATCGCCGACACGAACACCTTTCTGTTTCGCCTCGTCGTCCAACACGTCCGTGATGACGGGTTTACGGTCGATTAGCCGGATTCGCAGGCCAAGCGGCGACTCGCCGAAGTAGCGCTTCAGTTCAGCGCTTTCTACTGTCGCGTGGGAATCGGCGAGCGTTTTCACGAGTTCGGAGACAGCAAGGTTGTATTCCAGGGCGTCTCGGGCAGCGAGGAATTTCGGAAGCAGCCGCCCGAATGCAGCATCCCAGTCTTCGTCCATCAGGTCCTTGTAGCCGAAGAAATAATGGACGGCACCCCAGAGGCGATACGCAGCCAAAACCCGAAGCTCCGGTGACGGAAAGGTGGCTTCCGAGTAGTCCCGATCGTGCGCCACCAGCGCGGCCGAGGCTGCGCCTTTCGCGGTCGGCTCGGAGAGACGAATGGAAGCGGTCAGATCCGAGCCCAAGGGCTGGGACATGACAGAAACTGGAGCAGCAGACCTTTCGACAACGCCGGAATAAAATCCTCGCCAGCCGTTCGTATGCGGTGGGAGTCCGTAGTGGATTCGAGTACGCTGCGGCGCAACTTCAGCCGGAACGTCCGCTTTCTCGCCCAGGGAAAGCACGCGAGTCAATGGATCCTGCAAAACGGAAAGCATTGTCGCTACGGCAGATCTATAGTCCGCGACATCACGAGCACTGTGGATGCGCGGCAAAGCATCGACGAGAGCCTTGTCCCAGTCGATGGTCCGATCAGCGAGAAAGGGGTGGAAGTACTTGACGGTCACCCACGTCTTGGCTACCGCAACCAGGCGATCTGTTTCCGAGGAAGTGCTCGACGGAGCTTGAACCGCCGCCCACAAAGGCGAACCCGCCAGGAGAAGAGCCCAGAGGGCAGACACGGAGCGGTTAGTCGCCCGTCGGCGGACCAACCACGAGTTCGTTGTCAACTTCTTTCACGCCCTTCACTTTCTTGGCCAGCTTCGACGCGCGGTTCTTACCTTTTTCCGTATCAACACGGCCCTTGAGTGTAACGACGCCATCTTTAACGGTGACGTCAAAGTTCCCGCCCTTTACATCGGCGTCGGTGGCAAGACGCATTCTCACCTGATCGAAAATGCGGTCGTCTGAACCGGGTTTCTGGTCCGCAGCGAGGACAGGGATCGTGGAAGTGAGTAACAACAGGAGGGCCAGCAACGTTCTCATGACTTAGGATCTTCCGCTTCTGAGCCTAACATTGAACGCCAGTCAATCTCACTCAAGAAGGACGGATCCTCGCGCCAACCGGGTTTCACTTTTACGAAAAGCGACAGGAATACTTTTCGCTCAAGAAGACGCTCCAATTCCTCACGGGCCTTCGTCCCCACTTTCTTCAAGGTTTGACCTTTGGTCCCGATGACAATCACTTTCTGTCCCGGGCGTTCGACATAAATGGTCGCCGCGACCTTTGTCAGACGAGGTGTATCTTCCCATTTATCGATGAGCACCGCTACGGCATGCGGCACTTCGGCGTGCGTAAGACGGAGGAGTTGTTCCCGAATCATCTCGGCAGCCATGAACCGCAACGGCTGATCCGTGATGTAGTCCTCCGGAAAGATGGCGGGCCCTTCCGGCAAGAGCTGCTGAATCACTCGCAGCAGTTCTCCCAAGCCCTGCCGCGTTTTGGCGGATATCGGGACGCTTTCCCGGAACGGGAACAATTCGGCGTATCGGGCGATGGCCGGAAGAAGAAGGCGCTTGTCGTCCAAACGATCGACCTTATTCAGCACCAGGATGGCGCTCGAAGATTTATCAAGTGCACTCAGCGCATGTTCATCTTCTTGCGTTGGAGGGCGAGTCGCATCCGCCACGTACAAGATAACGTCACGATCAGAGAGCATGCTACGCACGGTGTCCATCATGCGCTTATTAATGAGCGTGTCGGATTTGTGGATGCCCGGCGTATCGACGAAGACTATCTGCGCTTCGGGAGTAGTCAACACACCCTGAATGGAAGTTCGAGTAGTTTGCGGCTGATGAGCGGTAATGGCAAGCTTCTCGCCAATCAAGGCGTTGAGCAACGTTGATTTGCCGGCGTTCGGACGTCCCGCAATGGAGACGAAACCGGCACGGTGAGCGGCAGGCATTTATGCGCCGGCGCCCACTGGCGAAGGAGTGGGCGCGCGTGAGACGCGAACTTGCTCTACCCGCCGATCGTTTGCGGCGAGAACCTCGACGCGGATCCCGCCTCGGTCAACAGCTTCACCGGCTTTGGGGACGTGCCCCAGCCATTCAGTTACGAGGCCGCCCACAGTGGTGGATTCCGTATCTTCTTCGGGACGAAACTCGAGCAAGTCGTGTAAGCGATCCAGATCGAGACTTCCGGAGGCGACAAACACGTGTTCGGCCTCCTGCTTTACATCGCGGTCCGGCTCATGCTCGTCACGTATTTCGCCCAGAATTTCTTCTACCAGATCTTCCATGGTGGCGAGCCCCGCGGTATTCCCGTACTCGTCCACAACCACGACCATGTGGGAACCTTCGTGCTGCATCTGGCGCAGCAAGTCGCTAACGGGTTTTGTTTCAGGAACCAGTGGCAGCTTGCGAAGCACCGAACCGAGCGGCTTATGTCTGCGGTCTTCTTCGTCGAGCTCGAACATATCCCGCACGTGGATAAATCCGATCATGTTGTCGATGTTGTCGCGATACACCGGAATACGCGAGAACTGTTCGTGAATAACGAGCTGCCGGAGATCTTCAAGCGACTTGTCCACCGATATCGCGACGATAGAGGGTCGAGGCGTCATCACTTCGCGAACGCTCTTGTCTCCAAATGCAACCACCGATTGAATGAGCTTGCGATCTTCCTCTTCGAGAATGCCCTCTTCCGCACCGGCCGCGATGAAGGCTTCCACGTTTTCTACTGAGTCGACTGGGGCATCCTCGCGTCTGACGCCGCTCTCAAGGTCAAGAAGAGAACCGAATATGCGGACCAGTTCGGCGAGTGGACGTCCGACGAAACCTATGATCTTGATCAGCGGTACGAGTCGTGTCAGCCATTGCCCGCTGCTTCTTCTGTAGAGAAGCAAGGGCAACAGGTACACGAAAACGAGCATTGCCAGAAACGAGCAAAGAATCGCTTCAAGAACGCTCTGCCACCCGCTCACTTCCGCCCGCACAAGCGTGCACAGGTAGAAGACGCCGATCAGGAAAAGAAGAATATGCTTTACGAGCGAGAAAGAGAGAGAGCCCACTTCCAGTTCAAGGCCGATCTGGCTCGCCAGGGTCTCGCGGAAATACTGAAGCGAGAGCGTTTCGCGGCGGATGATCCGGATCGATTCGAGATACAGAAGCTGGACGTGAGAAACAAAGCCCAGCAGCAAGGTGAAACCAAACGCCAGCCCGAGGCACAAAAGCTTCATACCCGCCCCGCTTTCCCTGCATTCGCTCTGGCTATCAAAGTGAGGGGCAAGTCGAAGTGAGAACGCCACTTCTTTTCAGCGCAAGACATTGCACCGCGATCGGTTTCATGGTCCATTCCAGCCAGGTGAAGCAGACCGTGCAGCATCAGGACACGGATCTCATCCAAGCGGCTATGACCGAACGAGTTCGCCTGCGCATCGGCGCGCTCGGCCGAAATGGCTAACTCGCCCAAGTGGTCCGGCGTAGGCGACGGAAACGAAAGAACATCCGTGGGGTAATCGTGCCCCAGGAACTGTTTGTTCAGCTTTTGAAGCTCGCGGTCATTGGTGATGAGCGACGTGAACGGCCGGCCGCCGACAACGTCTTGCGAAAGAGTCTTGGAAAAATTGCTCAGAATGCGCTTCTCAGGCGAAGTAAGCCGAAGGTTTGTGGGAAGAGCTTTGAATAAAACGGTACTGTCACCGGGTGACATAGCTAGTCAGGAGGCAGGGGCTGATCCCCAGGAATTTCGACGGTGATTTCAGGATTAGGTTCGCCGTCGGGCAAAGCCGCCGATCCATCGGCAGGCCGGCCCTGACCGTTGTCACTGCCGAGCCTGAAGGCTAGTTGACGGCCAGCTCCGATCTGTTCGTTGTAGCGATCGTAAGCTTTGACAATTCTCTGGACGAGGACGTGGCGAACGACGTCTTTCTCGTCGAAGTTCACGAAAGCGATCCCTTCCACGCCGGCGAGCACGTCGATAGCATTCAGCAGGCCGCTTTTCCGTCCGCTCGGCAGATCAATTTGGGTCTGATCTCCCGTGACCACCATCTTTGAATTGAATCCTTGACGAGTCAGGATCATCTTCATCTGTTCGACCGTGGTGTTTTGCGCTTCATCCAAAATAATAAAGCAGTCGTTCAGAGTGCGTCCGCGCATGAACGCAAGCGGAGCGATTTCGATGACATTCTTTTCGAGCAGCTTCTCGACCTTATCCGGATCGATCATGTCGAAGAGGGCGTCGTAGAGAGGCCGCAGGTACGGGTCTACTTTCTCTTGGAGCGTTCCCGGTAAAAACCCGAGGTGCTCGCCCGCTTCCACTGCGGGACGCGTGAGGATAAGGCGGCTCACACGCTTGTTAAGAATGGCCGAAACAGCCATGGCCACGGCGAGGTAGGTTTTTCCCGTACCAGCCGGTCCGACGCCGAAGGTCAGATCATGGTGCTCAATGGCGTCCACATACCGACGCTGATTCACCGTTTTCGGAGCAAGAACTTTCTTGCCAAAGCTCCGGGATCTTCCGCTCTCGACGAGGCGCCGGAGGGAAACGTTCTCATCGGCCGTTACGACCCGGAAAAAGTTATTCAGGTCGCCGCTGTTGAAGCTGGCGCCCTCTTTTACCAAGTCGACGTAATCGCCAAGAATCTGCTCCGCACGGCGGACTTGGATCTCATCTCCTTCTAATTCAAGGAGATTCCCTTCTTTTAGGTGCGTACGCAAGCCGAGTTGGGACTCGAGTAGTCGAATATTCTCGTCACGAGTTCCGAACAAAGATTCAATACCTCGGGAAATCTGGACAGAAGCCTTCATCAAAACAGGATTAGAGAACTTTCAGGTGTGCCGCTAAGGTGAGACACTCGTGTGGCGGGAAAGAATTTACGCGATTGCTGAACAGCAAGAAGTACGACTCGGGATCGTGTAAGGGTTATAAGCGTCCCTCCCGGGGCTTATACACCTCCCATTATAGCAGGTTTTTGGGGTAGGATTACCCTGTAAAATCAGGCCTAAAGGCGGCGTTTCCCTTCCACTGGGCCAGAACTGAAATTGTCCATCCAGGCGCAGCAAAGAGCGATTTTCGAAGTTCGTAAAAGTACAGTCACAACCCCGCAAAAAATTTCTCATGGAGTTTTTACCGGCTTCAAATTGAATAATTTACCTAAAGCTGTGAGAAGTTTGCTCCGATAAGTACTAGGCGTTTTTTAAACCCAAAGTGTTAGCTTCAGATCGTTCGCAACGAAGTTTGCGGAGCGCACAGCTTAACCGCACGAGCGGTAATGAGCTTTGCAAAAGGGAGACAGACATGGGGTTGCTAATCGAATTGCCGATCCGGGATACAGTTTCACAGGAGAGCGAAACCTGGGCGCCTGAAGGACAGAAAAGCGCCTCATTCGGCAACGTCGATTTCTCAATTTGGAAGAACGCACCGAAGGAACGCACGGCTGCGTACTTCCCCACTTACTCCATGATCTCGAAGGCAATGCAAACCGCCATGCGCAGCTGGGTTCGTGAATGGTTCAACGCTAACCCGGAAGTGCTGCTTCGGCCCCACACCGCCTACCCGGTACTGGTCTTCCAATGCACTCACCCCTTCGCAGGCAAAGCAACAAACGTCTTCACCTACGATATCCAGCAGACAGAAGCGCTGAATCGGGCGTTTACGTCGGCGGCTAGCAAACTCGGCCGCGAGTTGAAGACGCTCGACACCAAGAAGTATGCCTGGCTGACCCGCGAACATTATTTCGCATACCGCAGCAAAGAGGTTGTGAAGTATGTCATGAAGAATCGCCGCACGATTTACCGCATGCTGAACGTCGAAACGATGCTGATGGACAGCATTCTTAAATTCGCGATTATCGATGTTCCGAAGCTTGGGCCAGATGAGGCGCTCGTGATCCTCCGACGCTCGTTCACGACGCAGTTACGGCGCTTCTCTGACGAGTTTGACTTAAGCGTTCGAACCGAGGAATTGCTGGCAATTGCGACGGCTGCTCTCGTTGGGCAACCGGTACCGGAGAACACGGTCGATACGGAAAAGGCCAATGCAAAGGTCCTCGAAATGCCGCGGAAGATGGCTTACGCGCTCGAGATGCCGCTGGCAGCTTGATGGCGAATACAATCCTTAAGCGAAAAAAAGGGGACGCTGACAAAAAGGTCAGCGTCCCCTTTTCTGTCTTTGCAAGGATTTTAGAGCTTGACCGTTACGGTCTTGATCTCCGAATATTGCTGAAGACCGTACTCTCCTAGTTCACGACCGATGCCCGACTGCTTAAAGCCGCCAAAAGGCGCGCCGGCATCGAACACGTCGTAGCAGTTCACCCAGACCGTACCCGCGCGGACGTTGTTGGCAATGTAGTGAGCATTCCCGATGTCGCGCGTCCAGACCGCTGCCGCCAGACCGTAGATGGTTTTGTTTGCCCGCTCGATCAGATCATCCATGTCTCTGAATTTCAGGATGCTCATCACGGGTCCGAAGATCTCTTCCTGCGCGATCTTCATGTTGTCCTTCACATCGGCGAATACCGTCGGCGCAACGAAATAACCACGATCCCCAACGCGGTCACCGCCGCACATCAGCCGAGCGCCTTCGCGCTTGCCTGCATCCACGTAGCTCAGAACCTTTGTGAACTGGTCGTTGTCGACCTGCGGCCCCTGTTCCGTAACCTTGTCCATGGGGTTCCCGACGCGCCGGCGCTTGGCACGGTCCGTGCTGCGCTCGACGAACTCGTCGTAGACCTTCTCTTCAACAAAGACCCGAGATCCCGCGCAGCAGCACTGGCCCTGATTGAAGAACAGAGCAAAGTGCGAGCCTTCAACGGCCTGGTTCATATCGGCGTCGGCCAGCACGATGTTCGGGCTCTTTCCT
This sequence comes from Bryobacteraceae bacterium, assembly GCA_045807925.1. Classification (GTDB taxonomy): domain Bacteria; phylum Acidobacteriota; class Terriglobia; order Bryobacterales; family Bryobacteraceae; genus Bog-105. The sequence continues at coordinate 31,244 of JBJMGK010000106.1, read as the reverse complement.
CCGAGTTCAAGAGTGACCCGCTTCAGGTTCGTTTCCGCAGCAGCCTTCATGATCAGATGGCCGACTTCCGTGGAACCCGTAAAGGCGATCTTATCGACATCCATATGGCGCGCGAGCGCCGCACCCGCGGTAGGACCATACCCGGGCAGAATATTGACCACCCCTTCCGGGAAACCCGCTTCGAGGATCAACTCACCAACCCGAAGCGCGGTCAGCGGAGTCTGTTCCGCCGTTTTCATGATTACCGTATTGCCGCAAGCTAAAGCCGGAGCAAGCTTCCAGGCCTGCATGAGCAACGGGAAGTTCCAGGGAATAATCTGGCCAACAACTCCGACCGGCTCATGGCGCGTGTAGCAAAAGTAGTCGCCGCTGATCGGGATGGTTTTGCCCTGGATCTTATCCGCCCACCCCGCGTAATAGCGGTAGCAGGCAATGACGAGCGGCAAATCGGCGGTGCGGGCAACATGCCTCGGTTTGCCATTGTCCAGCGACTCGAGTGTCGCTAACTCGTCGGCATTTTCTTCGATCAGGTCGGCGAGTTTGTTTAGAAGTCTCGCGCGCTCCGACCCGGACATGCGGCGCCAGGGCGCCTTGGCATGGAAAGCTTTCCGAGCAGCCTTGACCGCCAAATCGACGTCAGCAGCATCAGCCTCGGCGACGCTCGCAATGACATCTCCCGTAGCCGGGTTGATGGTTTCAAAGGTTTTTCCCGAAATGCTGTCGACCCACTTGTTGTCAATCAGGATCTTAGTAGGAATTCGCAAGCCTTGCGTGCTTTGCGCGTCGGTAAGAACAGTGGACACAAGTTCTCCTTTTCCTCCGGCCATCGTGGCTGGATGTTTACGGAGCTATGATATGCCAACTCGATCAGGTGATTTGGCCGGCAGGCGCAACGCTCACCCGTTTCCACTTCTTGCCTACCCGAACGATCAGTAATCCCGGCGCATCGGGCATCAACAGATCCTTGAATATGGCGTTGTTGATCTCCACCGCGCCCGATTTCACCTTACGAGTGGCATCGCTGTTGCTCTCGGCCAACCCGATTCCGGCAATCAGTTTGTCGACGCGTATGCCACGGTCGCTCCAAGCGGACGGAGGCACGATAACGGTCTCGGTATCCGCCGGCTCCAGACCCTGCCGGACTTCACGATCGAAGGCGTCTCGCGCAGCACCAGCCTCCGCCTCCCCGTGGAAGTCGGCAACAATGCGCCGTGCAAGATCCATCTTGACGTTCATGGGATCAAGCCGGCCGGAACGAACCGAGTCTTCCAGCGCATTTATTTCGCTTTCGGACATATCGGTGAGCAGCGTGTAGTAGCGGTACATCAGCGTGTCGCTGATGCCCATGATCTTTCGGAACATCACTTTGGGAGGCTCGGTGATCCCGATGTAGTTCCCCTTCGACTTGGACATCTTCTCGACGCCATCAGTGCCTTCGAGGATCGGTACCGTGGCCACAATCTGCGGTTGCTGGCCGTAGTCACGCTGAAGCTCACGTCCAACCAGCAGATTGAATGTCTGGTCAGTTCCACCCATCTCGACATCGCATCCAATGGCCACGGAATCGTAGCCTTGAGCAAGCGGGTACAGCAGTTCGTGGACGGAGATGGGGATTCCGTTCTTATAGCGGTTGCTGAAATCTTCCCGCTCGAGGATACGAGCAACCGTGTACTTGGAACAGAGACGAATCAGGTCTTCGAATCGCAGAGGTTCCAGCCACGCGCTGTTGAAGAGCACTTCGGCCTTTTCCGGGTGGAGAATCTTAAAGACTTGCGATTTGTAGGTTTCGGCATTCGCCAGGATGCTCTCGCGCGTCATCGGCGGACGCGTGACGTTGCGCCCGCTCGGGTCACCGATCAGACCCGTCATGTCTCCGATCAGGAAGATGACGGTGTGACCCAGATCCTGAAAGTGCTTCATCTTGCGAAGCAGCACGGTGTGCCCCAGATGGAGATCGGGGGCAGTGGGATCGAAACCGGCCTTTACTCGAAGGGGCTTGCCGGTTTTGAGCGAGGCAGTAAGCCGCTCTTTCAAATCCTCTTCCCGAATGAGTTCGGCAAGGCCTTTTTTCAGGTAGGTTAGTTGCTGATCGACAGGAGGAAACGACACGCTCGCTTTCAATTGTAGAAGGCTGGGCGGCCCTGGTGATCCCGGGTCGTTCTTCCGGCATAACGGGATTGCAGGTACGGTATCCTTCTGCAATCGCATGGTTCTTCATCCGATCGATTGGATCATTGCTGCAGTTTGTCTCCTTATCTGCTTCCTTCCAGCGCTTGCGTTCGGCAGACGATCAGGAAAGAGCACTTCTGAATTCTTCGCGTCCGGAAGATCCGTGCCCTGGTGGCTGGCGGGCATTTCTCTCGTAGCGACGACCTTCTCGAGCGACACGCCGAACCTGGTGGCCAACATCGTTCGGACCCAGGGCGTTGCCGGCAATTGGCAGTGGTGGGCATTCACGCTGACAGGCGTTTCGACGGTCTTCTTTTATGCGCGCTTGTGGAGACGGTCGGGTGTTTTGACCGATCTGGAGTTTTATGAGCTGCGCTATTCCGGCAAATCGGCGACCGGGCTGCGCGGCTTCCGGGCTATTTACCTGGGACTGCTCTTCAACTGCCTGATCATGGCCACCGTCAATCTGGCGGCCTGTAAGATTGCAACCATTCTGTTCGGCCTCGACCGATGGCAGACACTTGCTGCAGTCGGTCTATTGAATGTCGTGTTTGCAGCGCATTCCGGGTTATGGGGCGTGCTCGTCATCGACATGTTCCAGTTCTTCATCAAGATGGCCGCTGTGATTGCGGCCGCCTACTTTGCCGTAAAGCTGCCTGAGGTGGGTGGTCTAAGCGGCCTCGTTTCGAAGCTTTCTGCAAGGACTGGTCCAGGCGGTCTCCACTACCTGAATATGTTGCCGGATTTCCGGAACAACTGGGAATTGGCAGTCGCTGTTTTCGTCATGCCGATCGCGGTGCAATGGTGGGCCGTGTGGTATCCCGGCGCAGAACCGGGCGGCGGCAGCTATGTGGCTCAACGTATGCTCGCGTCAAAATCGGAGAAGGATTCGCTGGGAGGAACGCTCTTTTTCAACCTGGCCCATTACATCTTGCGGCCCTGGCCGTGGATTCTGGTCGCCTTGGCTTCCTTGATTGTCTATCCGACCCTCGACGACATACAGCGGGCATTCCCCCACGTGGACCACTCATTGATAGGGCCGGATATTGCATTCCCGGCTATGCTGCGGTTCTTACCGGCCGGTTGGATCGGCCTGATGGTAGGCGGACTGATTGCGGCGAACTCGTCCACGATCCTGAGCCACCTGAATTGGGGCGCCTCTTACCTGGTTCATGACTTCTACCGGCGCTTCCTGCGGCCCGGCCGGAGTGAGCGGCACTATGTGGCGGCCGGCAGATTTGCCACCGTCCTGCTTTTCGTGGTCTCGTCGGGGCTCGTGTTCGTGCTCCAAACCGCTCAGGAGAGCTTTTACCTGATTCTGCAGGTCGGTGCGGGTACCGGTCTGCTCTATTTATTGCGCTGGTTCTGGTGGCGGATTACCGCTTGGTGCGAGATCGTGGCCATGATTAGCTCATTTCTGATATCGGTGTTCTTTGTTTTCCTCAACCGAAGCGGACACGTGCTCGGTGCCGATCAGCAGTTGCTCATTACCGTGCTCGCAACAACCGTCTGCTGGCTAGTCACCGCGTACGTTGGCCCCCCAACGGATCCCGCAACGCTAGCCAACTTCTATAAGAAGGTAAGGCCGCCAGGTCCGGGGTGGACGAAGGTCCGGGCGGAGGCAGGGGTCTCGAAGGCGGAAGTAGCCACTTGGGCGAAAACCGACAACATACCGCTCGCCATGATCGGCTGGGTCTCCGGCAGTGTTTTGATTTGGGCAGCGCTGTTTACTGTCGGGAACTTTCTTTATGGGCGAATGGGATACGCCTGGTCCCTGCTCGCCCTTTCGATCGCGACCGGAGCAATTCTGGTTCGAGTTATCAGGAAACTCTGGATCTAAGACAAGTCCCATTCCCCAGCCAAAATCTGCGAAGATAAAGGAATCACTCTAATTTTGGCAACTGACGTGCGAACGAACTAGAGTTCCCATTCAGGTACAAAGCAGGTCGTGGAGTGGCCTGTAGAAACCGGGGTCCGGAGCGCGCTCGTTCCGATCCTCATAGGGCTTTCAACTCGGAGGTGAGCACAACCCGTGCTAAATCCAGAACTTTTTTGCGAGAATCCTCGTACGTCTCAACAAAACCACATGTGTCCGAGGGACGCTTCCATGTTTACCTCGTCTGTAGGAAAAAAGTGTCTACCGCTAAACTATCCTCGAAATTAACGTCGATCTCCGTCCTTCTCGTCGCCCTGGTCGGCTCCGGCGCCTGCCAGAAGACGCAAGGTCCGAATCCAATGATGGCCATGATGATGGCTCCCGCGCCGGTCAGGGCGACAACCGCGATAGCAAGCGATGTCCCGCTCACGGTCACAGCCGTGGGAACGGTCGAGTCAATCGCTTCAGTCGACGTGAAATCTCGCGTCACAGGTCAGGTTCTGCGGGTCGCCTTCACGGAAGGACAAGAAGTAACAAAGGGCCAGGTTCTGTTCGAGATTGATCCGGAACCTTTAAAGCGGCAAATCGCACAAATCCAGGCCGATCTGGGGAAAGATGAAGCACTGGAGCAGCAGGCCAGAGCGAACGCAGCGCGGGACGAAGCAACGATGAAGCAAGCCCGCTCCTCCGCAGAGCGCGGCGTAGCCTTATCAAAGGAAGGCATCTTCTCGAAAGAGCAGACGGAACAAGTGGTGGCCACGGCCGACGCTGCGCAGGCGTCTCTCAACGCCGACTTAGCGGCGATCGAAAGCGCGGTCGCTTCCATCAAATCGGACCGGGCCCGACTTGCGCAAACGGAATTGCAGCTCAGTTACACAACGATTACCGCGCCCATTTCGGGTCGCGCCGGAGCAGTGACGGCAAAGGCCGGCAACATGGTCAAGGAGAACGACGCGGCGCTTGTCACCCTGCTCCAACTGGCTCCAATCTACGTCAGCTTCGGCGTGCCTGAGCAACTCCTGCCCGAGATCCGCAAGTACAACGCCCAGAGCCCGCTGAAGGTGAATGCCGTGCTTGGCACGGAGTCTTCGCGAGTCGGAACACTTCGTTTCATCGACAACACGGTTGACACGGCGACCGGTACGATCCGGTTAAAAGCGGAGTTTGCGAACACGGAACATTCTCTTTGGCCGGGCCAATTTATTGACGTACAGGCGCAACTCAATCTCGAACGGAATCGCGTTCTGATTCCGAGCCGTGCGGTGCAAACCGGTCCGCAAGGCAAATACGTCTGGGTTCTCGACCCAGGAACATCGACGGTAGCCATGCGGCCGGTCAATGTCTTGCGAAATTACCAGGCACCGCAATCGATTGATCGTGCCGTTATCGGAAGCGGTGTCAAGGCCGGCGAGGTGGTGATCTCGGAAGGACAGATGCGCCTTGCCCCAGGGGCGAAGGTCCAGGTAGAGAAAAGCGATACCCAAGCGGGAGCCGCGCAACGCGTAGGTTCAGACGGTAGAAGTTAAGGAGATCGCGAATGAGATTCACAGATTTATTCATTCGCCGCGCCATCACGACGACCCTGGTGATGGTTGGCATTCTTGTCTTTGGGACGTTAAGTTATCTCACTCTCCCGGTCAGCAACTTGCCGGCTGTGGACTACCCGACGATCCAGGTCTCGGCATCTCTTCCGGGAGCCAACCCGGACACCATGGCAGCTTCTGTTGCCACTCCGCTCGAGGCACAGTTTTCCACTATCGCCGGCATCAACAGCATGTCGTCCTCGAGTTCGCTCGGAAACACGTCCATCACGCTGCAATTCGATCTGACCAGGAATATCGATGCAGCGGGACAAGACGTACAAGCGGCTATCTCGCGAGCCCAGGGCAACTTGCCCACCAACATGCCGGCGCCGCCCTCGTACTCAAAGGTCAATCCCGCAGAACAGCCGATTCTCTATATCGCGGTTTCGTCGAAGACAATGTCGCTCTCGCAATTGGACGAGTATGCAGAAACCACGATGGCGCGCCGGATCTCGATGGTCTCGGGGGTCGCCCGAGTACAGGTATTTGGGTCTAAGAAGTTTGCTGTCAGGGTTCAAGCCGATCCTTCTGCTCTGGCATCCCGGAAAATTGACCTCGAGCAGGTGCGGGCTGCCCTGTCGGCAGGTAGTCTGAATTTGCCGGCCGGATCTCTATACGGTACGGCGAAATCGTACACGGTCCAATCTTCAAGCCAGCTTACGACTGCGCCGCAATTTGCTCAGCTGATCGTGACTTATGTGAACGGCAGCCCCGTTCATCTGAACGAAGTTGCCAGAGTACTCGACGACGTCAGCAACAACAAATCCACATTCTGGATAAACGGCAAGGAGAGCATGGTTCTCGCTGTCCAGAAGCAGCCCGGCTCAAACACCGTAGAAGTGGCAGAATCCGTGAAGACGTTGCTGCCGGTGATGCAGGAATCGATGCCACGCGGAATCGAAATTGGCCGATCGTTTGACGCGTCCCAGAACATCCGCGAATCCATTGCGGACGTGAAGTTCACGCTACTGCTGACTATCGGCCTCGTGATCGTCGTGATCTTCGTGTTTCTGCGAAATCTATCGGCCACCCTCATTCCGAGCCTGGCAGTGCCTCTTTCCTTGCTCGGGACCTTCGGCGCCATGAAGTTGCTCGGCTTCACCATCGACATGCTGTCCATGATGGCCATGACCCTTTCGGTCGGCTTCGTTGTGGACGACGCGATCGTCATGTTGGAAAACATCGTCCGGCACATGGAGATGGGCAAGACCCGCATGCAGGCCGCCCTGGAAGGCGCACGTGAGATCGGTTTCACCATCGTGTCCATGACGATCTCGCTGACCGCGGTTTTCATTCCCGTTCTGTTTCTTGGCGGGATTATCGGCCGCATACTTCGGGAGTTCTCTGTCACGATCGCAGTGGCGGTATTGATCTCAGGATTTATATCGCTGACGCTCACGCCAATGCTGGCCAGCCGCTTCTTGCGGCACGAGAGCCACCCCACTGGAGCGTTCTACCGCGTGACCGAACGTTTCTTCATCTGGTTCAACGACGCTTACCGGAGGACGCTGGAACTCGTGTTGCGGCACCGTCTGGTAACCCTGCTCGCCAGCTTAGTACTCACCGTTGTGACGCTCTACCTGTTCGTGATCATGCCGAAGAGCTTCATGCCCACCGTCGATCAAGGGTTCGCTTTCGGAGGCGACGAGGCAGCCCAAGATACTTCGTACGACGAAATGGTGCGCTTACAGCAACAGGTGAACGCGATCCTCGCAAAGAACAAGGCGATCGACAGTTACGGCGCGGGCGTGGGCGTTCGGGGCGGCGACCAGAACCAGGGATTCACCTTTATAAGCCTGAAAGAGGCGAAACTAAGGCCCCCGGTCAAGGTTATTATCGGACAGCTGCAACGTGAATTTGCAAAAATTCCAGGCTTGATGGTGTTCCTGCAATCCCCACCGCTGATCACGTTAGGGCAGAACGAAGGCCGCAGTCAGTATTCCGTCGCGTTGCAGGACGCCGACACGGCAGAACTATTTCGATGGGCGCCCATTCTCGAAAGAAAGCTGCATTCCATCCCGCAGCTTCAGGACATCTTCAGCGATCTTCGTCTGGCGAGCCCGCGGTTGAACGTACAGATCGACCGCGATCGGGCATTAGCGGTTGGGGTAACGCCGGAAGCGATCGCGAATACTCTGTTCGATGCGTATGGGAACCGGCGCGTAACGACGATAACGACGGAGACCAATCAATACGACGTTCTCCTTGAAGTCCTCCCGGAGTACCAGCGCGACCCGGCAGCATTGGATCGTCTCTACATCCGGTCTTCGAGCGGCAAGATGGTTCCGCTATCGGCGGTCGCGACTTTGAACCAGACGGTTGCGCCATTAAGCATCAACCACATCGGGCAGTTGCCGGCGGTTAACTTCCAGTTCAACGTAAAGCCCGGGGTTTCGCTGAGCGAAGCTAGCGCTTTGATCGACAAAGCAGCGCGAGAAATCGCCAAGCCGGATACGCTTTCCTTTACTTATCAAGGGACGGCGGCCGCATTTCAGAATTCGATCAGCGGACTCGGAATGCTGCTGGTCATCGCTGTGGTGGTTATCTACCTGGTCCTCGGCATCCTATACGAGAGCTTCATTCATCCGATCACGATTCTTTCGGGATTGCCGGCCGCAGGATTGGGCGCTCTGCTCACGCTACTTGCCTTTGGCGAAGACCTTAACCTCTATTCATTCGTCGGAATCATTCTTCTGCTGGGCATCGTGAAGAAGAATGCCATCATGATGATCGATTTCGCAATCGCAGCGCAGCGAAACGAAGGGAAGCCGCCAGAACAGGCGATCTTCGAAGGATGTCTGCAGCGATTCCGCCCGATCATGATGACCACGATGGCGGCACTGCTGGGCACTCTGCCGATTGCTTTTGGACAAGGAGCCGGAGGTGAAGCGAGACGTCCGTTGGGAATTGCAGTCGTTGGCGGCCTCGTCGTTTCTCAGCTGCTTACGCTTTACATCACACCGGTTGTCTACATCTATCTAGACCGATTCCAGAGCTGGAGGCGCGAACGGAAACCAGCTCCGGTCGCTCCTGAGTGGCGACGCGAAGAGAGCCTGGTCAACTAACCTCTTCGTCTTAGAGCAGGCTGATCGCTCGGGCGGCCAATATGGCGATAATGCTCAGCAACACGCACGCCTGGATAATCATGGCCATCTTGGCCCAACGGGACAATACGGGCGTGTCGGTGGGAGAGAACGCGACACTCGTGTTGAAGGCCAGGAACAGGTAATCGACGAAACCCGGCTTCCAGTTCGGTTTTGCCCATTCAGAATCGTCGGGTATTGTCATGTGCGGAAACAAGAATGCACCCTCGGCGTGCTCCTCACGCAGATCCCTAGCATGCGGGCCGCCTGCATCCAGGCGCCAATACCAGGATGCAAACACGAGAACGTTGCCAACCCAAAGCAAGGCGGCGGAGCGGGCGAGTTCAAGGGGGTCTTTATCTTTGTCCGGAAGTCCCCGGATGAGCAGTGCAAGGGACCAGACTTCAGCAATCGTAATCACGCTTAGCAGTGCCATCCCAAGTGTGGCGTTCAGATGGAACTTCCCGGCACGATGAGAAAGGACGGCCGGAATAAGCAACAGAAAAATCAGAAATGGCACTAGCCAACTAGGCCCGAGTGTCAAATGATCGGGCAGCGCATAATGAATGGCAGCCAGGGCAAACGTTGCGACGACGGCAGGCCAACGCGGCTCCGTAGAGCGAAGCGCATCTGCGCTGGGCGAGGTGTACTTCACTCTTTATAGAGCGTCACGACGGGTAAAACTAATCAACCAAGACAGTAACATGCAGGCATGGACATCGTTCAAGTCGGCGAAGTGGTTCTTCGAACTAAATCCAAGCCTCTCGCGCGCGAAGAGATCGGCAGTCGGCGAACTCAAGACCTGATTACACGGATGCGGGATGCCATGCGAAACGCACCAGGCGTGGGGCTCGCTGCGGCACAGATCGGAGTGCCGCTTTCATTGGCAGTGATCGAAGACAAACCGGAATATATGAAGGATGTCCCCGAAGAGATTCTGGTCTCGCGGGGGAGAAGGCCGGTACCCTTCCACGTCATCATCAATCCGGAACTGACTCTCCACCCGGGTACTGCAATTGAGTTCTTCGAAGGGTGCTTAAGTCTCGCTGGTTTCACGGCGATCGTTCCGAGAGCACAAGCCGTCCGAGTCGAATGCCTCGATCAGCATGGGGAGCCGCAAGTGATCGAAGCGTCGGGCTGGTATGCACGCATTCTCCAACACGAGATCGATCACCTGAACGGAACTCTGTACATCGATCGCATGCGATCGCGCAGCTTCAGCAGTGTAGACAACCACGCGCGTTTTTGGAAGGATAAGTCAATTCCGGAGATTGGGAAAGAACTCGATCTGACCTCGACGCTCACTTAAGAGGCACTCCGGACGCTATTCGGCAAACAGGTACGGACTACCCCAAACTATTCATATCCCCAACTGGCATGTCTTTCACGCGCTGAGAGATCCTGCTAGAGTCCAACCTATGCGATCGGTCCTTTCAGGACTTCTTCCCACACTGGTGGCGGCGTGCAGTGCGCCCGCATCAGTGATGTACAGCTTTTCCCAATCCGCTTCGCCGCCTGGTGTTTATCCCTGGCCCGCGATTAGCTTCAATTTCACCGTGCCGTCGCTTCTCACGAAGCCGACTGAAATCCCGGCAAGCAGTCTGAACTCGACCGTCAGTCAGTACATGGGGCATGATCTCTCTGCCTTGGACGTCGGGATTGATCCAGGCATGAACAGCGGGACTTATTTCGTGAACAGCGGTGTGCCGTCATCGGTATAGGTATGGGGTGGAATGGCCAGGTCGTCATTAGTCAGGGTGCTTGGCTTTGTACTGGACACGTACGGCTGCAGACCGAGTCCGAGCGATCCTCGCGCATTCGATCACTTCGGCACGTTCACCAGCGGTCCAATGCAGCTAACAATCACCCAAATCGCTGATGTCCCACAAACAGCCGCTCCCGAGCCGCGGTTTGAAGCAGCCGCAGGATTACTCGCGCTCCTGAGCATTTTCGGACGTGTGTATCGAGCCCGCCGAAGTGGAGCAAAGTAGCGCCTGCGAGGCCGACCCCAGCCCCATACCCTGTGGAACGTTCCATAACGCTGCCGAGAAAAGAGCCTAGCTGAATGGAGGAAAGACAAGGGTTTTCAGAATTAATTAGCTAAGCTGGATTAGCTAATCCATGAAACCATGTACTGTGACCATTCACGAAGCAAAGACGAATCTTTCCCAGTTGCTCCGGCGAGCATCGAATGGAGAGGAAATCATTATCTCCAGAGGTTCCAAACCCGTAGCCCGGTTGGTTCCAATCGGCGAGAGAAAAGGCAAACGGCAACCCGGCTCACTGAAGGGTCGACTCTTAATAACACCGGAGTTCTTCGAACCCCTGCCTGATGATGAACTCTCCGCTTGGGGATAAGGTTGGATGTTCGCGCTTCTCGACACGCATGCGCTGCTCTGGTGGTTTGCTGATGACCCTGCGCTAACAAAGCGGGCCCGCGCAGTAATTTCAGATACCAGAAACACAATTCTAGTCAGCGCAGCTTCGGCTTGGGAGATTGCAATTAAGGTAAGGATTGGCAAACTGGCGTCTGCCGTGGAACTCCTTGACAACTTCGACGGTCAGCTACAGCAGGAGACATTCGAAAAGCTATCGATCTCGACCAGTCACGCTATACGCGCTGGCTTGCTTGCGGGTATTCATAAAGATCCGTTCGACCGAGTGCTGATCGCTCAAGCACAAGAAGAGAATGTACCGTTAATCAGCTGTGAGGCGGCGCTCGACGGTTACGGTGTCCGACGTATCTGGTAACTAAATCCCTGGAATAGCGGTTTGGCTTTATTAGCTCGATCTTCGGCTCAGAAGCTTGACGCCTTCCGGCGCTCCGATAGCCACCTGCGCCGCCATGCCAATGAACAAGCCATGCTCGAGAACTCCAACGACGCTGTCAAGATCTTTGGCTAATTCGGCAGGCGATGAGATCGGTCCGAATGCGCAGTCGAGTATGTAGTTCCCGCCATCAGTGATGAACGTCTCGCCCGACTTAGTTTTGCGCAGGCTCGGATGCCCGGACAACTTTTCGAGACAACGCGCAGTCGCTTGCCACCCAAACTGCGCAACTTCAACCGGAAGTTTGAACTTTTCTCCCAGACGGTGCACAACTTTGCTCTGATCCACGATGACCAGAAACTGCTTTGACGCCGTGGCAACGATCTTTTCGCGAAGCTGATTTCCGCCGCCGCCCTTAATGAGATTGAGTGTTCCCAATTCGACCTCATCGGCCCCATCGATTGCGACATCTATCTGTTGATAGTCACCGAGAGTCGCTAATGGAATTCCGAGCCGTTGTGCTTGTTCTGCCGTTCGCTCAGACGTCGGGATCCCCACGATACGCAGACCTTCTTTCACACGCTTGCCAATCGCGTCCACTGCCATGACAGAGGTACTGCCGGAACCTAACCCCACAATCATGCCGTCGCGGAGTTGATCCGCGGACCAGTTCGCGGCAGCCTGCTTCAGACGATCCTGCTCGTTCGGTGTTGACATGATGCCTCCTAGTATTTCAAGTTGGCCTGCAGTTCTGCCGGGTGGGATTGACCCGGTACCACCCCGCCGTTCTCTAGCTAAAGGTGGATCTTTCGTAAGCGTAAGCGATTCGGAACATGGTCGCTTCGTCGAAGTGCTTCGCGAAGATCTGGAGGCCGATAGGCAAGCCCTCGGAAGATTGCCCGCAGGGCACGCTCATGCACGGCACTCCCGCAAGATCACCTGTCAGCGTGTAAACGTCAGATAAGTACATGGCCAGCGGATCTTGGATCTTCTCGCCGATCTTGAACGCCGGGAATGGCGAAACGGGCGCAACGATCGCATCAACCCGTTTGAAGGCCCCGCTAAAATCCCGCGCAATCAAGGTGCGGACCTGCTGTGCCTTCTTGTAGTACGCATCATAGTAACCGGCGCTCAGCACATATGTGCCCAGCATGATGCGGCGCTTCACCTCGCTTCCGAAGGTGTCTCCGCGGGAATCGCGATACATGTCGGCGAGCGTGCTGCTCTCGGTCCGCCTGGAGTACCGGACACCGTCGTACCGCGCCAGATTCGAACTTGCTTCCGCCGTGGCAATGATGTAGTAGCAGGACAGAGCATACTTCGTGTGAGGGAGGCTGATCTCCTCGACCGTACAGCCCAAATGCTCGAGTTGCTTCACGGCAGCCTGGATCACGTCGCCGGTGTCTGATCCGAGCCCTTCGAAATATTCCAGCGGCAGTCCCAGTTTCAGGCCCTGCACGGGAACATGCATTGCCGCTTCGTAATCGTCTACGGGCGCGTACGAGGAAGTTGCATCCTGTTCATCGCGGCCCGCCATCGCTCGAAGCACGGTGGCGGCATCCTTGACATTACGTGCGAACGGCCCGATGTGGTCGAGGGAACTGGCGAACGCGACAAGGCCGTATCGCGACACCCGGCCGTAAGTTGGCGTCACGCCCACAACACCGCAAAAGCTTGCAGGCTGGCGAATGGAGCCACCCGTATCCGAGCCCAGCGTGACGACTGCCGTCCCTTGCGCAACCGCCGCAGCGGAACCCCCGCTGGAGCCGCCCGGTACACGGTCGAGAGCTCGCGGATTGCGCACGGGTCCGAACGCGGAGTTCTCGTTCGAAGAACCCATCGCGAACTCGTCACAGTTCAATTTACCGATGACGATTGCACCTTCTGATTCGAGGCGATAAACCGCCGTGGCATCATAGGGCGGGACGTATTTCTCGAGAGCACGGGAACCGCAGGTGGTCCGCAGCCCGTTCGTCACGATGACGTCTTTGACACCAAGCGGAACCCCTGCAAGCGCACCGCCCGATAAACCCGAAGCGATCTCCGCATCCACTCTCGCTGCGGAACGAAGAGCGCGCTCCGGCGAGAACGTCAGGTACGCGTTGGTCTTTCCATTTTCCTGCTCGGCAAACTTCAGCGCTTCGGTGGCCAACTCTGTGGCGGAGAACTCTTTATTGAGAAGACCGGTGCGGATTTTGCCGATGTCGAGGGATGCGAGATCGGAAACACGGTTCATGACCTGTCGATCACTTTCGGCACTTTGAAGTATCCGTTGCCTTTAGCGGGCGCATTGGCCAAGGCTTCTTCGTTCGTGAGCGTGGCATGCGGGATATCTTCTCGCAACGTCGCCGCTTCATCCGCCTCGAAGAGTACTTGTGCCATGGGTTCAACGTTAGCCGTATTCAATTCGTTGAGTTGTTCGATGTGGGTCAGGATATGGCCAAGGTCTTGTGACATTCGCGAGACCTCGTCGTCGGACAGCCGCAGATTTGCCAGATCGGCAATATAGCGGACTTCCTTTTCAGTTAAATTCAAGCACTAGCCTTCTTGCGGGAGAGTCGATATACCTTCTTTAGCACAGGATCGAGTATGGTCTCTGCCTCGTCCGCCTGCGCTGGAGAAGAGGCGTTTACGCCAACCCGTTCGGTCGATTCAGCGCGCTGCACGGCGCGACGCGGAATCCCGATCCGGAACTCCAGATCGCTCACCACCGCACTACCCGTATACTTCCGCAATCGATCCAGAATCTGCGAGGAAAGCGTATGGAGCTGGCGCTGCCAGATAGCGTCTTCCACCTGGACGACCAGCGTCCCACGGACCAGCTTTACGTGGGAAGTATGCCGGGCGATCGCTTTTCCGACTGCCAGAGGCCACGCGGCGCGAAAGACATCTTCGTCGCTCATGATCTCGCGGTTGACGGATTTGTGCTTAAAAAGGCGCGCGGCTCGTTCCATGAGAATCGCTGTTGCGGGGTGCTGCTGACCGGAGGCGAAAGCCTCCGAAGCGATTCGAGTGTATCACGCCATTTCGGTCAGTTGGTTTTGCCAAGCTCGGCTTGGATCGCCTCGGCAATTCTGCCCGTCCACTTGTTCACTTCGTCTTCGGACGGACCCTCTACCATCACGCGTGCGAGCGGTTCCGTACCTGAAAACCTCACCAGAACTCGACCGCTTCCGGCGAAGGCCTGCTCCGCTGCCTCGATCTCGGCCTGCACAGCGGAGAGTTCCGAGAGAGGACGCTTATACTTCACTCGGATATTGACGAGCTTCTGGGGAAAGCTATCGATTTCGGCAACGAGTTCGTCCAGCGTGCGCCCGGAATCCCGTACAATTTGCAGTACCTGAAGCGCCGTAAGAATACCATCTCCCGTGGTGGCGTATTGAGAAAAGATGACGTGCCCGGACTGTTCGCCGCCCAGAGCGGAGCCCCGCTCAAGCATCTGTTCGAGAACGTATTTGTCCCCAACCGGAGTACGGAGCATCTCAATGCCGTGGCTGGCGAATGCTTTCTCGAGCCCGATGTTCGACATCACTGTCGCGACCACCACATCACCCGGCAGCTTACCGGAACGCTTAAGCGCAGCGCCCGCCAGGAACAAGACGGCATCACCATCGACCACTTTGCCGCTCGCCGAGACGAACAGCGCTCGGTCGGCATCGCCGTCAAATGCGATCCCGAAATCAGCACCGGTCTCGACCACACGGCGCTGCAGGTTGCCGAGGTGTAGAGAACCGCAGTCGAGGTTGATGTTGCGTCCGTCCGGAGACGCGCCAATCCAGTCAATGGTAAGCCCGAGTTGGCCGAACACATGGGGCGCCACTTCCGTCGCCGACCCGTTCGCGCAATCGATCGCCACTTTGAACGGGAAGTCCCCGCTGACTGTTCCAAGAAGATACCGCTCGTAGAGCCGATCCAAGCTCGCGTCCCGCACTAATTCGGCCGGAACTGGCTCCTCGCCGGATTCGAGCCAGGCGCTCATGAGCTGTTCGAGCTCAAGTTCAACGGCATCCGGCAACTTGTACCCTGAGTGGCTGATGACCTTCAGCCCGTTGTCGTGATAGGGATTGTGCGAAGCAGAGATCATCACGCCGGCGGCGAAATGCCCGGTGCGCGTCAGGTATGCGACGCCGGGTGTCGTAATCACTCCGGCAAAACGGGGGCTGATTCCGGCCTGCTTCAAGCCGCCGGCAACCGCCGAGGCGAGCCAGGGCCCACTCTCCCTCGTATCCATACCGATCAGGATTTGATATTCGCCACCGGTGTCCGCCGCGGCGGCCCTTTTGGCCCAAGTTCCCAGGGCTATCCCGAGGGCGTGTGCAGTTCTACGGTCGAGAGGAGGTTTACCAGCCACCCCCCGAATGCCATCTGTTCCAAAAAGCTGTCTCGACAATCAGTGCCTGCTACTCAAAACGTTTTACGTCCAACCTAAATAGTAAACTCGAAATGCCCTCGGGTCAGTATCAGTTATGGCTTACTCCCCTAGTCTTATTCCCTAGCGGGATTAAGATGAATAAATACGGATGAATATTTCGGTGAAGAGCGAATATGCGCTCAGGGCGTTATTCGACTTGGCTTCACAACAACTTGCATCCAGAGGGCAGACTGCCGCCACACAACCGGTCAAAATAGCTGACATCGCAAAACGGCAGAAGATCCCGCAAAAATTTCTGGAACTGATCTTGGCCGGGTTGAAGCAAAGCGGGTTCGTCGACTCGAGGCGAGGAGCCGATGGTGGTTATCTACTAGCCCGCTCCCCCGACTCCATTACAATCGGTGACGTGCTTCGCTCCATGGAAAATCTGAAAACACCGGCGAGGACACATGCCGCGGACCCTTTTGGCGATGTCTGGTGCCGCGTTGAAGCTGCTGTATCCGAAGTTCTTGACCAAACCACCTTTTCGGAACTGGCCCGCCAATGGCAGGAAAAGAATACAAGCTATGTACCCAACTGGGACATTTAAGGACTAAACGTTGATTTACCAAGACAACTCCTACAGCATCGGCCGTACTCCGCTAGTCAAGCTGAACCGGGTGACTGACGGGGCAAAAGCGACGGTTTTGGCGAAGATAGAGGGACGGAATCCAGCTTTTTCCGTTAAGTGCCGGATTGGAGCCGCCATGATTTGGGACGCCGAGAGGCGCGGTATCCTGACGTCCGGCAAAGAGGTGGTGGAGCCGACCAGCGGGAACACAGGGATTGCGCTGGCCTTCGTCGGCGCTGCACGCGGTTACCCGGTCACGCTCACGATGCCGGATACGATGTCCCTCGAGCGCCGCAAAGTGCTGAAGGCGTTAGGGGCCAACCTGATCCTGACGGAAGGCGCCAAAGGTATGAAAGGCGCGATCGCGAAAGCGGAAGAGATTGTCGCATCGGATCCGAACCGCTACATCATGCCCCAGCAGTTCAAGAATCCTGCCAACCCGGAAATCCACTTCAGGACCACCGGACCCGAGATCTGGGACGATACGGAGGGCCGAATCGATGTTCTGGTCTCCGGGGTCGGAACCGGGGGGACGATAACGGGCGTATCCCGCTATATCAAAAATGAGAAAAAACACCCGTTAATTTCTGTCGCGGTCGAACCGACTGCCAGTGCCGTAATCGCTCAAACTCTGGAAAACCAGGAACTTAAACCGGGTCCTCACAAAATTCAAGGCATTGGCGCGGGATTTGTTCCCGACAATCTTGATCTATCTGTGGTTGATCGCGTGGAGGCAGTCACCAACGAAGAGGCTATCGAGATGGCACACCGCCTCTCGCGCGAGGAAGGAATTCTGTCCGGCATCTCCTGCGGAGCAGCCGCCGTGGGCGCCGCGCGTTTGGCGAAGGAACCCGGAATGGAAGGTAAAACAATCGTAGTAGTTCTGCCAGATAGCGGAGAACGGTATCTTTCATCCGTTCTTTTCGAGGGAATGTTCGACTAATGAATTTCTTTTCGAGAAATTTTGAAGGGCCGTAACCTTGGGCGCGAATTGAGCGTTTCTGAAGTACATCCCCGTAACGAAGCGGACGCCTGAATTATTACCCGAAACCCCCGGGCGTCCGCCCTCTCAATTCCCATTCTTCACGTAATCGGCAAGCGTAGGCAGTTCTACCTGTAGCGAACCTATACCCGCTGAATTTGCGAATGCTATTTCTTTAAAGTTGGCTATGTCAGCGTCCGATGGTCCCGCCGCCTATTCGGTGCGGTCAGTTGCAGCGCTTTCGCCCCCGACGGGTTGCTACCGTGCGCTCCGCAACCCTCAAATTCTTGTCAGTGCTCTGCGCGATGCCTTCCTAAAGCTCAATCCGCGTACTCTCTGCACGAACCCCGTCATGTTCGTCGCCGAGGCTGCGGCGGCTTTGAATACCATTTTCCTGTTACGGGACCTCCTGACCCGGTCCGGGCAGAGAGCATTTGAGTTTCAGGCTGCGTTCTGGCTCTGGCTGACGGTTGTCTTCGCGACCTTTGCCGAGGCACTTGCCGATGCCTCCGGTAGAGCGCGCGCGAAGCAGATGAGAGAAGCTCGGAGCAACGTTCTCGCGAAGCGAGTGGTCAAAGGCGGGAAGTTGGAGATCGTCGCTGCTTCCCAGCTTCGGCGGGGTGATCTGGTCGTTGCGGAGGCGGGTGACCTCATTCCGGGCGACGGAGAGATCATGGAGGGGATTGCGACCATCGACGAATCGGTCGTTACCGGGGAAAGTGCGCCAGTGATTCGCGAATCGACCGGAGATCTCAGGGTGGTGACAGCGGGATCCAGGGTGCTTTCCGACCGATTAACGATCTCGATCTCATCAAGTCCGCCGGAAACCTTTCTCGACAGAACAATCGCGGCGGCGGAAGCTGCCCGTGGGCAAAAAACGGCGGCTGAAATCAAGCTCAATGCCTTCCTCTCCGGGGTCACTCTTGTCCTCGTCATCGCTGTGATGGCCGGTTACCCGTTCGCGACGGAAGCTATCGGCTCCTCGAGCCCGGCGAGAGCGACGGCTGTGCTGGTCGCCTTACTCATTTGTCTTCTCCCCATTACGATTGGCGGACTCTTGCCCGCCATCAGCATCGGCGCCATCAATCAGGCGATGTATCGCAATGTGCTCGCGACAAGCCGCAAGGCGGTGGATACGCTCGGGCGCGTGGGCGTACTGCTTCTCGACAAAACGGGCACGGTAACGTACGGCAAACGGCAAGCGATAGAGTTTCTGCCGTTTCCGGGAGTGAGCACGCGCGACTTAGCAGAAGCTGCGCAGCTGGCGAGCCTGTCCGACCCCACGCCGGAGGGGCAGTCCATCGTGGCTCTCGCAAGAACCGAGTTTCAGTTGCAGGAGCCCGAGACCACGAACAAGATGGTGATCCTGCCGTTTTCCTCCTACACACGGATCAGCGGGGTCGATATCGAGTACCGGAAGCTGAGAAAGGGAGCGACCTCCTCGATCGCTGCTCTGGCGAAAGAGTCCGGGAAGCCAGTCCCAGATGGGTTTCAAGAGTTAGCCGACCGTATTTCCCGAACCGGCCGAACGCCCCTCGCGGTCGCCGATGAGGGTCGGATCCTGGGCATCATTGTGCTGCAGGATGCCGTCAAGACTGGCGTCAGTGAGCAGATGAACCGTATTCATCAGATGGGAATCCGTTCGGTCATGCTCACGGGGGATAACCCGGTCACTGCGGATGCGATTGCGAAGGAAGCCGGTGTGAGCGAAGTGCTGGCGCAGGCCACGCCCGCCGACAAGCTGGCGTTCATCAAGAAACACCAGGCAAACGGCGAGACGGTCGCCATGACTGGAGATGGAACGGAGGACGCACCAGCTATCGCTCAGGCGGATGTTGGCGTGGCGATGGACACCGGAGAAATGCCGGCCAAAGAAGCCGCGAACCTCGTGGATCTCGACAGTAACCCGGCGAAGCTCATTGAGATATTCGCCATCGGTAAATACCTGCTGACAATCCGCAGCGCGTTGACGGCTTTCTCCCTCGCGAACAGCCTTTCTATCTTCCTGATCGTGATTCCGCCGGTATTCGGGACAGCGTTTGCTGGTTTGGATCGCCTGAATGTTCTCGATTTCGCCTCGCCTCGGCGAGTCCTGCTGGCAGGCGTCATCTTCCGCGCTTTGACCCTTCTGGCCTTTGCTCCCGTGGCTGTTTGCGGATTGAAAACCCAGGGACAGGGGGACAAAAACTGGCGTCGCCGCACAATCGTAAGCTACACGGGTGCTGGACTTCTGGTTCCCATTCCCGTGTTATGGGCTCTGGACAAGATACTTGTTCTGTTCCGTATCTCTTGAAAGCGGTTGTGCGGAACGGCGAAACTATGCCGCTCCCGTGATTTCACGAGCCATCGCCTGTAAAAGGATAACGACGGCTGCGGCGCCGGGATCTACTTTGCCCAATGCCCTCTCGCCAAGATAGCTGGACCGGCCACGCCGTGCCGTCATCGCCGCCGTCCGTTCCGCCCCGGTACTCGCTGCATCCACCGCAAATCTGAGTGCTTCGGGAATCGGCATGCCTTGCGAGATCTCACGTCCGAAGGCGTGCGCGAACGGCACTAATGCGTCGAGCATCGTCCGGTCGCCGACGGACGCTCCGCCGAGTTCACTGACGGCCTCACAGCCCTCCGCCAGCGCCGCCGCCCAGGATGGCGCAGCCGGAACATTACCGCTGAGGGCATTCCCCGCTCGCAGCAGAAACGCGCCATACAACGGGCCGGTTGATCCGCCGAGCACCTTTTGAATTTCGAGCCCAAGCGCTTTCAACGCTTCCGCCGGGTCGTCAAAGGGGATGCTGCTGAGCGAGTGAAGAACGGCTTTGGCAGCCCGTGCCATGTTCATACCCAAGTCACCATCTCCCACCAACTGATCGAGTTCCGTAAGCTCGGATTCGGATCGAATCGCGGCCTGGCACGCTGCCTCGACCGCGCGCTCCATCTGTTTTCCCCCAGCTGTCTCGGTCTCGTGTGCGACAGGCTCAGGTTCCGCATACGCGAAAGGAACGGTCCTGGCCGAGACTGATTCGGATTTCACCGCAAAAATACGGGGCCAAGCCGGTGCGGATGTTGGTGCGTCCAGCAGCTTCAGACGGTCATCGTCTACCCTCATCAGCGAGAGCGAGACGCCCGCCATGTCGAGGGAAGAAACGAACGTTCCCGACAGGATACGCTCCACTTGCACGCCGCGACCCTCAAGCAGGGAGAGAGCGCGTTTCCCCACGATGGCCAGTTCCATGTTCGTAGTCGAGCCGAGGTTGTTGAGAAGAAGTGCAACGCGATCTCCCGACCTGATTCCGAGGGTCGGCATGATGCCGTTCAGCAGTTGGGCCACAAGTTCATCCGCTGGGGCAATAGGAACCCGCTTCACTCCAGGTTCGCCATGGATTCCAAGTCCAAGCTCCACTTCGTCACCCAGGGTGAAGCTGGCTTTGCCGGTGACAGGAGACACTCCGGCCGACAACGAAACCCCCATGGTGCCAATATTCTCGGCCGCAGCTTGCGCCCCGGCAGCCACTTGGGGCAGGTCCTTCCCGTCGGCTGCCGCGGCCCCGGCGATCTTGTGGACCAGGATTGTGCCCGCAATCCCACGACGTCCGGCGCTGCCCTCCACGTGAGCGAGCGCAACATCGTCGGCGACAACAACGGTCTCCACCAATATGCCTTCCGAACGCGCCATCTCAGCCGCCAACCCAAAGTTGATGCGGTCTCCCGTGTAGTTCTTGACGATGAGAAGGACGCCATGTTTCCCGGCGACAGAGCGGATTGCCGCCAGAACCGAGTCGACGCTCGGAGACGTAAAAATCTCTCCTGCTACTGCGGCGCTCAACATCCCCGAACCGATAAACCCGGCATGCGCCGGTTCATGGCCACTGCCCCCGCCAGAGATGATGGCCACTTGCTCATCTCGCCGCTCCTCGAAATCGGATCTCAGAAGCACGTTCTGCCCTGAGAGCCTCGACAGCCCGGGGTAGAGCGCCAGAAGTCCATCCAGCATTTCATCCACGACCCGATCAGGACGATTAATGAGCTTTTTCATACCCTATGATCGTCGGCGCCGGGTTACTCCAGAAGACGACCCAAGGAATGATACATGCCTGCGGCGAGCAAAGTAGACGACCCCAACGAGCGGCAATGCAAGGAGGGATAGTGTGGGGGGTTCGGGAGCAGGCGAGGCGTCAGCATTCGAAATAGTGAGACGATAAAGCGCGCCGTCATCGACCAACCCGTTGCTCCGCCAAGTGCCTAGCGTGTAGGGCGTTTCGGTCCCGTACGTACTTGTGACTTGTCCCGAATTTCCTGGCGTGTAGGGTAGCTGGGTCGTGAACACCTCAAAAATCGTCACCCGAAGCCCAGAATTCGCGCTCTGCGTGATACTTGCTCCGCCGCAAAAGCCACCCTGGGATGCAATGTTACACGACACGAATTGTGTAAACGTGGCTATTGTTCCTGCCGGGATAAAGTCGGGAGATAAAACACTGAACGAGAACGCGTAATTGGGGCGGTCTGGGTTGTCGAACGTGTAAAGGATAGAGGCTGAAGCGGTTAGCCCCGGAAACAACAGAGCCGCAGCAGCGAGAACCAGCTTACTCATGCTCGACAGTATGACATCGGCATGAATGCAAAGAACGGCCTCGCCGTTCTCGCTTTATTTGCCTCGAGTAGGGGTGACGTCCGCGGCGCTCGATCGCCAGCATTTTCGAGCAGTTGAATGGTTCAGAAATTTTTGGCGTCCCCAAGGGGATTCGAACCCCTGTTATCGCCGTGAAAGGGCGGTGTCCTAGGCCAGGCTAGACGATGAGGACGCAGATAGAGGGCGCGTACTAACCTCTATCAGGGTAACAGATCGAACTAAAATCGTCGATTACAGAGAATGCAGATACGCTAAAACGTTCGCCTTGTCATCAGCGCTCAAGGTGGTCTCGTAGGGGGGCATTCCGCCGCCGCCCTTGTTGATCTGTGCCAGAACGCTCGCGTCGCTGACCGGACTGCCATTTTTCAAGGTCTTGCGCTTGAAAAGACCTTTCATGGTCGGCCCCACGCCGCCCTCCGCGCCAGTGATGTTGTGGCACTGAGCACACATGTTGCCCTCAAATACGTCCTTACCCTTCGCCGCATCACCCGCTCCGCCAGCGCGAACAGTTGCCGCGAGGCCAAAAACCAAAACGCCAGATAGCGCGAAAGTCGTCAAAGAAACTTTTTTATTTAGAGTCATCGTGGATCTCCCCGCCCCGAGACCACGGAGCTGTCGGTGAATTCAAATTGTCCTACTGTCTATGGGATAGACGCTTCCGCAAACGGCAGGATACGTTTATGAGCAGATCTTAACACTAGAAAACTTTCATGTAGATTCACCACCGCTGCCCGCCGCCTGCACCGGAAATGGGGTTAACTACGTCTGTTCCCTTTATGTGGGCGATAATGAACAAATCTGGCTGCATCCTGCAATTGCGTCAAGCCAGTCCAGTCCCCTCGTGTAGGTACAACATGGCTCAAAGTTGGTCCGAGCGCGTCTCGGTTTCGGTGCGTTCTCTTCTTCGCGTCTCTGCGGCCATGTGTCTGCCGCTCGGCTGTCTCGTTTTGGGAGCTAGCAAAGCCACCGCTGCGGAGGCGTCTATCCCGAACATGACAGTTCGGCCGGCCATTGGCAAACCGGACCTGTTCCCCGAAAATCAGATCAAACCGGGTATGAAGGGAATCGCCTGGACCGTCTTTGAAGGCAAGACACCTGAACCCGTTCCGGTCGAGATCATCGGGATTTCGGCAAACATGTGGGGTCCCCGCCAGGACATTATTATCGCGAAGCTCAGTGGCAAGGCCGCGCGCACCAATGTCGCGGGCGGCATGAGCGGCAGTCCGGTTTATATCGATGGAAAGCTCGTGGGCGCGATATCGCTCCGCCTCAGCGTCTTCTCCCCCGACGCCATATGCGGTATCACCCCAATACGGCTCATGCTGGAAGTCAACGACTTCGACCAGACCCGTCCTTCGGATCGCAAGACACCGAACAGCATTGAGCACACATCCGACAGCGCGAATGCCTCGACCGTAAACGGAAATCCTCAAATGCCGGTGATGTCGACCATCGCGACTCCCGTCACAATGTCGGGATTCAGCGAAGAAGCAATGCGCTCCTTCTCACCCGTGTTCACGCAAATGGGCATGCCGGTTGCACAAGGGGGCGTCGGCGGGTCTCTCAATTCAGACAAGATGGCAGCGGATTGGAAAACATCGCTGCGGCCGGGCGACAGCGTGGCTGCCGTACTCGTCTCGGGCGATATGGCAATGACAGGCGCGGGTACCGTCACGTACAACGATGGCAAGCGGGTGTTGGCTTTCGGTCATCCTCTGTTCAACCTCGGGCCCGTGAACATGCCGCTTGCCAAGGAGGACATCGTGACAACACTTGCCTCCTCGTACACGCCGACGAAGATGGGCAACCCGTCGGAAGTAGTTGGCGCTCTTCGTCAGGATCGCCACAGTGCCATCGGAGGCGAACTAGGAGCGACCGCGCAGATGATTCCAGTCACGATGCATGTGCGCTCCTATGATGCGGCGGACAAGGTCCGCAAATCGAAGGATTTCCACTTCGGCGTTTTCGTTGATCAGAAGTGGACCCCGTATCTCATGATGGCCACCTTGTTCAACTCCATCTCGAATCTCAACGACTTCTCGGAAGAGGCGACCTACCGGCTTCGCGGCCAGCTTCAAGTAGAAGGCCAGCACCGGATCGATCTGACCACCATGCAGGCGCCGGCCGGCAACCAGGTACCGACCCCGATGCTTCTGGCTGGATGGTGGGGCGACAAGTTCAACCGGCTTTATCTGAATTCGAATAAGCTCCCGAAACTGGATTCGGTGGACGTCTCCGTCGATCTTCTGCCCGAGCGGCGCATTGCACAAATCGAATCAGCCTGGATTGCCGACAACAAGGTGACGCCCGGCACAGAAGTACCGGTGAAGGTTTTCCTGAAGCCCTACAAAGGGGATCGCCTGGAGCGTACCGTCAACGTGAAAATCCCGGCAGGTCTGACGCGCGGTGAACACCAGATTCTGTTCAGCGACGGAGAAACACTGAGCCGGTTCCAGAACATCGCCAGTTCGCTCAATCGGATCGAGGACATTCCGCAAACAGTTGCGCTCCTGAACGACGAGCGAAAGAATAATCGCGTTTACGTGTCCCTCATCGAGTCGCAGCCCACCGTGTATTCGGACGAGAAGGTGCTCCCGAGCCTGCCTGCTTCCGTGCTCAACGTGATGCAGAGCGGGCGAGCAACGAATCACCAATTCGTCAGTTCGCCCGAGAGCGCCCACGAGCAGACTTCGGTACCGTTTGATGTCGTCGTAACGGGCAATTACTCGCTGAAAGTGTTTGTCAATTAGAAGGTCCTCACCCAATTAATGCTTACTATTCCGGCACTCCGGCGGTGCGTGTCACTGTGCGCGCTCGTTACCACCGCATGTAGTTCGGCTTTCGCCGTTGAAACACATGTCTGGGACCAGTCCAGCCAGGCTGAGTTCGCGCGTGGAACAACCAAGAATCTCTCTATCCGAAGCGATGGACACGTCTCGCTCGCGCCGACCACCAAAGAGCTGGACAGCACCTCCATTCCGTATCTCTGGGCAGTCGTTCAAGATTCGAAAGGAACGGTTTACTACGCAGGCGGAGCCCCTACGGGAGCAACCACAAAGATCTTGGCTCTCTCGCCAAACGGAAAGCCGCGCGTATTCGCCGAGATTCCGGGCCTTGAAATTCATGCGCTTGCGGTCGACGCGGAGGACCGCGTTTATGCCGCCGTTTTGCCGGACGCCAAGGTCTACCGAATTGACTCAAGCGGCAAGCCGCAGCTGTTCTTCGATCCGAAGGCCAAATACGTCTGGGCCATGAATTTCGACCGTTCAGGCAATCTATTTCTCGCGACCGGCGATGCGGGCCTGATCTACCGGGTCGCGCCAGACGGAAGGGGCGAGAAGTTCTTTGATTCCGAAGAGACCCATGTTCGGTCGATGGTGATGGACAGCAATGGGAATCTGATCGTCGGAACCGAGCCCACCGGGTTGGTTCTCCGCATCAGCCCCAAAGGGCAGAGTTTCGTCTTGTACGAAACGGGCAAGCGCGAAGTAACCGCTTTGGCCGAGCATGACGGTTTGATCTACGTCGCAGCGGTGGGCAACAAGACCGGTGCCGCCACCGTCACCGGACCTGCGCCAGTTCTGCCTTCCACTCCTCCGCCTGCCAACCCAGCGGGCACGCCGCGCACTGGGACGAATCCTCCCAGTCTGCCGCCTTCCGTTGGGTCTCTGAGCGCGTCGATCAGCGGCGGTTCGGAGGTTTATCGGATCGCGAAGGACGGTTATGCCGAGCGCATATGGAATTCACCCAGCGACGTTTCCTATGCGATCTCATTCGACGCAGCAGGCAAACCGCTCATCGGAACCGGCAACAAAGGTATCATTTACCGCATCGATTCCGACCAGCTCTCGACACAGTTGTTGAACATGGCTCCCACCCAGATTACGGCATTCCTTCCCGGAAAGGGTGGGTTGACCTATGTGGTAACCGGGAACGTAGGTAATCTTTATTCGCTCAGCAGCTCGTTCGAGGCGACAGGCTCACTCACTAGCGAAGTGTTGGACACGCATGATTTTGCTTACTGGGGCAAGGTCCACCTCACCTCCGTATTGAACGGAGGCGCCATTGTTCTTGAGGCGCGTAGCGGTAATTTGAACAACCCCGGCAACAACTGGAGTCCGTGGAGCAAAGTGAATATTCCGAAAGAAGGGGGTCAGATTGGGGCTCCGCCGGCTCGCTTCCTGCAATATCGAGTCACATTGAACTGCTCGGCTAGCGCCGGCTCGCCCGATCTGAGCGCAGTTGACGTTGCATATCTTCCGAAGAACCTCGCGCCCAAAGTAGCCGCGGTTGAGGTTGCCCCCTTCAACTACCGCCAGCCGCCGAGCACATCCACGCTTGAACGGTCTGCTTTGCCCTCCGGTTCGCCATCTACTTTGACGCTGCCTGCCGTTGGCCAAAAGCGTTCGAACCTGGGCGGAGCCGCGGAGGCAGCGGGCAGTTCAACTCTCCAATACAGCAAGGGCGCAGTGACGTTGCGTTGGAACGCAAGCGACGCGAACTCTGATCCGCTTGTTTTCACCGTGGAGATTCGCGGCAAAGACGGGGGTGCCTGGCGGCGGCTGAAAGAAAATCTTTCTGATCATTTCTACACCCTGGATAGCAGTGCTTTTCCCGATGGAGAGTACATTGCGCGAATTACCGCAAGCGACGTGAACGGGAACATCCCTTCCGAGGCGCTGACGGGCTCGCTCGACAGCGATCCATTCAGCATCGACAACACGCCACCCGAGATTCTGAATCTGAAGGCGACAGCAGGCGCGAACTCAAAACTTCAGATCACGTTCACCGCTAAGGACGCTTTGAGCTGGATCGACAAAGCCGAATACTCGCGGAATGGAAGTGACTGGGTGCTGCTGAATCCGGTGAACAAGGTGACGGATTCCCAAACGTTGAACTATCAATTCGAAGCTCCCGCCGGCGAGACCATCGCGTTACGCGTGTTCGATGAGGACGACAACGTGGTGGTCAAGCAGGTTCCCGGTTCCTGAGTCGCGGAACCACTCGGCGCTACTTCGCCGAAGGAGTGTTACTGCTCTGCACGTCGCTCGAGACCTGGGATAGCACGTGCGAATAGATCTGCGAGACGGCATAAGGTTCCGGCTCGTGCGCACCGAAGCCCTGCGATTCGTGAAGGAATAAATCGGAGAAATTTCCGGTTTGCGAGGCCTGTTCAAAGCTCGAGGCAGTCCCCTTCAGAACGCCGGATTGTCCCGGATCCTCCTCGTTCGCGGCGGCAGATCGCAGGTATTGCGCAATAGCAGCCGTGTTCTTCTGAAAACGTGCCGGATTGTTTCTGCTGAGCGTCTCGAGCCCGCTAAATAGCTGGGCGCGTTCCGAGATACTCGCAATATCGATACTGGCTGCGTTTCCCGAGTGGGTGGACGGCAATGATCCGAGAGCCCCGACGGCGGCCGCCTGCCCCGATTGGGACTGATTTACTCCGTCCCAGAGGTATGTTCCTAGACCTGAGGTATACACTGCGCTCATCTCGAATATTCGGGACGGAAAGTCTCGTCCCGTAAATGGGTACGCCCCAGACAGGGAAATTCTCTCCAGTATAGTGAGAGTACAGCCCCGCTCCGTCCCTAGCGTCATGAGCTTTACCCTTGTTTCACATGCGTGACGCGGCCGCACACTATGGAACGACCCGCGTTTTGCCGTTCCGTGAGTCGCTGCTCGCAATGATCGGCATTTCGCTCGTCAACATGCTGGTCGCTCTCGACCAGACGGTAGTAAGCACTGCGCTTCCATCCATCGTTTCAGAGTTGAAAGGCTTTGAGTATTACGCCTGGATTGTTACCTCCTATCTGCTCGCATCTGTCGTTACTGTACCGGTTTTTGGCAGGCTGGGTGACTTCTTCGGGCGGAAGCCATTTATCATAGCGGCCATTCTTACCTTCACAGTCGCATCCGTGCTGTGCGGCTTTGCGCAATCCATGCAGTTCCTGATGGTAGTGCGCGCTTTACAAGGCGTTGGCGCAGGCATGATGGTGGGTACCGCGTTTGCTTCGATACCCGATCTGTTTCCGGACCCGCATTCCCGAGTTCGCTGGCAGGTCGTCATGGCTGGAGCATATGGAATCGGCACTGCCGCAGGCCCCTCGCTTGGAGGGCTCTTGAGCCAGCACTACGGTTGGCGTTCCACCTTTTTCATCAATTTGCCGGTGGGGATTGTGAGCCTTGCCTGCGTCATCATTTACCTTCCCCCGTTTCGCCACCAGCATGACGAAGAGGTCCAAATCGACTGGGGAGGAGCAGCGTTGGTTTCTGTCGCTCTCGGCAGCCTGCAACTGTTTGTCGAATTGTCGCCGAAGAGTGGGTGGAGCCTGTCAAATCTCGCATTGGTCGTTTTGTTCCTCCTTTCTTCGGCAACGCTGCTTTGGTGGGAGAAACGCGCCAGCCATCCCATCATCCCTCTGGACCTGTTTCACGGCGCGACCCTGAACGTGGTGTTCCTGTTATCGCTGCTGATCGGGTTTCTGATGTTCTCGTTGATCTTCTTTGCCCCGTTGTTACTGCAGGGCGGATTCGGACTAACGCCTCAACGAGCCGGACTCCTGGTCACCCCACTCGCTGGATGCATCGCTTTCGGCAGTATCTTCAACAGCCGTATTGTTACTCGATTGTCTAATCCCACCCGCATGTTGACCGCCGGTTACTCTCTCATCGCGGTCTCCTGCCTCGCCCTGAGCCTTATCGGACCCTCGACTTCGTATTGGATCCTGGGACTGTCGATGCTAACCGGCGGGATAGGAATGGGTTTCATCTTCAACAACCTGAATGTGTTCGGACAGGAGTTGGCGGGACAGGGCCGGTTCGGCATCACAACGGCATTAATTCAATCGACGCGCATGGTGGGAGGGATGCTTGGCACTGCCCTGATTGGCACATTAGTAACGCGAACCTACGTTGCTCGTGTGCCGGCGGCCCTCGCAACGGCGGTCGGCAATCTGCCTGCGGCCGTGATGGATCGTCTACGGGACCCCGAGATTCTGGTTGACCGGCGCGGGGGAGAGGCTCTGTTGAGTCATCTCGGCCATGCCGCCGGCCAGACCTCTGTATTGATGCCGGTGCTTCGGGACGTTTTCATCAGCTCCATTCACTTGGGCTTCGGCGTGACCGCACTCGCCGCGATTGCGGCGGTGTGGCAGGTTCGACGCATTTCTCACCTGAGATTCCACCAGGTTCACGCCGTCGACGCCGTTCCGATTCTCGATTAACATCCAGCGAGTGTTTCGAACCCGGTCATTCCCTTGACCTCCCTCAGAAATTCCGAAGTCCCTCCGAAACGCAGGAGAGAACAACCGTAAGCGGCCACTCAAATAGAAGGCGGCAGCTTTGAACATAATCCAGCAATTCGAGACGGAGACAGGCAAGGCGAATCCAGCCTCCGTGTCCTACGGCGAGCTTCCGAATCCGGACCCATTGCCGGCCCCCGTTCTGACGGCCGCGTTGGATGACCCGCGGACCGGGTTGCTGATTTTGGATGCACAGCTCCGACTCCTTCACGCGACCAGTCAGGTTCGTTCCCTGCTTGGGCTTAGCCTTGAAGACCGTCTGGACGACCCGGACGTTAATGCTTTGCTAGCCCGGTCAGCGCTCGACTCGGAGTCGGTGGCCGCAGCGAAAGAACAACTCGCGGCTTCGTTGGATAACGCCTCCGCAGTGATGCTGCACGCTCAGAAACGCGACGGCTCGATACGGATGCGGGTGAGAGGCATCGGAGCCGAGTATCGCGTGGTCTCGTTCAAGCCGGAGCCTTCCGGTCCCGGGAAGGGCCCGGACAGCGAATTCGCCATCAAGGACTCGCTTACCGGCCTGCTCTCACGCCGT
This sequence comes from Bryobacteraceae bacterium, assembly GCA_045807925.1. Taxonomy (GTDB): domain Bacteria; phylum Acidobacteriota; class Terriglobia; order Bryobacterales; family Bryobacteraceae; genus Bog-105. The sequence goes on along the minus strand of JBJMGK010000106.1, from coordinate 1,340 downwards.
TCCTTCGAATTAGCGACATCGGAAACACTGGAGCGCACTCCGGATGTCCCGGTTGCTGTCATCCTCGTGGACCTTGACCGCTTTAAAGCTGTCAACGACACGCTCGGGCATGCTGTCGGCGATACCTTGCTGCGCTTGGCAGCAGAGCGTTTGAAGGCTTCCACGCGCAAAGGCGATGTTGTGGCGCGTCTCGGAGGAGACGAGTTCGCAGTGCTGATTCGGCCGTCTCCTACTCTGGATGAACCCACGACGATTGCATCCCGCATTCTCGATCTGGTGCAGAGGACTTATCTGATTGAGGGCCATCTCGTCAACATCGGTACGAGTATGGGCATTGCACATTCATCGACGGACGGCAAAGATTGTGACAGCCTGCTCCGGAGCGCTGATCTTGCGCTCTATCACTCGAAGACTGCCGGTCGAGCCAACTTCCACTTTTTCGATGCTCAGATGGAACGTAAGGCGCAGATGCGCCGGACCAGCGAACTCGAGCTCCGCCGTGCCTTAGCGTTGCGTCAACTCGAGGTGTATTACCAGCCGCAGGTAGATACGGCGACGAATCGACTCGTCGGTTTCGAAGCCCTGGTGCGCTGGCTGCATCCCGAACGGGGGCTGATCGCGCCTGGCAATTTCCTTCCGCTTGCGGAGGAGATTGGCCTCATCGTACCGATCGGGGAATGGGTTTTACGCACAGCTTGCCGCGAAGCGACAAAGTGGCCAGCCGACATCACGGTCGCAGTGAACGCCTCACCGCTTCAGTTCGACACAGGCAATTACGCGAATGCCGTGCACAAAGCCCTGGGCGCTACAGGTTTACCCGGCGAAAGACTTGAAATCGAGGTCACCGAGGGTATCCTGCTTCGCAACGACGACGTGATCCTAAAGACTCTCCATGACCTGCGCTCAATGAACGTACGGATCGCCATGGACGACTTCGGAACCGGATATGCCTCTCTGAGCCAGCTAGCGCGTTTTCCTTTTGACAAGATCAAAATCGATCGCTCGTTGGCCGGATTCGAAGGCGACAACATCAAGCAGCGAGCGATTGTTCGCGCCATTACTGCTCTTGGGAGAAGCCTTGGAGTTTCACTCTTGTCCAAAACAGCTTTGAGTTGAGTGCCGGGTGAGGTAATCGAAAGGAAAAGCCCTCCGATAATTGAACGAGAGCAGAATCTGTTCGTTTGCTGCGGGCTGATCCTGCCCCGAATCACGAAAAAGGAGGGCAATCCAATCGTACAAGTAGCCAGTCTTTTCAATCAACTGCTCCAGCATTTCCCCAGGATCGAGTTTGGGGCGCTGGTCAAGAAACACAATGCCGAGCGGTGCGCCAAGGGCTTCAG
>JBJMGK010000105.1:0-18728 GCA_045807925.1 Bryobacteraceae bacterium | reverse complement strand
TGGCCATCGAGCCCTCTCCGGCTCTCGTGCGGCAGCCGGAAGGAAACGGATGTATCGAGCGCTTCTTTCGTACGCTCAAAGAACAGTTACTCTGGATCCGACATTTTCGCGATCTCGAGGACCTTCGCGCGGCGCTCATCGAGTTCCGGACCCGGTACAACCACCATTGGATTCTCCAACGCCTGAACTATCGCACGCCCGTTCAGGCCCGCCATGACTTTACTCTTGAACTGCAGCATGCCGCGTGATTCAATGAGTCAACTTACTCCCAGCGCGCTGTCCAACCCATCCGGAGCAATACACTATACAGTTGAACGGACTAAGTCGAGGTATCTCGATCGCTACAGGTCTCGCATTGTGGACGTTCTCCACGCTCAGCTTGGGTATTCAGTCGCCAGGCATTGCGGAATCGCCCGGAACGCTGATGGTCAGTTACTGGTTGGTTGGATTGGGCTGTGCGTCATTTGTTCTGGGCTACTTGGGCATGCCTTCCGGTTACTGTCCCAGGATCCTGATCTATCTCGGGAAAATATCTTACGGACTGTATGTATTTCATCTCCTGGCTCTTTTAGCGGCCAAATCTGGCATCGAACGTCTGGAGTCAGTAAGTTTCTTCTTCAGAACTCAACAGTTCATCCTCCGTCCCTTGAAAGATATTCTCGCTCTGGGGCTGACTGTGTTGTTGGCCAGCGCATCGTATCGCTGCTATGAGTCGTACTTTCTGAAGCTGAAAGAGCGATTCACCGTGGTGCGCTCGCGCAGCGTCTAGTCATCGCGTCAGTTGGAACGTTGCGCTCGATCACAACTGTTAAGGCATGCCGAGTTGCCGCAGTCGGAGCGAGAGCGATTTTTGCAGGTCTGGCCCTGCTGCTTCCACTGGCCGCCCAGCAGCCCAACATACAATACGCCGAGAGCTTTCCCGGCCCCGACATCGGCGCGAAAATCAACGCAGCTTACGCGGCTTTGCCGGCAGGTGGTGGACAGATCATCGTTTCGAAGAGCGCAGGTTTCTCAACGCCAATCTCATCTGCAACTCCCAACAAGCCGGTCCTGTTGGCAGGCTTGCCCGGAGACATCGTCACGCTGACGTATGCCGGGACGGGAACCGCGATTCTATTCGATTACACAATGGATCACCGCATGGAACACGGTCTGCGCGACCTCACGATCACTGGTCCTGGCAGCGCAACGGCGACGGTCGGTATCGAATTCGGAGGAATCAACGGAGCCGAGGGAATCGACTTCCATGATTTCAAGATCCAGAGCTTTGGCGTCAACCTCAAGATGGGCTCGCACACTTGGCTGGCGCTTTTTAGCCATGGCATGATTCGCAACGGTGGAACCAACGTGCTGTTGCCATCCGGACTCAGCGAGGCGGGCGAGCAGATCACGTTCGAACACGTGACCTTCATCGACGCTCCTCCTCCGCATCTGAACAGCGTCTGGGTACAAGGCGGAGGGCAGGAAGTGATTTTCAGCGATTGTAGCTTTGACCAGGCCCAGCTTCGCATTGGGAACGGACCCGGAGGCGCCAACGCAGCCCAAGTGGTAGTGAAAGGCACGCACTTCGAAAACCCGAACTGGGAAATGCCGGGCTCAATGAACTACGATTACGTCACGCTCGACAGCAATCCCGGAAATCTGATCAGGCTGAGCGATTGCTATTTTCTCGAGGACGCACAACCAGAGGCCCCCAGGAATTCCTGATGCTGAACGGCGGCGTAACGACTATTAGCGGAGTCGGGATGTACACGCCATCCACACTTAACAGCTTTGCCGTTATGCACAATAATGCCCAGGTCATGGAATTCGGCTTTTACGATCAATCCGGCAACATCAGCGGCTCGAGGTACGCCAAGCAGTAGGTAGTAGGTAGTAGGGAAATCAGAGCCGACATCCCGGATCTAATTGGCAGAAACAGAAAAAGGGCTTAGCAGCATTTCAGCTGCTAAGCCCCTTTTTCTTGACCTGAGAAACGAATCGGCCTTACTCGCCGCCGCCTTCGTCCTCTTTTCCTTCGCGAATCTGCTTCAGGCGCTCTTCACGCCGTGCTGCTCGCTCTGCCGCGCGCTTGACCAGTTCCGAACCCACCAGTTCGAGCTTGGCGGTTTCGGCTCCATCGCCTTTACGCCAGCCTAGCTTCACGATTCGGGAATACCCGCCGTTGCGCTGATTGAACCGCGGACCAATCTTGTCGAACAGCTTCTCCACCGCTTCCGGCTTCAGGAGAAATGCAGCCGCCTGACGGCGTGCATGCAGGCTGTCCGTCTTGGCAAGCGTGATCAACTTCTCGACCAGAGGCTTGGCAGCTTTCGCCTTCGGAACCGTGGTCGTGATCCGTTCCTCCTCGATCACGTTCGTCACGAGACCGCGAAGCAGCGCGCGACGGGCGCTGACATCGCGCTTGAGTTTAACTCCAGCTTTCCGGTGTCTCATCGCTATTCCTCGATGCCGGCAAAGTTATCGTCATCCGCCGCGCCGTATTCAGCGGGAGAAGCCGGAGGCGCTCCACCGACGAGACGACCCTGGGCGTCAAACTTCATGCCGAAGTTCAAGCCCAGTCCGGAGAGGATTTCCTTGATTTCGTTGAGAGACTTGCGACCGAAATTCTTTGTACGCAACATCTCGGATTCGCTCTTCTGAACGAGGTCGCCGATGGTCTGAATGTTGGCATTCTTCAGACAGTTGTAAGAACGAACGCTAAGTTCCAGCTCTTCTACCGAGCGGTTGAGAACTTCGTTCATCTGGTTGGCAGCACGCTCTGCCGGCTCTTCCGCAACTTCCGGAGTTTCCTCGAAGTTGATGAAGATCGTCATGTGATCCTTCAGGAGCTTGGCCGCCTGGCCGATCGCGTCCTGAGGTGAAATGGCGCCATTGGTCCAGACTTCAATGGCGAGCTTGTCGAAATCGGTGTTCTGTCCGAGACGAGCCGCTTCGACGACGTAGTTGACCTTGCGAACAGGGGAGTGAACGGAGTCGATCGGGATGTACCCGAGCGGTAGATCTTCGTCGTAGTTCCGGTCAGCGGACACGTAACCGCGGCCGCTCTTGATCCGCATTTCGATGTCGAGCTTACCGCCTTCGCCGACCGTCGCGATGTGGAGATTGCGATCCAGGACTTCGATATCGTGATCGGTTTCGATCTGGCTGCTCATCACCTCACCGGCACCTTCGACGTGCAGGCGGGCAATGCGGGTCCCTTCACCCATCATCTTGAAGGGAACTTGCTTGAGGTTCAGGATGATATCCGTCGCGTCTTCGACAACGCCCGGGATCGGGCTGAACTCATGAGACACACCCTCGATGCGGACGCCGGTGATGGCGGCGCCTTCTATCGAGCTCAACAACACACGCCGGAGACCGTTTCCGATGGTGGGCCCAAAGCCACGCTCGAACGGTTGTGCGGAGAACTGGCCGTAACGCTCGGTGAGCGTCTCCGTATTGGCAACTAAACGCTTCGGCTTCTGAAAACCTTTAAACATAGTTCTTCCTTCTCGTCGATTAACGAAGTAGCTTACTTCGAATACAGCTCGACGATGAGCTGTTCATTCAACTGAATTTGCACCAACTCTTCGCGTTTCGGTTGTTGCAGAACCCGAGCCCGTAACGCATCCCGGTCAACTTCCAGCCACGAAGGGCTGGGGGTGTGGGCGGTGGCGTCTCGCGCCGACAAGATCGCCGCATTTTCGCGGCTGGCTTGACGCACGTCGATGACGTCACCTGGCTTAACAGTGTAGGAGGGAATGTTGACCTTACGGCCGTTTACGTTGAAGTGACCGTGGCGAACGAGCTGGCGACCCTGTGCACGGCTGGTGGCGAGACCCATTCTGTAGAGAACGTTATCGAGCCGACGCTCCAACATGCCAAGCATGAGTTCGCCGGTGATACCTTTTTGAGTCACGGCCTTCTCATAAAGATTCCGAAATTGTCCCTCGAGGACCCGGTAATAGCGCCGAGCCTTCTGCTTTTCACGGAGTTGGAGTCCGTAGCCGACAATCTTGGTCTTTTTGTCTTTTCCGTGCTGTCCGGGAGCGAAGTTCCGCTTCTCGATCGCACATTTCTCTGAATGGCAACGCTCGCCCTTCAGAAATAACTTCATGCCCTCGCGCCGGCAGAGCCGGCAAACGGGGCCACTATACCTTGCCAATTCAATAACCTCCAGTTAACATGCTCGCGAGTTGGCCTCGCGGCACCGTCAGGTGCGGTTTACGGTCGGCAGACCTTCTTCCCGCTTACTCACTACAATCCGCCCCAAATCCCGGGGCGGGAAAAATCAAACGCGACGCTTCTTCGGGGGACGGCAGCCGTTGTGCGGCATGGGCGTAACGTCCTTGATCGCCCGTACTTCGATACCGGCTGTTGCAAGAGCGCGAACCGCAGACTCTCGGCCGGATCCAGGACCTGCGACCCGCACTTCGACGGTACGGATGCCGGTTTCCTTCGCCTTGTTTGCAGCAGTCAGAGACGCCTGCTGAGCGGCAAACGGAGTACCTTTTCGCGATCCACGGAAGCCCAACGACCCGGAACTCGACCAGGCAAGCACATTTCCGATCGGATCCGTAAACGTGACGATCGTGTTGTTGAAGGAAGCCTGAACGTGAACAGTCCCGTAAGGAACGTTCTTCTTTTCCTTCTTCTTGAAGCTCTTCTTCTTGGTTGATTTTGCAGGTGCTTTCGCCATTGTTCTCTTCCCGGATTACGTCTTGCCCGTGGCTTTCTTCTTATTCGCTACCGTGCCCTTGCGCGGTCCCTTGCGGGTACGCGCGTTCGTGTGCGTACGCTGTCCGCGAGCCGGCAATCCACGGCGATGACGAAGACCACGGTAGGAGCCCATCTCCATCAATCGCTTGATGTTCATGGAGACTTCTTTCCGGAGGTCGCCCTCGATAGCCCCTTCGCCCTCGATCAGGTTTCGAAGGTGGTTGACCTCTTCTTCCGAAAGATCCTGCACCTTCTTATCGGGATCGACTTGCGCCCGATGGAGAAGCGATAAGGATCGGGTCCTCCCGATTCCGTAGATATAGGTCAGCCCGATAGCCGCCCTCTTCCGATTGGGAAGATCTACACCTGCAATACGCGCCATATATAAATCCTTCTAACTTAGCCCTGCCGCTGCTTGTGCTTCGGGTTAGTGCAAATGACGCGCACGACACCGTGGCGATGAATCACTTTGCACTTGTCACACAACTTCTTTACAGATGCCCGCACCTTCATGGCATTCGTCCTTTCGTCAATAACTCCAAAACGCGGCCCCGCGTACGATCCTGAACCGAAAGAGCCACCCGCACCCGATCACCCACACGCAAACGCGTGAAATTGGCGTGCCCGGAGCCGGGGAAATGAGCGATGACCTGATGCCCTCCGTCCAGCCCAACCCGGACCAGGGCGCTCGGCAACAACTCCCTTACCAAGCCCTCCGCAGTTCGTTCCGCACCCTTCGCGCCGCCTTCAGTCACCATTTCGCCGGACCTTACGGCCGCGACAATACCCAGGGACCGTTGTCGGTCACTGCCACCATATGCTCAAAATGCGCCGAGTACGACCCGTCTTTGGCCACTGCCGTCCAGCGATCACCAAGAACCTTCGTCTCCGGCTTCCCGGCATTCACCATGGGCTCAATCGCCAGAACCATGCCCGGTTTCAATCTGGGATTCTCGCCGCGCCGATCCACATAATTCGGAATCTGCGGCTCCTCATGAAGAGAGGTACCGATCCCATGCCCAACGAACTCACGGACAATCGAGAACCCGTTCGAAAGAACGTGCTTCTCTACCGTCCCACAAACATCAAACAGCCGGTTACCCGGCCGGACCCGATCGATGGCAAGCTCCAGACTCTCTTCCGTCACCTTCAGGAGCTGCTTGACCGAGTCATTCACCTCGCCGACTGCGACGGTGATGGCAGAGTCGCCATAGTAACCGTTCAGCAGTACGCCCGTATCGATCGAAACGATATCGCCGCGCTTCAGCTTGCGCTTCGCCGACGGCATTCCGTGGACAACTTCCTCATTCACCGACGTACAGAGCACATACGGATACTTTGTCCCTGACGCATGGGAATAGTAGCCCTTAAAGGCCGGCTTCGCACCCGCATCAGCGATCATCTTCTCCGCCGCCAGCTCGAGATCGTTCGTCGTAGCGCCTTCAACTACGAGCGGCTTCAATTCCTGGAGAATGCGATATACGAGGAGTCCGCTCTTGCGTAACTTCTCGATCTCCGCCGCACTTCTCCGCACAATCATGACAACCTACTCAACCTACAAACTCTTACGGCCTTTGCTGTTTACGCAATCAGCATCAAATTTCGGTATGATGCCGGCCCTCGACAACGCGCCTAGCACTTGCAAGGAGATAGCCTTCGGGGGCGCATTGGCAGCATCCACCTCCACCATGGGGACGCTTGTCTGCCGAAAGAACTCCAACACCGGCCGCGTTTGCACCTCGTACTGTTCCAGCCGCTCCCGAATGACTGACTCGCGATCGTCCTCGCGCGTCACGAGCGGTGTCCCATCTAAGTCGCAGATTCCAACATTCTTAGGGGGCTTTGTCTTCAGGCTGTAAAGGGTTCCGCAGACCGGGCATTGCCGGCGACCACTCAGGCGAGCTACGATTATCTCGTAGTCAACCATTAAGTGTACCACCGCAGGACGGAATCCGTAAACCGGCAGGAAGCCCACCAGCACCTCGGCCTGGTTGGTGGTTCTCGGGTACCCATCCAGGATGATTCCCGGGCGAGTGTCCGGCTCCTGTAGCCGTTCTTCGATTAGTTCGTTGACCAGTTCGTCCGGGACGAGCCGGCCAGACTTGATCAGCCGCTCGCTCTCCTGTCCGATGCGGTCTCCAAGCTGAATGTGAACCCGCAGCATATCTCCCGTCGAGATATGCGGTCCTTTCAAGCAATTCTGTAGCAGCCGTGCCTGTGTTCCTTTGCCGGAGCCCGGAGATCCAAAAAGGATCACGGCAGCCGCTACCGGTCTTGAATCTGTACCAGGTGACGTCAATGGTTTTATGCGGTCGTGCTTCGACGTCCCCGGATTCTACCCGCACGTGGGGTGAACCCTTCGTAGTGCCGCATGATCAATTGCGCCTCGATTTGATTGACCGTATCCATGGCAACTCCCACCACGATGAGCAGCGAAGTTCCGCCAAAGAAGAAGGTAACGCCGAGACCATCCAACAGCCAGCGCGGGAAATGAGCATCAATGAAGTTCCCGACCAGAGGCAAACGCTGGAGCTTGATTCCCGAGATCATGATCATCGGAATCAAAGACAGGATCGACAAGTAAAGGCCGCCCACGACCGTGATCTTCGACAGGATTTTGTCCATGTACTCGGCCGTATTCTTGCCGGGCCGGATGCCAGGGATAAATCCGCCGTACTTCCGCATGTTGTCCGCCGCTTCGTTCGGATTGAAGATGATGGACACGTAGAAGAAGCAGAAGAAAACGATCAGGAGAACATAGACCAGGTAGTAGAGCGGCGTTGAGCTGCTCAGGGCTCCAAACATGCCGCTCAACCAGGGGCTATTTTTGACAAACGTAGCCTGGATCGCGGTCTGGGGCAGTGCCAGCAGAGAGGATGCAAAGATGATCGGGATAACACCGCCGGCATTGACTTTCAGCGGCAGGTGAGTCGATTGTCCACCCATCATCCGGCGACCGACTACTCGCTTCGCGTATTGCACCGGGATGCGGCGCTCTCCGCGCTCGACAAGCACGATAAACGCGACCACGGCTACCATGACGGCCAGGATGATGATCATCTGGATGGGATTCCATTGGTGGGTCACGAAGGTGTTCGTATAAATGTTCCCGATGGCTCCCGGGAGACCCACGACGATGCCAACGAAGATGATCAGCGACATGCCGTTGCCGATGCCACGGTCGGTAATCTGTTCGCCGAGCCACATGATGAAGGCGGTACCGGTCGTAAATGTCAGCATCGTCAACAGGACGAAGCCGTACCCGGGATGCAGGACGAAATTGCCCTCAATGTTCTTCAGGGTCAACGCAATACCAGCGGATTGCACCAGCGCGAGAATAACCGTCAGGTAGCGTGTCCACTGCGTGATTTTGCGCCTTCCGAGTTCCCCTTCCTTCTGCAACTTGTCGAGAGTCGGCACGACGACGGTCAGCAGCTGAAGAATAATGGATGCCGTGATGTAAGGGGTGATGCCGAGAGCAAAGATCGTCATCCGGCGCAACATGCCGCCGCTAAACAGATCGAAGTAGCCCAGGAATCCACCCGCGGCATTGCGAGTGAAGAACTCCTGGAAACGAGTGGTGTCGATACCGGGTGTCGGTATATACGCACCGACGCGATAAACAGCTAAAAGACCGAGCGTAAACAGAACCCGCTTCCTGAGGTCAGGAATGCGGAAAACGTTGGCAAGGGCTTCAAAAAACTTGGTCATGGCAGTAAGCCGCTAGGAACGGCCACTCTCCTATTTCCCCTTTGGTTCCGATTCGCCGGCCGCGACCGGCTTCGCAATGGTCTCAGCGCTTCCGCCGGCATTGCTGATCTTTTCAAGAGCCGATTTTGAGTAGAGGTGGGCCTTCACGGTGATCTTCCGTGTCAGTTCGCCGCTGCCCAATATCTTGAGGCCGTCGTGGAGCTTCTTGATCACCCCGCTCGCAACGAGGGACTCCGGCGTGAACGTATCGCCTTCGAGCTGTTCCAGAGCGCCAACGTTGATGATGGCGTACTCTTTCCGAAAGATGTTCGTGAACCCGCGCTTCGGAAGGCGGCGATGCAGGGGCATCTGTCCGCCTTCGAAGCCACGCATTTTGCTGTAGCCGGAGATGGACTTGGCACCTTTGGCGCCGCGGCCGGAGTACTTACCCCGTCCGGTTCCCATACCTTGGCCGATTCGTTGTCGCTTCTGTTTTTGACCCTTTGGAGGGCGTAGATTACTAAGATTCATTGCTGTACCTAATGCGCACGCGGCGTTGATCGCCTGCGTACTCGGCTTCTGTCTTTGTTGCTTACTATTCTTTTACGATTTCGAGCAAATGGGGAACCTTCGCCACCATGCCGCGAAAGGCTGGTGTGTCGGGGCGCTCCACAACCCGGTTCAACTTCTGCAGGCCGAGTGACCGCACAATATCTTTGTGCTTTTGCGGCGTGCAGATCGTGCTTCGCACTAATTTGATCTTGATTTTGCCTTCAGCCATGCGAGTTCTTTCTTTCGCTACAGTTTTTCGATGGCGAGCCCGCGCATCTCGGCGATGGCGTTCTTGTCGCAAAGCTGCTCGAGGGCCGCAATGGTTGCTTTCACAACGTTATGGGCATTATGGGAACCGATCGACTTGGTCAGGACGTTCGGAATTCCAACCGCCTGGATGACGGCACGCACGGGTCCGCCGGCGATCACGCCAGTTCCGGGAGGCGCCGGCTTCAACAGGACGAGACCGCTTCCGAACCGGCCGAGAACAGGGTGCCGGATGGTGGTTTCGAGAACGTTGACCCGACGAAGGTTCTTCTTGGCCGCTTCGATGCCCTTCTTGATTGCCGAAGGGACTTCTTTTGCCTTGCCAGTGCCGTAACCGACCACTTTCGCGCCCGGATCGCCGACAACAACCAGCGCCGAAAAGCTCATGTTCTTGCCGCCCTTGACGACCTTCGTGACGCGATTGATGCTGACAACTTGTTCCTTCAGGTTCAGGTTGTGCGTGTCGATCCGCTTGGCGGTGGGGTGAAATGCCATTGATTAAAACTCCAGTCCTGCTTCTCGGGCTGCATCGGCCAGGGCTTTCACCCGGCCATGGTAAAGGTAACCGCCACGGTCAAACACCACCCGGGTAATTCCCTTTTCTTTCGCGCGGTCGGCAACCATCTTCCCGATCAGCTTGGCTCCGTCGATGTTGCCACCTTTGCCGCGCATGTCCTTCTCGTTGGAGCCGGCGGCCGCGAGGGTGTGGCCCTTCCCGTCGTCGATGACCTGCGCGTAGATGTGCTTCACGCTCCGGAACACAGCCAGACGAGGGCGTGAGTCAGTTCCGGCAACACGACTGCGAATTCGGTTGTGAATGCGAAGCCGGATTTCGTTCTTAGAATCTTTGGGCATTACTTACCTCCCGCTCCGGTCTTTCCGGCCTTCTTACGGAGCACTTCGCCGGTATAGCGAACGCCCTTGTTCTTGTAGGGATCTGGCGGACGGAGGGCACGGATTTGAGCCGCAACGTGTCCAAGCTCCTGGCGATCGTGCCCGGTCAGAACGACGTGCGTTTGTTTGTCGACCTTCATATCGACGCTCTTCGGAAGGATGTACTCGATCGCGTGTGAATAGCCGAGCGAGAACGTCGCAACCTTGCCTTTGACGTCAGCGCGGTAGCCGGTCCCGACGATGTCCAGTTCCCGCGTGAAACCTGTCGAGACACCCTGAACGGCATTGGCCGCGAGCGCGCGGGTCAAACCGTGAAGCGCCGCGAGCTTGTCGTTGTCGCGAACGAGTTCGAGCGTCCCGTCCCTCTGCTCGATTCGCACACCGGCGGGAATCGGAACGGCCAACTTCCCTTTCGGTCCCTCAACCTCCAGATGATCGCCGATCGAAATCTTGACGCCTTTCGGCACTGGAATGGGCTTTTTTCCTACTCGTGACATGGATGGGATTCCTTACCAGATCTGACAGAGAACTTCGCCGCCCACGCCTTCCTTGCGCGCAGCATTCCCGGTCATCACGCCCTTCGGAGTAGTGAGAATGTTGATTCCCAGCCCGCCGAGGATGCGCGGGATTTCCTTGCTGCCGACGTAAACACGGCATCCTGGCCTCGAGACGCGCTCGATGCGCGAAATGACCGGGAGGTTGGAAGGCATGTACTTCAGGTACAAGCGAATGAACTTCTTCGAACCTTCCTCGGTCAGCTTGTAGTTCAGAATGTAGCCCTCGTCCCGAAGAATGCGGGCGATTTCATTCTTTAATCTCGAAGCCGGTACGTCGACCTTCGCGTGGCGCGCAATGAGCGCATTCCTGACGCGAGTCAGCATGTCGGCAATGGGGTCTGCTGTCATTACTTCCTTTCAGCACCTTTCATTGTTTCTAATTGTTCAGGAAGGGCGCTTCGCGTCCCCTTCTCGGATTGGACTTCCTGGTTACCAGCTCGCCTTCGTCACACCAGGGACTTCCCCGGCTAGGGCGAACTTGCGAAAGCAGATGCGGCAGAGGGAAAACTTGCGGAGAAACCCACGCGGACGACCGCAGTTCTTGCAGCGGTTGCGCAATCGGACAGCGAACTTCGCCTGCGTTCCCGCAGCCTTGGCCCGGTCGATCTCAGCCTGCTTCTTTACTTCTTTAGCGATCTTTGCAGTTGTTGCCATTCAAATCCCTTACTGACGAAACGGCATACCCATATGCCGAAGGAGCGCGAGGCCCTCTGCGTCCGTCTTTGCGGTGGTGGTGATGCTGATGTTCATCCCTTTGGTCTTGTCGACCTTGTTGTAATCGATTTCAGGGAAAATCAGCTGATCTCTCAAGCCTAGCGTATAGTTACCGCGGCCGTCGAAGGACTTGGGCGAAACACCGCGGAAGTCGCGCACGCGCGGCAGCGCTACGTTCATCAAGCGGTCCAGAAATTCGAACATACGATCGCCGCGAAGAGTCACCATGCAGCCGATCGCCATTCCTTCGCGCAGCTTGAACGCGGCGATGGACTTCTTCGCCTTGGTCACAACAACTTTTTGACCCGCGATCGCGCTTAGCTCGTTCACGGCGCTGTCCATCAGCTTACTGTTGCCGGTTGCTTCCCCAAGGCCGATGTTGATCGAGACCTTCTCGATTTTCGGAACGGCCATCGGGTTCTTGTAATTGAAGTCTTTCCGCAACGCCGCGACGACGTTCTTGCTGTAGTGCTCGCGAAGGCGAGCCTGTCCGCCACCGCTCTTCGGGCGGCCTTCGGCAGGCCGAGTCTCCGCTCCCGAGCCGACGTTTTCGCGACCTTTTCCGGCGGGCTTTGCGCCTTTGGCTTTCTTATCGCCAGCGCCCGCGTTGTTATCCGTTTTTTGTGCCATTCGTGTGTTCCCGGCCGATTCCAAACGGCCTCTGATCTATTCGCCTAAACTCGTACCCTACTTCTTGTCCAGAAGTTCTCCACCCTTACGAGCGATTCGGACACGGCGGACATCGCTGCCCAGCGTCTCCGTTTTGTAGCCGATCCGGGTGGGTACTCCGCCCGAGGTCAACATCATCACGTTCGATACATGAATGGGCATGGGCTTTTCCGCCACGCCGCCCTTGATCTGCTTCGAAGGATTCGGCTTGGTGTGACGCTTCACCACCATCACACCCTCGACCGTCACCTTGCCCGTTTGCCGGTGCACTTCGAGGATCTTGCCGGTTTTCCCTTTATCGCGCCCGGCGATGACGCGAACCAAGTCATCCTTCCTGAGCTTGATGCGAACGGGTTCCTGCTCCCCGCGCTCCTGCCTGCGTTGATATGCGATTTTCGGCATGACTTAGAGAACCTCCGGAGCAAGCGACACAATTTTCATGAAACGCTTATCGCGCAGCTCACGAGCAACCGGACCGAAGACGCGCGTCCCAACCGGTTCGCCCACTTCATTGATGAGCACCGCGGCATTTGAATCAAAGCGGATGTAAGTTCCATCTTTGCGCCGCGTCTCTTTGCGCATCCGAACGACAACGCAGCGAACTACTTTGCCCTTCTTGATCGCAGAATCAGGAGCAGCCTCTTTGACGCTCGCTGTAATGACATCGCCCAAGCCCGCGCGAAGCCCGAGGTCGCCGCCGCGGGGCAAGATGCACTGCAACTTGCGCGCGCCGCTGTTATCAGCGACCTCCAACATGGTTCGCATCCCAATCATGACGTTTCTCCCTAAAAACCTTGCCTATGCGGCGCCCGGCGAGACCGATCGCGATCTCAACTCATCGTCCGGGCGGCCTTTCTGCTACTTCTTTTTCTTCAATGTCTTCTTCACGCGGGTGTCGGCGCTTTCTTTTAAAGCAGGATGCTCGACACTGACCTGAACGGCCTGGCGCAAAACGGTACCCAGTTCCCAGCGCTTCAAGCGGCTTAACGGACGGCACTCGATGATACGGACGATATCGCCTGTCTTGGCAGTTCCCTGCTCGTCGTGAGCGTAGAACTTCTTGCGCTTCTGCACGATTCGCTTATAGACCGGATGAGGCACACGGCGCGTCACTTCCACCACGATCGTCTTGGCCATCTTTGTGGAGATGACCTCGCCGACCTTCTCGTTCTTGTGCCCTTCTTTTTTGGTTGTTTCTGTCGTCGCGGCCATGTTTAACTTCGCTGCCTACTTGCTTTTCTTCCCTGCTCTTGTTTTGCCCGCAGCTTTTGCCGCGACGGGCGCCGTCACTTGCGGCACCTCCCCGTTGGCCCGCTTCTCATTGAGAATCGTCAACATCCGCGCCCGATCCTTCCTCAAGGTGCGGTACCGCTTCAGGCCCTCGGACTGCCCCATTCCCATCTGAAACCGCAAACGGAACAACTGCTCCTGCGCGTCCTGCTGCTGGCGCTGTACTTCGTTTGCGTCCAGGCCTCTGATCTTCTCTGCTTTCATGACTATGCCTTGCTACTCGACCTTCGCTGCTTCAGGTGGTACGTTGCGGGCGACAAATTTGGTCGGGACCGACAACTTCATGGATGCAAGCCGCATGGCTTCCGTCGCGACCGAAACCGGCACACCTTCCATTTCGAAGAGCATCTTGCCGGGCTTCACCACCGCGACCCATGCTTCGGGCGCGCCCTTGCCTTTTCCCATACGGGTTTCTGGCGGTTTCTTCGTGATCGGCTTGTCCGGGAACACCCGAATCCAGACCTTGCCGCCACGTTTAATGAAGCGCGTCATGGCGATTCGGGCAGCTTCAATCTGCCGGTTTGTCACCCAGCCGCACTCGAGCGCCTTCAGCCCAAACTCTCCAAACGAAAGCGAGGAGCCGCGCCACGCCTTGCCGGTCATGCGACCGCGCTGCTGCTTTCGGAATTTGACCTTCTTTGGCATCAACATAGCGTTAGTGTTCCTTCCCTAAGTAAGCCCTGGGCCTACTCGTTCGGTTTTCCTTCCTCGCCCCCGGCATTCTCACCGGCTGGCCGAGCTGCCCCTTCCTGCTTCCACGACGGAACGGTAGGAGCCGACAGCGGCGGCACCACGGGCGCGGAAGCGGCAGGCTTCGGCAATTCACCGGGAGCTTGCTGCACCACGGGCCCGGTCGCCTCGGCAGCAGGCGCTTGCTGCTGCATGGGCGGCCGGCGGTCACCACCACGATCGCGATCACGGTCGGGACGATCATCGCGGCGACGACGGCGCGGCTCACCTTCATTCCGAAGAGTGTTCCGGCTGCGATTACCCGCCTCGATCACCTCGCCCTTGTAGATCCAGACCTTGATCCCGATCACGCCATAGGTCGTATAGGCCTGGCTGAAACCGTAATCGACGTCCGCGCGCAACGTGTGCAGCGGCAGCTGGCCCTGCAGATACCACTCGCTACGTGCGATTTCGGCGCCGTTCAGACGACCGGAGACGCGAACCTTGATTCCCTTGCAGCCAAAGCGCAGCGCCGAATCGACGCTCTTACGCATCGCGCGGCGAAATGCCACGCGCTTTTCGAGCTGCAAAGCAATAGATTCCGAAACCAGCTGAGCATCGAGCTCCGGCCGGTGGACTTCCTGAATATCGATAAAAACTTCGCGCTTCGTCTTCTTCGCGAGATCGCCCTTGAGCTTTTCGATTTCCGCGCCCTTGCGTCCGATGATGATGCCGGGGCGGGAGGTCCGGATGGTGATCCGGAGCTTGTTTCCGGGCCGATCCACCTCGATCGAACTGACGCCGGCTGCTTTCAACCGGGCAAGGAGCGATTCCTTCAGCTCAAGATCTTCGTGGAGAAGCTTCGAGTAGTCCTGCTTCGCGAACCAGCGCGACCGCCAGGTTTTTGTGACGCCGAGCCGAAACCCGTACGGATGAACTTTCTGACCCATCTTTATTCCTCTTCCGCTGCGGCGCGCTCGCCCAACTTAACGACGATGTGAGACGTCCGGCGCTGATACCGGTAAGCGCGACCCATCGGCGCCGGCCGGATCCGCTTCTGCCGAGGCCCTTCGTTCACGTAAGCTTCCGTTACGAACAGCCGGTCCACATCCACTTCCCGGGACTTATTCTCAGCGTTCGCAATGGCGGAACGGAGCACCTTCTCGACTGCGGGCGCGATGCGCTTGTTCACGGCACCCAGCATGTTGATGGCGTCGCCGGCCTGCTGCCCGCGAATCATGTCCACTACCAGACGAGCCTTCTGCGGCGAAATGCGCACGTAGCGCGCTTCGCATTTCGACAGAACCTCTTTTTGATCTGCCATGACTCTTTACCGCGCCGCCTTTTCGTTGGATTTCGCGGCGTGCCCTTTGAAGGTCCGGGTCGGGGAGAATTCCCCGAGCTTGTGTCCCACCATATTCTCCGTCACGTAGACAGGAATGAACTTCTTCCCGTTGTGTACGGCGAGGGTTTGACCAATGAACTCCGGCACGATCGTGGACCGTCGCGACCAGGTCCGCACGACCGTCTTCTGATTCTTCGCAACCAGGCCTTCCACCTTCTTGATCAGGTAGTCGTCCGTAAAAGGACCCTTTTTTAGCGATCGACTCATCTCAGATTCCTTACTCCGCTTACCGCTTCTTGGACTTCCGGGTTACAATCCAGCGATCGGTGCGCTTGTTGTTTCTTGTCTTGTAACCGCGGGTCGGTTGACCCCACGGGGTGACCGGATGCCGGCCGCCCGATGTCTTGCCTTCACCACCACCGTGCGGATGGTCGACCGGGTTCATCGAAACGCCCCGGTTATGGGGCCGTTTGCCGAGCCAGCGGGTCCGCCCTGCCTTGCCGAGCGACACGTTCTCGTGCTCAACATTACCCACCTGTCCAACCGTCGCCATACAATCGATCAGCACGCGGCGGGTCTCGCCGGACGGCAGCTTCAGAAGAGCGATATCGCCTTCCTTCGAAACCAGCTGCGCCTGCGCGCCGGCCGATCGTGCCATCTGGCCGCCTTTGCCGGGCTTGAGCTCGATATTGTGAACGACCGTACCGGCTGGGATGTTCTTCAGCGGCAGCGCGTTCCCGACCAGGATGTCCGCCTCCGGCCCGGAACTCACAGTTCGGCCGACTTCGAGTCCGACCGGAGAAATGATGTAGCGTTTCTCGCCGTCCGTGTAGTGCAGGAGCGCAATACGTGCCGAGCGGTTCGGGTCGTACTCAATAGCCGCGACTTTGGCAGAAACGCCGATTTTGTCGCGCTTGAAATCGATCAGGCGATAAGCCTGCTTCGCTCCGCCACCAATGAAGCGACTGGAAGTACGCCCGTTGGACGTTCGTCCGCCGGTTCGTTTCTTTCCCTCAACCAGGGATTTCTCCGGACGATCCTTCGTAATGTCGTCGCGGGTGAGGAACGTTTGAAAGCGCCGCGTTGGCGTTGTTGGTCGAAAACTCTTAATCGGCATGGCGTGTTCGCTTTCCCTTAGATATCCGCGTACTCAGGGACTTTCTGTCCCTCTGCGAGCCGCACGTAGGCCTTTTTCCAGTCCGAAGCGTACCCGGTGAAACGTCCGCGTCGGCGCAGCTTGCCTTCGAAGTTGCTGGTGCGAACGTCGGCCACTTTTACCTTGAATACGGTCTCGACCGCTTGCTTGATTTGAATCTTGTTCGCGTCCGGATGCACTTCGAAGGTCAGGGTGCGCTCGGTTTCGCGTTTGCCGTGTCCCTTTTCCGTGATCAACGGCCGGCGGATCACATCGTAAACGTTCATTAGGCTAAAGCCTCCGACAACTTCCTGGCCGCCGATTCGCTCAGCAGCACTTCCTGGTACTTCAAAAGATCGTAAACGTTTACGTCCTTGGTTGGGACCAGCTTGACGCCAGGCAGATTTCGCGATGCCCGGCTCAGATTCGTGTTTTCCCCGGCTTCCACGAGCAACACCGTGTTCTTCGCTTCGAGCGTTCCGAGAATGCCGGCCATGCGCTTCGTTTTGGCATCAGCGAGCTCGAACGCCCGAACCACTCGCAACTGGCCGTCACGAACTTTGGCCGAAAGCGCTGAACGCAGAGCACCAAGCAACATCTTGCGAGGCAGTTTGTATTCGTAGCTCTTCGGTTGCGGACCGTGGACGGTGCCACCATGACGCCAGAGAGGCGAGCGAATGGAGCCCATACGAGCGCGGCCGGTGCCTTTCTGCTTCCAGAGTTTCTTTCCCGAACCGGATACTTCGTGGCGTGTTTTAGTGGCCGCGGTTCCTGACCGCTGCGCAGCGGTGTACTGGCGCACGGCTTCGTAGAGCAGCGCCTGGTTTACTTCCGCGCCAAATACCGCGTCCGCAAGTTCAATGGAACCCACCGTCGCGTTATTCAGATCAATTACATTTACGCTTGGCATCGTTTTATTCCTGAGGAGGGCTGCTAAGAGAACCTAGCGCTTAGCCCGCCTCACCGTTACATATCCGCCATTCGGTCCCGGGATGGCGCCCTTGACGGCAATCACGTTGTCGTCCGTATCGACGCTGACAATCTCCAGGTTCCGAATCGTCACCTGCTGCGTCCCCATCCGGCCTGCCATTTTCATGCCAGGGAAGACGCGCGACGGGAAGCTTGACGCACCGATAGATCCGGCAGCCCGATGGAACATAGAGCCGTGACTGGCTGGGCCGCCACGAAAATGATGCCGCTTCACAAGACCCGCGAAACCGCGGCCTTTGCTGGTTCCGATCACATCGACTACATCTTTCGGCTTAAAGGCCTCGGCTAACACCCGATCGCCCTGCTTCAGATCATCCGAACCCGGCGGGAGATGAAACTCACGCAGGAACTTCACGCCTTCCGCACCAGACTTCGCCAAGTGCTTTGCCATCGGCTTATTCGGTTTCTTGGCATACTCGAGCAATCCTAGTTGCACCGCGTCGTAACCGTCGTTGGTCGGCGTTTTACGCTGGGTGACCACACACGGCCCAACCTTGACCAACGTCACCGGCACCACCTGCCCGTCCGCGTTGAACACCTGCGTCATGCCGATCTTTTTGCCGAGAATTCCTGGACTCATACCCTAATACCTGGCCTTATTTTTCCTCGCGTGCTGCTGCCGCTACTTCTTCCCGAATGCCTTGATCTCGACGTCAACACCCGCCGGCAGATCAAGCTTCATCAACGCATCTACTGTGTCTTGCGTCGGCTCGAGAATGTCGAGCAAGCGCTTGTGAGTCCGAATCTCGAACTGTTCTCGCGACTTTTTATCGACGTGAGGCGACCGCAGCACCGTATATCGGTTTTTGAGCGTGGGCAGTGGGATCGGCCCGGCCACGCTGGCACCGGTTCTCTTTGCCGTATCGACGATATCGCCGGTCGACTGATCGAGAATGCGGTGATCGTAAGCCTTTAATCGAATCCGGATGCGTTCTTTATTCATCGTGCTTTCTTCAGTTTTGGCGCCGCCTCAACAAAGCGGCGCCAGCCCGTTTGTATGACTAAGCCACGATCTCCGTGACAGTACCTGCACCGACGGTTCTGCCGCCCTCGCGAATGGCGAAGCGCAGCCCCTTGTCCATAGCGACCGGCGTGATCAGCTCGACTTCGATGGCCACGTTGTCGCCCGGCATCACCATCTCCATGCCTTCCGGCAGCTTCGCGACACCCGTCACGTCCGTGGTCCGGAAGTAGAACTGCGGCCGATAGCCGTTGAAGAACGGTGTGTGCCGTCCGCCCTCTTCCTTCGAGAGCA
>JBJMGK010000104.1:0-4266 GCA_045807925.1 Bryobacteraceae bacterium | reverse complement strand
TACGCGAAACGCCATCCGGTTCAGCCCCACGTGATTCAAAACCGGGTACGGTTCACCTGACGACGAAGGCTCCAGCCATTGCACCAAGTCAATAAACATCCTGCTCGTCGCGTTAGATGGAGCTAGATACGCGACGGCGAGCCGGCCTGCGGGCAATCGAAACCCCTGTGCAATTCCGTTTTCATTCACCTCACCAACACGCTTGATCACTTTGAGTCCAAGCGTTTCATAGAAGCGAACGCTTCGCTCGAGATCGCGGCAGGTAATGCTTACATGGAGAAAATCCTCGAGCATCACTTCTCCCGGCGCGGGTAGAGAGGCAGTGCCTCTGCGAACACCTTCGCATGAAAGATCGTCGCGCCTTCGCCCCCATTTGCGTCGTTCGTCACGATGTATAAATCATCAGTGCCCGGCTTAATCGCCATACTCGTTGACTGCAAGTTGTGGCCTTCGTCCCTGCCGGGCAACAGCACCTGACCGATCGGTATTCCGTTTTTGTTGAACACGAGCACCCGGCCTTGACCGTAGATCGCCACGTACAGATTGCCGTCGCTGTCCACGCGCATGGAGTCCGGTGCCGGTCCTGTGAAGTGATAGGGAATTGCTGTACCAATCGCAGTGATGCTTATGGAGTTCGCCAATTCGACCCGGCGCAGGAGATTTCTGCTGAATTCCGTAATCCACAACTGCTTCTCATCAGGGCTAAGCGCGATCCCGTTCGCCATGGCGAGGTGGAGGAGCACTGGCGTGATCGTCTTCAAGTCAGGCGCCACGTAATATGCACCTCCGTTCGGTTCCGTTGAGATTCCGCGGAAGTCACTAAAGTAGAATCCGCCTTCGCTGTCCAAGACTAGGTCATTGGGCATGTAGCCATCCGGTGTGGGAACGATCGTCCGGATACCCGTTCCGTCCGGTTTCACCTGCAATATGGAACCAGTTCGTTTGGCCAGATTCATAGCGGCTATGAAGATCGGTCCGTCGTTCTGAATTGCGAGCCCACCCGGACTCATCCCGTCCAGAGTGACAACGGTGGTGAGCTGCTTGTCGGGAGTCACCCGGAGCACACGCATACCGGATACATCACAAAACACGAGATCGCCATTGCGCTCGAAGGCTGGTCCTTCGAGGATGATTCCCTGGTTCGACACCTTGAACCAAGGCTCGGCATTCACCGTCTGCAGGCTGCGCTCGGATGGCGGAATCGGCACCGGCCCGCGCGTCTGGGCGTCATAGGTCAATGCGGAAACTTGCGCATCTGCTGGGGTAGCAAGGAAGGCGAGCAGAGCCATGGCGCTCGCAACCGGAAAGCTCCGGGACAGGTGTGTTCTTGCCATCCAGGAATCTCTTCCCGTTGCCCTTTGAAAAGGCCGCCTCATGCTTCCAGCTCTGACTTCTGCGAGAACGCTGCCTGAGAGAGCAAGGGAAAACTACTTCCGGAATTGCTCATCGCTGACGTGCTCCATCCATTCGACAACTTTGCCGTCCTTTTTCTCCTGAATGGCGATATGCGTCATGCCGGTTGTCGCCGAAGCACCGTGCCAATGCTTCTCGCCGGGAGCGAACCACACGACATCGCCTGGTCGGATCTCCTCAACGGCACCGCCCGCGCGCTGCGCCCAACCAAGGCCCGCCGTCACGATCAGAGTCTGCCCTAGCGGATGTGTGTGCCACGCCGTGCGCGCGGCGGGCTCAAACGTCACGCTCGCTCCCTGAACAAATGCAGGGTCAGGTGCTTGAAAGAGCGGATCGATGCGCACGCTTCCGGTGAAACCACTCGGAAGGCCCCTTTGCGGAGGGCTGTGAACCTGCTCGCTTGATTTCCATCTTGTTACTCCTTTTTCGACTTCCTTCTTTGCTGCAAACTGCTGCCCGAAATGCACAAACAGCAGCGATGATACAGAATGTCCTACGACCCATTCTCATTCCCAGTCCGGTCCGAGCCATGTGGTCCGAAATACTGCCAAACATCACCGCTGGGTTTCATAACGCAGCCAGAGCGTACCCTTTTCGCGCTGCTCGACGGATGCAAGCCGGAGAGGAACCGCCCGACCACTGCTAAGGCTCATGCCGTCAAACACAGAAGGAATGTCATGACGTCCGTCGATTCCAGGTGCAATGAGCAGGCTGAGCTCGTCGACGAGTCCAGCTTTGAGGAAAGCCCCGTTGATGTGGCCTCCCCCCTCAAGCAGTAGAGTGCGAATCCCGAAGTGCCGGCCGAGATGCTCCACCGCTTGCGCCAGGTCCACGGTATGTTGTCCAGCGACGATGTAGGAGATCCCTGCGCCTCGGAGCGTGCCGAGGTACTCCAGCGAAACTCTTTCGCTCAGTACACAGATGAGATAATCCCCATCGATCTCCGCACGGGACCACCGCAGTTTGCCTATCGTATCCACGGCAACGGCGTAGGACTTCGCTCTTTGAGCGACATGCACGGGTTGCGGTCCGGCCGGTGTTCGCGAAGCTGTAACAAAAGGCTCCGGATCAGCGAAGTGCTGCTGCATGGTGGTACGACCACAAATCCAAGCGTCGCCCTTGAGTTGTTGCCCGGTTACTTCGTATTCGTTCGTCGGCGTGAGTCCCTTCAGTGACGCACCGTCGATCTTGCCGTCTACCGACGAAAGCATGTGACAGATGATATGCGGTCTCAACGTGTCAATGTGCTCGCTTTTGGAAGACATCTTTTGCTACCGGAAGAGCCGAGAAAACGTTCGGCCAGCCGACATAGAATGCCAAGTGCGTGATGGCCTCCGCTGCCTCCGTCTGCGTCAGCCCGTTATCCATGGCCCGATTTAGATGATAGGCAACCTGCGCTGCCTGGCCGTTGGCGATCAGTGCGGCGACTGTGACCAGGCTTCGGTCGCGAGCAGCGAGATCGGGACGCAGCCAGAGGTTGCGGAACAGCACATCCGTTGTGTATTGGACGACTCCGGGAGCCACTTTCCCGTACTGCTGTTCAACGCCCGTGGCACGCTGCTCTTCGGCTTCTTTGTCCAGCGGCATTAAAGTCGGTGACGCAGCCGCGAGTTGATCGGCTCCGATATGACGAGCCGCGAAGACGCTCTTCGCGACAGATACGGCGGACATCGCATTCGACCAACCGGAGTAAAACGCGAGGTGTGTGATGATCTCGGAGGTCTCGCGCGGCTTCAGACCGCTATCGAGCGCGAGGTTCATGTACTGTGCCATTTCAATCGTTTGGTTCCGCGCAATTAAGGCCGCAAGCGTGATCATGCTGCGATCTCGCCGCGAGAGCCCTGGACGATTCCATAGCTGTGCGACAGGTCCCTGCGCGTATCTCTCAAGGGCCGGAGCGACCAACTCGGTGCCCTCGACGGTGATCACATCTGAAGGTTGCATCATCTTCGAATTCCTTTTTTGCTTTGCCGGTCCAGTTTGCGCCCACGATGTGAAGACAAGGATCGGCATGGCAATCGCAACGGCAATGGCTTTCATCTAAATCTCACTTCTCGTTTTCTCACCCAAGCGTCTGGTCTTAAAAGGTCTCCATGGCATTGACCTCTGCCGCCTGGAGACTCCCTGCACCAGGTACTTCCAAAAGCTGCACAGGCATGAACATCAGCCGTAAGGCGACCACGGCCGCACAGAGTACAACCGCACTGCTCGCAAGAAAAACGGCGTTCAACCCTGCCCAACCGGCGACTAGCCCGAGAGCAGGTCCCGTGATTCCGAGCGATAGATCGAGAAGGCCGTGTAGGATCCCATCGCGAGGCCACGGCTTTGGGCCGCGGTGCACGATGGATGGCTTCCACACCGAAGCCCGGAT
The DNA here is from genome assembly GCA_045807925.1 of Bryobacteraceae bacterium. GTDB lineage: Bacteria > Acidobacteriota > Terriglobia > Bryobacterales > Bryobacteraceae > Bog-105. Next base: position 482 of record JBJMGK010000104.1, on the reverse strand, counting down.
AAACGAGCGAGTAGCCCAAACCCGTGAGAACCACTCCGGGCAGGGCGACCCATGACGTGTGTGCTCGCCATATGAGAGCCTGGCCGACTGCTTCAACTACGATGCAGCCGCAGGCAACTTGGGCCCCGCCTAGTTTGTCCGGCAAGTGGCCGAATACCGCGCGTCCGCCAATGAAAGCGATGCTGAGTGCGGTGAACGGCAGCCACGAAGGAGTCCAACCGCGCGCGGCGTACAGCAACACAATGAAAGTAGAAATCGCGCCAAAGCCGACACCTGCGAGCGCCACGCCCACGCCTGGAATCCACACAGCACCGGCCACCTTCGTCAAGCCAGCCGTACGTTTCCGCTGTGAAAGGGGCCCGCGGCGTACCAAAGAGAGAAGAGGCAAGCCGGCAAGCGGGATCAGCAGCGTCGCGAACGCGACTGCCTGAAATCCGTAACCGCCGTAGATTGTCGTACCCGCCGGCGCGCCGATTGCAAAG
>JBJMGK010000103.1:0-6111 GCA_045807925.1 Bryobacteraceae bacterium | reverse complement strand
CCCAGGTCATTCTGCGTGAACCGGGGGAGCGGATCACCGTCCGCCCCTCCTGGTCTGGCCCTTCAGTCAGCGCTCGAGTCGCATCCCTGCGTTGCTCTATCCCTGCTGAAGTCGAGATCAGTGTAGCGGATTCGATCATCTTAAACTCAAGCAGAACAAATTTGCGTTTAGAACGAGCTATACGCGATCGTCAGGCGTCGGGGATGCATTTCGGTATGCCGGAAAACCGCCTGAATCGTCTTCAAGGCCAAGCTTTGGCCCATTCGCGTCGCAGGTCAACCGACGCTAAAATGGACAACTAACACTTCGGTAACATTCCTTATTGAGGCAACACGACTGGGGCCGTAATTGACTGGAGTTCCGAAACCGGGCCTGCATCCGACCACTTGACTTCAGTCGTTTGCGCTCGCAAAGGGTAGATCAGAAATCGCACCAAGGGCACCGATAGAACGGCGCCAACTCCTGCCGTACAGAGGCCGATCAGCCAGCCCAGGTAGGATCGACGCGTCTCGCCCGTGGCTGGAACAGGTGTTCTTACTGCAGAGTCCACGTTTGTCCTCTCTCAGCTCTTCGCCGCAATGCTGCGCAGGTATGCGACAAGCTGACTGATATCTGCTGCGCCAAGAGTCTTGCCATACCCGGGCATCGGAGGCTTACCATTTGTAACGATCGCGGTAAGTTCGTCGTCTGTTTGCTTCTGCACCTCGGCGGATCGCAAATCGCGAACTTTCATCTTCTGGCCCATTGGCGTACTGCCGCTGCCGTCTGGTCCATGGCAGGTCCCGCACTTAGCTTTGAACGTATCGGCGCCCGACGGCGGTGCTGCCGAGACTTGGTTTAAGCTGAATCCGGCCATACCGAGGACCAGGCATGCCGCGGGGATGGCGAAGTAATGGAATGATCTCAGATTGGTGTTTTTCATAGGATTTCAAAAGACTGCTGTCCAGCGAAGGGTGAGTAAATTCGCGCTGAAGTCGTTCGCTCGGACGATTTGTTCGTAATAGTAAGTCCGCTGCAAATCAACGGCGAACCGGCCGAGCCGCCGTAAATCGTAGTAGACCGTTGCCGTGGCCATGGGAAAAGTCAACGGGCCAAACCTGGGGAGTTCATTCGTAATTTCACCCAACCCGGTACTGCGAACGAAGTTGCCGCTAAAGCTGAACCCTAGCTGCTTCGTCGGTTGCGCGCTAACGCCGAGCTGCCAGACCCGATTCACTGTTTGATCTCGCCACGTCGTGTTCAGGGGCGCGACGCCTCGGAGGAAGGTCACCGAGTCCGTAGCGAAGAAACTGTCGTAACTGAAACCGGCAAACCCCGACAAGCGACCGTTAAAAGCGTATGAGATCGTCGTCGCGTTGGATCGGCTTGTGTTGTGGAAACCGGTATCCAATAACTTGCGATTCCGAATGGCTAGCGTGTCTTCGATTGAAAGCTTTGGAGCAGGGTGTACTCGGAACACCCATCGGGTGCCGATGTCAGTATGTGGCGTGATCCGGGTATACGAGGTATTGTTCGTAATGCTCTGAAAATCGCCTCGTATCGTGAACGCTTTCCAGGGCTGGTAGAAGATGCTGCCAATGGGCCAGGCGGTTTTCGTGCGTAACGTACGAACCTGGTCTGTCTGTCCATCTGCCACGGCAACCGTATCCCGCTTCATCAGGCGAACGCCCGGGCTGATGACAAGCCCAGGAAAAGGCGTGAATTCCATGCGGAAATCCAGTTGCTGGAGACTCTGACGCCATTCCTGAACCGTACTACCCGTTCGAGTAGCCGCAGTATCTCGTCCAACAAATTGAGCGACCCCACTCTCGGTGAAACGGTTGAAGCGGTAATCTACATCAAAATTCCACCACTCCTTCAGTTTGAGTGTGAAGCCCTGGTCCAGGACATAATTCGGCTCCTCGGTTTGCGCCCGCGAACTAAGCGCGATGGCATAAGGCGTCACCACACTTCCACTGGAGTTGGCTCGCGTTGTGCCGTCATAGGAGGCGTCGATAGACGACGGCCCGCTATAGCGGAAATAGATAAAATCACCCCTCCAAGTCAGGCGCGGTGTGACTTTACCGTTAAAGAACAGTTCGCTGGACGGGCCTTCGAGCCGCCTCGATTCACTCCAATTCCCGTTAGCCAGCAGTTCTTTCACATTCGCTGTGGAGTCGATGTTGATGCTACGTTCCAGAGTTGGGTTCGTCCAGCTAAATGTCTGATCGAAAGTCTGGTGTCCCAGTGTGTAATGAACAGTCCAGTTGTGCGACGTATAGTCAAGTCCGCCCGCCACGCGGTTCAACGTCTCATTAACTGGCCCCGTGACGTAGTAGGGGTTATCGCGAAGGAACGTTCCCCAACTCGAAGGAGAACCGTAGTAGTCCAGCGTCCGGGTGGTGAAAATCGTGCCATCTCTTGAGTTGCGATCGTAGTCGAAGCGGAAGTGGAGATTATTGGTGGCGTGGAGGACAAAATGGAGAGAGCCGAACTTGCGCACAGTGGCCCAGTTGTGATTGCTGGTCAAGCCATGGAGACCATTTGGCAAGATCGCATTGTCGTTTTGGTCCCAGTAATAATAGCTCTGCCGGTAGTTGATCCGGAGATCGTACAACTTAGTCTTACTCACAGTCAGTTGACCCGCCGGAAACGGATCGCCTCCCAGACCACTTGCGGTTATCTGGAATGAGTCCGCAAAAGGATTGGAACCCTCCTTTGCCCGGCCACTGAGATTAAAGTCGAGAAGGCGGAACCCGCTCTGGAGATTGATTAACTCCTGGTACGTCTCTTTCCTTCCGCCAACATCGGTGAAACGGTAACCCGCTGTCACGGCGCCCTCTGTTTGGAAGCCTCCCCAGTCGAAAGGGTGCTGGTCTTGAGCACAAACAAATACGGGCAGCGCACCCCCCAATATACGAACGATGATGAGCGAACGGAGGGCGCGTGCTTTCATCCGGAGCCTCATTGCAGGAAGAACTGATTTACATTCGAGCCGTGGATGGTTGCGTGGCAGCGAGTACAATCCCCGAGGGTCTGAAACCCCAACCGGCCATGCGGCACATTCGCGGCCTGAGGATCTACGTGGCATTGCAGACACAGAAAACGGCCCTCAGTGCGCAACAGTAGATGACGCTCTACGGTTCCGTGTGGACTGTGACAGGCGGTGCAACCCTCCACACGCACCGCTGGGTGCTCGTACACGTAAGGTCCGCGCTTCTCCGTGTGACACCCGGTACAAACCTCAAAATTGACTTTCCGCAGCTGCGAGATGTTGAGTGTTCCATGCGGGCTGTGGCAATCCGTGCATTTCATGAAGCCTTCAGGCACGCGGTGATGAGCGGGTAAGGTGAATTTGGCCGCTATCGTTGAGTGGCAACCAAAGCAAAGGTCGGGCTGCCTCTTCTTGAGAAGACTCTCGTGAAGCCAGCGCGTCTCCTCACGCAGAGCGGGGACTTGAAAGAAGTGTTCTTGAGGAGACCTCAGTCCAGCGCTCGCATTCTCGCTGGCAGGTACCAGCAGGTGTGCCGAATGGCATTGCTCACACGAAACGCCGACGAGCTTGTGTTGGGAGCGGCTAAACAAACTCTGATCGTGACTGGTGCTATGACAACGGAGACAGCCAGCGGCGTTATCCGCCGGCTTACCTCGAAAGCTGTAGATTAGCTTTCGGGCAGCAGCCGTCTTCTGGGCGTCGCCACTGGCAGCCATCATCGCATCGGAGTGCGCCTTTCCGGGGCCATGGCAAGATTCGCATGCGGTGCCTACCTTGGCTGTGGATGGTGCGGCTTTGGCGTGTACCGTTTTTGAGAATTGCTGAGCTTGATCTTGATGACACGCAGAACAAATCTCGACGCCTACATAGTCCTCCGCCTTTGCGGTTGCGGGTGAATTCCAGACTACGGTCGGGCCCTGCGATGCAGCAGTTTGTTTTTGGGCGAGGGAGGTTGATGTGGAGAGATGCGCACAAACTACGAGTACAAGTATGCTCGTAACTGAAGGACATGCGTTGCGCGCACCACGGATTCCAGCGATGCTGTCCACTCGTCACTCCTACTAGGAGAGTCAATCTTATATGAAATGTTGGTGCATGTCGATATGTTTTGCCAATCGGTAAGAATGGATTCGCGCCGGGAAACGGGAAGCGTTAACCAATCCACTTACGACATGCCTATAACCCCGATATGTTGCTGAACGTAAGAGCGCGCCGAGGCTCGATTTGCGATTTGGATCTGGTTACTGGAAACGTCAGTGGCGCGAGTGCATACCGGAGCTAGCGAACAAAGTCGTATCGGGTGAATTACCCGCGGCGCCCCGTCAGTGTGAGACTAGAATTTCTCGGGGACGAAGTGCCGACCCTGCAAGGAAGCTTCATCATCGTAAGCGCCCTTGGTAGAGCGCTTTGCTAACTTGACCTTCTTCGCCGGCACTTTCTCGTAAGGAATCAGGTTGAGTAGTTGTGAAATGCAGTTGAGCCGAGCCCGCTTCTTGTCATCTGAAGGCACGATGTACCACGGCACCGTCTCCGTATCTGTTGCGTCCAACATCATGTCTCGTGCGCGAGAGTAGTCGTACCAACGAGTACGGGAGGGAAGATCCATTGGGCTCAGTTTCCACTGTCGAAGAGGATCTTCGATACGCGCCTTGAAGCGGCGCTCTTGCTCGTCGTTACTAACTTCAAGCCAAAACTTGTAGAGCCTAATGCCGGTAGAAGATATGTATGTCTCCATTTCGGGGCAACGTTCGAGGAAACTGGCGTGCTGCTCCTTCGTGCAGAAGCCCATAACATATTCGACCCCGGCACGGTTGTACCAACTCCGATCGAAAATGACAATCTCGCCCGCTGCCGGAAATTGCTCCATGTACCGTTGGAAGTACATCTGCGTCTTCTCTCGATCGGAGGGAGCCGGAAGAGCGACAAGTCTGAATATTCGCGGGCTTACGCGTTCCATCATGGCCTTGATGGTGCCGCCCTTACCCGCGCCGTCACGACCCTCAAAGACGATGATGATGCGCTCACCAGTATGCTTTACCCACTGTTGTAACCGGCAAAGTTCGACCTGGAGTTTGCGAAGCGCCTTGTCATATTCTTTGTTGCTCAATTCGGTTTGAGCCACATCGCCGACGCCGTTTGTTGACGCCTGATTTCTCTTTTTCCTCATAGTAATTACTGCTTCCGGAAACGCCAAGCGCTGATGGAGAACAGAACCACCGCGCATATCGCCAGGACGGCGAGGTTCGGCCACAGTGCGCTCCAAGGCGCGTTCTTCAACGTAACGCCCCGGATAATCGTCACCATATAGCGCAAGGGATCGAGATACGAAAGTTTTTGAAAGAAGTCCGGCATGTTGTCGATCGGCGAAGTTGCTCCTGAGAGCAGCGTCATCACTGGATTCACAAAGAACGTCAACAGTTGCGCTTGTTGCTGCGATTTCGAAACCGTCGAAATCATGACGCCGATACCTATTCCTGCCAGTGCCGCGCACGCCCCCGCGAGCGTAAACAACCATAAAGATCCTCGGACAGGAAGGCCGAATACAAAGACCCCGGTCATCAGTGCGATGAAGAGGACCGAAATCATGAGGACGAAGACAGGTGAAGTTTTGGCGAGCAACATTTCGCCGGTTTGGGCGGGTGTCATCATTAACTGTTCGATGGTGCCGGTCTCTTTCTCTTTCACCGCAAGGGCGGAGGCCACCAAGGAAGCAGTGATGAACATGATGATGCTCATGATGCCGGTAACGTAATACCAGGTCGTTATCAGACCCGGATTGTAGAGGTACGCGGGCCGCACATCTACCGCGCCGGGAGGTGCGGCCGCATGCGCAGCCCGATTTAGCGTTCGTCGTGGAACGTAAACGGCAACCGGCAGGATGCGGGCGGAACTGTTATAGTCCTGCAAGGCTTTGCCCAGGTAGCCCTGCGCGACTTGCCCGGTATTGGCGTCCACCGCGTCGATCACCACTTGTACGTCGGCCGTCCGCCCTCTGTTCAGGTTGCGTGCGAATTCCTTCGGAATGACGAGAAATAGATCGAGGTCCAGATTGTTGAGCGCAGCTTCGGCCTCATCCGGGCGCGTATAGATGCCACTCACTTTAAAGTTCACGTTCTCGCTCAGAGCATTGATGAAAT
>JBJMGK010000102.1:0-31037 GCA_045807925.1 Bryobacteraceae bacterium | reverse complement strand
TCTTCCGCATGTCACATGGGCTCAGACACAGATACACGCGCACGCTCGCCGGCAAGTGAATCATCCCCGCAACGCTTCCACCACCCGGCGTAGCAGCTGCAGGTCAACAGCTCGGCCGATGCGTAGGCGCTCGCCTTTGCGGAATATCAACTCCAGACTGGCATCGCCAGCCCATCCTTGCTCTCCCGGCGTTGTCTCCACCAACGCAAATCGCGCGGACGGCTGTTTCCGCAGGCGCTTCCGCCAGAGATAAAAAAGTCTGCTCTGTGATGCCATGCGTCTCGCAAAACTGCTTCACCGGCAGCTCGCTGCGTTCCTGCTGCGCAATCTGCTCACGCCAATAATCTATTCGCGATGTCGCTCGTTGCTCTGTTGTGGTCTCTTTCATCTCGACCACTATGCAGCCTTGCATCACCATTCACAACAGGTGTTGACGAGCCGCTTACGCTCTTCCGTCTGAAACTGAAGGACGAAACGATAATTCGCACCCGACGGCGCTGACCCTTGCAGCGCCTTACGAAGCTTGAGCATTTTGGCATCGATGAAGCCCGGCTGCTTTGCTGCCGCCGGCCCAAATTGACGATGAAAGATGTCGAGCATCTGTTTCTCTTTCGCCGGATCGACGCTCAGATCGACGTGGAGTTGAATCGATTTGGAGGCAGTCTCTGCAAGTGATGGAAATGCGGCTGCGACGCCTGCAACCGCCATGTTCTTTAAGTATGATCGGCGTTTCATTGATACAACCCCTTCTCACCTTCCACGGCAAGCTTGATGCGGTACACGCTTGTCTCCGCCGTGATGTAGAGTGTCTTGAAATCCGAATCACCCCAGGCGCAATTTGCCGGGGTCTCGCCCGGCTTGATCGTGCCCAGGTGCTTGCCTTCGGGCGAGAAGATCCAAAGACCACCCGGACCGGAGCAATAGAGATTTCCGCGTGAATCCACCTTCATCCCGTCCGGCACGCCCGGCTCCTTCTCGGCGGTAACGTCGAAGACCACTCTTCCGTTCTTCACATTCCCATCAGGCTGGACATCGTAGCGCATCCAAACCTTGTGCTTCTCGTCTGAGTTGCCGATATACAGGATCTTATGATCGGGCGAGAACGCAATGCCATTTGGCCGCGTCAAATCCCGGATAACGGGACTTACTTTCCCATCAGCATATCGGAAAACGCCGTTGAACTTGATTTCCTTCGCAGAGTCCTCGTCCTGCTTCACCAGTCCGTAAGGCGGATCGGTGAAGTAGAGCGCACCATCATTCGAGAACACGAGATCGTTCGGACTGTTGAAGCGCTTCCCGTCCCAGCTATCTAAGAAGACCGACACCTTCGAGTCGGGGCGAATCTGCACAACTCGGCGGTTGCCATGCTGACAGAGAAGGACGACACCGCCTTTGCCCATCGCCATGCCGTTCGGACCTATGAACGAGCCGGGCGGAGCATATCCAGGGTTGTCCGCGCCACCGGGATTCAGAATCTCTACAACTTTTCCGTCCGGCGACCACTGCCGGACGACGTTTCCAACGACATCGCTGAACCAGAGAACTCCATTCGGCTTCCACAGCGGTCCTTCGGTGAACTTAAAACCGGACGCGATCTTTTCGATTTTCGCTTCCGGCGGGATCAACGCGTCGAGTGCGGGATCGAGCCGGACGATCGATCCCACCGTGTTCGACTCTTTGGCGCCGGTATCCGGACGCTGAGGTGAGCAGGCAGCGAGGAATAGGAGGAGAGAAGCTGGAACAAGTGTTTTCATGCGTCAGAAGTAGAATTTCGCCGCCACTTGCATGATCCGCGGATCCCGAGCGCTTAGAATGCGACCGAAATTTGAGCTGGAGAAAGAGGCTGTGGGATTGAGAAAGTTGGGGTGATTCAACGTATTGAACACCTCCCATCTAAGCTCGAATCGCCTGCTCTCATCAATTCGGATCTGCTTGAACAAACCGGCGTCCAGGTTCGCGAAACCGGGGCCCGTCAGAATGTTACGGCCGGTGTTGCCAAATGTTCCCAACCGTGGCAGCGCGAACGCCGTTGTTGTATCAAAGAAATGCGCGACTCTGCTCGCGTTGGAACTGTCGTTATACGTTGTTACCGGTCCGATCAGATCAGGACGGTCGAGCCCTACCCCGGAAAAGCTTCGATCGACGCCAGCAGTTACATTGAACGGATTTCCTGTCTGCAAAGTCAATATGCCGTTCAACTGCCATCCGGCCAGCAACGCGCGCTGAAAACCTTTTGCATTGCGAAAAATCGGCAATTCCCAGACGAACGAGGTAACGAAGCGATGCTTGATATTGAAATCCGCTGGCCCTTTGTCCCTGTTCCAGTCGAACGGATCGGATGCTTGATTTCCTAAGCCGCTGTTACCGTCGGACGACGCCAGATCGATGGATTTCGACCAAACGTAGGAGCCGAGAAAACTAAAGCCGTTCTCGAAACGGCGGTTCCAGCTTACCTGGAGCGCGTGGTAAATGGACGTAGCAGTAGATTGGATGCTTTGAATGGTTTGATAACCCTGATAAATCCGGCGCGAATCGATATTCCCCGTGGTCGAAGCACCGGGAATGTAGATGCCCGGATTGAGCTGTTGGTTGACATGCAACCCGGTCCCTTTATTGCCGACGTAAGCAACCGTCAGCACTACCTTCTTCCAAAACTCACGCTGAATGTTCGCGTTCCATTGTTGAATGTATCCGCTCGTGAAGTCTGGATTCATCGAGATGACCTGCAGGGGCAGGTAGAAGGGCTGATTGGCTTGCTGAGCGGTGGTCGTAGGCCGCATGTAAGACTGCAGAAGCTGCAACGACTGAGGATTATTCACGTAGGGATTCGAGAACGGCACGTTGAACGTAGTCAGTCCGTATGAAAAAGGCTGGTCGGTAGGATTTGAGTTCAGCGCCACTAACTGTAGCGTGTCGGAGAAGATACCGTAAGCAGCGCGGATGCTGGTCTTTCCATCGCCAAATGGGTCAAAGGCTAATCCAATGCGAGGAGAGAAACGGCGGTACCGGTTCGGCGTCACTCCAGCCTCGATCCCGGTATCTCCGGGAAACACGTATCCGAGCGGGGCACGCGGATACACGGTAGATTTCTGTCCGGCGCGAAAGGCGGCAACCTGGCCGTACTCATCTTTGATCGCGATATAGGGCTCCCACCGCACTCCAAGGTTCAATGTCAGCCTGCGCGAGATACGCCAGTCGTCCTGAAAATAGAGGAAAGGGGTCCACTTGTACTGCAATGAAGAGATAGGCGAGTTCTGGAAGACGCTCACCGCGGCGCCAGAGTAAAAATCGGCATAGCCGTAACCCTGATTGCCGGTCCGCAAACCGTTGAAGCTGAATTGCGGATCCTTCTGGAAGTACTCCCGGCCGTTCCGGCGTACCTTGGCGATGTCACCACCAAACTGCAGCAGATGATTCCCCAGGGTCCACGATACGGTGTCGACGAATTGGTAGTTCATCATGTAACTGTTGTAGTTAGTCGGTACGCGAAGACCGATGCCGTTCGAGACACTAACGGCCCAATCCGTTGGAACGCCAGGAGGAGAGAGAGGCACACACGACTGGCAGCCCAGAGCCGCGAAATTCACTGGGCTAGTGACCTGTGGACCGCGAATAAAGGTATTCCGCGCAACGGTGGCCACCGCGGTATTTACCAGTGTTGGTGAAAAGATGTGGGTGTCGTTGATGGTTCCGTTGTGCGTGACCCAATTATTCTCGGAATTAAAAGCAGGCACGACGGTGTTCTGAATGGTGTAATTGTCATCCCAAAAGTAGCGCACGAAGATCCGGTTCGCATTGGTGATGGAGTGATCTACCTTCGTAATCACCTGGTTGTCGTTGGTAGGCACAGAAAGGTTGTACGAGTAAATGTTGCCCGGGCTATTCGGCAACGGCAAAAATGCTTTGGTGAAGTTCAGGGCAACCGGATCGAGCTGGCTGGCGGGGACCACGTTGTTCGCGTAGGGAATGCCAACGGGATTAGCGGCGGTCACTGTCGAAGGAGGCGCGACGCTCACAGGCCTGCCCCCCGTTCTGCTCTGTGAAAAGTCACCTTGGCGCTCCAAGGCAGTAGGTAGCAGAGTTGAAGAATTGGTCGTACCGAGTCGCTGCCGAGTTCCTTCAAACGCAAAGAAGAAGAATGTGCGGTCGCGTCCGTTATAGTGCGGAAGCCTGACAGGCCCGCCCACCGTCCCCCCGAACTGATTTCGCCGCAGAGGAGACACGCCTTGGGCGAAAAAGTTCCTCGAATCCATCTCGCTGTTGCGAAGGAAGTCGTAAAGGTCGCCGTGTAGACGATTCGTTCCTGATTTGGTCACCATATTCACGACCGCACCAGCATTACGCCCGCTAACAGCGCTATAGCTGTTTTGAAGCATTGAGAACTCCTGCAGAGTATCCGGATTGGGAAACGCGGCAGGCGTATTGTTGTACATGTCCATGTTCAACCCGCCATCCAGAATGTACGCGGATTGATCGGGCCGGGCACCGTTTACGCTGAAGACCAAGTTGGTGTTCAAGGCCACGCCGGTTGCTGCCGAACCAACTCCCATCTGAACTGCGCCCGTCAGCAAGGCCTGCAGAGAGAGTGCATTCCGGCCGTTGACGGGAAGATCATTCATGCGATGGGAATCGACAACTTCCTTAATGGCGGAAGTCGCCGTCTCGACCGTTGTCACTGTACCTTGAACTTCAGTGATTTGTTTCATCTCGCCTATGGCCATATGCAGGTCGACACGAGCGCGACGGTTCACTTCGAGAACGACACCCGGCTGCTCAAAGGTCTGGAACCCGGCTTGTTGGCAGACGAGTTTGTAACTTCCGGGCTTCAGATCGACGAAAACATAGTCACCGCTCTCGTTCGATTGCACCCTAACGGAGACGCCGGTGGCTTCATTCGTCGCGGTGACGGCGGCGTTTACCAGGGCTGCCGCCGAAGGATCGACGACAGTTCCGAAGATGACCGCGGTACTCTGTGCGGCTAGGGGAATCGAAGCTATTAGAAGCAGCATCAAGCGTTTGAGCATGTGGACTGTCCCTCCTCTGTGGGGAGCTTTTCCTACTTGGAAGTTCTGGTTACATGGACAAATAACAGGGATTCACAGCCTATTCAAGGGGCCCTTCAAAACATGTGAATTTACTTCGCCCGCTTACAACTGTGGAGAAAACATCAGACAGACGGGCGACGGACTCGTTACGGTTTTGTCAGCTGGCGTCAGTTTGCCGGTCTTCAAATCTCTGTCAAACAGTACGATGTTGTTCGAATCCTGGTTGGCTACCAGCACGTGTTTACCCGCGGGATCTATGGTGAAATTCCGAGGTGTCGCGCCGCCTGACGGTACAATCTGAACTCGATTCAATTTGCCCGATTGTCGATCGATAGAGAAAACGGCTATGCTGTCGTGACCGCGATTGGAAGCATAAAGAAAGTTCCCTGCCGGATCGATCTGAATCTCTGCCGAGTTGTTGATCTTTGTATTGTCATCGGGCAAGGTAGAAACCGCCTCAATCTCGGTAAGCGCTCCTGACGACCCGTCCAGTTTGAATGCCGTCACACTCGATCCCATCTCGTCGAGCACGTAGGCGAAACGGCCGTTGGGAGCGATTGCAAAATGGCGTGGTCCGGCACCCGGCTTCACGCTGGCGGAGCCGGGCTTGTTGGCCGTCAACGCTCCCGTCCTAGGTTCGAACCGGAAGATCCGTACCAGGTCGGTTCCCAGATCCGGCACGAACAAAAATCGATCGTCAGATGACAATACCACGGCATGCGCGTGGGGACCTTTTTGCCGCTTCTGGTCGGGGCCCGATCCCTCAAACTGCAGTTTCGATGCAAGATCGCCAATGCTACCGTCGTCCTTCAATGGGAAATCAGCGACGCTGCCGCTGCCATAATTTGCGACGAGCAGAAACTTTCCACTCTTGTTGACGACGAGATGACACGGACCGCCTCCGGCCGATGGCTGACGATTTAGAAAATGGAGTTTCCCCGTTGGTTGATCGACCGAAAAGGCGTAAACGTAACCCTGGCTGCCACCGTCATTACCGATCTCACTAACCGCATATAGAAAACGGCCGTTGGGATGGAGAGTGAGAAAAGAGGGCCGTTGCATTTCGCCCACCATCCCAACAGGCTGTAAGGCCAAAGCTTGCGGATCATACCGAAACGCTTGAATGCCGTTGCTGTAGTTTCCTACGTACAGGAACTGCGCCTTGGGCTCTGCCGATGCGAATGCACTTAGGATCAGGCCTGCGAGCGCCAGTTTTAAAGGTCTTTCAATAGCCATCGAATTACCCGTTTCTGAAGTTCTACATGCTGTGAAACCCAGAGAGCATGAATTGTGTGACCTACCGCAGTGAATGCTACGCGGCCCTTGCCGTAGTCATACGCCCAAGCCGCAATGGACTTCGATCCGTGGTCCTCATAATTCAAGCGGTCGAGATTGTCGGATTCCGCCAAAATATATTTCGGATCTTTGTCGTACGTGACAAAATGCTGCTCGTCGTTGACGATGAAGTCTTTGAGACCCGACGTAATCGGATGATCGTTGTTCTTGATATAGACCTTAAACGGGCGCAGCGTGGGATGACCAACGTAAGCACCACCCATCACGTCGCGGTAATTCTTCGATGAAAGCGAAATGTGACTGCTGTTATGCAACGCGTAGAAGCCGTTTCCCGCCTTGACAAATTCCTGGATTGCTGCGCCCTGCTCCTCCGTCATCCACGACTGCGATTTCGCTGCCGGAAATTCGGCCTTGTTTTCAAATCCCTGTTCATACGCCGTGTATGCATCCGGGCCAAGGTATCCATCCGGCCAGATCATTCCATCGCGAAGAATCAGCAACAGTTGGTAGTTCTTCAATAACTCGCGCGACAGGGAAGCATAGTCAATCGTGTAGTCAGCCTTCAATTGAAGCGACCCGAACACCTTGTCCATGCCGACTCGAATGTAGTCAGGGTTATGATAACGATCACCCACCAATGCGAGAATTCTCGGTTTACCTGGTGCCTGGCCGGAGCTCTGGGTTGCCAACAGCGCACCGGCGGTAAGCCCGCTTCCGATCGCTCGCCGGCGAGAAACAGTTTTGGTTTTTTCGTTCATGTTTAACTCCTGAAACCTATTAGCCTGCGCGACGCTCTCTTAACGACCCGGGATCGTAACCAAGCTCATACGAAAGTTCGGCAGCGGCGGCATCGACCTGGCTCGCAAGGCGATTCAGATTTAAGCTTTGGAAACGGTGCGCTTCCATAGATGCTCCGATGGCCCCGATAACCGTTCCTAAGCAATTCCGCAAGGGAAGCCAATACAGCAGGCCCCGTGTGCCGACTCTTCCCAATCGATTGCAAAGCCGCGCGTCCGGACGAGTTGCAACTCCTCCTGCAGCGCGGGCAAGTTCGTGATGGTTTTGCCTGTGCTTCGGCGAAGACCGCTCCGTTCCAAAGCGCGTTCAAAAGTCTGCGGGTCCATTCCCGCCAAGATTGCTTTACCGAGTGCCGTCGAGTGCGCCGCCGCAGTCGCACCCGGGCGGGCTTTGAATAACGCAATCTCCGACGGCTCTACCTGATCGACCAGGAATACTTCGCATTCACCTACGTCGAGCATGGCGAGGTGAGTCGGCGCATCAAGCAAACCCGCAAGGCGAACCAGAATACCCCGCCCCTTTTCTTGCAGTACATTTCGTTGAAACGTAGTCAGCCCAAGCCGTAAGAGACCGGTACCCAATTGGTAGCGTTTGGTCTCCGGGTTCTGTTCGACGTAGCCGTAGATCTGAAGCGAGGCGAGAATGCGGTGAATGTCGCTGGGCAATAAATCAAGTCGCCGGGCCAGATCAGTCACTCCAAGGGATGGCCGATGCTTGAACTCTCCCAGGATTCGGCAGACCTTGGTGACGGTAGTGGCGGGCTTCATGGTCCGGAATGGAGTCTATTTGAAGCCGCAGCACAAGTCAACGAGGTTTTCAAATATTTTGAATAATTGCCTAAAGCGCGCGCAGTCTGTGGGTCAAGTTTGGTTCCAAGCACCGAATCGAAAACGGCTAACGCTGCCAACAGATCTTCCCTGACGGAAGTAGAAGCGTCGGCTAGTAGTGGCCTGGCAAGCGGACGTCAGGTCCGAGACTGCTCGCCTACGCTCAAGTTGTTTACTGTGTCCTGAGACTGCCCATGGGTGCGTCCGTCACGTTCAAACTGGGTCGATTACAAATGTTGAAGCCGGTCGAAAACCTTGCGCACGACGCGGTCACAACGCATTCCCATGAATACGAACGCTTGAGAGCTGGTCGCCCCCGCCAATGCATAAAGTTCGTTTTGCAGCATCTGACGAGCGCGATGGAGTCGAACCTTCACCGCTTCCTCCGTCAGATCCAGGCAACTGGCTGTTTCGCTCGTGTTCATGTTTTCAATTTCGCGGCATACGAAAACGCAGCGGTACGTGTCCGGCAACGCGTCTACCGCTTGTTCCAGAACAGAAGCGGCTTGGTGCCGCAGCGCCTGCTGCTCTGGATCCGGACTGGAGGATTTGATCGATTCCATGCTTCGGCTTTCTTCCGGCCAAGTTTCCGGGAATTCCTGCAGACGCTTCCGCTTTCTCAAACGGCCCGATGCCTCGTAAATGGCTATTTTCGTCAGCCATGTTGAGAACTGCGCTCTGCCTTCGAATTGCGCCAGCGATGTATATGCTCGGACATACGCATCCTGCATCACGTCTTCGGCTTCATCATCATCGCGAAGCATGCTCCGCGTCACGCGGAAGAGACGTTGATTATAACGGCGCATGAGAACCTCGTAAAGCCCCGTTTCGCCGGCCCGCACACGCGACACGATCTCTTCGTCTGAAAGCGGAGAAGTGCCGGCGACGGCGAATTCACGAACGGCGGTGTCTGCGCGCATTGTTCATCTCAATGCTACAGAGTCGCGGGAATCAAAAAGGTTACAAAGAGCGGATGCTGACCTGGACGACCTTGTAACCGATCATGCTTCGACGACTCTGTACCTGTGCCGGAGCAAGAAATACCGGCGAAAGAGGTGTTATATGGCACAGATTACTGCAACGGGAGCAGAGGGCGCTTTTGCCCGTGGCGAATCGCTCGTGAAAGCCCGGCCAGCGTATCAGGCTTATCAGATTCTCCACATCGCTTTTATCGTGGCTCCCATAGTCGCCGGACTAGACAAGTTCGCTCATCTTTTGACGAACTGGGATATGTATTTGGCTCCGGCAATCGCGAACTTGTCACCCATTGGAGCTCACGGGCTCATGCTGGTCGTCGGAGTAATTGAGATCGCGGCGGGCATCCTCGTGGCAATCAAGCCACGGGTCTTTTCCTACGTGGTCGCGGCGTGGTTACTGCTGATCATCATCAATCTGCTGATCCTGCCCGGGTACTTCGATATCGCTTTGCGGGACTTCGGACTACTCTTGGGTGCCTTGGCGCTCGCGCGATTAAGCCGCGAATTCGGTTCGTAAAAGCCAACGTCGCACAGTTTACAAAGAATTCACAATTTATGATTTCGCTTTCCGTAACCACGGCTCTTGGTCCGACTCAGTAGACCTGAAAGGGGAGCTTGCGTGTACAAACGATTTCTGACGATGGGCGGAGGATGCGCAGCCGTCCTCAGCTTTGCCTTTTTCATGGTTCACTCCAATAACAGGGCATACGCCTCCGACAACATGGACGCACAGGAGTTTCACGCCGATACCGTGCTCGGGAACGCGGCGAAAATGATCGCGGAAGGACGGCACACATTCCGTTTCGATACCTTCGGGGATGAAGCCTTCTGGGGCGATACCCTGAAGCTTCACTCCGCGATCGAGGGCGCCAAACTCGGAGGCGTTGGTCCGGGCGTGAGCCCGAAAACGGCCTTGTCAGTCGGCTTAAAAGTCGATATCGCGGCTTTGCTTCGGAATGCTGATTCAGCTTTGGAAAAGCAAGGGAACGGATCCTTGCGCGAACGTGGGTTGGCAGCACTAAACAGTGTTGACCTGGATGATCCTGCCGTCACGGTTGCGCTTCTGCGTGCCAATGCGGTCGTGGGCCTCACGGGTTTCTTTGAAAACTCCGGCGCACTCCGTTCAGTTGGTATCCAGTGCGGGCTCTGCCACTCGACAGTAGACGACGTCGTAGCACCTGGTGTCGGCCGACGTTTGGATGGTCGCGCGAATCAGGATCTAAACGTTGGGGCAGTGGTCGCTCTGGCGCCGAATCTCACGCCCGTAGCCGACCTCTTGCGCGTCGATGTGCCAACCGTACGGAAGGTGCTGCTGGGTTGGGGTCCGGGCAAGTTCGATGCCGAACTGTTTCTCGACGGTAAGGGTTTTCGCCCGGATGGGAAATCGGCCGCAACCCTGATCCCTCCTGCGTTCGGCCTTGCGGGCGTGAACCTGCATACCTGGACGGGTTGGGGGTCAGTAACGCACTGGAATGCGTTCGTCGCCAATCTCGAGATGCACGGGAAAGGTCGCTTCTTCGACCCGCGGCTAAATAACGCGCAACAGTTTCCCATAGCGGCAGCGAATGGATTCGGTGATCTCCCGCACATCGATCCCGACGAGGATCTGATCACGAAGAAGCTGCCCGCCCTGCATCTTTACCAACTCGCGTTGCCAGCGCCGAAACCGGAACCGGGCAAAGATTTCGATGCCGAAGCAGCCAAACGCGGCGATCAAGTCTTCAGTGGGAAAGCAGGCTGCAACGGCTGCCATGTCGAACCGCTCTGGACCGAGCCGGGATGGAACATGCATACTGGCGAGGAAGTCTGCATAGACTCATTTCAAGCCGACCGCGCGCCAGATCATCGGTATCGGACGTCGCCCTTGGCGGGCTTATTCACGCATCAAAAACGTGGGTTCTACCACGACGGGCGGTTCCAAACCCTGGGCGATGTCGTGAATCATTACGATAGCTGCTTCAACCTCAATCTGAGTGAACAGGAGAAGAAGGATTTGGTTCAGTATCTGCTGTCGCTGTAATGTTCGCGTCTACATTTGAATTGACGGGAAGCGCAGCCGGACTTATCATAACCACGACCCATACATAAACAGCTCTTCTCTGAAAGGAGATACCCGTCCATGTCCAAGCTTCAGAGTCTGGTTCTCATTTGTTGGCTTGGTTTAGGAGTGCCCTCCGGGTTCGGCGCGTCGATCGGCGGCTTTAGTGAGACAACTTTAGTCACGTCGGCCACCGATCCCGATCTCGTAAATTCGTGGGGCATCACCTCGAGCGCGACCTCGCCTTTCTGGATTTCCAACAACGGAACAGGAACGTCAACGCTCTACAACACGAATGGCGTCAAACAGGGCCTGGTCGTTACCATGCCAGCGGGATCAGAACCCATTACAGGGCTGGTGTTCAACGGGACGGCTTCATTCAATGGCGACACATTCCTGTTTGCCTCGGAGAACGGCACCGTCGCTGGATGGCGAGCGGCGCTAGGTACCACTGCAGAGCCGGTCTTCTCACAACCCGGCGCCATCTACAAGGGTTTGGCTATTTCGAATGCCAAAGACGTTCTCTTTGCAGCAAATTTCGCGGGGGGCACAATTGATGTTTTTAGCGGCTCCACTCGCATTGGCGCCTTCTCCGATCCAACAGTACCGGCTGGTTATGCGCCATTCAATGTACAAAATATCGGCGGTAGGATTTTTGTGACATTCGCATTGAGAGAAGGAATGGACGACGTTCCGGGTGCCGGACATGGTTTCGTCGATATTTTCGATCCGGTATCGCGGACCTTCACTCGCGCGATTTCACAAGGTGCGCTGAACTCTCCTTGGGGTCTGACCCTGGCGCCATCCGGGTTTGGTGCTGTAGGTGGCGACCTGCTTGTCGGCAACTTTGGCGACGGATTGATCAATGCCTACGACCCCGCCAGCTTCAATCTCGTCGGCTCACTCGGCACTTCCTCGGCTAACCCTCTTGTCAATGAAGGTTTATGGGGTCTTATCGTCGGCAACGGTGGTAATGGCGGCCTGGCAAGCTCGATTTACATCACGGCCGGTCCCAATGACGAGCAGGGCGGAATGTTTGCACGAATCGATGCTGTTCCCGAGCCATCGACTACTCTCCTGTTCTGTTCCGGCCTGCTCGTATTCGGGACTGCGTATTTCCGATCTGCAGGAAGAGGCCAACAGCCGTAGCCTCCAGTCAGCCCGGAGGTTGTTGGGTGGCTCGCTAACTCTTTGGTGGTCGGCTGATGACGACGATTGCGTCACTGGGGAGCCGGCTCCGAGCCTTGATGTGCAACAACACTTCGAAGTACGGGAACTTGCCAGAGTCTTTACCCGGAAAGTGCGTCCGTAAGCGAGCGAGTGAGGCCCCGTCCAGCAGGAAATCTCGCGCGGTCACGATGGCGGATCCACCGCTCCCGGAGAGAATCAACACAGATCCTGTGGCATTCAGATTAGGAACCAGTGCGATGCTGGCGTATCCGCCGTCGGCCATAGACCGATACCGCTCCGCAGCTGCCGGCGGGCTCCAGGAATCTACGGGATAGTAAACGCCGCGCTGTTCGTCGAACCTCCACGTTAGACCCAGCCGGCTTGCGAATGGTTCAATCCAGGGATCGGAGTTGTTGTTCCCCAACAGCACCGCCGAGTTCGCTTTCAGCTCTCGAAAGGAATAGTCTCTGGCAAAGTGGACGGCCGCCTGACCTTGCACGCCGCGGGCTATCTCGCTCAATCGCCAGAGCAGGCTGGTGCTGGCATAGCTGGATTGCCGCTTCAGGACGATAGAAGCAGCCAACCCACCATCGAGCTTGGCCCCGGGGCTTTTGTCTCCCAAATGCCGCAGATAATTCCGGTCAAAGTAGTCGGCAAGGCCCACGGTTGAATGGGTGAGCTCCTGGTACAGGGCTATCCCGGCATCATCCATCACAATGTCGGTCTGGCGGCCGGAAGGAAATACTTGGGACCAGAACTGTCGGACGGACGGGTTCATTTCAACGGTTTCCGCCCGGGCAGCCGCAGGCGAAACTCGGTCCCGGGCTTGCCGAATCAACAACCACGCACTTAACAAGAGAAGGGCCACTGCGGCGGCGAGGGTGACGGCGAACCGAAGGTCGCGAGCCGGAGCGGGAACGGGAGTGACAGGAACGGAGCCGACGAACGGAACCGAATCCCGCGCCGGAACATCGGGTTCAGGCTGAACGCGCGGCCTGAATACTGGGGCGTAGTTCCCCTTCGGTAGCTCAATAGTGATGGGCTCGTCCTTGCCCTCCGCCGCGAAGTATTGCTCCAGCCGCTTCCGCAGCAAAGACGCGTGGACTCGGACGATGTTATCCGCCCCCGTGTCATAGTCGCGGGAGCGCCCGAACACGGCATGCCCCAGTTCCTGTTCGTGGATCTGATCGGCGTCGTCTTTCAAAACGCGCTCACACACGTACAGAAACAGATTGCGCAGGCGTGCAGATCTGCCAATGTAGCGGCTGACCGCGACTCGCTCAACCAGGAGCTGACGGACGTCTACGAGGTTGCTGACTTGACCCACTTTCTAGCTGCTTCATTTTAGAACAACCAGGGCCTTTACACGGTTCTTTACGTATAAGATGCCTGCCCTAACCCATTCATTTTATTGGAGGTCAACCTCCTGGCTCGACTTAAACCGTTAATTTACTTGAGGCTCTGTCCAGCGCTTTCATACCATCACTGCGACAGGTTCATCCCCGACGTATGAAAGCCCTTTTCACCATTGCTCTCCTGATTCCAGGCGTGGTCATGCCGCTTAGTTTACGTGCCGCCGACACGCCCCGGCCAAAAATCCTCGGCGTCGCCCACATGGCATTGTTCGAGAGCGATCTCGAAAAGGCCAGGCATTTCTATGAGGACTTCCTGGGTTTTGCCGAGCCGTACAAATTGAAACGTAGGGATGGCACCGACCGGATCGCCTTCATCAAGATAAACGAGGATCAGTATCTCGAGCTTTTCGCCGAGCCGCCCAAGCAGGACGGCCACATGAACCACATCTCGTTCTCCACCGACGATGCCAACGCGATGCGACTTTATCTCGCTTCGGCAGGCGTGAAGGTGCCTGAGAAGGTCGGGAAGGGACGCATCGGGAATTCAAATTTCAATATCACCGACCCGGATGGTCACACGGTGGAGATCGTTCAATACGAGCCGGATGGCTGGACCCGTCAGAACAAAGGCAAGTTTCTACCCGACACCCGAATTTCCGACCATATGGCACATGTCGGGGTCCTGGTGGGAGACCTGGATGCTTCCACGAAGTTCTATCACGGCATTCTGGGCTTCAACGAATTCTGGCGAGGCGGAGGAGGCAACGGGAAGCCGCTGAGTTGGGTGAACATGCGTGTGCCGGATGGCTCGGATTATCTGGAAATGATGCTTTATCGTGAGTATCCGAGTCCACAACAGGTAGGCACAAAAAACCATATATGCCTGATCGTGCCCGATATCGACAAAGCGGTGGAAAGTCTGAAGTCTCGCCCAGCGTACAAGGACTACGGACGGGAAATCAAGATTCAGCTTGGCGTCAATCGAAAGCGGCAGGCGAATCTTTACGATCCGGATGGCACGCGGGTGGAACTGATGGAGCCGAACACGATTGACGGCAAGCCAGTGCCGTCGGCCGACGCCCCGCCACCCGTGGCACAACCGCGAACAAACTAGTTCCCCAAAGAAGAGATCACATATGCAAACCAGGTTCGTTGCAAGACTTCTTGTCTGCCTTTCTATCGCTACGCTTGGACTCCTCGCCCAGGAGAGCAGCGGCTCCATCAGCGGCCGTGTTCAGGATCCCTCCGGCGCAGTTATTGGCGGAGCGCACGTCCGGGCTACTAACACCGCCACCGGTGTTTCTGCTACGGCGGATTCTAACCAGGACGGGCTTTATTCCATTCCACAGCTCTCGCCAGGCGCATACACGCTGACCGCCGAGATGAGCGGGTTCAAAAAGATCGAGCGTCCCGGAATCGAAGTTCGCGTGAACGACAGGCTGAGCGTGGACCTTCAGCTTCCACTCGGCAACACTTCAGAGAGCGTAGAAGTAACTGCTGCCACTCCTCTGCTTGAATCCTCGAATGCATCAATGGGTCAAGTTGTCGACGAACGTCGCATCAAAGACCTTCCTCTGCAGGCGGGGAACCCTGCCGAGTTGATCCTGTTTGCGCCGGGTGTGGTCAACACGGCCAACCTGAGAGCGCGCAAGACATCCTTCAACAGCGCTTCTTCGCAGTTTTCCACGAACGGCAACGACCCGTACTCGAACGAATATACGGTTGACGGCATTGCCGACACGTTCGCCTCGCAAGGAACGCCCCTGGTTGCCTTTCAACCGCCACAGTCGGCCGTTACGGAGTTCAGGGTTCAGACTAGTGGTTACGACGCAAGCGTTGGTCATTCCGCGGGTGCCGTGGTGAATCTGACGAGCTCAAGCGGAACCAATCAATATCACGGGGAACTTCACGAATGGTTCTCCAATGCGGCGCTGGACGCTCCGACTTTCTTCCAGAATGCTTCGGGCGGCACAAAGCCGGAGTATCAGGACAACCGGTACGGAGCTTCAATCGGTGGGCCCGTCTCGATTCCGAAGGTCTATAACGGACATAACCGCACGTTCTTTTTTTACGCCTGGGAAGGAAACAAGTGGGGTAAACCGACCACAACAGTAGGAACGGTCCCTACGCTCGCCGAGCGAAACGGAGACTTCTCAGCATTGTTGGCGCTGGGCTCTCGTTATCAGATCTATGATCCGGCGACGACGCGTCCCGCTTCCGGCGGGCGCTACTCGCGAACGCCTTTTGCGGGCAATAAGATTCCGGTAAACCGCCTCGATCCGGTTGCGTTTAATATCCAGAGGTTCTATCCCGCACCCAACACAGCTGGGTTGGCCGACGGCGAAAACAATTACACGCGCATCACTAAGGACTCGTTCGACTACAACGTCCAGTTCGTCCGGATTGACCATCAGTTTTCAGACCGGAACCGAGCATTCTTTCGTCTTGACTACGACCACTACCTGGAATCCAACTCTAATTTCTACAGCAATGTTGCAAGCGGACTGAACCTGACCCGGATTAACCGTGGCGCCGCTTTCGATGACGTTATTGTCCTCAGCCCCAACTCCGTGCTGGACCTTCGTTATGGCATCACGTACGAGGAGACTCCGGAACGACGCCGAAGCCAGGGCTTCGATCTCGCATCACTCGGCTTCTCGCCTCAGCTCTTGTCGTTGCTCGATCCAAAAACGCAAACGTTTCCCAACGTGTATATCAACTCTAAAGCGCCCAACTCGCCTTGCAAGGGCGCCTGCACCGGCACGTATTCCGGATTCGGAAACTTCCAGGCAGGCGATGGAACCATCACGGGGATGATCCACGATTGGACAGCAACGGTGAACACGCAACTCGCGAAGCACAACCTGCGCTACGGCGCCGACCTGCGGCTCTATCGTTCTTTCGGATTTGCGGGCGGCTACGATGTCTCGCCCGGGTTTAACTTTCTCCCGACCTACACGAACGGACCGTTCAATAACTCGGCCACTTCGCCCATCGGTCAGGACTACGCTTCCTTTCTCCTGAGCATTCCTTCGGGCCAGATGACTCGAAGCGCGAGCTACGCATCCCAGGACTTCTACACCGGGATGTTCATCCAGGATGACTGGAAGATCAGTCCGCGTCTCACCCTGAACCTGGGGTTGCGCGCGGAACTCGAGACTCCGGAGACAGAGCGTTATAACCGCGCGATACGCGGCTTCGACGCGACCACGACAAATCCGATTGCGGGTCAGGCGACTGCCAACTACGCCGCGAGCCCGGTCGCCGCTATCCCTGTTTCACAGTTCCAGGTTCGCGGCGGACTCCAGTTCACGGATCCGAATAGCCGCCAACTGTGGAGTCAGCCCGCACTAACCTGGCTGCCTCGAGCTGGACTTGCTTTTCAACTGAACGACAAAACTGTGATCAGAACGGGGTTCGGAATTTTCTACGACACCATCGGCGTGAATCGCAGCCCGGTTCTGCAGACGGGTTTCACCGCAACTACACCAATCATTCCGTCCTACGACAACGGCCTTACTTTTGTTGCGAACAACGAAAACCCGTTCCCCAATGGATTGTCCGCACCAGCGGGAGCAGCGGGCGGGCTCACTACGAATCTGGGTCAGAGCCTCACCGTGTACCCGGTGAACCGATTGCAGCCCTATTCGCAGCGCTGGTCCTTCGATATCGAGAGGACGCTCCCAGCAGGCTTTCTAGTCGATGTGGGGTATGTCGGCAACAAGGCTATACATCTGCCGGTCTCCCGGAACATCAACGCAACACCTGCGCAGTATCTGAGCACCTCACCGGTTCGCGATCAGCCGACGATCAACTATCTGAGCCAGCAGGTTTCGAATCCGTTCTTCGGGATCAACAGCGTATATCCGAGAACCATGGCGCTGGCCGATCTCCTGCGGCCGTTTCCACAGTTCGGCGATATCACAATGACCGACAATAACGGTTACTCCTGGTATCACGCGCTGCAGATCCGTGCGGAGAAGCGATTTTCAAAAGGCTGGACCCTGAACGCTGCATACACGTGGTCGCGGTCCATGGGCGCTACTGGTTACCTGAACGATTCCGACGCAACTCTCTATCGCGGGCTGAGCCAGTATGACCGGCCTCAGCGCATTGTGATCAGCGGCATTTACGAGCTTCCCTTCGGGCGCGGACGCGCGTTTGCAGCCAATCTGCCTCGTGCTCTTGATGTGGCAGTGGGTGGGTGGCAGTTGAACTCATCTTTGACTATTCAGAGCGGCCCGCCTTTGAGCTTCGGCGATGTCATTTTCTACGGCAGCAGCTACGATCAGATCGCTTTACCATCCTCGACACGGAGCGTTTCGCAATGGTTCAACACATCGCTGTTTGATCGCGCATCAGGGAATCAGCGCCAGTACGACATCCGAACCTTTCCAAGCTATCTCGGGCAGGTTCGATCGCCCGGCCAGTTGCAATGGAACGCCTCGCTGTTCAAGACCTTCAGCTTCAGTGAGCGATGGAAACTGCAATTCCGAGCCGAGTGCTACGACCTGATGAATCATCCAAATTTCGAGAAACCAAGCACTACGGTGACCTCTTCCACCTTTGGCGTCATCAGCAGCCAGGGCTCACCGGGACGTCAGTTCCAAGCCGCGCTGAAGCTCACGTTCTAAAAGAGGCGGATGACCATGCCAAATCACCACACTCGTAGAAACTTCCTCCGGACTGGTTCCGCACTCGCGCTATCCGCAGCAACCGTGCTGGCGGAAGATGCAGGAGCGACGCAGAGCGGCATCGAGCGCGGCGGCGGACCCGCTCTCAAGATTTCGCTCAACGCGTATTCGTTCAGTAAGCTCCTGAACAACTTCAACAAGCATCGCGAGGGCGAGGGCATCAGCCTGATGCAGTTACTCGATTTCGCCGCTAAGAACAATTTCGATGGAATCGATCCGACCGGCTACTTCTTTCCCGGGTATCCGGAAGTCCCGACGGGCGAGTACGTCAACAACTTTAAACGGCGGGCGTTCGAACTTGGTCTCGGGATCAGCGGGACCGGCGTTCGGAATAACTTCACGACCTCAGACAAATCAGTGCGCGACGCATCCGTCCAGCACATTAAGCAGTGGGTGGAAGTGGCGTCGCGCTTGGGCGCTCCGGTCCTGCGCGTGTTTGCCGACACGCAAAGGAAGAACATGACCTGGCACGATGTCGCGAAGGACTGCACGCGCGAGCAGGTTCAGCAATGGATTATTGATGACCTGAGCCAGTGCGCGGAGCAAGGCAAGAAGTTCGGCGTCATCATTGGCGTGCAAAACCACGGCGATTTTCTGCAGACGGGTGAACAGCTTCTGTCGCTCATCAAAGCTGTCGACTCGCCGTGGTGCGGCGCTATTGTAGATACGGGATACTTCAAGACGAAAGATCCCTACGTGGACATGGCGAAGGTGGCTCCATTCGCGGTGAACTGGCAGATCAAGCAGAGCGCCTTTGGTCAGGAAAGCGAAATTCGCACCGATTTGAAGAGACTGATTCAGATTATCCGGGCTTCGAATTACCGCGGCTATCTGCCGATTGAGACACTCTCGCCAAAGGGCAAAACCTATGACCCGTTCACAGTAGTGCCTGCCTTTCACAAAGAGTTGCGGGCGGCGATCCAGGAGGTATCATGATGAACGCGCACACTTCCCGTCGAGAGTTCTTGGCCGCTTTGGGAGTTGGAGCGGCTACGGTAAACCTACCGCGCTGCCTGTCTGCCTCAGAGGGGAAGCATCCCGGGATCCGTTTCGGTTACACGGCCATGACCTGGGGCAAAGCCGAGCAGCAGGCTATCGACGATATCTCGGCTGTAGGATTTGAGGGCATTCAGTTTCGCAACGACGCCCTGAAGGAGTTTCAGCCGGCCGAACTTCGCGACTTACTGCAGCAGCATAAACTCACGTTCGTGGCGCTCTCGAGCGGCGACGTGTCCATCGACCCAGCGCACGAAAGCGAGCAGATTGCAGAGCACACCGCGCATGCAAAGTTCGTCCACGATGCCGGTGGTCTTTATCTGCAGATTCTGGACCAACTCAAGCCGTACCCGCGCACGGTTACGCCGGAGGAATGTAAACGTCTCGGCCGAATACTAACCGAACTCGGAAAACGGACCGCGGATTTAGGCGTGCCGCTCGGGTATCACAACCATCTGAATACACTCAGCGAGAAGACCGGCAATCTCGATATTGTGCTTGAATCTTCCGACCCGAAATATGTGAAGCTCGAGCTGGACACTGCTCACTCTGTAGCAGGCGGCGGCAACCCGGTGGCGGAGATCGAGAAGTATCACGATCGGCTTCTGTATCTTCACCTGAAAGATGTTGTCGATATCCCGATGAGCACGGAGGGCGCAAAGTATCCGTTCAAGTTCGTCGAACTCGGCCGGGGCAAGGTGGACCTGCCCGCGGTGTTTTCAGCTCTCGACAAGATCAAATATCGCGGTTGGGCGGTTGTGGAACTAGATCGTGTGCCGGACAAGGCGAGAACACCGAAGGAATCGGCGCTGATCAGCAAGAACTATCTCGAACAGACAATTGGGGCGACGATATAGAAAGGCAGTGCGTCGTCGTCCTACCGAACGGGACTCGTGAGATCCCGAGAATCCGCGCCGTGATTTGATCGAATTCAATTTGCGGCAGAGCCGATACTCCGCGTCGGCGGCTTTCCCGCGCTCAGCAGATTCGCGAAAAGACGGTATGCTCCCGGCACGCCCTGCGGGAGTTGCCTGTACAGTGCAAGCGCGACATAGATGTACATCCCTTTACCTGTCCGGGTTGCAAGCAACGCACCCTTTTGCGGATTCTGCCCTGAATCGTGCGTTTCCAGCAGAGCCTGGTAGTGTTGGTCCCAACTCGCCATAAAACCGTGTCCGCGTTCCTCTACCCAGTCGTCGAAATCGCTTTGGGTAATTCGATTCGGCCACGTCAGCAGAGGACTATTTGGCATCAGCAGCTTCACGGGTGCCGTCTCCTCCACCACTTTCTCCGCAACTCCGAGCGATAGCGGATACGGTCCGTAGTCGAAATGTCCACGATCGTACTGCGCAATGAGCACGCCGCCAGCTTTAGCATACGCCAAGAGCTTGTCGTTCAGCGTTACCAGTTCCGGATGAGCTGAATACGCCTGTACGCCGAGAACTACAACGTCATAGCTTCCAAGTCTGCCTTGAACCACGTCATCTATCGTCAGCGTGGTCACGTGTAGCCCAAGGTCTTCCAAACATCGCTGCACCTCATCTCCGCTTCCCGACACATAAGCAATATTCAGACCCCGCGTGACTTTAACATCGACCATACTGGCGATGTAAGTTGCCGGTGTGTAGAGATTTGTCGGGATCAGTCCCGGATAGCCTACGGTCCGATATCCCTCTTGCGTGGTTAGCGTCCCCGTCTGTGCCACAGCAGTCAGCCTGTATCTCCGTTGTTCGATGTCGTGTGGCGTCAGCCGAAATGACAAACGCTGTGTCTCGTTCGGGCGATGAAGCGCAAACGCCGCGTTTATTGGCTCTGAGCGCCATCCAAACGGCAGCAGAAGCCGCACACTACCCTTCACAGCCTGGTAGTCATTGCTACGAACGTCGACGCCCACTGGAAAACTAGTCGCCGGCAGCGGAACAGCGCCGCTGGCCGGAGTGATTGACAGACTCAGGGACGGAACGACCTGAAGGGGGCTGTCGAGTTCTTCTGCTCCGCTCCTTGGAGCAAATACAATATCCCCGAGCAGCAGGGACACTCCGCCATACCAGGCGCGTACCCAGAAACTCGGTCCCGGAGTCTCGGGTGCGAGCCGCAACGCCGGGTCGCTGATATGGTAGTACGCCTGATCGATGCTTCTCCTGCTAAAGTATGGTCGCGTCGGAATGGTGGTTCGCTGTAGGATAGGCTCGGCTTTGTTCATTTCAACGAGCGATTCCAGCGAGTTTCCCGGATTGAGGTTCGCCGGAGTCTCGTCCGCAGTGTTCACCCGTGCTGGGCCCATCGCTGTCCCAGAGAAGAACCTGTCCGTCACTGTCACCGGAGCTTTCCCTTGGTTGATCACCTTCGTGGAGAAGTGGGCCGTACATCCAGGCGACCAGACGGCGGAACACTCGCTTGGCCTGCCAGCTTCCATTCGAGCTTCCACGCGCAGTCCCAGAGCTTCTGCCAAGACATCGTTGAATTCAGCTCGCTTGATCCGCAATTCGTGCAGTACGTCCGTCTTTTCGCGTTTGGAAAAACCGCCTGACTCTACCGTCGCAATCAGCCGATCCAACGCTTTTAATCCTTCACGCAACTCCGGCGCGCAAAGCTCAGGCGCAGCCGCGGTAAATGCTCGTTCCGCCCGCGCGACGTGTTCGTCAACAAGCTTCAGTGTTTCCCGGACCGGGTGCTGACGTGACGGCGCAAGCGTAGCGA
The DNA here is from genome assembly GCA_045807925.1 of Bryobacteraceae bacterium. Taxonomy (GTDB): domain Bacteria; phylum Acidobacteriota; class Terriglobia; order Bryobacterales; family Bryobacteraceae; genus Bog-105. The sequence continues at coordinate 9,141 of JBJMGK010000102.1, read as the reverse complement.
TTCCCTCTACGGAAACATCGATCCCGTCAAAGAAACTCTGCTCGTTCTCCGCTGCTTTGATCCGTGACCCATAGCGGTGATATCCCACATCGAACGAGGATCCGGCGGAAGAGAAAAGCCTGGCGAGCAGGCTGTTGTTCTCCCTCGTCCTGATCTGTGTCTTCTGAAATTCAAGCGCTTTGCGTGCGAGTTGCACATAGCTCATCCCCAGCAGATCGCTTGAACTTCCCTCATGCACAAACAAGTTTGTCGTCGGAAGCTGGCTCGACCAGGTCTTTGTCACGTAATTGCAAAATCGCAAGGGAACGAATTCGTTGATTGCATAGTCGTAGATGCCACGCAGCGTCACAAATGCAGCGGGCACCCGCTCGTAGACCTTGAGCGGAGCCCACGCCTCCAGCCCCATTTCCGGAAACACCGTTGGATCCGCGGCTGCCGTAAATACCTCCTGCGTAATCTGGCCGGCGACCTGGTGTTGGCCGTGTCCGTCCGTTGGAGCCCCGGAGAACGCGCTCACGAGCACCAATGGACGATATAGCCTTACGGCACGCACCGCATCATATAGGACGCGTTCGTGTGTCCATCGCGCAAACGCCTCCTCCTTGGACTTCGAGAACCCAAAATCCACCTCCGTGCCGAACATCTGATCCACATCCATGTAGCGGTCGGCCGCTAGCAGTTCCTGGGTCCGAATCAACCCAAGCGCATCGTCCAAGTCGCTCGAGACAAGATTCTGCCCGCCTTCGCCACGCGTCAGAGTGAGGGTCGCCACGCGGGCGCCGTTCCCGATCGACTCGTAGGTCAGCATCCCGCCATCCTCATCATCCGGATGCGCGACGATCAACATCAGACTGGCTCGCGTGCGTAATTTGGCGAGACTATGCCGGAATGCTGCAGTTCGCGAAGTCAGTGATGTGACGCGCGCGGCCACGCGGGTTCTGACCCGCTCACCTGTCAGATTCGCCGGATCGTCGATCCCGGCCCCAATGGCAACATGGCCCAGCGCTGATAATGCCATCGCGGACGCAGTCAGCAGCCTCGTAAGAAACGGTTGACGGATCATTTTTTCGGTCGCCTTAACTGGGGCCTGGTGAAAGCACAGCAAGACCTCGCGCTAAACTTGGGCAGGCGACAATATAGCTCGCACCCGCGATGTTATGTCAAGGCGCACCATACTCGCCTTAAAACTGGGCCTACATCTGATCTGCCTGGCTCCGCTGATATGGCTGGGGCGGTTGTGCGCCTCTCCTGCGATCGCTCTCAAGGCCGACCCGGTTAAGTTCATCATTCATTTCACAGGCGACTCGGCAATCTATATCCTACTCGCGTGGATCTCGATATCAATAGCCGGCAAGCTCACCGCGAGAGCATCGTGGCTCATCCAGTTTCATCGCCTCATCGCCTCTTATGCTTTCTTCTGGGCCACGCTCCATCTCCTGATGTACGTATGCATCTACTCGGGCTACGATTTCGTTGCGGCCATCGCTGCTTTCCACACCGGCCATTCCCGGGCTCTGGTTACCGAGTGGAATAAGGTCTCGCCTGGTGTGTTCGAGGACTTCCGCAAACGCCCGTTCATTGATGTCGGACTCCTCGCATGGGTCATATTGCCCGTGGGCGCCATCATTCCACAGAGCTTGATTCAGCAGGCCCCGAATACAAAGAAGAGCCGCCCTCTTCACTGGCTCATTTATGCAGCCATCATCCCTGCTGTCCTTCACTGGTGGTTATTCTTCACCGGCAGCATTCCGGAAACTGCGCCTGAAAATGTACACATCGCCCTGCCGGGCAACCGAATTGTCAGTTCAGTGCTGATGACCGCGCATGACATATACTCGTTCCAGTTTTGAGCAACGGCAGTACCGTATCTGAGGCATATGAGTGATCTTTCGCGTCGCACATTCTTAGGTTCTGCCGCGGGCCTTGCGAGTTCGTCTGGAATCGGCGCTCAAACCATAAACAACTCGGGAAATACTCAAAGACCTAATTTCGTCTTTTTCATGCCCGATGAGATGCGCGCGGAGAGTCTCGCCTGCTACGGTCATCCGCTCGTGAAGACTCCGAATTTCGATCGTCTCGCGAGCGAGGGGGTCATATTCGACCAATGCCACGTACAAAACACGGTTTGTGCGCCCTCAAGATGCAGCCTGATGACTGGTTGGCCCGTTCACGTCCGTGGGCATCGGAGCCTGTATTACGGTCTGCGCCCGGACGAGCCTAATCTGCTCCGTTACCTCAAAGAAAACGGCTACGACGTCTACTTCTTCGGTAAGAATGACCTGCTGGCGCCTGAGTCGTTCCCGCTCAGCGTCACTGAATGGGACTCGAAAACGGGCGATCGCGCGAGCTTCAAGAATCCTTGGAACTTCGAGGATCCGCACTATTACTCTTTCCTGTTCGCCAAATTGCCCGATCGCCGGAAAACCTCGGATTACGAAAACCTCACCCGAGCAATTGAGATTCTAAATCGTCCCGCGGACAAGCCATTTTGCATCTATTTGCCTCTACTCTGGCCTCATCCGCCCTTTGCCGCGCCAGAAGAGTTTTACGACATGTATAAGGCGGAAGATGTACCTCCACTGCGTCCATCGGGGCTGCCCGGCAAGCCGAATTTTCACGGAGCTATTCGAAGCGCAATGCGCCTCGATCAACTGTCTGATCGGGATTTTCGGAGGATTCAAGCCGTGTATCTCGGCATGATCAGTTACACCGACTGGCTTCTAGGCGTTCTGATGGAGGCGCTGGAGAAGTCGGGCCATGTGAATGATACGGCCTTGTTCACTTTTGCAGACCACGGCGAATGGGCCGGCGATTATGGCTTGGTCGAGAAGTGGCCGAGTGCTATGGATGATACCTTAACGCGAATTCCATTGATCGCCCGCATGCCCGGTTGTAAAGCTGGGCATGTGTCAAGAGAAATTGTCGAACTCTTCGACGTGATGGCGACCTGCCTTGACTTGGCCGGAATCGAGGCCAAGCACACTCATTTTGCTCGCACCCTGTCGCCGCAGTTGCGTGGCGAACCAGGTGACGCAACTCGAGCGGCGTTCTGCGAGGGAGGGTACAACACCTACGAGCCGCAATGTTTCGAACCTCTGAAGGACTTCAGCAGCCCCCAGAACATTTACTACCCCAAAGTGAAGCTGCAGAATCAGCACCCGGACACGATCACGCGTACAACGATGATCCGAACGCTCCAAGCCAAGTTGATTTCGCGGCCGGATGGATTAAGTGAGCTATACGATCTGAAGAAGGATCCTCGAGAACTCCGTAACGTCTACGGGGAGAAGAGCTATCATTCCGTACAGTCCGAGCTCGAGAGGCGGCTTCTGACCTGGTATATCAAAACCAGCGACGTTGCGCCTCGACAACTCGATCCTCGGGGCTTTCCGTCACAGCATAAGTTCTAATCCGGACGGACTTTACTGCGACGGCTTGTTCTGAGCCGTAGGCGTCTTCTGCTCTCCCGCCGACTTGCGCGGAAGAGCGAATGTCATGTAGGCGTGATGGGCTTTTTGATCGTCGCTTTCGCTGTCGACAGAATGACCGGCGGCATCGCATATGGCTATATACTCCCGCCCATTCACTTCGTAAACTGCGGGTACACCTTGGGACCCGGCAGGCAGGTCGATGGCGCGCAGTTCTTTTCCCGTGTCTTTGTCTAGGATGCGCAACTTGCCTTCATTCGAGGCGAAGAATATCAATCCGCCGGCAGTCACAACAATGCCGCTCCTTTGAAAAATATTGCCTCGTAGAGCATCTGAAGGACCCGCTTCGGGAGCGTCGCCGTACGGCACTTGCCACTTGATAGTCCCGGAATTCAGATCGTAAGCAGTTAAGGTGGACCAGGGAGGATTGATTGCGTTTGGTTCCATCCCATAAGCCGTGTAGTATCGGACCGTCGGCACTTCGACTCCGGACGGGTAAGGAGTTTCCGCGACGGGCGCTCGTAGTTGGGGCTGCTTATCGGGTGGAGCATCTGCCGGACTGCCAAGAAACGCTAGCAGCGCGGTCAAAGCTGATTCGGGCAAAGAGCCGAAAGACGGCATTTCGCCCTGCCCGTGCATAATGAAGCTCTTCGTTTCTTCTTGCCCTCGGCGTTCGATGACATCTTCTAAGGCTGGGGCCACACCGCGCCCTTTCAGATCATTACCGTGGCAGAGTTGGCAGTTTGCTTCGTACACAGCGCGACCCATCTGGGCGGGGGTAGCGGTCACGGTACTTGGGTTATTGGTAGCTCGGGTGACCGCCGGGTTCTCCACCAGTTTCAGAAAGGCCGGAGTGTTCTTCGTAACCACATAGACTGTCCCATTTGTCGGGTCAGCAGCAGTCCCCCAAAAATTCGCTCCGCCATTATTTCCCGGCATCTGAACAGTCTCCCGGAAGCCCGGTGGTGTGTACAGGCCTTCATTCCGGGCGCTAAGAATGCGATCTTTCCATTTAGCCCGCTCTTCGGGAGTGAGAATGTAAGTGTTGACTTCGTCTGCGGTAAATTTTTGCCGGGCGAAGGGCGGTGGTGCTGTCGGAAATGGCTGCGTCGCCCAGGCGCTTTCGCCGGGCATGTCGGACTTCGGCACGGGGCGTTCCTGTATCGGCCACAGCGGCTTGCCTGTGACGCGGTTGAACACATAAAGAAATCCCTGCTTACCGGCCTCGGCCACGGCATCGACCATTTTGCCGTCGTGCTTTACGGTGACTAGCTGCGGCGCAGCAACAGCGTCATAATCCCAGAGATCGTGATGCGTCAATTGATAGTGCCAGACATACTTGCCAGTTCGCGCATCGAGAGCCAAAAGGCAATCCGAAAAGAGATTGGCTCCCTTGCGATCGGCGCCATAGAAGTCATACGTGGGCGAGCCGAGAGGGAAATACGCAATGCCCCGTTTCTCATCAATCGAGATTTCTCCCCAGGTATTCGTTCCGCCGACGTACTTCCAGGCGTCTTTCGGCCAGCTATCGTAGCCGAACTCTCCCGGATGTGGAACCGTGTGAAAGATCCAAACCATTTTTCCGGTTACGACATCGTAGGCCCGCAAGTCGCCGGGAGGAGAGATATAGGACTCACCCGTTGCGGAACCAAGAATAATCAGATTTTCGAACACGCGTCCCGGTGTATTCGATTGGATCTGGCGAACTGTCTGCGGATCGCGGCCAAGGCCTTGGCGTAAGTCGATGCGCCCTCCTTGGCCGAAAGTCGGGACAAGTTTTCCTGTCTTTGCATCGACGGCCTCAAGAAAGTTATTCACCGGGACGAGAATCCGGCGATCCGCGCGGTCCTTGCTCTCCCAGTAGTTGAGCCCACGATTTCCGCGGCCTCGTCCACCAAAACCCGGGCCGCGAAACTCCGGTGCGCCGGGAGGGGCAACGAACTCATGCGTCCATATCTCTTGTCCGTCCGTTGCATCGATCGCCACCAGAGAACCGCTTTTCGCGAGTACGAACATGACATTGTCCACGACCAACGGGCTGAACCCGTAAGCGAATCTATCGCCAGTCGGGTAGGACCAACTTAGTTCGAGTTGACCGACGTTGGACCGATTGATCTGTGTCAGGGCCGAATAATGCGCAGAATCTGAGCTACCGAGGTAGTCAGTCCAGGTCAAGTGAGATTGTTGCTGCGCCGTTACATGAGAAGCAAGCGGGACACCGATGAGAACGCAACACAATAACCGGGAGCGCAAACGCGCCCACACAGAACGTGACTCAGCCGTATGAGCAGACATGGTCAGGATGGAGTATATCAACGCAAGCCCGACTCCGCCAGGCGCGGATGCGTGCCCTTCAATCTACAGCCGACGCTATGCCTGTCGCGGCCGCAGCTATATGATGTTTCTCACCGCCTGTGGCGACTGCTGTGCGCAGGGCTTCCGAAGTGACAGCTCGTCAGAAAGGATATTCAATGTCGAAATATCTGCTTCTTTGCGGCTTCGCCGCCGTCATAATCTCGTCGGTTGTGGTTAAATCCGCATTCCCGGCCAGCAATCAAGCGCCCGATGAGACACTTTTCGATGGCAAAACGTTGGCGGGTTGGCAATCAATCGGTCCATCACAGTGGCGGGTGGAGAAGGGGGCAGTGGCTAGCTCGGCGGGCGGAGGTTTGCTTCTTTCGAATAACGGATACCAGGATTTCGTGTGGTCGTTCGAATATCAGTGCAAGGACTGTGATGCGGGCGTCCTGCTTCGAGCGACCAAATCAGAGGATGGCATAAACGGAGTCTACGTTCCACTGGCGGGGCCGGATGCCGGCTTCATTTTCCGAGTCAAACTGGACGCCCAAGGCAAGGAGCGTGGCCGCACGCCCTTTTCGCATGCTGCTCCTTCGGCTCACAATCAGGATCTGGGAAGCGGTGCATGTACGCCAATCCCGTGCGAGGGTATCAACAACGCTCATGGAGGCGGCGTGGGCGGCGGCGCGAATGAACGCGCACCCGCTCATGTGGACGTACCGGCCGACGGTAGTTGGAACAAAGCCCAGGTAACAGTCCGGGCTGATGTCATCATCGTGACGCTCAACGACAAGAGGCTGGGATCCGTCGAATGGGACGGAGGTAGCCGCTTCGGACGCCTGGCGATTCGCAACTCGAAGGGCGATGTCTGCCTGAAGGACTTCTCGCTGGTTGACTTAACGAAGCGGTCTGCGGAACTGCCCACCGAGGTCACTGAGTCTCGCTTTCGGAAGCACCAACTGACCGACTTCTTCTACTCCGAAGGCATCACCGCCGGAGATATCAACCACGATGGAGTTATGGATGTGGTCTCTGGCCCGTTCTACTATGTGGGTCCGGATTTCAAAGTCGCGCGCGAGATCTACCCTCCTGCGACTATCAACCCCAGTGGTTTTGTCGAACCCGGTGGACCGGATCAGCCCCAGGCAGGAGCGATCGTGCACGGCAGTTATCCGCCCTCATTTTTCAATTTCACCTACGATTTCAATGGAGATGGCTGGACTGATGTGCTGGAGATTATGGCGTTTGGGCCACGGCCCACCTTCTCCGCACATCTATTTATCAATCCAAAAGGCGAAGCTCGTCACTGGGATAACTATGAAGTGGTTCACGTCATTCCCACCGAAATCAATCAACTGGTCGATGTCGATGGCGACGGTAAGCCCGAGCTGCTTACTCAGATGGGGACAAAGCTGGACTGGTCGGACAGTCAATTCGGCTACATGAAAGTGGACTGGTCAGATCCAACGAAGCCGTGGAGTTTTCATGCAGTGTCGGGAAAGCGGCGATGGGGCGGCCACGGAGGCGGAATTGGCGATATCAATGGGGATGGACGCGCTGACCTTGTCGGGCCCCTGGGGTGGTGGGAACATCCGGCCAACATCACGGACCAGCTTTGGACTTTTCATCCCGTCAACTTCGGGCATCCGGCAGCAAGTACGGGACCCGGAAGCGGAGGATCTGACCTTTTCGTGTACGACGTCAATAGCGACGGGCGAGCCGATGTCATTACAAGCTTGGCCGCACACGGCCCGGGCCTCGCGTGGTTTGAACAAATGAATGATGGATCCTTTAAATGGCACACCATCATGGGTGATCCGGTCACTCCGGTGAATGACCGTAAAGATTGGGAGGAGACGGATAGGTCAGTGTCCTTTACCGAGCTGCACGGTATGGCCTTCGCGGACATTGATGGGGACGGAATACCTGACATCATCACGGGAAAACGCTGGTACTCCCACGGTTATCGGTACGAGGAAAATGATCTCGATGCTCCCCCGGCTCTCTATTGGTTCAAGATTGTACGCGGATCTGGTGGACGGGTCTCTTTCGAGCCCCACCTGATCAACAACCAATCGGGGCTCGGCGTTCAGGTCGTCGCAAAAGACATCAATGGCGACGGAAGACCGGACGTGCTCGCAGCAGCTCGAAAAGGCGCTTTTGTGTTCTTCAATAAGCCCGATAAATAATCACAGATACGGGCCGCGATCGAAGGTTTGCAGCACAAGATCCTCCCGGCGTGAATGAGGTGACCGGCATGCGGCCAGCTATTCAGTTGTATACAGTGGCGGAACAACTTCAAAACGATTTTGAAGGGACTCTGCGCAAGCTTGCGCAGCTCGGGTTCCGCGAAGTGGAGCTTGCTGGTCTCGGCGGAAAGCATCCCCGGGAAATTCGGCAATTACTCGAATCTTCCGGGCTTACCTGCCGCAGTGGTCACCTCATTCAGTTCTGGGAGTCGAAAATCGATGAGTCCATTGATGCGGCTGCGGAGATGGGTCTCGAATACGTGGTCGTACCGTGCGGGTGGAAGCCCGATGTGAACGGTATTGGCCCAGATCCGGAAGGCGGCCCGCATGCATTCGCAATCGCTGTTCTGAACAGCCTGACTTTGGATGACTGGAGCTGCAACGCAGAATTGCTGAACCGCACCGGAGAGAAAGTTCGCGCCGCTGGGATGCAGCTTGCTTATCACAACCACAACTTCGAGTTTCGCGAACTCGGAGGCATCTGCGGCTTTGATGAACTAATGCGTCTCACCGATCCGCAACTGGTAAAGCTCGAACTCGATCCCGCGTGGGCACAGGTTGCGGGCGCTGACCCCGTTGATCTCCTCCGTAAACACTCCAGGCGTGTGCGGCTCGTGCACGTCCGAGATTTCGCGCCAGGTTACGTTCCGACCAAGCGCCTGTCCCTCGCAAACGCTCCAACGGCAGCTCCTCCGGGTCAGGGCATCGTCGACTTCGACACATTGATTCCCAACGCGATTGAAATCGGAGTCGAAGCTATGTTCGTAGAGCGGGAACCGAATCCGCACAACCTCGACCGCATCGCCCAAGATATTGCGTGGTTGGCGCCGCGAATCTCATACGCCTAAGCAATCAGGCAGGGCACGCCCAGGGGGCTGTAAGCATCAGAAGCTAACCCGGAATTCTCACAGAGGGTCTGGCAAAAAGCCGTCTTCTCTGGCATAAACATATTTGCCACAAGATGTTTCAGCCCAGGAGGAGACGGCTTTCGCTATGACAGAGTGTACCCAATCCCGATTGCCCTTCGCTCACCACGGCAGGCGTGAAGTGGTGGCGGAGTTTAGCGGTGGAACGATGACTTCCGATAGCGGCGCGCTGCTGCTACGGGAAACCGACCGGAGAATGAAACTGCTGGCGCGGTTCAGCCAGTGTTTTCTGGATGGGCG
>JBJMGK010000101.1:0-174879 GCA_045807925.1 Bryobacteraceae bacterium | reverse complement strand
GCTGAACCGCGCCAGCAGTTTCATTCTCCGGTCGGTTTCCCGTAGCAGCAGCGCGCCGCTATCGGAAGTCATCGTTCCACCGCTAAACTCCGCCACCACTTCACGCCTGCCGTGGTGAGCGAAGGGCAATCGGGATTGGGTACACTCTGTCATAGCGAAAGCCGTCTCCTCCTGGGCTGAAACATCTTGTGGCAAATATGTTTATGCCAGAGAAGACGGCTTTTTGCCAGACCCTGTGTGAGAATTCCGGGTTAGATGCGAGTAGCCTGACAGCAATAGAAAAAGCGGAGAGATCACAGCGGACTGGCTGCGATCTCTCCGCTTCTCTTTGCGTGGGAGGATTACGAGGGTGCGCGGCGATTGAATATCGCTATGCCCCGTCAGAAGTGATTAGCGTTCGCCGTTCACCTCTACGCTGGAAGCGCTTTGGTCGGTTGAGTTCCCCCAGAGACCGCTCGTTCCCCAGAGTCCACTGGCTGAGTTCGGAGCGCTGCTTCCCCAGAGTCCACTTGTTCCCCAAAGTCCGCTAGTACCCCACAGGCCACTCGTTCCCCAGATGCCGCTTGTGCCCCACAGGCCACTCGTACCCCAGAGGCCGCTCGTTCCCCACAAGCCGCTCGTGCCCATCGTGATCGAAGTTCCCCAAAGGCCACTCAAGCCAGCGGGAGTTAAGGACGCCCAAGTAGACGAAGGATCAAACTTGACGAGGATCGTTTTTGTGCTCGAGTCGAACGTTGCCGTCGGTGAAAGCGAGTTTCCTGTGGGTGCGTAAGACGTCCATAGGGCCGACCCCAGATCCAGGTAACCTGCCCCGATCGTAAACACATCGTAAGAACTGAGATAGCTCGCACCAGTGATCGCATCGACAGCAGTGCTCGTTTGCGGGAAGGTTTTGTACGCCGTCTTTATCAATAAAGCCTTCACTTGGTCGGCCGTTAACTGAGACTTTGCCTGGAGCAGATCTGCCACGGCTCCGCTTACGGCCGCCGCGGCCATGCTGGTCCCGCTCAAGCGATAGTAGGACGATGAAGTGCTGGTCCAGCTACTCCAGTTGTAATACTTCGTTTGTATCGCGCTCGATGGGAATTGAGTCAGGAGCGTCGGTGATCCCGAAGCGAGCACCGAGACGACTCCGTTGCCCGGGGCCACGAGATCCGGCTTGACGACATTGTCGAACAGGCTGGGACCCTTTGAGCTATAGCTGGCCACCAGATCGTCGATGCGCGTGTAAGTATCCAGCGCTTTCATGGCGCCCACCGTCAGTGCATACGGGTCGTTGCCGGGAGCATTAATTGTTCCGTAGCCATTCTCCCCAACGGAATTGTCCCGTCCGTCATTTCCAGCGGCCACCACAACCACGATTCCAGCCTTCCACGCGGATTCCACGGCCTGGCACAGCGGATCCTGCGTGTAGCTTTCAAATACGCCCCTTCCAATTGATAGATTGATGACTCGAATGTTGTACTTGCTCTTCAATTGGACGGCGGTATTGATCGCAGCAATCACCGCGCTATCCGTGCCCTGACCGCTGGCATCAAGAACCCGGAGGTTGATCAGGTTTGCATTCGGAGCCATGCCTTTCAGAGTTCTGGTGCACGAATAACAAGAAGAGTTGTTGCCGTTCCCGGCAATAATGCCAGCAACATGTGTTCCATGTCCATATTGATCTGAGCCGTCGCCCCCGGTGAAGTCCTGCGTATATACGATTCTCGAGCTGTTGGAGTTCTTATTGAAAAAATCGCGACTCGGACTGATGCCGCTGTCAATCACCGCCACCCCAATTCCTGTGCCATCCCAACCGGACTGCCAGGCGGTAGATACATTCGATGCAGCCGTCGTATAGTCGAGCTTCGCGTTGACCTTGTGATCAGCTGAAATGTGAAGTACGGCGGGATCACTCGCCAGTTCCAGGATGGCGGCGCCGGACACGCTATAAGCTCCGGCTCTTCCCATATTTGGCCTGTTCTTTTGCCTTCCGCCTCGACTCAGAATCTTCTGGTTATAGGCATCGCTCGGACTTTGATCGAACTGAACGATCACGTCGACGTTCGACTGCAGCTCAACGTTCTGGAGTTCAGAAGAAATCTTGTTGCTTGCGCCGTGCGCTTCTGAAAGCCCTCCCGCCAGTATCAGTGCGAACGTTAACCATCTCGGTTTCATTTTGCTCCTTTGGAGTTTTCCGGACGAAACGCCAGGAAACGATTTGTCCGTTAAGGACCTTCAGAATGTTTATCGGCGGTTCTGGGGGTTCCATTCGCGAAAGTTTCTGTGATGGTACTGGTAAGCCGTACCACATTCAGGTCTACGAACGGTTGCCCCCCAACGATAAGTCAGAGTGAGTTCGTGTCGTACTGCTTTTCAGTCGGAAAGATCTGGCTACCTTCTTAGGCAACAATGGAAGACCTTCGCGTTCGTTATCGCGATGGTTTTGGCGGGCTTCCGCCCAGCCACTGCAGCTCTGGATCCGGAAAAAGCCCTCACCCAGTACACGCAAAGTGTCTTGGGTACCGATGCCGGTTTGCCCCATAACTCTGTTACAGCAATCGCCCAAACAAAGGATGGGTACTTATGGATTGGGACGGAAGAAGGATTGGCGCGATTCGACGGGGTGCGTTTTACCGTCTTTGACAAAGAGAATACACCCGGGCTACGTAGCAATCAGATCTCGGCGCTGGCAACCGACGCCGATAACACGCTATGGATTGGAACGGCAGGGGGCGGCTTAACCAGATTGAGCGCTGGAAATTTCCAGAACTTCAACACAAAGGACGGCTTATCCAGTGACACCATTTTGTCGCTTCACAAGGATGCCCAGGGCTCGCTCTGGATCGGCACTGACGGACGAGGTCTGAACTGCTTTCGAAACCACCGATTTCAGAAATATGGAATCGCAGAAGGCCTTCTTAATGAGACGATCTTTGCAATCTCCGGCGGCAAAGACGGAACTATCTGGGTCGGCACTCACGCGGGAATCTCAAGCCTCGAGAACGGGAAAGTAACGAACTACACGAAGAAAGACGGATTGGTCGACGATTATGTCAAGACCATACACGTCGACGGCTCGGGCGTTGTTTGGATCGGAACCAACACTGGCGGAGTGAGCTGCCTTAAGAACCATCAGCTGACAAGCTACACGAAGGAGAACGGGCTCGCCAGTAACTCGATCTGGTCGATTTATGGAGACAGCGCAGGAACAATCTGGGTAGGAACCATAGACGGAGGTCTGAGCCGTTTCAGGGACGGCAGATTTACCAATTACTCGACGGCTCAGGGGCTGCCGTTCGACCGAATCTTCGCGCTTTTCGAAGACAGCGAAGGTGACCTGTGGATAGGGACAGGCGGAGCGGGTGCGGTGGTGCTGAAGGATGGCTTGTTCACCAGCACGACCTCGAGAGAGGGACTTACGGCTAAAGTTGCGCTGCCTGTGTTCGAGGACCATGAAGGCGCCATCTGGGCTGGAACCAACGGCGGCGGACTCAATCGCCTGAAAGACGGACGCCTTTCCAGGTTCACGACGCAGGAAGGCTTGTCCGGCGATATCGTGCTGTCAATTGCCGAAGACGCCGAAAACAACCTCTGGGTGAGTACACGGAAGGGACTGAACCGGATCAAGGACGGCAAAGTGAAGGTATACAACCAGACGAGCGGACTCCCGGGAGATATCGTACTTTGTCTCTACACGGACCGTGCGGGTGTTCTCTGGGCCGGAAGCCGGGGAGGGCTCAGCCGTTTCGATGGCGAACGATTTAAAACCTTTACCACCGCAGATGGCCTTTCGAGCAACTACGTCCTATCACTGTATGCGGACACGAACAACGTTCTTTGGATCGGGACCGGCACTGGTGGCCTTAATCGATTGAAAGGCGGGCGGTTCACCTCCTATACAACGAAAGCAGGTCTTTCCAGCAATTCGGTCTGGTGCATCCTGGGCGATCCTGATGGAACGCTTTGGGTGGGAACGAGTGGGGGAGGCCTGAATCGGTTCAAGAACGGTAAGTTCACTGTTTACACCTCTAGAGAAGGACTCCTCGACGATCAACTGTTCCAGCTTCTGTCTGACCGCAATGGATATCTTTGGATGAGTTCAAACAAGGGTATCGCTCGCATTCCCAAGTGGCAGTTGAACGCCTTCGCAGACGGCAATCTCTCGGCGCTGACTCCTGAAACTTACGGGGCATCGGACGGGCTTAAGAACCGGGAATGTAACGGCGGCTTTCAACCCGCTGGCTGGCAGGCCCGGGACGGACGACTCATCTTCCCGACAATGGACGGAATTGCAACTGTCGACCCAGGGAAGATCCGGAAGGACCCGATGTTTCCGACCGCAACGATCGAGAAAATCGGAATTGATGGAAAGGATTTCGATCTAAGTAGCGAAATTCAGGGAAAGCCAGGCAAAGGGCAGTTGCAAATTGAGTTCAGCGCACCTAGCTTGAAATCGCCTCATAAGATCCGATTCAGATACAGGCTCGAAGGCTTTGACAAAGAATGGATCGAGGCCGGAGAACGCCGGACCGCTTACTACACGAACATCCCTCCGGGTAATTATCGCTTCACCGTTACAGTCGGCACTCCCGAACGTCTCTGGAGCACCAATGGAGCATCCCTGGCGATCGTTCTTGCGCCGCACTTTTACCAAACCACACTGTTCAAGGGGCTCTGCGCACTTCTTCTGGTTGGTGTAAGTGTCTGCGCGTATCGATTACGAATCGAGAGATTGCGAATCAATGAAAAGCGTTTATTGCGGCTGGTGAGTGAACGGACAAGCGCACTCGAAGAGCAAATTGCGGCCAAGGAACAAGCGCACGCTGAATTGGCAGAGGCTCAGAAAACTCTGATTGAGCTATCCCGTCGCTCTGGCATGGCCGAGGTTGCTACCGGAGTTCTTCACAACGTCGGAAATGTCCTAAACAGTGTCAATGTGGGCGCAGGTATCATCGCCGGCAAAGTTCGTGAGCTTCGGCTGGAGCAAGTATCTGCATCAGTGAGACTACTCGAGCAAAATACTCCGAACTTGACAGAGTTCATAGCGGCGGATCCGAAAGGCCAGCGACTCATTCCCTACATGAACAAGCTGTCTGCTCATCTTCAATCAGAGCGCGAGCAGGTCCTCACAGAGATCGGGGCGTTGACCAATCACATTGAGCACATCAAGCAGATCGTTGCCGCTCAACAGAATCACGCAAAAACCTCGGCAGTCACCGAACTCATCTCACTGCAACACCTGGTGGAAGATGCCCTCAGATTAATTGAAATAAGCACGAACGATCTACAGGTTGTCCGTGATTTCGACGATCTGCCTAAAGTGCAAGCTGCTAAACACAACGTACTTGAGATCCTCGTCAACCTGCTTAGCAACGCAAAGCATGCCGTCTTGGACCACGACTGCCCCACGCGCCGCATACGGGTCGGTCTAAAGCGGACAAGCTTGGAGCGGGTCCGGATCGAGGTGCAGGATACGGGGGTGGGTATCCCTCAAGAAAATCTGACCCGGATCTTTGCCCACGGATTCACCACTAAACCTAGTGGACACGGCTTCGGACTACATTCCGGCGCACTCGCCGCTCGCCAGCTGGGCGGTTCCCTGTGGGCTGAGAGTCAAGGATTGGGACGCGGAGCAACATTCATCTTGGAGTTACCCGTGAGCGAAAATGCGACCACGTTGAAGAAGGATGCCGCATGAAGCGCGACAGCATCCTCGAAAGCAATCATCGCATCCTGATAGTCGACGACAATCCCGCTATCCATGAAGATATCCGCAAGGTCCTGGTCGGGAGGGACGACACGGACCTGTCGTCAGACGAAAGCTTCCTGTTCGATTCCGCTTTGCCGGCACCGGTAACAACGTTTGAGATCGACTCGGCCTACCAGGGGCAGGAAGGACTCGCACGAGTTCAGGCCAAATTGATAGAGGGAAAGCCGTATGCGATGGCCTTCGTTGACGTTCGCATGCCGCCGGGCTGGGATGGAGTCGAGACAATTACGCGGCTCTGGCAAGTGGACCCAACCTTACAGGTAGTCATTTGTACCGCCTATTCTGATTACTCCTGGCGTGAGATTCACGCGAAGCTTGGTCACTCTGACAACCTCTTAATCCTCAGAAAACCCTTCGACCATTTGGAAGTCATTCAACTGGCTCATGCCCTGACGCGCAAATGGCTGGTCAGCCACGAAGCTCAAACCAAGCTGCAGGATCTCGACCAGATGGTGGCCCGGCGTACCCACGAACTTCAAGTGGCCAGTGAACGCCTGACCAAGGAGTTCGAAGACCGGGCCAAGGCAGAAGAGGCGTTTCGCCTGATCATCGAAGCCAGCCCAATCGGTATCGCGCTTCTGGACGGGAATCTCCGTTTCAGCAGTATCAACCAGGCGCTGCAGGAGATTGTAGGGCTGGAGGGGCATGTCATCGTTGGGAACGATCCGGTTGAATTGGAATGGTTTGATACTCGCAACGAGTTGATTTCCGCTCTCGGACCGGAAATGAATCTCGAGGAGATGAACGAGTACGAGTTCGCGCTCAGCCATCCCGAGCTTGGGAATAGAACCGCATTGCTTTGGGCGCGACATATCCAGATCCGGGGCATCCGTCACACGCTCTGCTTCGTTCTTGACATAAGCGATCGAAAACAGATGGAGGAGAGTCTTCGAAAAGCGAGAGCTGATGCCGAGACTGCGGCAAAGGCAAAAAGCGAGTTCGTGGCCAATATGAGCCATGAAATTCGTACGCCGTTGAATGGGGTTCTCGGTATCAGCAGTTTCCTTGAAGAAGACACGCTTCCCAATCACATCCGGGAGATGGGGAAACTCATTCGCACCTCCGGCGAGATGCTCCGTCGCGTGCTGGATGATGTTCTCGATTTCAGCAAGATCGAGTCCGGCAAGTTGGACCTGGAAGAGGAAGCGTTTGTCGTACGCGAGTCGCTTCATTGGAGCATCGGCATTTTTGAAAAGACGGCCATGGATAAGGGCCTGCAGTTGAAACTGCATGTTGATGACAACGTTCCAGTTCGGCTGGTAGGGGACTCGACTCGCCTCAGGCAGGTGATCACGAATCTCATCAGCAACGCCCTGAAGTTCACGTCCTGTGGATCGGTCGAAGTGATGGCGAGCGTGGAAGAACGAAACATCGACGCATGTCGCCTGAAAATCTCCGTGAAAGATACAGGCATTGGTATTCCCGAAGATCGTCTCGACCGCCTGTTTCAATCATTCAGTCAGGTAGACCCGTCGACGACGCGCCGCTACGGCGGAACCGGCCTCGGGCTGGCAATCTCGAAACGGCTGGTTGAAACAATGGGCGGAGATATCAGCGTCGCGACTCAGGTGGGTAAAGGGACACAGTTCACCTTCAATGTGCCCTTGATGTTTGCGCCGGATGACCGGGATGCTAAACCCCGGATTGCCCCACCGGTCTCGCCAAAACGCATTCTGGTGGCCGAAGACAATATCATCAACCAAATCGTCATTCAACGGCTGTTGGAAAAGCTTGGGCATGCCGTCGAGGTTGTGACAGACGGCGAAGCGGCCTTGCAGAGGATCAAGAGCTGCGGATATGATCTCCTGCTGACGGACGTCCAGATGCCGAAGATCGATGGTCTGCAGATGACACGACTGATCAGAAACTTAGACACTCCGAATGCCCGGTTGGCAGTAGTAGCTCTTTCCGCATCGGCAACTGCGGAGGATCGCGAGGCTTGCCTGAGCGCCGGAATGAACGATCACCTGAGTAAGCCGGTCGATATGACGGCACTTCGCCTCGTCATTGAACGCTGGGCTTCAGAAAATCCAACGAACCATGAGATGCAGAATGTAGCTCATTCGTCGGAGCGGACCAGAGAGCTCAGCCTCTGCTGAGCGGTTACCAAAAAGCGTAACGCGCACAGGCGTGCCACCCTGCACTCTGATCTGTCGGACTATTTACTTTCGAATTGCCTTGCGAACGAAAGGTGAAGCAATGACAGCGACGGCGAGGAGCAGGTATCCCGAACCCGGCTCGGGAACAGTCGATGAAGCGCCAAACGGCAACGCGTTGTCGCGGGCGAATGTGAAATCGTCGACGGTCATGGGGCCGCCCTGAAAGAGCTCAACCTCTTTGATGACGCTCGAGCTGAAGGCGAACGCGACGAAATCTCCCCGTGTTGCCGTAAAGGTAATTCCCGAGGAGAGGTCAACCAGGCTGTTGCTGGCGTCGAATGTATTTATGTGTGGCGGGAAAGCGACGTTACCACCCTGCGGATTCGTCCACCAACCAAATCGTGAGATTGGTTGATCACCGGCGAAGTTGATGGAGATGAAGCCGCCGAAATCAAGAGGTGATGCAGGATCGCCTTGTGCCGTGGGCGCGAGGACGTTCGTGCCTGAGTGCGCTCCATTTAGCGAACTTACATTGATGACCGCAGCAGGCGAACCACCATTGGCCGGATTGCCGGGAGTTTGACCACCTGCCGAGAGAAAGGCTCCATTTACCGAAACAGTCGGGTTCGTGAGATTAGCTGCACTGGTCGGTGTTCCGGTTGTGTAAGCACTCACCGGCAGCGGTGTGATGCCGGAGATGGTTTCGAAGTTCACCAGGGTGGCGCCAGTCAGGAACTGCTGAAAATCAGCGGCGCTGTTGCCGCTGAATGCTTGGTACTGAATAACATTCCCGTTGAGAGTGACTGTTCCAGTGGTCAGGGTGGCCGAAGCGGTCGAGACGACGGCCACGCCGAGCAACATCATTTTGTAAGCTGCTTGATGCACGGATTGATGCCTCCTTCATCCGCACTGCGCCGATGTGTACGCAGTTTGCGTGTACACGATATCACTTGAAACCACTAGGCGGGAGGGGGGATAACAGAGGGGTAGTACGCCCCCGTCCTATGTTTTACAAGTAACCGCTGTTCGGAAAGTGGCTCTGGAAAACGGACGAGTCAGTCGCGATTTAAGTTTGCCACTTCGCGCCTCACCTCTCGAGGGCTTTTGTCATCACGAAGCGCAATGAACGAACTATGCCGGAGGTGATTATCCGGCGTCCACTCTCGAAATTCAAACTGTCCGACCAGTTCCGGCTTGAGCCACTGGCATTCCTTCATCTTTGCCGCTGTAAAACCCTGTCCCCATCGCCCCGACCGCGTCTCAGGCAAGTTGGCGAACGGGCACTCGCGCGTTCGTAGAGGGTTGAAGCGTTTCATAAGCTCTGCCCGTTTCCCGGGCGTGAAGCCGTTCCGAGTACGCGCGACATAGCGCAGCTCACTGTTCTCGTAATAGCCGAAAATCAGGGCGTCGAAAGTAGTGCCGCCGAGCGTATAGCCGCCGATGACAAATTCCTGACCCTGGTTGACTCGCATTTTCCGCCACGCGCCCGAACGGAGCCCCGCCTCGTACACGCTGTCCCTCCGCTTTGCGACGAGTCCCTCGAGCCCGGAGGCCTTGACGGATTGAACCAGCTCTGGGAGCGGCGCACCCAGCTCTCCGGAATACCGGATTGGCTCTGCGAGTTTGGGAAGGATCTTGTCGGCAAGCAACTTTTGCCGTTTCGAAAGCGGTTCACGCGTTACGTCGCGACCGGAGAGAACCATGACATCGAACACGAAGTACACCAGCGGGATGCCCGACGAGGCGTGATTTTGGAGCAGATTGAAGGACGGCTTGCCTGATTCGTCGAAAGCAACGATTTCGCCGTCAATTACCGTTTCGCTCGGAAGCGCGGTCAAAGCTGTCGCAACGGCTGGGTAGCGGTGAGCGAAGTCGTTATTGTTCCGGGAGCGCAGCTGCAGCTCTCGGCCGGTCTTAAACGCAATTGCGCGATAACCATCCAGCTTCAACTGATAAAGCCACTCGTCGCCCGCCGGTAATGACTCTGCCCGGAGCAGCAGCATTGGCTCTATGAACTCCGCTTTCACCTTCTCAGGCAAGGTATCTCTCGGGAGCTCGATTTACTTCTGGTCCTGGAGCTCTCGACGCTCGAGTGGCAAGCCCGAAACCTCCAGGGCACGCCACCCGCCGTCAAGCGAAAGAATGTTGCGGTAGCCCATCTTCTGGAGATTGTCGGTCGCCAGCGCAGAACGATACCCGCCGCCGCAGTAAAGAACGAGTTTCGTATTCTTATCGGGGAATGTCGTCTCGATATCGCGCTCGATAATGCCCTTGCTCAGATGCATTGCGCCTGTGACATGAGCGGCTTCCCACTCGTTATCTTCGCGAACATCCACGAGCTGCCCGGCTTCTCCCGCCGCGAGCAATCGCTTGTACTCTTCGACGTCGATCTCGCGAATCCGCTTCTTTGCGTCATTCACGAGTGCGACAAAACCCTCGCTGTGATGTTTGACGGGTGAGCTCATATGATCATTGAATCCGTTCGATTTTAGCGCCCGCCGAAGCCAGCTTCTGCTCGATGCGCTCGTAACCGCGGTCCATGTGATAGACCCGATGAATGGTCGTTTCGCCTTGAGCAACTAAGGCGGCCAACACGAGCGATGCGCTGGCACGAAGATCGGAAGCGATCACTTGCGTTCCCATCAATCGTTCCTCTCCCGCGACAATGGCCTGCCTGCTTTCAATTCGGATATTCGCGCCCATCCGAACCAGTTCGAGCACGTGCATGAACCGGTTTTCGAAGATCGTTTCGGTTACGAAGCTGATTCCCTGGGCGGTAGCCATCCACGCCATATATTGGGCCTGAAGATCGGTTGCGAATCCAGGATATTCTTCCGTTGTCATGTCTACCGATTTGGGCCGGCCGAGACACCGAACCCGCAGAGCGTCGCCGAGGTCGTCCACTTCCGCACCCGCCTGGCGCATTTTGATCAGCAGAGCCCCCACGTGCTCGGGCACGCAGTCGGTCACAACCAAATCTCCCTTTGAGATCGCACCTGCAAGCAGAAAAGTGCCGGCCTCGATACGGTCGGGAATGATCTCGTGTTCGGTGCCGCTCAGCTTTTCGACTCCTTGCACCTGAATGGTGGGCGTGCCTGCGCCCTCGATCTTCGCACCCATCTTGGTCAGAAGATCGGCAAGGTCCTGCACCTCGGGCTCGCGGGCCGCATTGCTGATCACGGTCTCGCCTCGGGCGAGCACAGCCGCCATCAGAACGTCCTCTGTTCCCGTCACCGTTACGCGATCGAAGTGGATCTGCCCACCGATTAAGCCCTCCGGAGCCTGAGCCTCCACATATCCATAAGACTGCTCGATCCGTGCACCCAAGCGCTCCAGAGCCTGTACATGGAGATTGATAGGCCGGGCCCCGATGGCGCATCCGCCCGGCATAGATACGCGAGCACGCCCCGTACGCGCCACCAGCGGTCCAAGAACCAGGCTCGATGCCCGCATGGTCTTCACAACATCGTAAGGAGCTTCCGGGTTCCCCAGCTCTGCCGCTTCGATCCGAACCGTTCCGTCGATAACCTCGAGTTTCGCCCCCGTATATGTCAGAAGGTCCTGCATGGTAGCGATGTCCTTCACACGCGGTATACGGCGAAGCGTGACCGGATCGCTCGTCAGTAAGCAGGCGGCCAATGCCGGCAGGGCAGAGTTTTTCGATCCGCTGACACGTAGCTCGCCGCTAAGGGGCACGCCGCCCTGAATCTTGAATTTGTCCATAGATATGAATTGCCCGGAGCCCACAGCTCCAAAGCTGGTTTCCGCCTACTGGGCCAGAGCAGCGCGCAAGCTGCCTCGAGCTGCTTCCAGACGAACACTGGCTTCTTCGGGTGAAAGCTTTCTCTTACTCATGAGAATCGCAACCCGAACCGAGCCTGCCTGCTCCAGTAAGCATGAAGCTTCATGGTAGGACACGCCCGTAACCGTCGCGATGATTCGCCGGGCTCGATCCGTCAGCTTCTCGTTCGTCGGCTGAACGTTGACCATCAGATTTCCGTAAACGTAGCCCAGCCTAATCATGACGGCCGTGCTCAACATATTGAGCACCAACTTGGTTGCGGTACCCGCGCGCATCCGAGTCGACCCGGTGACGACTTCGGGCCCCGGGATCGGTGTAATCGCAATATCGCAAGCTTCTGCCACCTTGGATCCGACCGTGCAGCTTATCCCGATCGCTAACGCGCCGATTTCACGCGCATACGCCAGCGCGCCGAGAACGTAAGGGGTCCGACCGCTCGCGGCGATACCTACCAGCGCGTCACCCGGCGCAAAGCCGCGGCGCATCAGATCCACTCTTCCCTCCTCCGCCCGATCTTCCGCTCCTTCGATTGAGCTCCTCAGGGCGGTATCGCCGCCGGCGATGATGCCTTGCACAAGGTCCGGGGGCGTATTGAAGGTCGGCGGGCACTCTGACGCATCGAGCACGCCTAAACGGCCGGAAGTACCAGCCCCAAGGTAGAAAAGCCGCCCACCATTCCGCAGCCGCTCGGCCACGGTGTCCACTGCCCGGGTAATCGCCGGGATTTCGAGCGCAACGGCTCCGGCGACCTCCCGATCGGCGGCATTGATTACGCCCAGCATGTCCTGTGTCGACAGCTCGTCAATTTCAGCCGAGCTTGCGTTTCTCGCTTCGGTCGTTAAGTGCGGTTCCACGGTTCCCCAAAAAAGAAAAGCCGGCGAGCACACGCTCTCCGGCTTTTTCCGAACGACAAAGAAATTAGGTTAAACGCTGAAGGAGCTACCGCATCCGCAGGTCGACTTTACCTGTGGATTGTTGAACTTAAAGCCCGAACCTTCCAGTGTCTCCACGTAGTCCACTTCGGCTCCCTCCAGATACAGCAAGCTCGCCTGATCGATAAATACTCTCAGGTCGCCGAAATTATAGGTCTTGTCCAACATGTTCGGCTGGTTCTCGAAGGCCATCGAGTAGCTGAACCCGGAACAGCCGCCGCCAACGACTGAGATACGAAGACCAGCCGGTTTCGGCTCCTGCATACCCAGGATCTCGTTTACTTTGGTTACCGCCGTGTCGGTGAGCTGAATCATGAAAATCTCCTTAGTAACAACTGCTCAACTATAAGTTTATAACTGATCAGCCAATTCGATGCGGACAAGACCGAAAAAGGTCCGCCTCACTACATTTCAGTCTGAAAATCCGATTCCCCGGTTCCAGGCGCTGAATCATGTAACGTGGGAGCGGGGGGCCACGTCGGTCAGGCAGTATGAGTGGCCTGTCTTCGACCCTCCCATTCCCGGTTGCCTCCGGAGAGGCGGCCCGAGCGAAAAAATTGGACCACCGATCAAGCGAAGAGGCAGCACTTGTGCGCCGGGTGCAAGCGAGGGACGAGCTCGCGTTCCGCGAAATTGTAGATCGCTACCAGGCCAAGGTCTTCTCGATCATCTACGGCATCCTGCGTAACCGGAACGACGCGGAAGACATCGCCCAGCAGGTTTTCGCCAAGATCTATTTCTCTATAAAAAACTTCGACTTCCGGAGTTCATTGCTGACCTGGATTTATAAGATCACGGTCAACGAATGCTACGACTACCTTCGCAAAAAGAGGGTCCGAAAGTTGGTTTACGAAAGCGATTTCTCCGCCGACGATTCTCAACGCGTAGAGAACTCCGACCCGGCCATCGATCAGAGCCCGGCCGTGGACCAGCAACTGGCGCAACAGGATCTGATTTTCAAACTGCTCTCCAAAATCTCTGACGAAGATCGAACTCTGATCCTTCTCAAAGAGGTTGAGGGCCATTCGGTAGAAGAGTTGTCGCAGATGACCGGGATGAACGAAAATACCATCAAAGTGAAGCTGTTCCGGGCACGACAGAAGCTGGTAAAGGCGGCAGGGCGCTTGGGCAAAGGCCCGCTCACGTCGCCCGCTGTTTAGCGGAGGCAGTTGGGGCTATCCGCAGCGAAGGGTTCGTTGTACTTTGTAAAGAAAGCGGACGTAGATCTGCTCTGAGTTTGGACTTCTTTTGAGGGAACTATGCACGGGTCCATACGGGATCAGTTAGAAAATCTGTTATCCGCTGGGGAGCCGGTAACAGGCAGAACAGAAGTTGGGGCGCATTTGGAAAAGTGTCCGGAGTGCTCATCCGAGCTGACGGTAATGCGGGAGCAGAGTGAACTGCTGCGGTGCTGGCGGGCAGAGGAAGAGCTGGAGCCCTCGGCGGGGTTTTATGCCCGTGTCCTCCAACGGATTGAGGACAGGGCGAAGGCTTCGATTTGGGCGGGCTTCCTGTACTCCCCGTTCCGGACGCGATTCGTGTATGCATCGCTCTCCCTGGCTCTGCTGCTCGGCATGTACATCTTCGTCGAGGAAAGAGCGGATCTGGATCCGCACGAACAGGCGATCGCTGCGCAACAAACCAAGTCTGCAGACTCGGTTTTCGGTGATCAGACCCAGCAACGGGAGGCTGTCCTCGTGAACCTTGCTTCCTACGAAGGGCCAGTCCAATAGCTTTTGTAGCCTCAACACGGCCCTCTATGCGGCAGGACGACGATGCCAGTTGGTCGAATCCCAGGATTCTCCTCGTCCTTGCGCTGATCTTTCTTTGCGGCACCGCCGTCGGCTCTGCAGTCACTCAGCGGGTGATCCATTCCCGGATCAGCCGATCCAAATCGATGGAAGTACAGCTGAAGGATCTGAAATCCGAGCTCGGCCTCACCGCCCAGCAGCAGCAGATCGTCAACAAGGAACTTGACGACTATGCGAAGTACTACCAGAACATTGAAGAAGAACGCGCGAACGTCGCTCGATTCGGGAAAGAACGCATATTCAAGGTGCTCACGCCTGCGCAGCAAAAGAAATTCAACGACATCTTTGAACGTCTGCCGCACTGACGGTCTTCTTACGAATCCAAGTCCGACAATTTTGCGCTAATTAAAGCCGCTCGGGAATGTTGAGAGGATCACCTCGTTTCGGTTAGGATATGATTACCCGAAAAATTTCTCCCTTTGGGTGATCCAAATCTTCAGTCGTTTCCGCTGGGTTAGTTTGACTTGGATTGGCAGGGGCAAGGCCCAGGTTAACGCTCATGATTCTTCGACACAGGCGCTTTCTGAGTTCTGTTCTGGCCCGGTTTCGGTCGTTTCTCCATCGTGAGCCCTTCGCGGCTCTAACACCGGGATCCCAGGAGCGAACTTCTGGCGAAGGCGCGGTTTGTACTTGTGATTTCTCGGCAGATGAGCTTTGCGATCAGGCGCTGTCTCACATGCTCGAATGCAGGTTTTGCCTCGATCCGATTGCGAGTTCCTGTCCTGTTTACGATCAATTCCAGATCGAAATTGGCACGAGAGGCAGCGCTCTGAACGCTGCCGTTTACGCTATCTGAGACAAGGCCACTCGGATTATCTGCGGATTTCGGAGATGACTTCGATCAGGAAGGGGATGGTGGATCAGGAGGGGGGTTCTCGGCCTTGCGTTTGGCTCGTTTGCACTTTTCCATGAGCGCCGACATGAACCGCTTTTCCACTTCTGGCGGAATGGCCTGGGGCTCCATTCCCTTGTAGATCTTGATCGTCTTTTCCGTGGTATTGCAGACAACCCAGCAATTCGGGCACTCGCTGACATGCCGATGGAGGTCGGCCTTCATCTCGGGGTCCAGCGTGTCGTCCAGGTAGTCGCTGAGCTCACTCAAAAACTGTTTACAGGTAAGCAAAGGCGTCATCTCCTTTTTGCTTGAACTGACGGGTCAGTTTCTCACGGAGCTGCAGGCGCGCCCGCAGTAAACGGCTTTTTACGGCAGATATGGACAGATTCAAAGCTTCCGCTGTCTCCTCGATTGACAGTTCTTCGATGTCGCGAAGGATAAAAACGGTGCGGTATGCAGGCCTTAAACTTTGAATTGCCTGATCGAGCAACTCTCCAAGCTCCTCTCGGGAGTAGGATTCTTCCGGATTCTGGTCCCAAACGGCAATTTCCCGGACCATTTCGTCTTCGCCGGTGTCAATCGGCTCGTCGAGCGGCACCGTTTTGTCCGAGCGACGCTTCCGGAGCTTCATAAGAGCTTCGTTCACCGCAATCCGAACCACCCAGGTATAGAACTTTGAGTTGCCTTGGAAGTTGTCCAGGTGGGTGTATGCCTTCAGGAAGGTCTCCTGAAGCACGTCCTCGGCATCGTCGTCGTTCTGGGTGATCTGCTTCGCCATCCGGAAGACGCGCCGGTCGTAGTGCCTTACCAGTTCGGAAAAGGCTTCGTCATCGCCGGCCTTAGCCCTTGCGACCAGAGCCGATTCATCAAAACCAGGTGTGACGGAGGAGGTACCCAAGCGAAGTCTCTATAGTCTACCAGCCGCGCGGATTACTAAATGCGTGAGCCGTCCGGGTTTTTGTTACCCTCAACTTGACCCCACAAAGATGAGTAGTTTGACCATAACACTGCCCGATGGCAGTACGCAGTCGGTTCCCGCAGGTACTCGGCCCATCGATATCGCCCAATCCCTCAGCCCCCGTCTGAAAGCGGACGCTGTTGTTGCGAGGGTCAACGGCGAGCTGTACGACTTGACGCGGCCCCTCGAATCCGATTCTGCGATTGAGATTCTCACGCCCAGGAATCCGGAATCGCTCCACGTTTATCGCCACTCCACGGCCCATCTGCTTGCCGCCGCGGTCCTGCAACTGTTCCCCGAGACCAAACTCGGAATCGGGCCGCCAACGGAATCGGGCTTTTATTATGATTTCCAGCGCGACGCTAAGTTTACGCCGGAAGATCTCGAAAAGATCGAAGCGAAGATGCGTGAATTACAAGCGGCCAATCTTCCCTTCGAGCGTAAGCTGACGAAAAAAGAGGACGGTCTCGAGAAGTATCAAGACGACTGGATGAAGCGCGAGCTCATTGAGGAAAGAGCCGGGGATATCTTCACTGAATACACGCTTGGTCCCAACTTCATCGATTTCTGCCGCGGTCCGCACGTGCCCTCCTCAGAGAAGCTGAAAGCCTTTAAGCTTCTCTCGATCGCAGGCGCGTATTGGAAGGGGAACGAAAAGAACCCTCAGTTGCAGCGGATCTACGGTACCGCTTTCTTCACCAAGAAAGAGCTCGACGAATACCTGGCGAAGCTGGAAGAGGCACGGAAGCGGGACCACCGCCGCATCGGGAAAGAGCTTGAACTATTCACGGTCAACGAACTGGTCGGCGCTGGCCTGCCGCTATGGCTGCCAAAGGGTGCAACTGTACGCCGCGTTCTTGAAGACTACATCCTCGAAAAGGAACGTCACGCCGGATACCAGCACGTCTATACGCCGGATCTGGCCAAAGTAGAGCTCTACCAGAAATCGGGGCATTGGGAGCACTATCACGAAGATATGTTTCCACCCATGGATCTGGAAACGGAGCGGATGGTGCTGCGACCGATGAATTGCCCGCACCACATCCTGATCTATAAGTCCAAAATGCGCAGCTATCGCGATCTGCCGGTACGAATCGCGGAGCTCGGCACCATGTATCGCTATGAACGCTCGGGCGTGCTGAGCGGGTTAAGTCGCGTGCGGTGCATGACTCTGAACGACGCCCACATCTTCTGCACACCAGACCAGATCAAATCTGAATTCTCCAAGGTGATGCAACTCGTCGAGACAGCTTACAGGGATCTGGGGATTACGCAGTATAGCTATCGCTTGTCGCTTCGCGACAAAGCCGATAAAGAGAAGTACGTTGCTAACGACGAGATGTGGACTCTCGGCGAGAAGGTTCTGCGCGAGGCGATGGATGATCTGCGCTTGCCCTATACGGAAGCGCCGGGGGAAGCGGCGTTTTATGGGCCGAAGCTGGACATCCAGCTTGCCGACGTCATGGGTCATGAAGAGACCTATTCCACAATTCAGATCGATTTCCACCTTCCGAACCAGTTCGATCTTGCCTATATCGGGGCCGACGGGCAGCATCATCGTCCGGTGATGATCCACCGCGCCATCATCAGCACGATGGAGCGCATGATCTCGTACCTGATCGAGCTTTACGGTGGGGCTTTCCCCGTTTGGATGGCTCCTGTCCAGGCAATCGTATTGCCTATTTCGGATCGTCAGAACGAATACGCCACTCACGTTTACGAAAACTTACTTGCAGCGGGCGTTCGAGCTGAGCTCGATTCCAGGTCCGATAAGGTAAACTTGAAGATTCGGGAAGCACAGATCAACAAGATTCCGTTCATGTTGGTCGTGGGTGATCGTGAAGCCCAGGGGGGGCTCGTGGCGGTCCGTAACAGGAAGCACGGCGATCAGGGGGCTGTGAACGCGGACGAGTTTATCGCTCGTCTGACGGACCTCATTGCAAGAAAGAGTTTAGAAGAATAAGCTTGGTTACCATTGCAGCCCTAG
Organism: Bryobacteraceae bacterium; assembly: GCA_045807925.1. GTDB lineage: Bacteria > Acidobacteriota > Terriglobia > Bryobacterales > Bryobacteraceae > Bog-105. The sequence continues at coordinate 156,700 of JBJMGK010000101.1, read as the reverse complement.
CTGTGCTAATGGGCTGTTGGATCTACTGTATTCTTGCGATCGCAGCGGCGGTCAGACATGCGCGCACGCCCGCCAATCGTGAGTTCAGTACGCCTACGGCCATCAGCATCTTGAAACCTCTTGCCGGCCTCGATGAAGGCCTCGAGGAGAACCTGCGCAGCTTCTTCGAGCAGGACTACCCCACATTCGAACTGCTTTTCGCCGTTCGAAGTACGGAAGATGCAGCAGTTCCGATTGTCCGGCAACTCATGTCGGAATACCCGAATATTCCCGCGAAGTTGATCGTAACCGGCGAACCGCCGTACCCGCATGCCAAAGTCTACAGCCTGCAATGCATGCTGGACGAATCGCGGTACGACCTCATCGCCATGAGCGATAGCGACGTCCGCGTGAAGCTGGATTTCTGCCAAAGTCTTGCAGCCGAGTTTTCCGATCAGAATCTCGGACTCGTCACATGCCCGTATCGGGCCGTTTCGGGGAGGGCCATCTGGTCGCGCCTGGAAGCTCTGGGAATGAATACCGACTTCCACGCCGGGCTGTTTACGGCAGTCATGATGGAAGGTACGAAGTTCGCTGTCGGACCCACCATCGTGGCCAGGAAAAGCGTCCTGCTTGCTCTCGGAGGACTAGAGCGAGTGAAGGACTACCTGGCCGAAGACTATATGCTCGGCCGGATTGCCGCTGAGCTTGGGTTTGTGGTGCGCATTTCGCCTTACGTGGTCGAACATCGCATCGGCAGCGAGGGGATGCTGAAGAATTTCTCCCACCGCCTTCGTTGGGCTCGCTCCACCAGACGTTCACGCCCGTGGGGCTACGTTGGCCAGTTCTTCACGCACTCGTTACCAATCGGGGTAGGAACCGCTCTTGTGTGCCACGAGCTTTGGGCCTTCCTGGCGGTGACGGTCGCGCTGCGAGCGGCTTCTGCCTGGACCGTTTCGAGGGGCATTCTGCGGGCCCGGATTCCCTGGCTGCTTTTGCCCCTGCAGGACATGCTTGGATTTGCGTTCTGGGTGGCGGGATTCTTCGGGAATTCCATTCATTGGCGCGGCCAGCGATATATCCTGAATCGCGACGGCACCGTCCAGATCGCAAACTAAATCCTACTTACGGGACCGGATGCCCCTTCTCGCGTCCCCCTCCATCGTCTTCCCGGGCTTCGCGCTCTAGTTCGGGAGTGATCCGTTCGTTATTGATCGCCTCGAAACCCTCCAGGGTTTGGTTCGAATTGGCGGCCTGCTCGAGTGATCTCGCTGCTTTTTCGGCGAGCCCGGGCGATTCCACAAGACTCTCTGGTTTCTCGTGCTCTTTTTGATCAGGCATTTCGGTTCTGTTGGTAGGACTGCGGCAGGCGAAGACCGTTTCCACTTCAGTATCAAGTCACTGCTGCTGCGGCGATTCGAAAGGAACAATGATGGACGTAATCACCGGAACCGGACTTCCGTTTAGCAGTATCGGCTTGTAGACGTATTGCATCACCGCTTCCCTGGCCGCGTTCACGAATAATGGATGGCCTCTCACAAGTTACAGATTCTGGATCCGTCCGTTTTCTCCGATAAGCGCGGTGAACTCAACGACTCCGGAGACGCGGCCGGGACGAGCTAGGGCAGGATGGGCCGGATCGACCTTTCGCATCAGGTTTGCTTCGGCTACTTGCGCTCCGACGTGGACCGGACCGCGCTGACCTATAGTCGATGCGCTTGTCGGAGGAACCGCAGCCTGTTCGGCAGCGCTCTTCCACTTTTCATTTGTCGGGTCCAGGCTGATGGCGCGGTTGATCAACTCGGTTCCTATCGCCTTTAAGCTGCTGTCGGCGACAGACTCCCCGAGCCTTATCAGATCCGATCCCACCTCTACCAGTAGAGACGGATCACTCGCACCCGAGATCTCTCCTTGCAGGGCTTGCGCATCTGCGGGCTTCATGTACGCCGATGAGGCTTTCGTAAACGGTAGCAAACAGTTGGGCCTCCATCGTCAACACCGCCGGATTCTCCGGCTCGAGCTGCCGGGCTTGCTCGAGCAGGTGGGCAGTCCTCACCGGATCCTGGGCCCTAAAGAACAATCCGGCGTTATAGAGCACCTTTCCGCTGTCTGCCTGATCGATGAGTGCCTGCTCCCAAGCGGCTTTAAGGAGCGCAAAGTCTGCTTCAGCCAAAGCTGTCCCTGCTCTTGCGCTCAGCGCTGCGTACGAGGACTCCGGATGATGTTGAACGACCCACAACGCTTGCTGGAAGTATTTGTCTTCCGGCCCGTGAGCCCGGTAATGGGCCAACAGCTGGCCCCTGAGCTGCACATTGTCCGGCTCCGATTGCAACCTTGTCTCCCAACTCGAAACAGTTTCCAGACTGGGGCCGGTGCCAATTCCGGCGGCCCCCTGAGGCAAAGCGTGGTAGGCGTTCGATTGCAAGGCGAAGAGCAGACCTAACACGAGGAAAGGGATCAGCGGAACACGATACATTGTCCACCTTCTTTGGCCGCGCATACCGTGCTTCGATTCTATAAAGCTCGGTTTCACGAACCGCGAACATCCGGTTCGAAAACGCTTGCATTCGTGATCCAGTCGGCGCATACTCTCGGATCATCGGCCGGTTCGGGAAAATTACCAGGCGGCTGCCGGAACTCGTACAAGTTCCTGATGCGGCGACTTCTCATGAAAACCGGGCGTTGAGAAGGAGATCGTATGTTCCGCAGTTACGAACCCCGTTTCTCTTATCGCGCGGGCGCCATTTGGGTCGCTTTTGTGCTCTCCGCTGTTCCCGCAATAATGGCGCAGTCCACGCCCGCTCCCGAGTGGAGCTTAGTGATGATCACAACTGTAAAACCGGAGATGCGCTCCGATTACGAAGCATTCCAAAAAGAGATGAGTGCCGCGTACAAGAAAGCGCAAGTCCCTTCCCGGGCTGTGCTGCAAACGGTGATGGGGAACTTGCTCGAATACATCTCGGTAGCTCCTCTGGCTCATTTCGCGGATATGGATGGTCCCTCTCCCGTAGAACGCGCGTTGGGCAAGGCTGATGCGGAAGGCTTGATACGCAAGGGCGTAGCCTGCACAACATCAGCGCACCGAGAAGCATCCCTGGCGCTCAAGGACCTCAGTATTCACACCAAGACCCAAGAGAATTTCGAATACGCAATGATCACAAGCTACCACCTAGTAACTGGCAAAGAGGCCGAATTCAGCGCCTGGATGAAGAACGACTATATACCAGCTATGAAGAAAGCCGAAGTAAAGAATTTCTGGGTCAGCCAAACCGTTTTCGGGGGTGACCCGAACGAAAGGATCGCGGTACGGCTGATAAAGAACTTGGCGGAATTCGATGCTGGTCCAGTGCTTACGAAGGCGCTAGGTGAGGAAGGTGCTCTCAAGGTAAGACTCAAAAGCACTGGAATCGTTGACTCGGTGCATTACTCCGTTCTGCACTACCGGCCAGATCTGAGTTACGACACAAGACCAGCGCAGATGGCATCTGCCAAGTGACCGCAGTTGCGGCCGCCGTCACAAGGGCACACGCCTGAATCACGAGACCTGGGGCTACGGCCGTTCCGTAACCGGCTTTAGCCCTGGGCCGGGCAATGCAGCCTTCTTGCCTCCAGCGGCTTCACTTTCGAACAGCGATAGCAAATCGGGGTAAGCATAGATCGTCGGTGCGTGATTCTGCATCAGACCCCCCGTGTCTGCAGTAGGACCATAGTTGCTGTGTTCCTCGCGCCCGAGCATACGCAACAACGCCAATTGCTGGCCCCGATGATGGGCCGTGTGGGCTATCCGGCGAGTCATAACCCAGGCCCTCGATCGCCTGACGTCGAAGAAAGTTGTCTCCGCTTCCCACCACGTCTCGACCTTCTCTCGTAACACCGCGACACGCTTGGCGCTGTCTTCAGCGTAGCGGTGCATGAATTCCAATCTGACTTCGTTTTTCGGAAGAGGCGGCGCCTCGACATCGATATCGAGCATCGTCCGAAACCAAAGATCTTCGCTGACACACTGGTGCACCATATGTTCCTGAATGCTACGTCCGCGTCTGTCGGTCGGGTGAGGTCGGATCGGGAGATCCTGGTCGGTGAACATGCACCACGCGCTGATCACTTTGACGCGCTCGGTCTCGTACGTCTCAACCAGAAAGTCGTATCGCATTGCAGTCCTTATCGAGCTGAGCTCGCGGCCATCGATCGCTTCAGCCAGCGTATAGCATCATGACTGCCAGACTTACGTTTTAACTGCTTGGGTACCACCCAATACGGGAAAACAGAGAGTTTGCCGCAGCGGCTGAGTTACGATTCAAGCAGACTGACTCAAGTCGGTCGTCAGGCAGCAGACCGTCGCACGCATGCGCGATGGTTCTAACACGCCGGTTCATCGCTGAATCGAACGCGGCCGGACCACCCTCCGTCGAGAGAGCGGCCCATCATCGCTTCGGAAGGAGGATGAAGTGGAAGCGTTCCTAGCAGTCCTGGGCGTGTTGCTGTTGGTCAGCTTTGCCCTGATACGTGCCGCTGCAAAGAGCAGCAAGACTCGACAAATGAATGAAAATCGGCGAGCAGCACGCCGGTACGACAGCAGCGTGTAGTCGACCGCCAGCGAGCCGCCACTCGAACCAGCACCAGCCGGTTCATTCCGGTCTGACGGTCAAGACATCCGTCGCGTTCACGTGATCGAATCCCATAGGGAAACTCTTGCCGACGTAGTACGCCCGCCATTGATCTTTGTAGTGACTGGAACCGACGAAGCCCGATTCGCCTATCGGAAGATTTTGTACGGATCGATCCAGATTACCCAGATCCACCACCATGCGCTCGGAAGGACCGAGCGTGGAAGATGTCTGTTTGACCGTCGTGCCGGAGCCACTCATCTCAACCGGCCCGATATCGAAGAAGTATTCGAGGGGCGGTAGACCGTTTGCTACCGGATGGACGAAATTCCAACGGAGCTTATTGCCCCACCGCCATTTGGTCACGGGACTTCCCTGTTCACTCCTGCCTGCTTTGAGAGCCTGGCGGAGTTGTTCGACGAGCCATGCGTCCCAATCGTCATTACGCACCCAGCCTTTCGGACGCTCGCGTAAAAGAGTCTCGATGACTTGTGACCGAGGCGCAATGTCCGGAATCTTTGCACCGGCTGCGTTTTTACCGCTTTCCGCCAGACTCAGAACTAAGCTGCGCCCCAACAGACCATGCATCGTTTGGGTGATGAACGGAGCCGCTGCATCCTTTTCCATCTGTCCGTTCCAATGGTCCAGGACGTCGACAGCGGTCTGTAGATCGGCATCGGCTGCCGCTCGTTTTCTCACAGCCGCAACCACCCGTTGAGCAAGGAAATGATCGTACGCCGAGTACACATCTTTCTGGATGGCGAGCATATCGTCGACGGACAGCTTCGGCTTCGCTCGCAGCAGCGCATTGATTTGCTCGACGCGATATCGATCTGCATATCCGCCGGGCATCTGATACGCGAAATTCGCCGGATAGGGATTCTGATTGGCAGTCGCCACAATGCCCGAACTTGGCCGATAGATGCTCGGCATCTGATCGAAAGGGATCCATCCGGTCCACTCGGCGGTTCCATCGCTGCCATCGAGCGGAGCGTCACTTCGAATGGGAGTTGTCCCACCACCGCGGATGGGCATCCTGCCGGTTCCCTGGTAACCGATGTTCCCCGCACGGTCTCCGTAGACAAAATTCATCCCAGGTCCCCAGTACCCGCGAAGAGCTTCCCGAAATTCTGCCCAGTTGCTCGCGCGGTTCAAACGGTAGACCGGCCAGTCGAATCCGTCCGTCGCACTCCAACGCAGGCTGTAAGCTTTGCCGTTCTCGCGAATGAAGATCGGTCCATGCCGCGTTACCCACGTATCCAGTTGCACCGGCTTACTCCCGCGCACGCCGATCATTTGACGGTCGAGATGAGCCTGCTCCGCTTTCCCCTGAAACACGTATTGCCCCGTGCGCTCATCCATCTGCTCCCGGTAGAGGTCCATGACATCCGTTTCGAGGTTGGTAAGGCCCCAGGCAATCTGTGCGTTATGCCCGGTGACGACTCCAGGTAACCCGGGCAGAGTTGCGCCTGAAACATTCAAGCCAGGAGCCTTCAGCTGCGCCAGATACCAGGTTCCAGGAATCCGGTATGCCAGATGTGGATCGTTCGCGACCATCGGGCTTCCGTCCAGCGTGTGCGTGCCGGACACGGCCCAGGCATTTGAGCCCGGCAGCAACTGTTGACCCTGGGCAGCAGGGAAAAGGGTTCTGACCTTCGCCGGATCAGCCATACCGAGAAGAATCCCCTTATCGAACTCGAAGTGGGAGTTGTCCGTCATGTCTCGAAACATGACAAGCGCGACGAGAACCGAATCCACCACCGTCCAAGGTCGAGGATCGTAAGCCCGTCCAGGAATGGAGAATTCGAGCGAGTACTTGCCGCGGTGGGTATCGATGAAATAGTTCACCCCACGCGCGTACTCGACGATGCTCGCCCGGTCTTCAGAACGGAGTTTGTTCGCGTTACCCTCGGCCATGGAACGCATACGCATGCTGCGCGACCGCTGGTCGTTTGCGAGCACGGCCGGTCCGAAAACTTCGGCCAACTCCCCGGCGCCAAAGCGGCGCAGACCATCCATTTGCCACAATCGGTCTTGGGCTGTCACGTAACCCTGGAGAAACATCGCATCCTGCCAGGACCCGGCTTCGATATGGGGAACGCCACGCGCGTCGCGGCGCACCACTGCCTGCGATTCAATCGGCGCGGAAACGGTGCCGGACACCTTGGGAAGAGGGCGGAACACGAACCAGTAGACAGCGACCGCAATGAACACGACCACTAAGCCCACGCACACGTTGATCGCACGCACTACTCGGGTTAACACCCATCGATTTTACTCTGGGGTACTTACCCGCTCATCTCTTCTATGAGCCTCAGGCTTGTTGTTCTTCTGGTGATTCTGGCGTCAAATGGCTTCTTTGCTGCCGCCGAGGTATCGCTCGTCTCGGTTCGGCAATCCCGCTTGCGAGAACTGGCCGAGCAGGGCCACACCGGCGCTCAAAGCGCGTTGAATCTCCTGGCCAACCCCGGCCGGCTACTGTCGGTGACGCAGTTTGGCGTTACGCTTGCGAGCTTGGGGCTCGGTTGGGCAGGTGAAGACACCGTGTACCAGATGTTGCGCGGCGTGCTTGACTCGCTAAACGTTCCCGTGTCGCGAGTGGTCCTCCACGCGATCGGGTTCGCCCTTGCTTTCCTCGTCATCAGTTACGCGCACGTCATCATTGGCGAAGTAGTGCCAAAGAATCTTGCGCTTCACAAGGCCGATCGGATCGCGATTCTGGCGGCTCCGGCGTTGCTGGTGTTCTATCGCCTTTCGCATCCTTTGGTTGTCGTGATCGAGCAATCCTCCGCCCTCGTGCTCCGTATTTTTGGGCTCGGAGCAGAACACGCGCACGGAGGCCACACCCCCGAGGAATTGAAATACATCATTCAGTCGAGCCGCCACGAAGGGCATCTCGAAGAGTTCCAGCAGGACGCCATCCAGAACCTGATTGACCTTTCGGACTATACGGCGCGAGAGATCATGACCCCGAGGCCCGACATCGTGTCCCTCCCGGTTAACGCCGACCTCGAATCGGTGCTCAGCGTCGTAGCGGAACACAAATTCACCCGCATACCGGTTTACGAAGATCGGCCCGAGCACATCATCGGCGTCGTCCATTACAAAGATTTAACGCGGCTTTGGGATGAGCGCCGCTTCGCCACTTACGACCAGCGCCGGACGACGCGCTCGTTTCGCTTGCGCCGATTCGTGAGAAAACCACTCGTGGTCCCCGAGACCAAACCTCTGAACCAGCTGGTTGATGAGTTTAAAAAAAACCACACGCACATGGCTCTGGTGGTCGATGAGTTCGGTACCGTTACTGGTCTTGTCACATTGGAAGATGTTTTAGCGCAGGTGTTTGGCAACATCGGCGACGAACATGATCTTGTTCGTCCCGAAGCGCCGCCCGAAGATAAATCCTTGCGGTTGGAGGGCAACACTACCATCCGGGAGCTTGAAACCCGCTACGGCATCGAACTGCCGGGCGAAGCCGGGTTCGAGACGCTGGCCGGGTTCCTTCTTTATCAGTTCGGCCACATACCGATGGTGGACGAATCCGTCGTCCATGATGGCAGACGGTTTACGATTGCCGAGATGGACCGGAACAGGATCGCCGCCGTTTTAGTCGAGAAATTGGAAACCGAAGAAGAAACGGAGGAAGTACAGGCTTAGTCGTTACGGCCAACGGGCGCCCCTTTTGCCGAGCTATGCTCTCGGGCTTCCGAGCGGGCTTTCGGGGCACGCGGACGTTTCCCGGGTAAACACAAGCGCCGCAATGCGCCACTCACCGTTGGTCTTGACCAATGTGAACGTATCGATGCCGCAATGCGTGAACTTACCGTTGACGTGGAAGTCGTATTGCGCCCAGACAGTGGCAATGGCGTTATGCTCTTGCACCTTCGGAGACCACATGCGCTCGAGCCACTTGTCCGTAGCCGAAGACAAGCGATCCGTCCATTTCTCGATCGGCGTCACTGTCACTTTGCCATCGGGCGCCACCGCTATGAGGTTCGCATCAGGCGTGAACAGCGCGCGTGCACCTGCTCCGTCATGAGCGGCCATTGCGTCGAACAGCCGTTGTGCAACCGCAGTGGGACCGGCATCATCGCCCGCCCTTGTCAGGCTAGCCGCACTCATCAGCAGAGACAGAAGGAACGATCGTCGCATCCCGCTTAGTCTAGCGTGTGGAGTCGGCGTCGTCTTGATAGCGCGCGAGGCCTTGCGCTCTCACGCTCGCGAGTGAGTCGCAAATCAGAAGCCCGGTTGCGGGATGCCGCAGGGCCGGAGCAATCTCGGCGAGAGGCTCGAGAACGAAGCGCCTGGTGAGCATACGTGGATGCGGAATGGTGAGGATCTCGTCTTCAACGATAAACGTGCCGAGCAGCAGTATGTCGATATCGATCAGCCGGGGGCCTTTGGGAATTTCTGACGGGACCCGGCCCATGGCGACTTCGATGCCTTGTGTCAGCCGAAGCAGCGGGAACGGAGACAGATTCGACCGCACCGCCAGCACCCTGTTGAGAAAAGCAGGTTGATCCTCGAAATCCTGCGGCTCTGTTTCGTAAATGACGGAGGATCGCACGACCTCGACGCCTGCTCGAGCAAGTTCGGCCGACGCACGGGCCAGGTTCTGCAGCCGATCCCCCATATTGCTCCCGAGCGACAGGTATGCGAGCGCTGCGGACATAAAATACTCTTTCCATTTTCGCCAAAGTGGCGTGGTAGCATGACCGCCAGATGTCCTTAATTGAGCTAAGTACAGGCGCTGTTTTTCAGAAAGACAGCGTGAGCAGGGTTCTCCGGTTTCGCGAAAAAGTGGACCTTGCGGAACCGAACGCGGAAGGCGCGGAGCAGCAACCCGAGGAACGCGAAGTTCTCTTGATCGAAATGAAAGAGGGACCAGCCGAGCGTGTCCTTGGTGAACACGCCGCGATCGATGCAGCCAAGCTTAAGGCAGAGGGCTTTGCAATTAGCGAAGAGTGACGGAACTAGAAGAGCGGGTTCTGTCCGGCAAACCGGGGACGGCGCGAGATCTTGAAGTAATCGAACGCGCGCTCTGTGGCAACGCGGCCCCGCGGGGTGCGGTCGAGGAAGCCGAGTTGCATGAGGTAAGGCTCATAAACTTCTTCGATCGTGTCCGCCTGTTCGTCAATGGAGGCCGCGATGGTCGATAGTCCGACTGGCCCTCCTCCGTACTTCTCCGCGACCGTCAGCATAATTTTCTGGTCGACGTCATCGAGACCAAAGCGATCCACCTTCAGGAGGTTGAGTGCCGACTCAGCGACGTCCAGATCGATCTGGCCCCCAGCTCGAACCTGGGCGTAATCGCGCACCCTGCGAAGAAGCCGGTTAGCGATACGGGGCGTTCCACGGCCGCGCCTTGCAATCTCATGCGACGCGTCGTCTGTGATCGGAACTTCGAGCAGATGCGCCGACCTCTCCACGATTCTGGCCAGCGTCGGCTCCGGATAAGGATCGAGGCGCAGGACAATACCAAATCGCCCGCGTAGAGGTGCACTGAGAAGTCCCTGCCGGGTCGTTGCCCCGACCGCCGTAAACCGCGGCAGCGAAATGGAGTGAGTACGGGCGCCCGGCCCGGTTCCAATCAGGATGTCCAGACGAAAATCCTCGAGTGCCGCATACAGGATCTCTTCGATGTCCGGCATCAACCGGTGAATCTCGTCAACAAAAAAGACCTGCTTGGACCGAATGTTGCTGAGGATACCCGTCAAGTCCAGCTTTTTCTGCAGCACCGGGCCTGCTGTCTGATCCATCGGTACCGAGAGTTCGTGCGCAATGATGCCCGCGAGCGTTGTTTTCCCGAGACCAGGAGGGCCGCACAGCAGCACGTGGTCCATTGCCTCTCCGCGGCGTTTCGCCGCTTCGATCGCGATGGCTAACTGTTCGCGGACATGCGGTTGACCTTCGAAGTCGTCCAGCCTTGTCGGACGAAGAGCCGCTTCAAATTGACGCTCTTCCTCCTGTGCCGCCGGAGAAACCATGCCTTGCCCACGCATCCGCTTCTCACCTTAACGCATGGCGAGCGATTCTATCGGACCAGCGCCAACGCAGCTCGAAAGAAAGGCTCGAAGCTGTCCGGAGCGCCACGCTCTTTTACCTTTCGAATCGCCTCTTCCGCCGAGGGGCGGGAACAACCGAGATTCTGAAGTGCGGAGAGTATATCGTGCTCCATTCCCGTCAAACCAGAATCCGTTCCGGCGACCGCCACCCCGTGCGATCCAGCGTCAACGCCGGTCATCTTGTCTCTCAGTTCGAGAACAATGCGCTCGGCTGTCTTCTTACCGACGCCAGGTATGCGGACGAGGCGACCAACATCGCCGCCGCGAATCGCGCTCACAAGTTCCGGCGTTGCCAGTCCCGAAAGCACCTGGAGCCCCAGTTTAGGACCGATCCCGCTCACAGAGATCAGGCGTTCGAAGACATTCTTCTCTTCGGGCGTAGCGAAACCGAACAAGGCCAGCGCGTCCTCGCGGACGTGGGTAAAAATTCGCAACGCCGCCGAGGCGCCTTCGTTCGGAAGGGCCGTGAATGTAGAGATTGGGATCAGCACCTCGTAGCCAACACCACCGGCGTCCAGAACGACCCGATTCGGTGTTTTCTCGAGGATCGTGCCTCGTAAATACCCGATCATACGTGATGGACCATTATCCGCACGCGGCCGCTTGAACTGCTTTTTTGCGATTCGAACCCACCCGCAGACCCGTTTCGTAGAATGGCGGTGACCGATGGCAAGACGCCGTTTCTTTGTCGATGAAGTTCGCCGCGGGCACGTCCAGATCGCGGGCTCGGACGCCGGGCATCTTGTGCGCGTCCTTCGCGTCGAGGCGGGCCAGCGCTATGAGTTGTCAGACAACAAAAACGTCTACCTGGCCCAGGTGGAGACAGCACGGAAAGGGCTCGTTTCCTTTCAAGTGATTGAGGAGCTTGAGAAAAAGATCACCCCTATAGCTGTGACTCTGTCACCGGCTCTATTCAAGTTCGATCATTTCGAGTGGATGATCGAGAAAGCGACCGAGCTCGGAGTGGCGACGATCCGTCCTTTCGAATCCGTCCGAACGGAACGCGGATTAGGGCAGGCTGCCGTCAAGCGTTCCAGCCGGTGGGAGCGAATCGCTCTCGAAGCGAGTCAACAATCGCGGCGAGACCACCTTCCAGTAATTGAAAGCACGATTCCGTTCGCGAAAGTGCTCCAGTCAGAAGCCAAGGTCCGACTGCTACTGGACGAGCTGCCGGAAGCGCGCCCTATCCTTGCGTGTTTACACCGTGACCTTCAGGCGGATAGCTCCGTCGAGCTGCTTCTTGGTCCGGAGGGCGGCTGGACCGACGAAGAGCACGAGTCCGCGATCAGCCGAGGATGGCAGCCCTGCTCCGTTGGGAACACCATTTTGAGAGCGGAAACTGCGGCGATTGCGGCGGTAAGCGTGGTGATGGCGGCTGCGAGCTCGTCCGCCGAAGCTAAGCTGAGCGCGGGATAACTGCCGCGTGCACGGGGTCGCTGCCAACGGGCAAGATTGTAAACAATGCCGCGCCCGATTTCGTGCGGCTCGCTTCTGGATCCAAACGAAAGGCAGAGATATGGATGATGGCCATGTTCCCTGAACTTCGGTCAAGAACAAGCGCGTACTGGTTGTCAGGAGTAACCGTGATGAACTCCGGTCGCTGTGCGACGTCGACAATGCCGACGACTTTGCGAGTCGCGATATTCAAAATGCAGACGTCCGACCCACTGGCACTTCCAACGAACAGGTAAGGAGGACTGGCTGACACGGCCATCACGCCCGGATCGCGGCCAGCGAGAACGGTTTGTTCAACCTGGAGCACGCGGTAGGGGAAAACGATGGCGACTCCGTCCATGCCCTCACCGGAAACAAAGAGTTGTCCGGCATCCGCGTTGAAGCAGAGATTCTTGGGTTCCATCGCGAGCGGCAAGTCTGCCACCACCTGCATCTCAGGCACGGAAAGGGCGGTGAGCGACCGGCTGGCGAGATTGGAAACCAGAAGCATGCGGCCATCGTTTCGAAAGCGCAGCGCTCCGATCTCGCCAGCAAATTGATAGCGACGGCGCGTACCGGACTGCAAATTGAAGAGTTCTGCTAAGCCGGCGGGACCTGAACCAATGGCGGCGAAATCCGGACTGACAACGTCCATTTCTGCCGGCTGCACCGCAAGTTTGTATCGACGATTGACGCGCAAAGTCTCCAGGTTCACGTCGATCACTTCGTTCGCAACGTTCGACGTTGCCACCAGCCGTTTGCCGTCTGCCGTGAGGCGCATCGTGGAGAGGCCATGTGATAAGCGCGCTGACCCAACATGCGCCAAATCATGCGCAAGGACGTGGACACTGCCCGTCTCCGGCGTGAGAACGTAGATGCGGCGGTAACCCGGCCCGGGCACAATAGCCGCAGGCGCCGCATCGAGCGGGATGGTCCGGATCAGACGGAAGCTGAGAAGATCAACGACCGAGATTGCCTTTTCTCCCGCCGAAGCGACCAGCGCGTAGCCAAGGTAGCCGGTACCTTTTTTTCGGCCACAACTGGCGAGAACAGCCGCGCCGCCGGCCGCTAGCCACTGGCGGCGCGTCATGAATTTACTTTCGCAATCATCTGAAAATGCTACGTTTTCGAGACCCAGCTCCTATAACATCCTCATGGTACCCTGAGGTTTCTTCGACCTAAGCAGACTGTTTTTTCATGAATTTCCGGTCCGTTTTCAGCCTCATCTCGTCCGATCTTGCAATCGATCTGGGAACCGCGAACACGTTGGTGTTTGCAAAGGGAAAGGGCATTGTCGTAAACGAGCCATCCATTGTCGCGATCAACAAGACCACAGGCGCGATTGAAGCCGTTGGCAAAGAAGCGAAAGAAATGGTCGGCCGTACTCCCGGCAACATCGTAGCGATCCGGCCCATGAAGGACGGCGTCATCGCCGACTTCAAGGTGACGGAGCGGATGCTGAATTACTTCATTCAGAAAGCACACGGTCGCAAAATGCTGGTCCATCCGCGAATCGTAATTGGCGTTCCCAGCGAAATCACTCAGGTCGAAAAACGGGCCGTGAGCGAGTCGGCGTATCGCGCGAAGGCAAGCGAAGTTCATCTTGTGGAGCAAGCGATGGTAGCCGCAATCGGCGCTGGATTGCCCATTACGGAGCCTGCCGGAAACATGGTCGTAGACATCGGGGGCGGAACAACAGACGTAGCAGTTATCTCGCTCTCCGGTATTGTTTACTCCCGTTCGGTTCGCGTTGCCGGCAACGAGATGGACGACGCCATCATGAGCTATCTGAAGCGGAAATACAATCTGCTGATCGGCGAACGTACTGCCGAGCAGATCAAGATTCAGATTGGCTCGGCATCTCCTCTTGACCAGCCAGCAAAGATGGAGATCAAAGGTCGGAATCTGATCGAGGGCGTGCCGAAGACGGTCACGGTGGAAGACACCGAAATCCGTGAAGCGCTCTCCGAGTGCGTCGCCACGATCATCAACGCAATCCGCGTCGCGCTCGAGCGGACGCCGCCCGAACTGAGCGCCGACATCAGCGACCGCGGTATCGTTCTCACGGGAGGCGGAGCCATGATCAAGAACCTTGATCGCCGAATCCGGGAGGAGACCGGCCTGCCTGTGTCCATTGCCGAGGATCCACTCGCCTCTGTGGTTCTCGGAACTGGGAAAATGCTTACCGACTTTAAGCTTCTTCGCCGAATTGCGATCGAGTAATCAGATTCCTGGATCTGTCGCGAGCGCACCTCTACAGTAAAAGAAGGGACTCATGGAAGCGCTCCTAAGCCGGTATCGCAATCTCACCGTGCTGCTGATCGTTGTGTTTGCGCAGCTACTCTACCTGGCTTATCAGGTAAGAACAAACGGCGATGAACGCCTGATCCGAGTGTGGGCCGTCACGGCCGTTACACCCATGGCGGGCGTCGTCGAAGCGGTGCGCCGCAATACGATCGGCTTCCTGCAGGACTATTTCATCCTGTTAGACGTACGTGAGCAAAACAGACATTTGAAGGCTGACAACGACCACTTGCGAATGGAAAACGTGTATTTCAGGAACCAGCTTTCCACCGCAGAGCACGCTCACGCACTGATTCAGTTTCAGTCCCAATCCCGATCAAAGACGGTCGCCGCGCGGGTGATCGGAAACAGCACTGTGGTCACTGCAAAAGCAGTGTTTATCGACCGCGGCTCCACCAGCCAGATTGAAAAGGGAATGGCTGTCGTGACGCCCGAGGGGATTGTCGGGAAGGTGGTTGCTGTTTATCCTCTTGTTTCGCAGGTTCTTCTCATTACCGATCCGACGTTCAAAGTAGGTATTGAGTCGCAGCACAATCATGTTCACGGGGTGCTTGATTGCGGCTCCGGCAAGTGTCAGGTCCAACAGATCCAGAACGAGGAAAAGGTGGATGTCGGCGAATGGTTTTTCACCTCCGGTGAAGACCGGGTCTTCCCCAAAGGATTTCCCGTCGGAACCGTTGTGACCTCGCAACCGGGACAAGGCATGAGGGAAATCCGCCTGAACTTGAGCGGTGCCCCGGGCGGTGCAGAGGAGGTGCTCGTTGTTCTTCAGGGAGTGCATCAAAACATTCCAACGACACCGCCGCCCATCGAGCAAACCGCCGCGAAGATGCTTGACCTGCCACCGGGGGCGGGACCGAGCACTCCGGTCATAAAACCGCAGACCGAAGCGGACAAGATCGTCGAAAAGTATCAGTCGTTGGGAAAAGATCAAGGTCACGTTTACGGCGGCTTCGGATCTCCTATTCCTAACTTCAACCTGAAGTCGGCGGCCGCCGGGCAGGGCAAACGGAACTCCACCACCGGGTCCCCCGTCCCAACATCGGGGGAAGTGACAGGGAAGAAGGAGGGCGGAAGTGGCTCGACGCCCAGTGTCCCGGTTCCGGGGAACTCCTCGCCGCAGATTTTGGGCGCACGCCCGGCTGCTCCTAAGCCGCCAACGGGTTCAACGACAGCGCCGGAAGTCCGGCCGCGGACAGATTACAACCCTGCGCTGCCTTTGGGAGCGCCACGCCGCAAACCAAAGCCAACTACCGGAACACAGCTTCCATCGAAGAAACAGGAACCGCCATCAGCCGGGCAATGAACGAGACCAGCGATCAGATCCTGACGGCTCCTGTCCGGGAGAACTGGTTCAGCCGATTCCAAGTCGTCGCGCTGATCGTTCTTACGCTGATTGCAATCATCGGCAAGTTCTACCTTCCGCGTTTCATCGCCAACACGGAATGGCTCGAACTGCCGCTCCTGCTGACGGTCTATTTCGGGCTGATGCGGAGAAGTCAGATCGCATCTCTGTTTTTTGGTGCCTTCGTGGGACTCGCCGAAGATTCGCTCTCCCCTGCCAACCTCCCGGTCGGGATGTACGGGATCACGAAAACGCTGGTTGGCTACTTCGCGAGTTCGGTGAGCGTGCGGTTCAACGTAGAGAGCCCCCTGATCAGGCTCGTTCTCAGTTTCTTCTTCTATCTCTTCCACGCATTTTTTTACTGGATCATGCGCCGGGCACTTCTGGGCCAGGTCATTCCTTTCGATGCGCGCGAAGCCCTCGTACATGGCGCACTGAATGCAGTGGTGGCGATACCACTTTTCGCAGTTCTCGATAGAATGAAGTTGGCGGGTCCGCACTAACCGCCTCGAACCATTGTCAGCAATCGACACCGAGAACAAAACGCGGGGCGAACTTGCGCCGGACTCGCTCCTGCGCGATGACCCGAAGACTGCCTCGGGCAAGATTGCGATCTTCCAGTACCTCGCAGTCGCCGTTTTCATCTTTCTCGTTTCCGGATTCTGGAAGCTGCAGGTGCAAAATCCGGATATTTACAGCGAGGCTGCAGAGCGAAACAGAATTAAGAGCACGCCCATCCTGGCCGCCCGCGGCAAGATTCTCGATCGTGACGGGCGGGTGATTGTCGACAACAAAGCTTCGTATTCGTTGCTGCTGAATCGCGATCAGATTAAGGCTGATCATTTGCCCGTTATCGCCGAGGCTTTGCAGCTTGACTACAAAGAGCTCTCGGCCAGATTACGGCGGATGACCTCACGCCCCCAAATCATCATCAAAGATCAGCTCTCGCGAGATGAAATCGCGTGGATCGAATCTCATCAGGACGCGGACACTTACCCGGAAATGCAGCTGATTAAGTCCTGGCGAAGGCAATATCCGCAGGATGGTTTTGCCGCGCATGTCACCGGGTATGTGGGTGAAATTGGCGAACCCGAGCTGAACCTGCCCCAGTTCATCGACTACCACCAGGGCGACATCGTCGGCAAAGACGGTCTGGAGCGGCAGTACGATAGCCAGCTGCGGGGTGTCGATGGCCAGCAGCGCGTGCTCGTGGACAACATGGGCCGCGAGCGGCAGATGCAGGATACACAGCCCGCTGTTCCAGGCAAGGATCTGCGAACTACCCTCGATCTCGACGTGCAGGCTGTCGCTGAGCTGTCCATGCAGGATAAGCGCGGAGCCGTAGTTGCTCTGAACCCGGAAAACGGGGAAATCCTGGCAATGGTCAGCCGGCCAACCTACGATGCCAACAAATTCACGGGGCGGATTAGCCGCGCTGATTGGACCGAGATTGCAGGCGACCCGCACAAACCGCTGCTGAACCGCGCCATTCAGGCCCAGCTGGCTCCGGGGTCGACGTTCAAGCCGATCATGGCGATCGCGGGACTTGAGGCGGGCGTTGTGGAAGATGACACGCAGTTTCATTGCCCCGGCGGCGCGTCCTTTTACGGCCACTACTTCGCTTGCCACCTGAAGGGCGGGCATGGGGACATCCGATTACATCGAGCTATTGCACAATCGTGCGACGTTTATTTCTACAATGTCGCGAATCGTCTTGGCATCGACCGAATTGCCCAGGTAGCTGAAATGGCGGGCATCGGGCATAAGTCGGGCATCGATCTGCCGAATGAGTCGACAGGCACGATGCCGTCTACGCGCTGGAAAATGCGCATGTTCCGGCAGAAGTGGTATGCGGGAGAGACCATATCTGTCGGTATCGGTCAGGGCGCGGTGACCGTCTCGCCCTTGCAGATCGCAGCGGCTCTCGGCGGCTTGGGCGCCGGCGCTCAATGGTACAAGCCGCACATGGTCCTGGGCCAAAAACGAGTGCTGGTCAACGGAGGCCATTTCAAACAAGAAAACCTCGAGCAGGTCATTTCGGGTATGTATGCAGTGGTAAATGAAGGCGGAACCGGACGGGCCGCTTATCTGCCGAACGTGAAAGTCTGTGGGAAGACCGGAACGGCCCAAGTCGCGTCCAGCGAGAAGACGAAAGGTGCGAAACTTCGAAGCTCCCTAGCGAACAACGCATGGTTCGTTGGCTTTGCACCGATGGAACACCCGGAAATCGCGGTTGTGGCATTGTTTGAGAACGGTGAAGAGAGCTACAACGCCGTACCGATCGTCCGTGACGTGATGAAGGCCTATTTCGACAAGAAGGCGAGGGAAAAGGAAAACTTGAGCGCCAAGCTCGAGGGGTATTCTCCCGTTTCCTTCCTGCTTCCCCATGCCGGCCGCACCGGAGTCCTATCGCCTTTCGGGAAGGACAAGTTGCAGTAGGTGCCGTTCTACCGTACGCTTCGAGATTTAGACTGGCCGCTCGTGATCGTGACGCTGGCGATCTGCACGTTGGGCGTTCTACAGATCTATAGTGCGACGCTCGCCACGAAATGGGAGGACGCCTGGTGGAAGCAGATCGTGTGGGTGGCGTCCGGAGTGGTCATGATGTGGGTGGTGTCTGTCATTGACTACCACTTCCTGCTCGGAAGGGTCTTTTACCTTTACGGTGCTGCGGTAGCCCTGTTAATTACCACGGCGTTGCTAGGCAATAAGGTGTTTGGGTCGACGCGCTGGATTAAAGTAGGCGGATTTACACTGCAAACGTCTGAGTTCGTCAAGATCGTCCTGGTGCTGCTTGTAGCCCGTTACCTTGCCGGTATCCGATCAAATAGCCTCGACTGGAAAGACTTGGGGAAACTGGCCGCCTTTGTCGGGGTTCCCATGCTGCTGGTGATGAAAGAGCCGGATCTTGGCACATCTCTCACCTACCTTCCGGTACTGGTGTGCGGGATCGTGATGTCCGGACTCCGGTGGAAGTACGTACTCACGATACTGGCAATTCTGGTTGTCACGTTGCCGATCGGATATTATCTTCTTAAGCCTTATCAGAAGGATAGGCTCGTCAGTTTTATTTATCCGGATCGCGATCCAAAGGGCACCGGATTTCAGGTGATCCAGTCAAGGATCGCGGTAGGAAACGGAGGAATGTGGGGTCGAGGCGCGAAAGAGAGCTCCCAAACTCACCTGGGGTTTTTGCCTGTGCCTCATACGGACTTTATCTTCTCCTCCTTCGCCGAAGAACACGGCTTCGTCGGGATCGTCATCGCGCTTGTTCTTTATTTTCTGTTGATTATGCAGGTAATTCAGAACGCGCAAACCGCGACCGACAGAGCGGGTTTATACGTCTGCATGGGCGTAGCGGCGCTGTTGTTATTTCACGTACTCGTAAACGTTGGCATGGTCGTAGGCCGGATGCCGATCACGGGAATCCCCCTTCCTCTGATGAGTTCGGGAGGGTCGAACACCTGGTCGGTTTTTTTGATGCTGGGGCTTGTGAACAGCGTTAGGTTACGTAGGTTTGTAAATTGAGCGTCACTTATTTGAAGTGATTGCATAACAGGTCGAACTGAACGGACAGAGAGATCTTGGATCTGACGGATTGGAGTCATTGAAGAATAGTGGAAACGTATGCCGTGTGCGGGTGTTGGTTGAGCCAGTCTCCGCTCGTTAGCACGGTCAAAGGGTTTTTCTCGCGCACGTATCACGTTCCAAAATGTGACCGGCAGTGCAGGTTCGGAGTTCTTTGACCTATCACGCTCGACCTTAATTTAAGGTCCGGCTTGACGGGGTTTAGCTCGAAAGCCTCTCCAGGTTGTTCTGGACGAGGCTTGGGAAGCAATGACCCTTTGCGTTCAAGCCGAAGGCGGTGATAAATGAGCAAGGAGTTGGTGATTGGATCCAATCGCCACGAAACGAAAGTAGCGGTCCTCGAAGAGGATCAGCTCGTCGAAGTATATTTTCAGCGTGCCAACGAGTACTCTCTAGCCGGGAGTATTCATAAGGGCCGCGTGACGCGAGTCCTGCCCGGGATGCAGTCCGCGTTCGTTGATTTAGGCCTGGAACGTGACACCTTTCTGTACGTTTCGGACTTCTTTGAAGAACACGACGATATCGACACCGTGGATGAAAAGCCCTCGGGTGGCGAGCGTCGAGATCGGGGCTCTTCGCGAGGTGGCGAACGAACCGGAGGAGACCGGGTCCCAAGAGAACAGTTTTCGAATCGCCGCAATCCGGAGCGTCAGGAAGTAGAACCGGCACCGTCGCCGGAGGCTGCCGCGGAAGCTGCCTTCCCCGAACCAATTTCTCCCGAAGAAGAGGGCTCGGCAAGCGAGCCGCCCGAAGCGGTCGCGGCTTCTCCCGACGAGACAAGAAGTGCAGAACGTTCGGGCGAGGGGGAGGGATTCCGCGGAGACCGCCGCAACCGGCGCTCGCGGCGCAGAAGACAAAGGGGTCGAGGATTTCCCGAAAATAAGTACGCGCAGCCCGGCGAGACTACCCAGCCGCCCACTCAGAGGACGCACAGCGAATCGGCCCCAGCGAGTCGACCGGAACCCGTCCAAGCGGTGAGCCTTTCCGAGGTGGTCGTGCTTCCCGGAGAATCCCTGGCCAAGTATCGCCAGACGACGCCGGAACGGGCGACGGCCGCCGGCCAAGCCACGCGATCAATATCGGCGGAAAACGAGTCCAAATCGGTTGGCCTGGACGCCCAGGGCGAACACCAGAGCCGCGAACCGCAATTCGAGGAACAGCATCGCCAGGAACCGATTTCCGAAGTTGACCCGGACGAGGCAGAGGAGCGTGAGGCGATCGAGGAAGAGGCAGAAGAGCTCGATCTTGCGGACAGAATCCTGGCCCACAACGACAACGAGGAAGTTGCCGGTGAAGACAAGATTCCTGAACACGAGGTAGCAGAGCCAGAAGCAGAAAGCGAAGCGGCTTCCGAGCCGTTCTCGCATGCGCCAGAAGAGCACAGTTCCCGGCAGCAGGGTGGTAGCGAGTTCGCTCTGCCGTTCGAAACCGTGGCGAGTCCTGCGCACGTGTCCGAAGCGTCGGAAACTGAGCCGCTCACCACGTTTGGAGTCAATGCTCCTTTTCTCGGCCGAGAAGAGTTCTTCGAGGACGTGGAAATCGAGCGGGTCGAGGCAGCGGATATCGACGACCTGGCGCTTGACGAGCCGGAACACGAGACAGAGCCGGGTGCGGAGACAAAGGCCGCTCCGGAGGAAAGTGGACCCCAGAGCGCGGTCATCCGGGGCCAGAATGACCGTGCAATGCACCGGGTCTCCCGGCGTTCGCGACGCCGGAGGGGCGGAAACCGGCATGGCGGGGACAGGACACCGGGCGAGAGCTTCGGGTCGAATGGGAATTCGTCAGCCGCAGCCGCCCCCGCACCCGCACTGGAATCCGAGCCAGCCAAAGAAGGCGCGTTCGAAGACAACCGAACGGAGAAATCCGAGCGGCCGCCGTTGCCGTCGATCTCCGACCTGCTAAAGCCGGGACAGGAGATTATCGTTCAGATCGCGAAGGAGCCTCTGGGACAAAAAGGCGCCCGAATCACTTCGCACATCGCCCTGCCCGGACGGTACGTGGTGTTCATGCCAAGCGTGACTCACCTGGGCGTATCGCGCAAGATCGCGAGCGATGAAGAGCGGCAACGGCTCAAGAAGATACTGCAAGCTCACCGCGTCGGAACTACTGGCGGCTTCATTGTCAGGACCGCGGGCGAAGGCGTTCCCGAAGAAGAGATCGCCGCGGATATGAATTTTCTCTACAACCTTTGGCTGGACATCCGGCAAAAGGCCGAGAAAAGACCCGCGCCTCTTCTGCTGCACTACGATCTCGACATTGTGCAGCGGATTTTGCGCGATCAGGTGACTCCCGATTTCAAAGCAATCTGGGTCGACAACGAAGACATGTATGAAAGTGTTCTGACCTTCATGCAGCGTTTTCAACCCACGCTGGTGAATCGGGTGAAGATGTATACACGGTCGGCTCCGATCTTCGACGCGTTCAACATTACCCAGGAACTCGAGAAGGCGCTTCGCCCCAAGGTTTGGTTGAAATCAGGCGGATACATCGTCATCAATCAGACCGAAGCACTCGTGGCGATCGACATCAACACGGGCAAGTACGTCGGCAAATCGAATCGTCTCGAAGACACGATCGTCAAGACCAACACGGAAGCGGTGAAGGAGATCGTCCGGCAGATTCGGCTCCGGGATCTTGGCGGCATCATTGTTGTCGATTTCATCGATATGGACGAGCGCAAGAATCGCCAGAAGGTGATGCAGGCGCTGGAAGAGGCGATGAGAGCCGACAAAGCGCCTTATAAGATTCTGCAGTTCAACGATTTCGGCTTAGTTGCCATCACGCGCAAACGTGTAAAACAGAGTCTGGAACGCACGCTGTGCGCGCCTTGTCCCTATTGCGAAGGCGCCGGCTACGTAAAGAGCGTGCAGACGACAATTTCTGAGATCCTCGTCGAAGCTCAGAAGATCGCGAAAGCCATCGACAGTCAGGACGTGGTGCTCCGAGTCCATCCGGAGGTCGCCAAAGTTCTCAAGGCGAGCAACAATCATTACCTTGAAGAGGTCGAGGAGATTCTCGGCCGGCCCGTGCTCGTGACGGGAGATGCGACGCTCCACACGGAGAAATTCGACCTGGCGTAAACTGGCTTGCCTGCCTAAGCCGGATGCTAAACTGATAACGACTTTGGATGCCCTGCCCTGCTTCGGACTGGGCATCCATCTTGCGATTCCCCAAAGGAGAGGTGGCCGAGTGGTTGAAGGCGCACGCTTGGAAAGCGTGTTTAGGGGAAACTCTAACGTGGGTTCGAATCCCACCCTCTCCGCCATATAAGCCTTTGTTCCGCCCCGATAAGCGGCTGACAAATACTCCTAATCTCCCAACAAAACTCCAGGCCCGACCGGCGATGACTCGTACACTGGTACGGTGATTCCGCGTGCATATCTGGTCCGTATCGCGCCGTGGTGGGTGTTGTGTGTGATTATCGGCTCATTTCTGCCGGGATCTAGCAAGGAAGCGCTTGGGACCGCGAACTCGCCAGCGGCGATCGCCCAAGGACACGTCGCGACAAAGCATCGCTTGGCGCACTTCGTCACGTTTGGATCCACGGCTTTACTGGTTGTGGTGATCGCCGAGACAGCAAGCGAGCAACTCGCAGCGGGATTGGCAGTGGCCGCCCTGGGATTGCTGATTGAATGCACCCAATACGCCGTGACCGGTGTTTCGGAAATGGAGTGGTGGGACGTTCGAGACGACGCGCTTGCTGCTATTGGGACGCTACTCTTAGCGCAATGCTTAAACCTGCGCGGCTTGATCGTTCGCAGTCGTCGCGGAACGGGCTCTCCGAACCGTGCTCAATAGCCCGCCAGCGCGCTAACCGGCCCCACGATTTACTTTCTGAGGTGCGTGTAGATGAGCTTGCGCGCGAGCTCTGCGGAATCCACCTGGTACGAACCGGTAAGATACAGCTTCCGCAGTTCGTCGATCCGCGCTTCGCGAAGCTCCAGTTCCGTCCTCTTTTTCGCCGGAGCAGGTGCAGCGGCAGCGCCTCCGATGGAGTGCGTAGGTTTAGAGAAGTTATCGCCTTTGCGCATAGTCACTGAGAGTAAGGGGACAGAGTTTTCCGATTTAAGACTGCCTTCATCTTATCGGATGAAAACGGCAAGAGACAGATCAGACAAATCCTACCCGCAACAAGACTGCTGAAAACTCAAGAAAGGCACTTTGAGGGCGACGCAGCCCTTAAGTTTTTCCGGGTTTCTGACGAATTCCCATGTGAAGCCGAGAGGCGAACAGAATTCGAACCCGATGACAACAGCGCATTTAGAACTCAATACAGCCGTTCCGGCGGCACAGCCGCGGGAGAAAACCCGGGAGGAACTGATTCTCGACCATCTGCCACAGGTAAAGTTGATTGCGCGCCGCATCCACGAGCGCTTGCCGGTTTCGGTGAGCTTGGAAGACCTGGTCTCGGTGGGAGTTGTGGGCCTGATTGCGGCCATCGATCGATACGACCCGAAACACGATGTGAAGCTGAAAACCTATGCAGAGTACAAAATCCGAGGCGCCATCCTCGACAACCTGCGTGGGCTCGACTGGGCCCCTCGACAGCAGCGGAAGCGTGCGAAGTCCATTGAAAACGCAATAGCCGCTCTCGAGCAGGAACTACAACGCATGCCGACGGAAGAAGAGATTGCCGCACGACTGGAAATCAGCGTCACGGAGTATCACGACTGGCTCTCCGAGTCCCGTGGTTTAACCCTCGGCAGCCTCGAGAATGCGGGAAGTGAAGAGGACGGATGCAGCCTGCTCCGATACCTTGCGGATTCGAACGAGCATTGGCCTTCACAGATTCTGGAGCGAGCCGAACTCGAACGTTTGCTCGCCGAAGCCATCAACAGGATGTCCGAGCTCGAGAAGGCCGTTCTCGGGATGTACTACTACGAAGAGATGACGCTACGCGACATTGCGAAGGTGCTCGGTCTACATGAATCACGCATCTCGCAGTTGAAGTCGCAAGCGATTCTACGGCTCCGTTCGTATATGCAAAAGCGCTGGCCGGTGGAACGGGGCATTAGACCGCAGGAGTGAGCATTCGCTATCGGCGAGACTCAAGCGGCGGGATCGTCACGGTGATTTGCTTGTGATCGCGAGCCGCAATGATTGTTGTTGACTGGTCAATCGGACGCTGGGAGCGGAAATAGGAGCTAAGGTCGCGAGCGGTTAACACGCTATTTGGACCAATGCCCGTGATCACGTCGCCGACCTTGAGACCGGCCCGCTCAGCGGCAGAACCGTTTTCGATCGCGCGGACGAGCATTCCTCCTTTCACGCCGAAATACTCCGCCATGGGCTTGTCGAGTTCTTCCAATTGCGCCCCGAGCACAACGTTTCGCCAGACCAGAATCGGTGTCGGGATGTCCATCATGGGCGAATAACGCATGGATGGCACGGAGAAATTAGCAAAATTCGCCGGAACTCCAAACGGCTTGGCGGGCGCTGAACCGATGACGGCAATAACGGATTCCGTCTTGTCGTTGCGCCAAAGCTGAATTTTCACCTTCCGTCCCGGCGGCGTTTCTTGAACAAGCCGGACAAACTGCTGGGTGCCGAGTATGTTTTCGCCGTTATAGGACAAGAGCACGTCGCCCGGCGCGATCCGAGCCTTGTCCGCAGGGCTGCCTTCAGCGACATGAGTGACTTCAATGCCGCGCTCTTCGTCAAGTTTCAGACGGCCCACGCGGTCCGGATTCATATCAGTAACCGCCACGCCCAGGAAACTTGTTTGGGCCGCGGGCTTCCCCCCGCCCTGCGAGAACTCCCCGGGATATTGAGCCTGTGCTCGCGCGATGCCGACGAACGAACATTCTCCCCACAGAATGACGCCAATCAACGCCAACGCAGTGCGAACCCAATCGAATCTCATTTCTTTAAAGCTTCCGAAATCTCTGTCTTATTGGACGGAAAGGGGAAGAGAATGATTTGTTCTGAAGATCGGAATCTCAGTTAATAGATTCGGGAACCGTTGGTGGCTTGCAGGATCTGAAGGCAGCGAAGCCGAATAAAATCGTCTTCGTCCTCCGAACGAATGATCTGCTGGAACGCACCGGCGATATCAGGAGCCAATCGCACCTCGATGCCCGACGGCACGAGCACGTTCATGGCTTCAGAGCGAACACCAGAGTTGTTGTCGAACTGAAGTGCCGCGAGTAACGCAGTGCGAGTTTCTTCGTCAGCTCGGAAGTAGCGCAGGCCTTCCAGGGCTTTCAACCGCACCGCAGGATTCGGATCTTTCGTAGCACTTTGGAGAAGAACTTCCCGGACCTCAGGTTCACTCTGCCCCACTAACAATTCCACCGAATCGACTCGCAAACCTGCATCAGCCGAGTTCCTGATAGTACTGAACAACAGACGCCGGACTGCCTGGTCATCCAGGCTACCCACAATCTCGCCCCGCCGGACCTCGTCCAGCGACAGCCGCACTCGGCCGTCGCCGACAGGTCGTACGTCACGAACCTGAACGCGGCCAAGCAGGCTTGCTTCCGCCGCATCGCCTGGATTTGTTATCCGGTTCACTATGTTAAAGCGGTCGCTCCAATGCGACAGGCCGAAGCCGAGGAACAGGAACAAGGAAGCTAGCGCAAGACGCTCGGACCACCGATTCGTGGCAATGCCGAGGAAGGCAGACACACGACGCCAGAATGGGGGTCGAGGAATGCTCTTCGCTGGAACCCGAGTGGCGAATTCTAGGTCGCTGCGGCACTGGGCCAGCAAGTCCAGCGAGAAATCGGCCCGCTCGGCATTCAGGCTGGCGTGCCATGCCTTCTCCCGGTCGAGTGCAAGTTGACAAGCCGGACACTCCGCCAGGTGCTCTTCGAGCGCGTCTTCCGTGGCGAAGTCGAGATCTCCGTACAAAAAGAGGGAAAGATTCGTCTGCACCTGATGGCACGTCATACGAACTCCCCTAGAGCGGAGCGCATCTTCTGGGTGGCCCTGAAGAGGCAGTTTTTGGCTGCTTCTTCCGTTACGCCGAGTGCCTCGCCAATGGAGCGAAGCCGGAGGCCCTGGTAGTGGCGCATTTCGAAGACCAGGCGCTCGCGAGGCGTCAACTGGTCCAGAACACCTTGGATACGGGCGCTCACCTCCGCGCTGAGTAATTGCCGCTGCGGGTCAACGTCGGCGCGAGATTCGGGCAAGAGATCAAAACGATCCAGTTCGCCGGTACCGGTGTCGAGAGCCGAAGGTTCTTCCCGCCGAACCTTGCGTTTGCGTATCTGGTCCAGGCAGAGGTTGGCAACGATCCGGTAGAGCCAAGTGCTGAAGCTGCAATCAAAGCGGAATCTAGGCAGGTTCCTGTAGACCCGAAGAAACGCTTCCTGGTATATATCGCGCGCATCTTCTTCCGAGCGAAGCAGGTTGTACGCCATTCGAAGAACATTGGCGTCGTAGGTACGTACCAGGCTCTCAAAAGCGTCGGAGTTGCCGCCCTGCGCGGCGCGAATGAGCGCGGCCTCGTCGACCCGCCCGGTTGCGGTCCCCACGCCTATATTCTCGATAGCTTGCACTCGGGTGTCCACTAAAGGAGTGGACGTACGAGCTGCGGTTTGGTCACGCCGGCTTTGCCCGGAAGGCGCATTCTGGCATAGAAACTGCCGTGACGCTTGGGTTCATGCCCGAAAGGGTGTCACTCGGCTTATTCGCGGAGCGAAACGTCAGCTCGCCAGTTCGAGTTCGATGAGCTTCTTTGCCGGATCCAGATTGGAGATCCGGAAACTCCTGATTTCACCAGCCCGAGCCGGGGGTTTACCGCCGGTTGCGGCCGATCCACCGCCCTGCTTCCATTTTGCCGACAGCATCGCACTGAGCGAACCAACGTCTGTGGATCGCGGCTCCGAATTCTGCGACGCAGAGGTTTCGGGGGCCTTGATCTGGCACGTGGCAATCACGCCTTCACCCAGTTCTACCTTTGCCCGGGAGCCGTGCACTTCGAGCAAGCGCCCGCTCACTGTCTGGCCTGGCTGGTGTTCGGAGATATAGTGATCGACCGTTGTGGGCTCAAGTTGCTTCATTCCAAGCCGGAGCCGCCGGCGCTCGCCGTCCAGCTCGAGGACCACAGCGCGAACGTCCTGCCCTTTTGCCAGCTTGTCCTTCGGATGCTCGATCCGCTTTTCGCCGGTTATATCCGAGATATGGACCATGCCTTCGATGCCCTCGGCAATCTCGACAAAAGCACCGAACGGAGTGAGGTTCGTTACCTTACCTGCAACGGTGGCGCCGACAGGAAACTGTTGTGGAACCGTCTCCCAAGGATCTCCGAGAGCCTGCTTGTAGCCGAGTCCGATCCGATGTTCGGCGACGTTTACCTGGAGGATCACGACCTCTACGCGTTCTCCGACCTTCAGGAGGTCACCCGGCTTGCGGGCGCGCTTGTTCCAGGAAAGTTCAGAAAGGTGGACCAAGCCGTCGATTCCCGGCATCAGTTCCACGAACGCGCCGAAATCCGTTAGTCGAGATACCGTCCCACTGACCCGATCGCCTACGTTGAAGGTTCGCGCGGCGACGCTCCACGGGTCTTCCTGTAGCGCCTTCAGACTGAGGCTGATCTTTCGCGCTTTCGGATCGATCTTGAGGATCTTGACTTCGAGCTCGTCGCCCAACTTGACCACGTCACTCGCTTTGCCAATACGCGAATGTGAGATCTCAGCGACGTGCAGTAACCCGTCTACTCCACCCAAGTCAACGAACGCACCGAAATCCATGACGCTGCGAACGCGTCCGCGAACAACCGCACCTTCGCGGAGATCGGCGAAGGCCTGCTCCCGCCGGTGCGCCTCCTGTTCCTCCAAGATGGCTCGGCGGTCAACGACTACGTCTTCTTTTTCGGTATCGAGCTTGGTGATCCGGCACTGGATTTCCTGGCCCACGAGCTTCGCCATGTCGTCCGCTTCCCGAACACCACTGCGGGAAGCCGGCATAAACGCCCGGATCCCGATGTCAACCCGGAACCCACCTTTCACCTGCTCCACCACGGTTCCAACAATCGTCTGCTTTTCCGCGAAGGCAGTTTGGAGCCCGCTCCAGTCACGAGGCCGTTCAACCTTGAGGGTGGACAGTTCGTAGTAGCCCTCTTCATTGCGGGGCCCTACCGTGACAGAGACGTGCGCGCCCACCTGGGGCTCTCCCGTCTCGGTTTCCTGCCATCGGCTCAGCCGCAGAGAACCTTCAATCTTTCGCCCAATGTCGACGAGAAGTGAATCAGGACCGACTGAGACAATGGTTCCGGAAACGGTCTCTCCTCCCCCTGACTCGGAATGTTGCTGTTGCTCGAAGCTCGACAGTATTTCTGCGAACGACGATTCTTCCTGCCGCTCGGATGCATCCGCGGTAAGGGCGGGATCCAAATTCTCGTTGCTCATAACTGCTGGGATGTTCCTTATTCTGGCACAAGGCAGTGTGGATGACAGACGAGGCAGATCTGGGCGCTCAAACTGGCTCGCAGGGGCTGAAGAGCTGGTTTCGGCCGCAAGATTTTGCGTGGATTTTCTTTATTGCTGTTCTGATAACGGCGACGCCCGAGACGAACTATGACGCCGTAATTCTTCTCCCTCTGCTTGGGGCGTTTCAGATTCTCGAACCGCGCCTCCAACTCTTCTCGTCGCGCTCCGGACAGATTGTATCGGTCGTGCTCAAGCTCGTCTTGAGCTATCTGCTGATCGGATACTCTCATGGGCTCGATAGCTACTACGCTTCTATCTTCCTCATTCCGATTGTCTCGGCTGCAACTACGTTCCAGCTAACCGGCGTCATCACAGTGACGGCCGTTGCATGCCTCGGATACTTCTCGTTTCTGTTTCCGTTCCTCTTTGAATCGAACCAGTTCCAACTCACACCTGAGGTGGTCAGCCTCGCCTGCCTCCGGACCGCCTTCTACGCGATTGTTGCTTTCGTTGTGTTTGAGCAGGCACAGGCGAAGCGGGAGGAAGTACAACGGACCCAGGCGGCAGTGGCACAACTCGAAGCCTCGAACCGCAATCTGCGCCGGGCAGAAACGTCTCTGCGTCGATCGGAACGTCTGGCCGCGTTGGGCCAGTTGACTGCCGGGCTCGCGCACGAGCTGCGGAATCCTCTTGGAATCATCAAAGCCTCTTCGGAGATGTTGATGAAAGACACAGCCAAACGCGATCCGGAACTGATGGGCGAGATGGCAAGTTTCATCCGCGGCGAGGCAGACCGGATGAATTGGCTCATCGGCAGCTTTCTCGCGTTTGCCCGCCCGCTAGAGATCCACGCCGTTATGGCAGACCTGCGAACGGTGGTTGCCGATGTACTGCGCGAGCAAGATGAACGGGCGAAGGCCTGCTCCGTGGAGGTTCAGTTCCAGGCCCGCGGCGAGGCTGACCTCCGGTTTGCGTTCGATCCGGACACTCTGAGACTCGCCTTGTCGAATCTGATACAGAACTCGATTCAAGCTAGCGCGCCGGGGCAAACAGTGCAGATCAGTGCTGAAGATGCTGGAGAGAGAATACAAATCCGCGTGACGGATCAGGGTAGCGGGATTGATCCGGACCACATGGAAAGTATCTTCAATCCGTTCTTCACAACCAAACCGCAGGGAGTGGGCCTGGGACTGCCGCTCGTCTCGAAGATCGTGGACGAGCACGGCGGTAAGATTTCGGTCCGGAGTGAGAAAGGAATCGGAACAGAGTTCGAGATCTCGCTTCCGAAGAAACAGCAACTGCAACCATGACATCGCAAACTATCTTGATCGTCGAAGATGAGGACAAGCTCCGCCGGGTTTTGGAGCTGCAGCTCAAGTCGTTGGGCTACGAGATAGAGGAAGCTTCTACGGCGGAACAGGGATTGATGTCTGCGGCAAACGCCGACCTGGTGCTCACGGACCTTCGGCTGCCCGGTATGGATGGGATCGCGTTCATCAAACAGATGCAGGCGCAGGGCATACAAGCTCCGGTCGTCGTTATGACGGCTCACGGCTCCGTTGAGGCGGCCGTAGAGGCGATGAAGTTGGGCGCCGCCGATTTTCTGCAAAAGCCCTTTTCGCTCGACCACCTGAGCGCCATCGTTGAAAAGGTGCTGGCCGTCAAATCGTTACGCGATGAGAACCGCCGGCTGCGTGAGCAGTTGGACACGCGCTACCAGTTCGACAACGTGATCGGACGGAGCGCGGCCATGCGCGAAATTTTTCATACCATTGAACGCGTGGCGCCAACCCGTGCCACCGTTCTGCTTGCAGGCGAAAGCGGCGTGGGGAAAGATATGATCGCTCGCGCGATTCATCAGCACTCGCCCCGCAAGACCAAACCGTTCGTGAAGATCAACTGTACGGCCCTTCCTGAAAACCTGATGGAGAGCGAGCTGTTCGGCTATGAGAAAGGTGCGTTTACCGGCGCAACCGTCAGCAAGCCGGGTAAGTTCGAGCAGGCCGACGGCGGCACCGTCTTTCTCGACGAGATAGGCGATGTGCCCGCCAACATACAAGTCAAGCTCCTGAGGATCTTACAGGAGAGACAATTTGAACGATTGGGGTCGAACGTAACGCGCAACGTGGACGTACGCATCGTTGCCGCCACGAACGTCGACTTGCGCGAAGCCCTCGAACAAGGCCGCTTTCGTGAAGATCTGTACTACCGGTTGAACGTGGTTCCCATCAGCGTTCCACCGCTCCGCGAGCGAAAAGAGGACATCCCATTCCTCGCGGTGCACTTCCTGCAGAAGCATGCGAAGGATCTGGGATCAATCGCAACCGCAATCAGTCCGGCAGCACTGGACCGCCTGGTTCAGCACTCCTGGCCGGGTAATGTCCGGGAGTTGGAGAATACAATCGAGCGCAGCCTGGTTCTCGCGTCCAACGAAGTCTTGCAGCCCGCTGATATCCGAATCGAAGCGCCGCGGCATAATCACAGCCTGCCTTCCCAACATGCTCCGCTCTTACCGGAGGGCGAAACTCTCGAACATTGGGAACAGATGATGATCCGCGAAGCTTTGCGCCGTGCGAGTGGGAATAAGAGCCAGGCCGCTCGGATGCTGGGTCTGACGCGTAACGCATTTCGCTACCGCCTGTCACAGATGGGATTGGAAGGCGGCGGGAACGGGCATGAGGATGGCCCCGATTCCGAAGCCGGCTGAGAGCTCGCTGACCGTGAAGATGGCTCATCGTCCCTGATTCGTTCGGTAATCCTCGAGTCCCTGCTGTGTCTCTCGTTGACTGTTTCGATTTAGGCGGCCGTACGCCACACGCCCCCAGCACCACGAGTTTACAACCGGAGACCCGCCCTTCAACATCAGCTGCATGACGAGCGGCTTCGGCTGAACCCTTAGCCTCCCCGCCGCGCAAGCCGGCCCCCACGTAAACATACTAGCGGAACTTACCTCACGCCCGGGTAGGATTTACAGCCTTGGCGCGGTATTATTTTCATTTGAGGTAAAACATTGAGAAGATTTTTTAACGTCGCAAATTACTGTAAGAAAAGCTACTTATGTGGGGCAGTACTACTCCCCTAGTACTTTCCCCATGGTTGTGGGTCTAGTACGACCAACTCCCGGGTGTTACGCTCCATAAACAGAAGCAATTACGAAACTATGGCAATACAGATTATAAGGGCACTCGAGCCCGTCGCAACTGACGCAACGATCACGTTGAAACGTGATGTATCCGCACTAGAGATACCCCGCCCGGAAAATGCTAGAGCACATTCCGCGGGGCTAGCGCTGATATCCAAAGGATCCGAACTCGAAATTTGCGGGACCGGATTCAATGAGCGCACGTATAAGGTGCGCTGTCAAAACCGGCTCTTTTTTGTATTCCAACAGGACTTGGGGTTTGAGCCTAGCCATCCCTTTTAGAGGGGTGCGAAAACCCGTTTAGGCGGCTGCGAAAACCCGAAAAAAACGCTGTGTGTAGAAGAAGCTGGCAGACGCGCGACCTCTGCTGCCGCTTCAGTGATTCCGTACCAAGAGAAAGGATCCCGAAGGTCAGACATGAGAACAAGAGTCCAGTGTGCCAACGCCACATGTTCCTGCACCGTGGCGGAAGGCCGACTATACTGCAGCAAATATTGCGAGGAAGCCGTAGAACAGGCAGTCGAACGCTACTACTGCCAATGTGAGCATCAGTGCAGTTCGGCGCGTCTAAGCACGCTCGTTCTTCCCGCTTTAGACATACAGTCCAAGCTTGAACAGGAACTTCAACCGCTGCCTTAGGTCAACAAACGGGGACCAGACGGCGTACCCAGACGAAGGATCAATTGCAATGGTATGTTTTTTCACATTCGCAGCTTCGGCACTTGCTACAGTGATCGTCTGCGTCCTTACCCCCGCGCCGCCAGCCGTCGAGATATGGCATCGCGTCGGGGCTGATCCTTCTGCCAACCCGAAACCAATCGCTAATCCAGCGGCATCCTGAGGATTCTTCTCTGAAGAGCTTCGCTGGGCAGCACAACGCTGTCGGAAAATTCGCAACCAGAAAACATCGGGCCACGTGATCGTGGCCCGATTTCATTGCTGTATCAAGCCCCCCGGCCTAGCTGTAAGTGATTACGGTAGTGACCGCTGGCGAGGATTGCTGCGAACGACCATTGAAACCCTCCAGAGCCGGTCAAGTCCAATCAGAAGAGGAGTAAAACTACTCATGAAAAGCACAATGTTTCTCACTACCGTGCTTGTGACCGCACTCCTGGGCGCGGGCAGTGCATTCGCGCAAGCTCAGAGCACTGGCGGCGCGTCCCAGCCTCAGAACCCATCGCCGACAATGCCGGCGGGACAGGCACCAGACAGCATGGGGCAAGGGTCAGCAGGGCCGGCGGCAACCAAGGTCGACGACAAAAAGTTCGTCAAAGATGCAGCCCTCGGTGGCCTGACCGAAGTCGAGCTCGGCAAGGTGGCTGCTCAGAAGGCATCGGATGAAAAGGTCAAAGAGTTCGCTCAAAAGATGGTCGATGACCACTCAAAAGCGAACGAACAGCTAAAGGAGCTTGCAAGTAAAAGCAATATCGAAGTTCCTGCCACACTCGATTCCAAGCATCAATCACGCATTGACAAGCTGTCGAAGCTGTCTGGACAAGACTTCGATAAAGCGTACGTAAAGGATCAACTGAAAGACCATCAAACGGACGTGCGTGAGTTCAGTGACGAGGCACAGAGTGGGACAGATCCCAACGTAAAGTCGTTCGCGGCCAGCACGCTTCCGATCTTGCAGCACCATCTGGAGATGGTCAAGAGCTTAAGCAAAGACGAAAAGCAGATCTCGAAGAAGTAACAGGTGGTTGGGAGGCCTTCTCCCGATCTAAGTTCTAGCAAAGGCATCCGGGGACACCGCTCTATGCTCCGAATGCCTTTTTCAGCGTGATGCCGTCTACAAGCGGACGATCTTGTCCGACTTGAACCCGCGAAGAGCGTTGCGGGTATCAACGATCCGCTTGCAGCGTTCTACAACCGCAGGGTAGTCGACTCCGCTGTGGTCCGTCACAATCACCACGCAATCGGCCTTCGCGACCGAGGAAAGAACCTCCTGCGATTCGAGTCTGGCGCCATTGATGTCGATCCTCTGCACGAATGGGTCCGAGAAGGTAACCGTGGCGCCCAACCGCTGCAGAAGAAGGATCACGTCTAGAGCAGGTGACTCTCGCACGTCATCGATGTTCTTCTTGTAAGCAGTTCCAAGGATGTGAACGTGGGACCCGCGGACTGACTTGGACGCATCGTTGAGAGCATTCTGCACTTTCTCGACAACGAATTCCGGCATCCGTCCATTCACGTACCCCGCAAGCTCAATGAACCTGGCCTCGATCCCCGCCTCTTTGCTCTTCCATGACAGATAGAACGGGTCAATCGGAATACAATGGCCGCCTAATCCAGGTCCCGGGTAGAACGGCATGAAGCCAAACGGCTTGGTGGCCGCGGCGTCGATGACTTCCCACACGTCGATGTTCATGCGGTCGCACATCACGGCCAGTTCGTTTACCAGCCCGATGTTGATCATGCGGAACGTGTTCTCGAGCAGCTTGACCATCTCGGCAACCCGGGTGGAGCTGACGGGAACGACCGTGTCTAAGGCCTGTTTATAGAACAGAGCACCGATTTCAGTACAGGTTGGAGTGATACCGCCAACGACCTTGGGGATGTTGGCCGTCTGGAATTTCGGATTCCCGGGATCCACTCGCTCCGGAGAGAAACACAGGAAGAAATCTTCGCCCACCGTAAGCCCGCTATTCTGCAGCTTCGGGAGCACCAGTTCGTCCGTCGTTCCGGGATACGTCGTCGATTCCAGCATGACGAGCAGTCCGGGGTGCATGTGCTCGGCGATCGCGTCGGATGCCGCGATCACGAAGCTCATATCGGGATCTTTCGTCTTGCGCAAAGGCGTGGGTACGCAGATGTCGATGGTGTCCAGTTCACTAATGACCGAGAAGTCGGAAGTAGCTCGCAGCTTCCCGCTGTCGA
Organism: Bryobacteraceae bacterium; assembly: GCA_045807925.1. Lineage (GTDB taxonomy): Bacteria > Acidobacteriota > Terriglobia > Bryobacterales > Bryobacteraceae > Bog-105. The sequence continues at coordinate 121,985 of JBJMGK010000101.1, read as the reverse complement.
CCAGCGGCTTGAAGACGTCATCTTTCACGTCTTTTACGTAGGAATGGCCGCTGTTGAACTGGTCAATCTTGGACTGCTGGACTTCGATCCCGACTACTTCGAACCCCGCGTGTGCGAACTCGACGGCCAGAGGAAGACCGACGTAACCCAGGCCCAGCACGCCGACTCGAGCCTTTTTCTGTACAATGCGATCCTTCAGCTTGTCTGCAGCGGAGGATTGCCGGGTCAAACCCTGATTAAGAGTCTCAGAGATCAAGGAAAAATTTGCCTTCACCGATGATTTCGGCTGGTCCAGTGAGAAATACACTATCATCCCAGCGCAGTTGTAGAGTGCCCGCGGGCGTTTTTATCTCGACAGGACTGTCAACTTCCTTCCTGAGGATAGCAGCGACAGCCGCCCCCGTCGATCCGGTTCCCGAGCTCCGAGTTTCCCCGGCTCCCCTTTCGTAGAAAACAACATCCAGCGTGTGCCGATCCATTACTCGGACAAAAGCCACGTTTGTTCGTTTAGGAAACCGGGGGTGAGCTTCGGCCTCCTGAGCTGCCGTACGCCAGTCGTCGGGGATCTTATCGACAAAGAGATCACATTGCGGATTGCCGACGTCAAGAATGGTTGCATCGAAGTCGCGGCCGACCAGGTTGATCGTGGTTCGAAGTTCTTCGAGCCGCGGAGATCCCATATCCATTTCAAAAAGAAAGTCGAGCTTTCCGCGGGAAAGAAGCCGAAGATTTTTCCGACCCGCAGCCGTGGTGACGACGATTTCCGGAGGCAACGCCGCCTTGTACCAGAGTCCAAATGCGGCAGCACAGCGGGTTCCATTGCCTGAGATTTCAGGTTCGCTCCCGTCCGAGTTAAAGAGACGGGTACGCAGGCCCCCGGCTTCCGCCCAGACCAGCATCCAGCCATCGGCCCCGATCCCGGTCGTTCGGGCGCAGATTCGACGAGCTATCTCCGCGAATTCGCTCGTGGCACGCACCTCATCTCCCCAGGTGAGGATGAAGTCATTTTCGGCTCCCTGCAGCTTCGTGAAAGGAATTTCCATAATCAATGCGTTCGCTCGTAGATTTGGACCGTTGCGCGTCCTGGCGAAAAACACTTCACCGCTCTGTACTCCCTGGCCATTTTGTCGCCGGGGGTCATCGAAATCAGCCAGAAGTTCCGGTGCAAAAGATCCGGTCGAGCCTTCGCCGCAAACCACTCCGGTCCGTTTCCCTCGTGCAGCACTTGTTTGAGCGGAATGCGCGCGCGGCAGAAGATTCCCGTGAGATCGCTGAAGGAGGCGGTGATTCCCTGCCCTGTGTGATATCTGGCTTTTAGATATTCGGCTGCAGGGTCGGTCCAGGATCGGCGCTCCCGACTATTTACTTCCGATTCTTTCCAGCAAACCACGTTGATCATGTTGGGATGCACGATCCATGGCAAGAGCGCCAGCGCCGGAATGGCGACCGCGAACTGTCTACGACCGGCGGGCAATCGCGTGACCAGCCCGCCTGCCGCAAACGCAGCAAACGCTACGAGCGCGATACCGTACCGGGAATTGTAGTAGCTGAACGGCCAGAGGGCCGGGATATAGATCGGCGATCCGCCCGACGAATACATGCTCATCACGTAAAACAGTGGCGTTAGCAGGAGGAACAGCACGGGGATTCGAGCCTTGCTCCTGATGACACAAGCTGTCCCGATCAGGCCAAGAAATAACAGGGTGCCTCCGGCGCACAAACGCCCAGCGGTGAAGTAATAGTGCAAGGCTTCCGGGAGGTTGTGATAACCGGGGTAAGGCTTTCCGCCCTGGATCGCACGGGGCGAATACGGGCCGTTGTAGAAATCGAGCGCGTTGGCCGTTTCCCACCAGTTGTGCGCAAACCAGTAAACCGGCACCAGGCCCGCAACCGCACAGAAAAGAACAAAAGTATAGACTCGCCTGCTAGATGAGTAGGCGATCCAGGCAGCAGCGAAGGGGATCAAGAACCAGCCGTCATACCGAGTTAGGCAGGTTAGCCAGCAGGCAAACACCGCCAACATCGCCCACCTTCGTTTACGGTCTTCACCGAAGCGCCAGCCCGCAAACACCAAGATCGCCAGACCGGCCACAAACAATGTTTCGGTCATCGGAATTGCAGACAGGTAGAGAACGTTCGGATTCAAAGCGAAGCAAGCAACAGAAACGAGGGCGGCAGGACGAGATCCGAAGGCCTCGCGTGCGGTCAGAAAGAAGAACGTGCCGGCAATGACGAAGCAGAGAGCTACCGGTATCGTCCCCGCCAAGCCGGTTGACCATAACCAGTCGTTTCGGACGAAAGGCAAACAGATCAGGTGGAGCAGAGGCAGCCAAACGGTGCCGAACTGGTCATAACCGGGCGTTCTCGAATCGATGATGCTGCGGCTGATGTTGAGATGAGCTTGCGCGTCCCCGTAATACAGAACGTAATTTTCGCGATAGAGCCACCAGCCGCAGGCCGTAATCAGCAGGGCCAGGGCGGAAACGACACAGGCCAACTCCGCTGCCGAAGAGTGATCAGAATGCGGTGAAGTGCCGGAATTCGTCAAAGCGGGCGTCGATTTCACTTCGCGTAAGCGTTCGGAAACGCTCGACGCCGAATTCTTCGCAACAGAAGCTACCCATGACGGAGCCATAGATCACCGCGCGATGAAGGTCGTGCACATCGATGTTGCCATTCCGAAGATCGAATCCGCGCTCGGCAAGATAGCCGACGAACCCGCCCGCAAAGCAGTCCCCTGCGCCGGTAGGGTCGAATACATCTTCCAGCAGATACCCCGGAACCATGAAAAGCGTATCGTGCCTGAAGAGCATTGCGCCGTACTCGCCGCGCTTGATCACAAGCGTGCTCGGGCCGAGATCCAGGATCTTCTTGGCCGCTTTGCGAAGGTTGTTCTCACCGGCGAGCATACGCGCTTCGCCATCGTTAATCAGAAGAAAGTCCCAGCTTTTGATGGTTTCGAGCAGTTCATCGCGAGTCTGTGAAATCCACAGATTCATGGTGTCGCCGCCCACGAAGCGCGCTCCTTTCATCTGCTGCTGAACGCCTTTCTGCAGGGTCGGCTGTATGTTTCCGAGAAAGAGATAAGGCTTTTCCGCGTAAGAGCGCGGTAGCTTAGGCTGGAATTCGGCAAAGACATTCAGATCCGTCTGCAGCGTTTGGCGGTCGTTCATATCGGCGGAATAGACTCCTGACCAGAAAAACGTTTTTCCCGGTACTTGTTCGAGTCCCTCCAGGTCTACTTCCTTGTTGGCCAGAAGCTCCCGGTCTTCGGGCGCAAAATCGTCGCCGACCACACCAACGATAGAGGTCTGAGTAAAATGACTCGCGCTAAGCGCAATATAGGTGCACGAACCACCGAGGGTTCGTTCCCGTTTACCGTGCGGAGTCTCGATCGCGTCGTACGCGACGGATCCGATCACAACTAATGACATTGTCTTGCATTTTACTGGACGAAGCCAAAACCTCGGCTCGGCGAGTCTTTCCCTGGAACCTGCCGCGCTCGTGACGACCTGTACAATACGCTTGTGAAATTTCTGGTCCTGAGCGACCTTCACGCCAACTGGTGGGCGTTGCAATCTGTGTTGAAAGATGCGGAAAGCCAATACGATCAGGTGCTCTGTTGCGGCGACATCGTTGGTTATAACCCGAGGCCTCGCGAGGTGTTGCATTGGACCCGCGAAAACTGTGCCGCGGTCATCAGGGGTAATCACGACAAAGTAGTTGCCGGTCTGGAAGATCTTGATTGGTTCAATGATGTTGCACAAGCCGCAGCAATCTGGACCATGGACCGATTAACTCCGGATGAATTGGCCTACGTGCGCGATCTTGCGAAAGGTCCGATCGGCGTTGAGTCGTTCCAGTTGTGTCACGGTTCTCCGCTCGACGAAGACGAATACATCGTGAGTGCCCGTGAGGCCGGGTCCGCTTTGCGTGACGCGCAGATACCGTTAACTTTCTTTGGGCATACCCATGTTCAGGGGGGCTTCTTTCTTCAGGGTGGGCAACTGGGCATGCTGCCGACAGTCGAGAAGACCAGGACGGAGCGCATCCTCGAACTTCAGCCTAACCTTTCGTACCTCATCAACCCTGGTTCAGTCGGCCAACCTCGCGACAGCGACCCTCGAGCCGCGTACGTTATCTATAACGAACAAGACAGAACCGTAGCTTACCGGCGTGTGGAGTACGCGGTAGAAGAAACCGCCAGGGAGATCAGAGAAGCGGGCTTACCCGATGTGCTCGGTTACCGGCTCTTCCGTGGACTCTGAGACGGGCGGCAGGGCAGGCACTGAAGGCGTGATCTGCAGGAGGGGAGATCGCGACTTATCGGCAGCGAAATAAGCTCGGAGCTTGGCCGTCGCAGACTTTCCGACTACTGCGACCAGATCCTTTTCGCTTGCTTGTTTTACGCGGTCCAGACTGCCGAAGGTTTTGAGCAGCTTCTCTACTGTTTTTGCCCCGATTCCGGGGACGTTGTGCAGTTCCGAAGTCAGCCGCTGAGCATTTCGGCGAGTGCGATGGAATGTGACCGCAAACCGGTGCGCTTCGTCGCGTATGGTTTGAATCAGGTGCAGGATGGGCGAAAATTTGTCGAGAATGACGGGGTCTTCTTCCTGCCCGTAAACGTAGATCCACTCTTCCCTCTTCGCGATCGAGGCAAGCGGCTGAAGCGTAACGCCGATCTCTTCGAGAGCGTTCGCGGCAGCGTGTAGTTGGCCCAGTCCGCCGTCGACCAGAATCAAACCCGGGAACGTTTTTTTCTCTTCCTGGAGCTTCGAATAACGACGCGTGATGACTTCGCGCATGGAAGCAAAGTCGTCATTTCCGACGACCGTTCGGATGATGAACTTCCGGTAATCGGATTTCTTCATCTTCCCGTCCTCCCAGACCACCATGCTCGCGACTTTGTCCGTGCCTTGAATATGTGAGATATCGAAGCATTCAATTCGGCGAGGCGCTTCGGGCAAGTTTAGTGCGTCTTGAACAGCCTCCTGGATTGCTTTAGACGACGGCTTGAGAGTGCGGAAGCGCTGGTCAAAGCTATTCTTCGCATTCATCTCGACAAGATCGAGCAGCGCCTTCTTTGCTCCGCGCTGCGGAGTAACGATGTCCACTTTCCGGCCCCGCAATTCCGTCAGAAACTCTTCGAGTTCTTCCCGATCCTCGAAGTCGGCCGGGACATGGATCAATCCCGGAATGTATTTGCTGTTCAGGTAAACCTGCTTCAGGAGCGCCCCGACCAGTTCGCTTGCGTTGAAGTCAACCTGGTCCTCCCAGAAGAAATCTCGCCGGTCGAGGACTTTCCCGTTCCGCATGTGGAACAAGTTGACTGCAACCAGCGGCGGTTCCGCATGGTACGCGAAGATGTCAATGTCCTCTCCTTGAGCAGCGGCCATCTTCTGCTTCTGTTCCATTTCCCGAACCGTTGCCGCGAGGTTCCGCAGGTTTGCCGCTTCTTCAAAGCGCATGTCTTCAGAGGCATCCGCCATGCGTTTTTCCAATTCTTCAGCTAAGTCGCGATGACGGCCTTCGAGGAATAAACGTACGTCGCGGACCGCATTGCCGTATGCTTCATCGGTCGTCAGGCCGGCTACGCACGGCCCCAGGCATCGGTGAATGTGGTACTGCAGGCAGGGATGGGTATGGCGGCGGGAGAAGTCGATCTTACAAGAGGGAACTTTGAAGTGGCGGTGGATGAAGTGCACCAAGCGGTGCGCCAGGTTGCCTGGAAAGTAAGGGCCGTAGTAGTGGGCGCCGTCCTTGAGGATGCGCCGCGTCACGTTTACGCGCGGGTACTTCTCATTCGTTACTTTGACGTAGGGATACGTCTTATCGTCCCGCAGCAGAATGTTGAAGCGCGGTTTGTATTGCTTGATTAGGTTATTTTCGAGTGCTAGCGCTTCCTTGTTGTTATCGACTTGTATGTAGTCGATATCGCGGGCCTCGGCGATCAGAGTGCCTGTTTTCGCTTCTGCCAGCCGATCTTCGTTGAAGTAGCTCCTTACGCGGCTGCGAAGATTCTTGGCCTTGCCGACGTAGAGAACGCTGCCTGCTCCGTCTTTGTAGAGGTAAACACCGGGCTGGGTGGGAAGCTGCGCAACTTTCTCACGAAGTTCCATGTGCAGCTATAATTCAATTGTGACACGCACCTTCCTGGCAGCCTGTCTCCTTGCCTCATTTTCCGGTTTTTCTCTCTCTCAGACTCCCGCCACGCAAAAGCCGAAAACCGAGGAGCAGGCGAAGCCACTACCGAATCCGTCAAACGACGAGGAAAATCCTCCGGAAGAGGACGAGTCGGTGATGCCGGAGAAGTTTGTGCTGAATCCGCTCGAATCCGACCGGAATATCCGCGTAGGCAACTACTACTGGCACAAGGGCAAGTATCGAGCCGCCGCAGGCAGATACACGCGTGCGACGAAGTACAACCCGAACTCGCCCGAGGCGTTTTTCAAGCTGGGAGAAGCAGAGGAAAAGCTGAAAAATCGGGACGCCGCACGCCAGGCATTCCAAAAGGTGATGGCTTTGGCGCCCGACTCCAAGCTCGCATCCGAAGCTAAGAAGAAGCTAGGAAGCAAGAGTAGTTAAGCGGCTTTTTTCCCGTTCTTTCTGCGCCTGCTCCTACGTAAGGCCTGCGCGGTCATCATCCGCGCCAATGCTTGGATCCCCGCCTGCTGATCGGGAAACAGATCAATATACTGGGTCTTGTCTGCGATCTCGCGAGGCACATCGCACTCGCTCAGCCGAACCGGCACCAGGAAGATGTCTCCGAGAGGAACGCGCTTGGCGAGATCGAGGGCATACCGGAGTTCCGCTTGAAAATGTCCGCGCTTTCTCACAGAACGGTGCGAGAAGTTGACCAGCACAAAATCGGAGACCTCGATGGCGCGCTGGATGGCACGCGGCCAGTTCTGGCCCGGCAGTAATTTCGCCGTATCCATCCACGGTTCGAAGCCCGCGTTCTGCAGTTCGTCGTAGAGCATCTGAACCTTCCGTCGATCCTCCTGTGCGTAAGCCAGAAAGACTCGGATCCGGTTGCTCGGTTTGAACACAACGTCGTCGTTTTGCAGTTCAAATTTTCCAAGCCCGTCGATCTCGATCGAGCTACCTTCGCGTAGGCAGCGCGCAATCAAATCAGTGACCGCTTTACCCCTCACCATGTTGGTCACCATTATTTTTTCCGTGCAGGAGTGATCGAAGGCGGCTTGGGCATTTCGGGTAGCTTCTGGTTCTCTTCGGGGGGGCGCTGCAGGTCCTTCAGTATTTGGTAGACCAGCTTGTCGACGGCATCGGCAGCCTCCGCCCGAGAGCGATGAGACTGTTTGGCAAGACGTTCCGCGAGTTCTTGCTTGTTCATTGCCTACAGAAGTAGTGCATTGCCGTGACGCCCCGCGGCTTCCACCCGTGCGCCATCACCTTTAAACGTTTGAGCCCGAACAACTTTGCGCAGATCAAACAATTTTGCAAATCTGTGACCGCCTACTCGCCCCGTAGAACCTCAAGGGGCCTTTGCCCCAAGATGCGCGCACTTGCAATCCACCCGGCCGCATTCGCCAGGACAGCCGTCCCAATTACCGCAACAGCAACAGACAGCCAGTCGAAGTCGTATTGAACGTCGATGAAGCGATCCGAAAGGATGCGCGTAAAGGCGTTCGCAAGAATGCCTCCCGCCAGTCCGGCCAGCAGTCCGATGATCGAGAACTCGACAGAAAAGATTCTGGCGATCTGCATCCTCGTGCCCCCTAGTGATTTCAGAATGGCAACTTCGCGGATCCGGCGGTAGCGGGTACCAGCTACGCTCGAGCACAAGATCACGACTCCGGCAGCAATCGCAAACAGTGCCAGAAATCGGACGACCACCGCAACCTGGTCCACTGCTTCCTGGATTCGCTTCAGAATATCGGCCAGATTCATGACCGTAATGGTGGGGAACTTATCGAAAATGGCTTCCTCAACCTGTGGAATGTATCCCGGATCGACGTGTGCCGCGCCATAGTAAACGACCGGCAGCCCATTCAGCGCCTCTCGCGGAAATACAAGGTCATACCGGACCGGAGCGCGTGCCAGCCGGCGGAATGTAGCGACAACGGGAGCTGAAACAGTGCGGCCAGCAATCTGGAAGCGGATCTGATCTCCAACGTTCAGCTGGAAATCGCGAGCTGCTTCTTCGGAAACCGCGAGCTGCGGATCGGCACTGGATCCCGACCACCACTCGCCACGCTTGAGTTCCAAGCCTTCCGGCAAGCCCCCGGCAGTCGTGACCCGAACCGCCTGCAGCTGGTTCTTCCTGAGCTTAGTCAAGGGAAGTTCTTCGGTGGGGACGCCGTTCTTGGAAAGCATGCGGGAAACGATGTATCCGACGAGCTGCAGCTTTCCCGTGACTCCAGGTTGCGATCTCAGAAGGGACGAGATTGCCCCAGTGTCCCTGATATCAAGAAGAAAAAGATTGCCCTCCCGTCCCGGCCCCTCGCTCGTCACGGCTTGCAGTACCGTGCGCTGAAGCAGGTATGTACTGAGGGTGAACATGACGCCAATTCCGAGAGCAACCAGGATCGATCTGGCCTGATTACCGGGCCGATAAAGGTTGGCGAAGCCGTGATAAAGCCACGAAGGCAGTTGCCTTTGCAGGAACCGGACCAGGCGTCGCGCCGTGAAGAGCAGCGCAGCGGCAAGCGCCCAGAGCACAAGAACGGCAAAAGCGAGCCCGGCAATAAAATACAGGCCCATGCGGAGCGAGTTGCTCAGCCAGGCGGCAATACCGATAAAGCCCAGCGCAATGAGCGCGCTACCGACCAGGCTTGGGATTCTATCTCGCCAGTGCTTCCCCCTTTCGGTTCCCTCATCCGCCATATCGCGCCGGAAGACCAGGCTGGGCCGGACGTTCCGGACATTCAGCAGCGGCGGAAGCGTGAAGAAGAGAGTCGCGAGAATGCCCAGTGCCATCCCTTGCAGACTGAAGGACCAGTCCCAGGGCACGTCCGGAAGAAGGTCGAAGATCTGCCGCATCAAAACAGGGAAAGTCCTCTGGACCGCGGCGCCCACCGCGACGCCGACGAGTCCTCCCAGCAGCCCCAGCCAGAGCGTCTGCACCAGATAGATCTGGATGATCTGGCCGGATCTCGCGCCTACGGCCTTGAAGGTCGCGATCGTGTCCATCCTCTGCTGCAGATGAGAGTGCATCGCCGTCGCCACGCCAAGAGATCCAACGATGAGCGCGATAAGGCTGATCAGGCTGAGGAACGTGGTTGTGTTTTCGATGGCCCTACCGACCGCGGGGCTGCCTTCCCGATAGTCGCTGATGAAAATCCGGGGCATCGATGCTTTCAACTCTTCCCTGACCCGGTCAAGCTCTGAGCCTACATTCAAACGGATTAGAAACCGCCTCGAAGCGCGGCTACCGTACTGCAGGAGACCAGTGTGCTCGAGTGCAGCACGAGTCATCAGGACGCGCATCCCGGGACCAAAACCAGAAGCAAGCCGGTCCGGCTCGGTCACAATCGTCCCGGTGATCCTGAAGTCCATACCACCAAGCCGGATCGAATCCCCGGGCTTGACGCGTAATCTGGTTAGCAACTCCGGTGTGACCACCACGGAGGCATCGTCCGGCAGGAGGTCGCGCAACGGTCGATCGGGATCGACCGTCAGTTTGCCGTAGAAAGGGTAAAAAGCGGGCTCCACACCTTTGACGGCAACCATTTGCGGAATGCGCTGAGCGCCCGAGCGCGCCATGGAGACGGTCTCCACAACGCTTGTGAAATTACCTGCCCCGCGCCCGATCGCCGCAATTCGAGCTGCTTGTTCAGGCGTGGGATCGTTCCACGTTTGCCCCTGCACGTCTGCCGCGAGAAGCTGCTTTGCGTTCCTGAGCAGCATCCCTTGAAAGGCATACCCGAAGCCTTTCACCCCGCTCAGAGCGGCGACCCCAACAGCGACGGACAGCGTGACAAAGAAGAACTTCGCCGGGGCAGCCCGGAGATCTCGCCAGGCGATCTTAGAAGCTGTCTGTAGATACACGGGAACTCGTGAACGCTTCGCTACTCAACCGGTCGCTCTGGATACGTCCGTCGGCAAGAACAATTACCCGATCCGCGTAGTCCGCAAGCTGCAGGTCATGAGTGACGAGCACCAAGGTTGTCCCCTCTTCGCGATTGAGTTGGAGCAGCAGTTCGAGAACGTGTTTCCCGTTTTTACTGTCTAAATTGCCTGTCGGCTCATCGGCCATGAGAATGGGCGGCCTGGTGATGAAGGCGCGTGCGAGCGCGACGCGTTGCTGCTCCCCGCCGGAGAGCTGTACCGGATAGTGTTTCGCGCGGTTCGCCAGACCGACACGCTCCAACAACTCAGCAGCACGCTCACGAGATTCCCTTCCCGCTCCGCTCAATTCCGCCGGCAGCAGCACATTCTCCTCCGCGTTCAGAGTCGGCACCAACTGGTAAGACTGGAAAACAAATCCGATTTTCCGGCCGCGAAGCCGCGCAAGCTCGTCCTCCCTCATTTGGCTGATGTCGACACCGTCGAGGATGACGGCGCCCGAGGTCACGGTGTCAAGGCCAGCCAGCAGCCCCAGCAAAGTACTTTTCCCGCTCCCGGAAGCGCCCATGATCACAACGAACTGACCCGCCGGCACCTCGAAATCGATCTCTCGCAGGATGTCGACGCGCGCGGAAGGGTTTTCAATGCTCTTTGAAAGGCGGCGCACAACAATGGCCGCCGGCCGGGCCGTATGGGGATGCATGTCAAGCTAAAAGGGTGAAACGATGGCGACCTACAACTATTCTCGCAATAGCCTTGTCAGGGCTGCTTTCGTCGGCGATGACCGGCTGCGGTGACAAGGAGCCGACCCGCCAGGCAGAGGTAAACCGCGACGTACCAGCCTCAACGAAAAACTCAGCGCCAAAAGAGAAAGAGCCGCTCATTATCGCTTTCGGGGATAGTCTGACGGCCGGGGTTGCGGGAAAGAGCTATCCAGATTATCTGCAAGACATGCTGCGCGAGCATGGCTACAACTATGTCGTCGAAAATCAGGGCGTCAGCGGCGACACGACAAGTGACGGGCTCGCCCGGATCGAGAACGTGGTTGTCGAAAAGCCGGCCCTCGTCATTCTGGAGTTTGGCGGAAACGACGGCTTACGTGGTCTGCCCGTTGAATCGATCCGCAAGAACCTGGAAGAGATGATTTCGCGGATCCAAGAGGCGAAAATTCCCCTCGCCCTGCTCGGAATCACGTTGCCGCCCAACTACGGCCCGGAATATGTTAAGCCGTTCACGTACATGTTCCCGCAGCTCGCGAAGCAGTATAAAATACCAGCTCTGCCGTTCCTTCTTTCCCACGTTTATCAGGATCCAAAGCTGATGCAGCCGGACGGAATTCATCCTAATTCGGACGGCAACCGAATCGTTGCGCAAGATGTATTTCAGCTCATTTCGAAGCTGCTCAAGCCTGCTCAGAAATGAGTTACGCATCTTCTGTGCAGTTCCTCTACTCTCTCGGGAACGAATTCAAGGTAGGAGCGAAGTGGGACCTACAACGCATGCGCGCGCTGCTTGAGGCACTCGGCAATCCGGAGGCTGGCGGGCGATTTGTTCACGTAGCCGGGACGAACGGCAAGGGTTCAACCTGCGCCATGCTTGCTTCGATTCTCGGCGCCTCGGGATTGCGAACCGGGCTATACACCTCGCCACATCTCGAGAAGCCCACGGAGCGTATCCAGGTCGATGGACGAGAAGTAAGCGAAGATGAGTTTTCAGCGGCGTTCAATCAAGTGCACGAAGCAGCGGAACGGCTCGCCGCGAAGGAATCAAGCGAAGGATATCCATCCTACTTCGAGCTTGTAACTGGCATGGCCTTTCTCGTATTTAGCGAGAAGACAGACATCAGCGTTATCGAGGTGGGGCTCGGAGGGCGGCTCGATGCAACCAACGTCATCTCGCCTGAGTTGACGGTCATCACGCCAGTTTCCTTCGACCACGAGGCTTTCCTTGGCAATACTCTGGACGCGATCGCCTCCGAAAAGGCCGGCATTTTAAAACCGGGAGTTCCGCTCGTGCTGGCCAGGCAAGTACCGGAAGCCGAAGCGGTGATCACTCGAGTCGCCGCCGAATTGGCAGTGCCGGTTCACCATACTCGAGATCTGCCAGTATCCGGCATCAAGCTTACGCCCTACGGTTGCGAGTTCGAGGCCGACGGTCTGCCGGTGCGGCACTCGTTGCCGGGTCAGCACCAGATCGAGAACGCAGCCGCGGCGATCGTCGCTAGCAGGTTGCTCGAGGTTGAGGGACCAGCTATTCAGAAGGGACTAGCCGACGCCCGTTGGCCAGGTCGGCTAGAGTTGATTTCCAGAAATCCTGATTTCGTTCTGGACGGCGCGCATAACCCAGCAGGCGCGCGTGCGCTGGCCCGCTATATACGGGAATTTCGTGCAGACAGGCCGGTTTGGATTATTTACGGCACGATGCGAGACAAAGCCATTGACGAGGTCACGGCCGAACTATTTCCCTTGGCAGACTGCCTCATCCTCACGGCGCCAGAGTTCCCTCGAGCGTTGCGACCGGAAGTAATTGCGGCCCTTACCGAACACCCCAATCGACTTATTGCGGCAAACCTGGACGAGGCGATCAAGATCGCGAATACAGCGCCCACCGATGCCGTCGTTTTCTTCACCGGCTCGCTTTTTATCGTTGGAGAAGCACGCGCGAAGTTATTACGCTCCAAGCAAGGACACGTTGAGATGAAATTTCAATGAGAAGGCTCCGCGGCATTTTGATAGCCGATCCGGCGATCCTTGTCGCCACTCTCGTTTACGGCACCATCAGTGTAATTGCGGCCCTGTTCGACAAGACTGGCGCCATACCGATCCGAGTGGCGCGCGCATGGGGACGTTTTCTGCTAACAGTATCTGGGGTAAAGGTCCGAGTAGAAGGACTCGAGCACATCGATGCGAACGGTAGTTATATCTTCGTTTCGAATCACTTGAGCTACATGGATACACCCGTGGTGCTTTCGCACGTTCCCGTGCAGTTCCGATTTTTGGCGAAAGTAGGTTTATTTCAGATCCCGCTTCTCGGTACGCATTTGAAGCAGGCTGGCCATATTCCCGTTCCCCGTGGAGATCCGCGAGCATCGGTCAAGACAATGCAGCTGGCTGCGGAAACGGTGGCAAATAAGAAGATTTCACTCCTGATCTTCCCGGAGGGCGGCCGGTCCCACGATGGCCGGCTTCGTCCGTTCAAAGAGGGAGCTGTGTATATCGCAATTAGGGCCGGGGTGCCCCTCGTGCCTGTGACCTTGATTGGCACGCGGGAAGTGTTGCCCTTTGGAGGAGGAGTGCCCCTGTCGGGGGATGTTACCGTGCGAATTCTTCCCCCAATCGCCACGGCGTCGCTTAGTTTGAAGGATCGCGGCCGAGTGACGGAGGAGATCCGGAACCTGATTTTGGGGCAGTTGAGTGGTGAGGCGTCGGTCGCTAGCAGCAGCCGCGCTTTGCCATAACGATCTCGCCGATCTGCACCAGCGTCGGGTATTCACCCGTGTAACAGGCGTAACAGAATTGGCTGTCGGTGTCCTTGATCGAGTCCTGAAGTCCGGAGAGACTCAAGTAAGCCAAGGAATCGGCTTCCACATATTCCCTGATTTGCTCGACGGTGTTGTTGGCAGCAATCAGCTCGTTTTCTGACGGAGTGTCCACCCCGTAGTAGCACGGAGAAATCGTCGGCGGGCAGGAGATTCTCAGGTGGACTTCACGGGCGCCGGCGCTTCTGACCATGCGCACGATCTTACGGCTCGTGGTCCCACGAACAATAGAGTCGTCCACTAGGACAACGCGTTTTCCTTCGAGTAAGTGCCGTATCGGGTTGAGCTTTAACTTCACTCCGAAATCTCGGATCTCTTGTGAAGGCTCGATAAAAGTACGGCCGACATAATGATTCCGAATGAGAGCCTGGCGGTACGGTATGCCCGATTCCGCGGCATATCCGATCGCGGCGGCGACTCCAGAATCGGGAACGGGAACCACCACATCCGCTTCGACGGGGTGGAGCCTGGCGAGCGTGCGCCCCATGGCCTCTCGCGATTCGGCCACAGCTTTTCCGAACACGATCGAGTCTGGACGCGAGAAATACACGTGCTCGAACGCACAATGAGCGGTGACACCAGGAGTAGTGTAGAGCTCCCGGGTAATTCCTTCCGGTCCCACGATTACCATTTCACCGGGCCGGACATCCCCAACATATTCGGCGCCAATTAAATCGAAAGCGCAGGTTTCGGAGGCGAACACAGTAGCCGCCTTGCCATCCGCCATAACCAGCGTTCCCATCGCGAGCGGGCGGAAGCCGTGCGGATCCCGGGCGACTATCACGCGGTCTTCCGCAAGGAAAACCAGCGAAAACGCACCTTCAATCTGCAACAGGGCATCGCGAAGTGCGCCCGAAAGGGTTCGCTCGTGTGATTTGGCGACGAGGTGAAGAATGACTTCGGTGTCACTGGTTGACTGGAAGATCGATCCCTCCTGTTCCAGTTCCTGCCGAAGCTCGATGGCGTTCGTCAGATTCCCGTTATGCGCGACCGCCACTTGACCCTTGCTGCACGCAACCGACAGCGGTTGGGCGTTCTTCAGGCTGGTGTCGCCAGCCGTCGAATAACGCGTGTGACCGATTGCTAACTGACCCGGCAGATGGTTGAGGACATCGGGAGTGAAGATATCCGCGACGTGGCCCATTTTCCGAACGTGATGGATTTTTTTGCCGTCACTAGAGGCGATGCCGGCGCTCTCTTGACCGCGATGTTGGAGAGCGTACAAACCTAAATAAACAAGGTTTGCTGCCTCGGGATGCCCGTACAGGGCGAAAACTCCACACTCTTCGTGGAGTTTGTCAAAGAGGCCATCCTCGTCCGCATTCAACATAAAAGTGTTTACGCTACCACTGCAGCTTGGAAAACGTTTTCGAGATACTCTGACCACGGTTCGCGCAATTCATCGATCGAAGCGTCTATCAGCACCGCATCCCGTTTGCGCACCCGAACGAATTGGCTGACCGTGACACCGATCGTCACCGCCACGATGTCATTTTTCCTGGCCTCGAGCAGGACGCGCTGTGGATCGTCAGTGGCGACCAGAATCCTTGACGGCCCTTCATGGAAGAGTGCCAGTTCCGGAGGCAAGTCACTGTCGACTTCGACGTCGGCGCCGACCTTAGCCGGACCAAAAGAACATTCTGCGAGCGCAACGGCGAAGCCGCCTTCGCCAACGTCGTGAGCGCTTGCAACGATCCGCTCCCGCACCAGCGTTCGTACCGTTTGCTGAACGCGCTTCTCGTAATCCATGTCGAGCGCGGGTGGAACGCCCCACAAGCTGTTCTTGACGACTTTCGCGTACTGGCTTCCGCCGAGTTGTCGCCAATCCGAGCTGCCGAAGCCACCGAGCAGGACAACCGTTAGCCCTTCCCGGGTGAACGTGGAACTGACGGGCAACGACGTCGGTAGAACGCCGACAATTCCCACAACCGGCGTCGGCAAGATGGGCGATCCCAGGGTCTCGTTGTAGAGGCTCACATTCCCGCCGGTTACGGGCACACCAAAGAATCGGCAGGCTTCCGCCAACCCTTCAATCGACTCGACAATCTGGGCCATGATCTCCGGCCGTTCCGGGTTGCCGAAGTTCAAGTTATTTGTGGTCGCGATAGGGAGTGCTCCGACCGTGGACAGATTACGGCAACACTCCGCAACGATCAGCTTCGTACCCTGCCTCGGATCGAGCGAGCAATAACGTCCATTCCCGTCAAGCGACATCGCCACAGACCTGTCCGTCTGTTTGATTCGCACGACCGCAGCATCGTAACCGGGTCCCGCTACCGTATTAGTTCGAACCTGGTGATCATACTGTTCCCAGATCCATCGCTTCGAGCAGAGATCAGCAGAGCCAAGCAGTTTCTGCAAGTCAGCTTTCAAATCCGAACTCTTGACCGTCGGACCATCGAGTGGCGCAACGCGCAAAGGGGTCGTATGTGGCCGGTTGTATCTGGGAGCTTCGTCGGCCAGTGCGCGATTCGGAATCTCCGCAACAACTTCGCCGTGATTCTTGATGCGGAGAAGTCCATCGGGCGTAACGGTCCCAATCTGAACGGCGTCCAAGCCCCACTTTTTGAAGACGTCGTAGACCGCGTCTTCGCGCCCCTTCTCGGCAACCAGAAGCATCCGTTCCTGCGATTCGGACAGCATGATCTCGTACGGTGTCATGCCGGTCTCCCGCTGCGGGACATACTGCAGATCGATTTCGATTCCCGTTCCCGCCCGGCTTCCCATCTCACACGTCGAAGACGTGAGCCCCGCGGCACCCATGTCCTGAATACCGACAATGGCGCCCGTCCTCATAGCCTCGAGACACGCTTCGAGAAGCAGCTTCTCCATGAATGGATCGCCGACTTGCACATTGGGCCGCTTCTGCTTGGATTCTTCGGTGAACTCGGCGGAAGCCATGGAAGCGCCGTGAATTCCATCCCGGCCTGTCTTCGCGCCCACATAGATTACGGGATTTCCGACTCCCGTGGCCTTCCCGTAGAAGATTTCGTGGTGCCGGAACACTCCAAGTGCGAATACGTTTACCAGCGGGTTGCCATCGTAGCTCTTGTCGAAGGCGCACTCGCCTCCGACGGTCGGAACGCCAAAGCAGTTGCCGTAATGAGCGATGCCTGAAACCACGCCATCCAGGATTCGCCGATTTCGCTCGCCTGTTTTCTCGTCGTCCAGCGATCCGAACCGGATGGAATCCATCACCGCGATCGGCCGCGCACCCATGGTGAAGATGTCCCGAAGAATGCCGCCGACACCCGTAGCCGCGCCCTGGAACGGTTCGATGAAGCTGGGGTGATTATGGGATTCGATCTTGAAAGCGATCGCTACGCCATCCCCGACGTCGATAATTCCCGCATTCTCGCCGGGGCCCTGGAGCACGTAGGGACTTTCCGTCGGAAGCTTTTTCAGATGGACGCGGGTGCTCTTGTAGGAGCAGTGCTCGCTCCACATCACGCTGAAGACGCCGAGTTCCGTCAGGCTCGGCTCACGCCCCAGCAACTCCACGATCCTGTCGTACTCGGCGGCCGTTAGTTGGTGCGCCGCGACAACTTCCGGCGTAGTGTTCATGAGCGCGATGTCGCGAGGATGGGCGAGCTCACGTTCAGCGATGAGATTAGCGAACGCAGAAGGGTTACTCCGTCGGTTCCCCCGACAAGCGGGTCTGCCGCCCGCTCCGGGTGCGGCATCATACCGAGTACATTTCGCTCGGAGTTAACGATTCCGGCAATGTTGTTCATCGAACCATTTGGATTTTCGCGGTAACGGAGCACAACCCGGTCCTCCGCCTCGAGTTCGTGAAGTGTGGCTGCATCCGCGATATAGCACCCTTCGCCATGAGCGACAGGGAGACGCAGAATTTCACCTGGTTGCGCATTCTGAGTAAACGGTGAATTGGTGCTCGAGACCTCGACCGGCACTGTCCGGCAAACGAATTTCAACCCTGCGTTGCGTACTAAAGAGCCCGGGAGAAGCCCGGATTCAGTAAGCACCTGAAATCCATTACAGATTCCCAATACAGGACCGCCATTCTCGGCGAAAAGCTTCACAGCGCCCATAACTGGCGAGAACTTCGCGATCGCGCCCGTGCGCAAGTAGTCACCGTACGAAAACCCACCAGGAAGTATCACCGCGTCTACGTCGCCGAGCGTCGTGGAATCGTGCCAGATGAATTTCGCCTCGGTGCCCAGACTGTGGCGAAACGCGAAATAGGCGTCGTGGTCGCAGTTGCTACCGGGGAATACTACTACTCCGACCGTCATGCCAAAGTCTCCGGACGGAGGGATCCGTTATGCCCCAGCAGCGGGAGCGGCAACTTTCTTCCTGGTTGCGCGGCGCTTCTCGACGGGAGGTTGTCTGTCACTCTTTTTCAATGCCGGCAAAGCCATAGAAGTCACAAACTTCTTTTCGCCGTGGTCATCAAACTTAATGACGATGTAATCGTCGTTGCACGAGACAACCGAGCCAAGGCCAAATTTAGAATGTTCGACTTGTGCGCCTTGCGCAAACGGTGGTTTACTGGCCATGAACGGATAGTCCCTCGACATAATTGTAACAATTGACACGTAGTTCTGTCGAATGGTACAGGCACGTCCCGAGTCCGGGAATCGTTCATATAATAAAGGTCAGCATCTATGGAGGAACTCAAGAAGAAGATCCAGGACGAAATCGCGGCACTGGAACATGAACTCCGCACTGAACTGCCGAAACAGATCCTGACAGCTCGTGCTCACGGTGATCTGAGTGAGAATGCCGAGTATCATGCCGCCAAGGAGCGTCAAGGACTGGTCAATGCGCGATTAGGGCAGTTGCAAGCGCGACTTCGGGAATTCTCCATGATCGACCTGGCCAAGATCCCTCGGGACCGTGTCGGGCTTGGCTCCCGAGTGGTGGTTCTCGATCTGAACAAGGACGAAGAGCTGTCCTATAATCTCGTCACGAGCGAAGACGCCGACGTGGCACAAGGAAAGATCTCCACCAGTTCGCCGATTGGGAAAGGCTTACTCGGAAAGCGAGTTGGTGATACGGTTCGGATCCAGATCCCGGATGGAACGCGAGAGCTCGAAATTCTGCAGCTCGCGACCATTCACGACGAAGCCGCCAAATAATTGAGGAGTTAGATGACCTACACGCGCGCAATCGGCTTAGGAGCAAACCGGATCATCAGGCTGATTGTAAGAGGGCTTGCGCTTTCGAAGATAAATCCTAACGTACTTACGTTCTTCGGATTGGTCATCAACATCGTCGCCGCCTCTTTCCTGGCGACCGGAAAATTTCGAACCGCTGGCCTGGTAATTATTTTTGCCGGCCTCTTCGACATGGTCGACGGTCGCGTCGCGCGCGCGACCAACCAGGTTACCCGCTTCGGCGGTTTCTTCGATTCAGTGCTGGACCGTTATTCGGATCTCGCCCTGCTGGTCGGCCTGCTCGTTTATTACGGAACAATCAATCGTCCCGCATACGTTGTGCTGACCGCAGTAGTTATGACGGCTTCCGTGATGATCAGCTACACCAGGACCCGCGCCGAGAACATCATTCCAACCTGTAAAGTCGGATTCATGGAAAGGCCGGAGCGCGTCGTTCTCTTGATCATCGGCGCTCTGTTCCAACGAATGGCTCCTGTTCTCTGGGTGATTGCGGTCCTGGGGAACCTGACCGTGGTTCACCGCATGATCTTCACTTACCAGGAGTCGGCTCGGTTGGAAGAGGCGCAACTTCGGGCCAGAGTCGCGCCTGCCGCTTCCGGTAGAGCCGTTTAGAACTCAAGAATCCCCAGGATCAATCCCGCGAAGCAGCGTCGGCTCCGCACCCGACCATTCCGCTTCCGGTACGCGAACTCGTCAGCCCTGATTCTTTCGGAACGTTGCCCATCTTTTCTTTTGGGCTGCTGCAATTCGCTTGCGAGCTTCCGGACTCAGAATGCGGCGTTTACGTTCCCGGGATGACGTCGTGGTTGCCGCGTTCGAACTCGCCTCCGCCGTAGAACCTTTTGCGGGTCTTGCCGCCCTTTGTCCCATCATGCTGCGCACCCGTGAAATCTGCTCATCCAGCCGCTCCCGCTGGGCCTCTAATCCCTGAAGCGCCGCTTCCAGGATCTCTCTATTCGGTGTGGCGATTGTTTTTGCCATGTCTATTCTTAGTTAGTAACATACTCTATCTTAAAATTCAGACGAATAACTCAAGGGTCTGAGGAACAGAGGATAGTAATAGGCCCTTCGTTAACTAGGGAAATGCTCATCTGCGCCTGAAAAACCCCCGTCTGCAGGTTGGAGCACATATTTCTGCAGCACTGGACAAAGTGCTCATATAGCGGCTTGGCAACTTCTGCGCCAGCTGCTTCAGCATAGGACGGTCTATTTCCACGCTGAGTGTCGGCATACAACGTGAATTGAGAAACAATTAACAGTGCGCCTCCGATATCAGCAAGGCTAAGGTTGTTTTTTCCGTTCTCGTCCGGGAAGATGCGAAGCCCAGTTATTTTGTTTGCCAGGTATTCCGCGTCCGCGCTGGTGTCATTCTGTTTCACTCCCAGAAAGACAAGTGACCCTCGCCCGATCTGCCCGACAACTTTGCCCGCAACTGTTACTTGAGCTTCGGAAACGCGTTGGACGAGTGCACGCATACTGAGATATTACGAACCTCCCAATGTGGCGTACCGGCGCACCTCGGGTACCTTCGGTACGATCTGAGATTTATTTGGGACAGTACGGGCGATTATTGTGCACCGGCCAGTTTACGCGCACGCTGCCAGTGTATTTTCCCGCAGAACTCTTCGCTAAGCGTGGAGATACCAGCCCAATAATAGCCGCAAACGAACAGCATCAGGAACGGTATAGCCAGGAAGTTGTAAGTCTCTACCGCGAAAACCACCATGTACACGAAGTAGCTGCCGATCGCTAACTCGATATAGGGCAACATTCCGCTCTTGCGGCGGTACGCCGTAGGTGTCGATTTCAGCGCCTGACCCTTGTTATCCAGGGCATATTTAGCCGTTCGCGCGAAGCTGGTCTGAACACCTAGGAGAGCCTCAATGACGCCCTTTGCGTTACTGACAGTAAGCGCTACCCCTGCGGCCATCAGCATCGGGAGAAACGCAATCGATTTCCACCAACTCTTTGGAAACAAGACCTTCTGGGCGTAGAGGTAGAAGGCGGAGATAGACCAGAATGAAGCGACGATGAGCGGGAAATCGATCGCAACCATCTGGAATACACCCATATAGAACCGTACGATCATGACCGGAAGCATCAGCATCGATACGACCAGCATGAGCGGGTACGAGATATTCGGCGTCAGGTGCATGAAAGCTTCCGCTTTTACCCGGAACGGCAGATCGGCCTTCAATACCTTAGGCAGAAGTTTCAGGGCTACCTGAGTTAGACCTTTTGCCCAGCGAGCCTGCTGAACCTGGAAGCCGTAGGTCTCAACCGGCAGCTCCGAAGGGCACTCAATGTCAGGTACGTAGACAAAGCGCCAGCCTTTCAGCTGCGCCCGATAACTAAGATCCGAGTCTTCAGTCAGAGTTTCGTGTTGCCAGCCTCCGGCGTCGTCGATCATCTTGCGTCGAAGAATACCGGCCGTACCGTTGAAGTTGAAAAACAGACCGGAGCCGCACCTGCACCCATGTTCCAGAACAAAGTGCCCATCGAGGAGCATAGCCTCGACCTGAGTAAGGATGTTGAACTCCTTGTTCAGATAAGTCCACCGAGTTTGTACGACGCCGACTTCTGCATCTGTAAAGAAGTGAACCGTTTTCAGCAGGAAATCGGACGGGGGAATAAAATCGGCATCGAAGATTGCAATCAACTCACCGGTTGCAGTTTCCAGCCCTTCTTGTAAGGCGCCGGCCTTGAAGCCGTGCCGATTCGTGCGATGTCGGTATTCTACCGGGTAACCGGCCGCGGCGTACTCATTGGAAAGCCGTTCAGTGAAGACGTGAGTTTCATCGGTTGAGTCATCCAGCACCTGAATCTGAAGCAAGTCTCTCGGGTACTCCAGCTTGACAACCTCTTCGAGAAGCCGCTCGACTACATATCGTTCGTTGTAGATGGGCAACTGCACGGTAACGCGTGGCAGTTGGGCGAATTTCTCAGCAGATTCCAGGACCAGGTTCTTGCGGAACTTTCGATAGCGACGGATTGTCTCGTACCGGTGAATCCCATATACCGACAGAATCGCCAGAATCGTGAAATAGGGGATAAGCAATGCCCAGTCAAAAGCCGAAAGTCGGTAGATGCCTGAGAACGTGTCATCGAATAGACCTTGAGCCATGCGGCTGGCCATCGAGTCATGCGCGAAGAGGAACAAGTAAGGTCCTGCGATATGCGTCATAAAATCGTTCTGCAAGACTTAGATCTCTTACCTAGTTTAACTGTTATACAGTGTTCATTCCCAGTTCTTGCTCCGCTGGGGACTGGAAACAAACTACTCCAAAGATACGTAATATTCGAAGAGCGGACGGGGAAACACATGCGCGATCACATCAAAATTCTAGGGATTCTGAACATCGTAATGGGAGGGCTCACGGCTTCCATCGGGCTCGTGGCATTGGCAATACTGGGCGGGTTGGCGGGTGCTATCAGCTGGTCGGGAGTTTCCATTCCGGAAAATGGGGCGCCTTTCGCCGGTCCTATTCTCTCTCTGATAGGACTCGGGGTGGCGGCATTTTTCGTTCTGCTCGGGCTTCCGTCCATTATTGGCGGCTGGGGTTTGGTTAGGCTGCGTCCTTGGGCTCGTGTGTTCACGTTAGTCGTATCGGTTTTTCATCTTCTTCATGTTCCGTTCGGAACCGCGCTCGGAGTCTACGGGCTTTGGGTGTTGTTGAGCGACGAAGCCAAGATGATATTGAGCGATCGGCCGGCTCCGAACTTACCTCTCACCTACCCGGGGCCGTCCCTCTGATTCGTGGTGCAGAATTGTCCTGACGCGGCTAAACACATCGCAAAGCATCTCTGCTGTAAGCCGCCTGGTGGACGTGTTCTGTTGGCTCGGGTGATAGCACGCGACGAGAACCGGGCCCCCCGGATGGGTGCTGTAACTGGCCCCGTGGCCGAACCGAAACCTCGACCGGGATTGGATCGCGCCGGATTGCTGAAGAATACAGAGGTATGCCTCGAAAGCGATGGCTCCCAGGGCAACAACTGCCTTCAGGTCCGTGAAGAGTTTCAATTCGCGCGCTAAATAGGGCCTGCAGGTAACGATCTCGTCACGATTCGGCTTATTGTCCGGTGGCACACATCGGACTGCCGCGGCCATATACGCGTCGTATAACTCGAGCCCGTCATCGGTGGCCACGCTGTGACTCTGGTTTGCGAATCCGGTTTGCCAAAGTGCTCGATACAGAAACTCGCCCGAGCGATCGCCGGTAAACATCCGGCCTGTGCGATTGGCACCATGTGCACCGGGTGCGAGCCCGATGATGAACAACCGGGCGGCGGGGTCGCCAAATCCGGGAACCGGTTTGCTCCAGTAATCATGGGCCATATACGCACGCCGCTTGACTCGGCCAACCTCTTCCCGGTGAGCCACTAGACGGGGGCAGGCGAAGCATCGCACTATCTCTCCCGAGAGAACGCGAAGAGATTCCGGACCGCTTGAAGGGTTTGAGGATGCTCGGCTATTAGTCTCCGAACAGGTCAAATAGAGTGAACTCCGTACCGCGCCATACACACCTACTTTATCCAGCGAGTACGTCGAGGCGGTCGGACGGTAGCGGGCGAAAAGGGGAACTGAGTCGATGTTCGTGGTTGACCTTGCCCGCGAGGGCATGCAAGGAAAGCTGGCTCGCGTCTTGCGCCACCGCTTCGCCGATCTCGACGATGGACGGGAGCATCTCTGCGAAGCGCGCGGTCAGGAAGGGATCGCGCCAGCCTCTCCTTGTCTCAGCCTGGATGATTTCGACCGCTTCGGCCGGGCTATGCTCGCGCTTATATTCGCGCTCCGAGGTCAGAGCGTCGTAGATATCCGCGAGTTGGACAATTCGGGCCAGTAGTGGGATCTCGTTCCCCCGGAGCCGGTCCGGATAACCTGATCCGTCCCACTTCTCATGATGGTGCCGAAGAATCGGCAACACCCGCCGGAGGGATTTCATACCCTTGCAGATTTGCTCGCCTTTGACCGTGTGGCATTCCATGATCCGCCACTCTTCGGGAGTAAGCGGTGAGGGCTTGAACAACACGGAATCCGGGATCGCGACTTTGCCTATGTCGTGGAGATAGCCGCCCCTTTGGAGAGCCAAGATGTCGCTGGCGGAAAGCTGCAAGGCCATTCCAATCGATGTCGCGATCCGGGCCAGGCGTTCGCAATGCTTGCTCAGAGCACCGTCACGTTCCTCCACGGATGCGGCAAGCGAGAAAAGAATGCTTTCCGGGTCATCGAGCTTGTCCACGAGCGCTTTTCGGCGTAAGGCGGAGTTGATGTGCGCGTGGAAAATCCTCGCTTGCAGGGGCAACGGCAGAAAAGCGTCGGCGCCCGCCTCGATGGCGCTTACTTCAGCATCGGGATCGCGTTGAGCCCAGAGCACAAATGTTGGCAGCAGTTGCGTTGCGGGGGATCTCTTTAAAACGCGGCAGAGTTCAATTGCGCTGAGCCCGTCAACACTGGTGTCCGCCAGAATCAGGTCAATGTGCCCGCTCGAAACGAGAGCGAGTGTCTGCTCCACGGACTGCACCCGAAGCAATTCGTGATTCGTTTCGCTCACAAGATCCGAGACCGCAGCACTTACCGGCCCTGATTGCCCCGCGAAGAGAATTTTGCACCCGGATTTCTCCGGCCTGTGCCCAAGATTCGGCGTGGCCTCGAGAGACCAACCGAGTGCTGTCGTACCGGTCGATCGGGATGCATTCTCCATTTTTTCGGGTGCTTACTTTCGTTAACTGACAAGAAAGTGCGCCGCACTTTCGAAAAATCTGAGGTAAATACGTTGACAGTGGCTTTCGTGGTACTGGAACGCACTTGAGATTAAAGCCAGAGATTTTTACCGTCCTTTCGCCACAAGTCGCGCAACCTTTTTGCGGCCATGAACTCCAACAGTCGGGCCACTAGGATCGCTTCATACTTTTAGGCTGTGTGTGGGAAGAATTGCAAGATTACGACCGAGATATCCGAATCCTGATCATCGAGGACAATCCCGGCGACGTTCGTCTGTTGAAAGACGCGCTCAAAGAGCTAAAGGCTCCTGTCGACATTAGAGTCGCTTCAGACGGTGCGGAAGGCCTGCGCATCACTTTCAATCAGAACACTGGCTCCGAACTCTGGCACCCGGATCTTATTTTCCTGGACTTGAACCTTCCGAAGGTCGGCGGCCACGAGGTGTTGGCTCGCCTGAAAGCCGATCCCGACAGACGCCTGATTCCCGTAATCGTGCTCAGTTCATCGCGGGCCGAGATCGACATTAACCGCGCTTATGAAGCTCACGCCAACGCCTATATCCGGAAGCCAACGTCGCTCGATGACCTGATGAATGCGGTCAAAGGCTTGAAGTCTTTCTGGATCGATACCGTTCGCCTGCCGAAGATCCCCGACGAGATTCAGCATTGAGCGACAGCCGCTCACAATTTGGTTACAATTGAGGGCCGTAACTCGCTAAGCGTGCTCTAATTATGGGGTGGGAACGTGCCGCAACTTGTCGCGCAACGTTCTCTTTCTGAAGGAGTACCTCCCCTGACCACGAAAGTTTCCCTCCCACAGGTGCGTGAACCCGCGGACCGCTGGACTACAACAGAAGCCGCAGAGCTTTACGACGTCGCCAGCTGGGGCAAAGGTTATTTCTCGGTTGGCGAGAACGGCAATGTGCTGGTTCACCCGACGAAGGAGCAGAATCGCAGAATCGACCTGAAAGAGCTGGTGGACACGCTTCAGTGGCGCGGCATTTCCCTGCCGATCTTGATCCGC
Source organism: Bryobacteraceae bacterium (assembly GCA_045807925.1). Classification (GTDB taxonomy): domain Bacteria; phylum Acidobacteriota; class Terriglobia; order Bryobacterales; family Bryobacteraceae; genus Bog-105. The sequence continues at coordinate 96,532 of JBJMGK010000101.1, read as the reverse complement.
TTCGCCGGTATCCTGAAACACAGGCTCGGTGAGATGAACCAGGCCTTCGAGTCCTCCATTCGGGAGCATGGATACAACGGGAACTACTGTTGTGTTTATCCCATCAAAGTGAATCAACAGCGTCAGGTCGTCGAAGAGGTGTTCCAGTTCGGACGAGCCTACAATTTCGGGCTGGAGGCCGGATCAAAGCCCGAACTCCTGGCGGTTCTCGCCGTAGCGGATAACGGAACTCCCATCATCTGTAACGGGTTCAAAGACGACGAGTATATCGAGATGGTGATGCTGGCCAAAAAAATCGGCCGACAAATCACCCCTGTCGTAGAGAAATTCACCGAGCTTGATCTGATCATGAAACATGCCGAGCAAGTCGGCGTGAAACCGTCTATCGGCTTGAGGGTGAAGCTTGCGAGTCGCGGCTCAGGCAGATGGAAGTCTTCGGGCGGTTATCGCTCGAAATTCGGCCTGACTGTCAGCGAAGCACTCGAGGCTGTGGAGCTCCTGAAGCAGAGGGGAATGGAAGATTCCCTGCAACTCCTGCATTTTCACCTCGGGAGTCAAATCACCAACATTCGGCAGATCAAGGCTGCCGTGATCGAAGCCGCGCGCATCTACGTCGACCTGAAGAAGCTGGGGACTGGGCTCTGTTACTTGGACGTGGGCGGCGGTTTGGGGATCGACTACGATGGCTCTCAAACGGATTTCGAGTCCAGCGTGAACTATACGCTGGAGGAGTATGCGCGCGACGTCGTGTATCACATTCAGAGCATCTGCGATGAAGGTGAAGTACCTCATCCGAATATCATTTCTGAAAGTGGAAGAGCCGTTGCCGCCTATCACAGCGTGCTGGTGTTCAACGTTCTGGGCGTGAGCGGGTTCGGAGAAGCAGACCTGCCCGCATCGTTACCGGAAGATTCCGAACAACCACTGATCGATCTGTTTGAGACTAATCGGTCGATCACGAAGAAAAATCTGCTCGAGTCCTATCACGATGCGCAACAAGCGCTCGATTCGGCCCTGAACTTATTTAGCCTCGGTTACCTGACGCTACAGCAGCGAAGCCTGGCGGAGAACTTCTATTGGGCAATCTGCCGCAAGATACACAAGTATGCCAAGGAGCTCGATTTCTTCCCTGAAGAGCTCGAAGGCTTGGAGGGAATGCTATCCGACACTTACTTTTGTAACTTTTCGCTGTTCCAGAGCATGCCGGACAGTTGGGCCGTCAAACAACTCTTTCCGATCATGCCCGTGCATCGTTTGGACGAGAGCCCGACACGCCGGGGAGTGCTCGGGGATATCTCTTGCGACTCCGACGGAAAGGTCGACCAGTTCATTGACCGGCGCGACGTAAAGAAGACGCTTCCTCTGCACACTTTGGACGGAAGCCCCTACTTCTTAGGAGCGTTTCTTCTGGGCGCGTACCAGGAGATCTTGGGCGATCTGCATAATCTGTTTGGCGATACCAATGCTGTCCACGTCAATCTGGACGAGAACGGCGACGTGGTTCTCGAAACCGTCATACAAGGAGACACCGTCCGCGAGGTTCTGAACTATGTCCAATACAGCGTTCAGTCTCTGGTGGATGCTTTCCGAAAGGACGTCGAGCTCGCGGTACGTGAGCAGCGTATCGGATACGAAGAATCGGGTCGATTGCTGCGGTTTTACGAAGAAGGCCTGCAAGGCTACACTTACCTGGAACAGTGATTGCGCGACCAGCTTCGGGTCGTGCTGGTCGCGCCCCGTAATCCTCTGAACATCGGCGCTGCCGCTCGCGCGATGAGCAATTTCGGGTTCCGGAAGCTCCGGCTGGTGAATCCTTACGAGGCGGCCTTTCACGAAGCCAGATCGGCCGTTCGTGCTCGCTACATTCTCGAAGAAGCTGAGGTTTACCGAAACCTGGAAGCGGCCATAGCGGATTGCGAGTTCGTGGTAGGCAGCACGGCGCTTGGTCACCGCGATCTGCACATACCGCTCCAGCGACTCGAGAGTGCGGCAACGGCAATTCGGTCGAGGGCCGCCTCGTCTTCTGTAGCGCTGCTTTTTGGATCTGAAAAGTTTGGATTGTCCAACGAAGATCTGAGTTTCTGCCATTGGGCGCTGCGCATTCCCACTCGCGAAGAGCACGGGTCCATGAATCTGGGACAGGCTGTCGCAATCTGCCTGTATGAACTGTCCCGAAGTGAAGAAGCGGCCGGCACACCGCTCCCGGAGCCGACACGTGCATCGGCCGAAGATACGGATCGCTTCACGTCGATCCTGCTCGAACTGTTGCACGAATCCGGATACGTCGGGCGCACAACGTCCTCTTCGACGGAGCTTAAAATTCGCCGGCTTGTGCGCCGTTTGCCTCTGCCGTCGGGCGACACGGAGACGTGGCTCGGCATACTGCGCCAAATCCTTTGGAAGGTCAAGAAGACCGACGGAAGCTAATGCTATTCTGAGCCCGATGACGAAGGTGCAAACGACTTTCACACTCTCTCGTCCTCTTGACGAGGGAGACTTGAAAGAGATATCTCGAGTTCATTCCGTGTACGGCATGTTGACCACGCGAGTTGAACCTTCGGGTCATGCGCTGTTCATAGAATATGACGCTTCTCGCCTTTCCCGGAAAGAGGTAAGCGCAATACTCGAAGAGCACGGGCTGCCGCTTTCTTCCTGATTTTCGCGGCGCGACTTGCGGGTCTGAAGTAGTCAGTTGGTCCATGCGGCCTTTTGAAAAGCATTCCAAGAGAAAGAACGAAGGAGAGTCCGGATCCCGAGCGGCGGAGAGCGGAATCTCCAAAAGGCTGCTTGTCGGCATCCATCCTGTTCGCGAAGCCCTTCGCGCAGGCAGGCCTCTCGAGAAAGTAGTTGTTGCTAAGGGCGCTGCCGGTCCTCGGGTCCAGGAAATCGTTGATCTCTGCCGTGAAAAGAATGTGCCCGTTCGATTCGAACCTAAGGATGCGCTCGACCGTCTGTCGAATGAGGCTCCTCATCAAAATGCCATCGCTTTTGGTGCTGCGCATAACTATGCTGAGTTGGAACAAGTGCTCGACGGCTCACGCCTGCTCGTCGTACTCGATGGCGTAGAAGATCCTCACAACTTCGGCGCTATCATCCGCACCGCCCATGCGGCCGGCGCAGATGCCGTTATCGTTGGCGAACGGCGCTCGGCGCCCTTGACGGAAACGGTAGAAAGGGCTGCGGCGGGAGCACTTACTTATCTCCGGGTCGCACGCGTAACCAACATCTCCCAAACGTTAGATCGCCTGAAGGAGCGTGGGTTCTGGATCTACGGTTTCGACGAGCGTGGAACCGAAACGTACAACTCCGTCCAGTACGCCTCGCCCAGCGTTTTCGTGTTCGGAGGAGAGGGAAAGGGTATACACCAGGGTGTTCAGAAGCATTGCGACGTGCTGGTTCGCATCCCGATGGCCGGCGCTGTTTCGTCCCTGAACGTTTCCGTTGCCTGCGGAGTTGTCCTGTTTGATTGGCGCACCCGCACGACGCACAGCTAGCGACGCCAAGCCGCAAGCATAAGATATGCTGTTTCGATGCAACAGCTGGAGCCCGATCAAGGTAGGTTTCTGTTACAAACTGCTTTTCTCCCGGCAGTAAAGAACGAGCACACCATCACCAAGAACATTATTGGCGCGATCCCGGAGGGCAAAGAAAGCTATCGACCAGACGAGATCTCGAAAAGCGCCATCGATTTGGCGTGGCATATCGCTGCAGCGGAAATGCGGTTTCTGGACGCCCTTCAAGCGGGTGAGTTCGAGTTTTCACCCCGCCCGCGGCCGGACTCGATTCAGACCGCCGCGGATCTGAACCGTTGGTATTCCGAGAACTTCGAAGCGCGTATCGCTCAGGTGGCGCAGTTATCGAGCGAGCAACTCGTCAAGATCATCGATTTCCGCGGCTTGTTTCAGCTTCCCGCAGTCATGTATCTCGGGTTTATCCTGCACCACTCGGTCCATCATCGAGGCCAGTTGTCGATGTATCTGCGTCCCATGGGAGCAAAGGTTCCATCCATCTACGGTGAGAGCTACGACGCGGCGGAGGCCCGCAAGGCAGCTGAAAAGGCATGACTAAATTACGCCAGCGCCGTGCGGTAGAGCACGACTAACTTGCCCCAGGCTCGCTCCGCGTCCTCTTTGTTGTAAATAGGTTTACCGTTCTGAGCAGGCATGTCTGGCACGCACCAGCCGTGCAGGGCTCCCGGGTAGACTTCAATTTCCGCGGGAGCTTTGGCGGCGGCGAACGCTTCGCGTAACTTGTTTTTGGCATCGGGCTGGCGGGCGTCATCGTTCGAAGCAATCCCGAAGTACATCCGCGCACTGATTTTGGGTGCGAGCAAGTGGGGGCTGTCCGGCTTGTCGGTCACGAGTCCGCCGCCGTGAAACGATGCCCCGGCACCAATCCGGTCCGGCACAGTTGCAGCCGTTCGCACGACGAGCGGCCCACCCATGCAGTACCCTTGAGTGCCGATCTTCTTGGTCTTGTCTACGTCTTTTTGCCCATCGAGGAAAGCGACGTACGCGACTGCATCGTGCTCAGCATGGTCCGGAGCGGTCACTGAAGCCATGAGTGGCCGCAGTTTCGCCATATCAGCAGGATCCTGGAAGTTGAACTTCGACGCGTCGGAGAACGGCGCCTTGGCAACCCGATAAAACGGATTTGGGACCAGAACCGCATACCCTTCGGCAGCGACCCTTCTCCCGATTTCGCGCATGGAAGGACGGAGGCCGAAAGCGTCCGGCCAGATCAGAACGCCTGGGTGCGAGCCGGTTTTCGGTCGGATGAATGCCGCATCGCAGGTCCCATTCGGCGTTTTGATTTCCACATCGGTCTCCATCAGCCCGGCATCTGCGGCCGAACTTAAACGCGCGCCGGCCGCCAGACCGGCTACGGTACTCGCAACAAAGCTCCGTCTTCCGAGCTCCTCCGGCTGATCATCTTCGCTCCTTTTTGCATACTCTCCGTTTGTCATGCTAAGAGTCTATCTTCGTTGCGCTCAGCACTGATATGGTTCAAAGGGAGCGAAGAGATGACCAGGCGCGAAACTCTCAAGCTGGGCACAATGGGCGTTGCCGGTTCACTCGAAGGATCTTCGTTCACCACTGAAAAGACTTTGCCAACCGAAAACAATCACTCTCAGGACGACATATGCTTTTTGCGTGCCGTCGATATTCTGGCGTTACTTCGCACTAAGAAGCTGTCCGCGCGCGAAGTGATGGTTGCACACCTGAAGCAGATCAAGCGCCTGAACACAGCAGTAAACGCGATCGTGACGTTTGTACCGGAAGATCGCCTAATGGCGGAAGCTGCGAAGGCGGATGAGGCGATCGCCAGGGGAAACTGGCTCGGTCCGCTACATGGGTTGCCCGTCGGCGTCAAAGACCTACACGAGACCAGCGGCATCCGCACCACGTTCGGCTCTCCCCTTAGAAAAAACTTCGTTCCTGACTTCGATTGCCGGGTTGTTCAGCGAGAGAAAGAAGCCGGAGCAATCATCATCGGGAAAACAAACGTCCCAGAGTTTGGCCTCGGCTCCCAGACCTTCAACCCGGTATTCGGTGCGACGCGGAATCCATACGATCTGACCAAGACCTGTGGAGGAAGCACGGGCGGCGGGGCCGTCGCCCTTGCCTGCGGTATGGTGCCGCTGGCCGACGGAAGCGACTTTGGGGGCTCGCTTCGAAATCCTCCCGGCTTCTGCAATGTCGTCGGCCTTCGTCCATCGCCGGGTCGCGTTCCGAACGTGCCGACCCAGCTGGGCTGGTTTCCTTTTTCGGTGCCCGGCCCGGTCGCTCGCAACGTTTCGGACTGCGCTTACTTTCTCAGTGTGCTCGCCGGGTTTGATCATCACTCACCGATTTCGATCGATCAGCCGGGCGCTCAATTTGCACAACCGTTAGGAACGCGAAACTTCAAAGGCGTACGTGTGGCAATGTTCAACGACCTAGGCCTGCCTTGGGATGGCGAAGTAAAAGCCGCAGTACAAAGGCAACGCACGGTTTTCGAATCCCTTGGGTGCGTTGTGGAGGATGCGGAACCCGACTTCACCGACGCACAGGAATCCTTTCTCGCCTGGCGCCACTGGTCGACAGAGTTGGCGTACGGAGACCTGGCAAGCACGCACGGTGATCAGCTGAATGACTACATTCACTGGCACATTCAAGAGGGTCGCCAACTCACCGGGCCCTATCTTTCTCGAATGGAGGCAAAGCGGACCGCTCTTTTTCAGCGTCTTTGCTCGTTTCGAGGAGAGTATGACTTCTTTATTCTCCCGGTAAGCCAAGTGTTGCCATTCGATGTGAACACACGCTATCCCACCGAGATCGACGGCGTGAAGATGGAGAACTATATCGATTGGATGAGGTCCGCTTACTACATCTCGGCAGCGGGCAATCCTGCCATCGCAGTACCATGTGCGTTTTCGAAGACTGGTTTACCGATCGGGCTGCAGATCGTGGGTCGGCATCATGATGACTGGGGCGTGCTTCAGCTTGCTTACGCCTTTGAGCAAGCTACACAGGTCGGGAATCGACGGCCGCCGTTAGTGTGATCAGCAGCCGCATTCTGGCTCCGCTAAGCGAGCGTGCGAGGTGCCGGCCTGGCTTCCGCCTGTCTCCGCACCGAGTTATCTCGTTGATCTCCGGTTGTCATCGCGAAAATCAACATCTCCATGACGACCCGATCGTCCTTGTAGCCGTCCCGGAAATTGCGATCCGTCCCGTAGATCAATTCAATCGCCTTCGCAAGCCGCTCTTTCGTGAATGCGTTCGCGGTCACGACGACCTGCTCTGCGCGTTCCCGCCATATGCGGAGCCCCAGCTTCTGGAAGAAGTTCTGCGCCTGCTGAGACGAACTGATACGAGCCTCTTTCGCCGCGAGCGCAAGGCGAAATTGAGTACTGAGGAACGTGAGTGCGAGAGGCAGATATTCGCCCTCCCGAATCAAAAGATCGACTGAGCGTAGCGCTCCCACGCGGTCTCGTTTGCCAAGCGCATTCACCAGCGTGAAAATCGTGCTCTGCGCAGCATTCGGAACCAGGGTCTCCAGATCTTCCGCCTTGACGGGTCTCTCGGTTCCCACATAGAGAGCTAACTTCTCAATCTCGCCGGCAAGCCTGTTGGCATCGCCCGCCACGGCATCGAGCAGAATCGCAAGTTCCGCGTTTCCGAGTTTTAGATTGTGTTCCTTTGCGAGCTGCTGAGCAAGAAAACGGCTCGATTCGGGCGTGTAATGACGAAATTCTACAGTCACCGGAACTGCGGAGTAGAACTTTTGCACTCGTTCGAGCTTCGCGCGATCGTCTCCCGCAAAGTCATACCGGCTGCATTCGAAAACGACCACGGTACCCGGGCAAGGCGCTTTTAAGTATTCGCTTAATTGCGATCCAGCAGACTGGCCCCCTCCTGCTCCGTCGTCGTCATCATTACCGGCCATGCGGCGAGGCAGTGCGAGTTCTGCGCTCGAAACCCAGAGTACGCGTTCGGAAGAAAAAAGCGACAGAGACCGCGCGTCGTCCAACGCTTCCGTTAGCGTACAGCCCTCGAGATCGATCTGACTTAAACCGTCGGCACGAGACTCGGGAGGCAGGACGCGATTAATCAACGCGCTGCGGCAGATTTTCCGCTGATAGCCTTCCTGCCCGAGGAATAGGTGAGCCGGCGCCGGCGGTTGTTTCGCAATTCGACTTAGAAATTGCTCAGGAGTCATAAGACAGTTACGTGAATCTAAAAGGCTTCGAGAATAGCATCGACTACGTCGTGTGCGATATCCCGGCTCACACGATCCATTGCCGGACCGCTCTCATCGAAGAATTGATGCGGATCCACGGCGATGCTGTAGTTCTGGCGAAAAGCCATATTATTTCGAGTAAACAGCACGCGGCCCGTAGCGCGCTCGGAAAACGTAAGAGATAAAACGACCAACAATTGTGCGCTGGTGGGTTTACCCGTGCTCGGGTCGAAAATAGACGGGTACACCTGAGCAGCGTTGATGTTGCCGCTGAGCACCGCATCAGCCTCGCTGGGATCGGTCACAACGCGGAAGCGCGTTTTGGCAATGAACTCTCTTCCGATTTGTTGCGGCAGGACGTCGAGCAGTTTGTACCGCAAGGACGCACTGGCAAACGCCGGAATTGCGATTGTCTGGATACTCTTTGGAATCAGGTCCGCTTTGCCACCCACGTGGTATCCGCAGCTTTCAAGTAGAGCGGACCCAAAGAGTAAAACAGCACAGGACTGCCTTCTCGTCACTGCTTATGCTCTAAGGACCGAAGAAGTTCGGCTGCCGCTTCCGCCGTTATGCGTAAGTTGTCGGTTGCGATCCAGATCCAGGCAGCGCGAGGGTTGTTGTGATCGATCCGGATATCGCCTGCCGTCAAACCACTCTGGGTGGCCGCGCCCACGTTCGTGGGTGGTTCCTGGTCGGCCGATCGAACTTCAATCTGAGCCGTCGCGAGAGCTTCACTCAGATCTTCCGCGTTGATGTCGGTTTCAAACTCAACCCACACAGACAGGCTGTAGCCGTGAAATACCGGAGCTTGCACCAGGCGGATGGAGGGCATCGGGATCATGGCTCGATTCGGCTGCCGGCTTATGAGCGTGGCCAAATCGCGTTCGATCCGTTGTTCGGCGACCGCGAGTTGCACCGGAGCATCGGCTCCGTATTGCGGCAGTAAATTGAAGCTGATCTGGGCATCAAACACGTCCTTCGGCAGGGTTTTGAAAGCCAGTAAGTTTGTGGTTTGATTGTGAAGTTCGGAAATTCCGCCTTTCCCTCGTTCGCTAGCAGGCTCGAGTACGTTGATCACCGCAGAGCGTAGCTTGCGATATCCCGACAGGCGGCTGAGTACCATCGCGATCGCGGTAGCAGCGGGATGCGCAATCACTAACAACCAGTTATTCGGCTGGTTGAGGTCTTCGAGAAGCGGTGCCGTGATACGAGCTTCTGGCCTGCTTTCGAGCAAGCCAGTGCAGTCGATAATGGCCGGCTTGTTGTCCGCCGCCCTCACTAGTTCATACGTCTTCTCTGCCCCGGTTGAAGTTCCGGCAAATAGAAGAGCAAAATCGGACCGGATGGCGCCGGGGCTGAGCGCTTCCATGTAAACAGCCTCGCCGTCTTTTTCACCGAAGTTTCCTTCGCCAGTTGCGGCGAAGGTTTTCACCGATATATCGGGCCGACGCTGGTCAAGCACTTCTGTCAATTCGCGGCCCATCAGGGTCTCAGCACCGATCAGGGAGATCTCTGCCACAGTTTTCCGTTCAACCAAATTTTTGTTCTGCAAGGGCGGTAGACGCTCGCGTTTTCCTTAATCTGCGCACCAGGCCTCCAGTGCGAATCATGATTCCACTGCCCACATACGTAATCGCCATAACGAGCAGCACCGGTTGCGACCAGAACACGATGGATACCGCAATGAGGCCAATGAGTAGAACGCTCACGGTAGCACGTGGCTTCGAAACGCTGATTTGCTTGAAGCTGGGGTATCGCCAGGAACTAACCATCAGCAGCGACACGATCACGACCACGACCAGCCATAACGCCGAGAAGAACGGGCCACGGACCGGCGCGGTGCGGAAGTAAACAACGGCAGCGATGAAGCCCGCCCCGGCGGGAATGGGCATCCCGACGAAATACTTCCTGTCCGGACGGCCCGGATTCTTGGGAGTGGGATTCGTCTGCACATTGAATCGCGCCAGGCGAACGGCTCCGCAAAGCAGATAGAAGAACGCCGCGACGTATCCGGCTCGCGAAAGGTGACTCAGCAGATCGGTGTCTGCGGATGGGGTAATGAACATCACGCCCCAGACGAACGCAAGAACGGCCGGCGCAATTCCGAAAGTGATTACGTCTGCCAGTGAATCCAGTTCGCGCCCGAAGTCGCTCACTGTGTTCGTCATCCTCGCGATCCGCCCGTCCAGTCCGTCGAAGAAAACAGCGAACCCCAACAACCTCGCGGCAAGTGAGAAGTGATTATTCGAGCCGTAGTCCCCGCCCATCACGTCCATGGACCCCTCGAACGTTTGGAGCAGGGCTGCGAACCCGAGGAAAATGTTCCCGCTTGTAAACAAAGTGGGAAGGGCATACGCGGCTCGACGCGGGCGTTTTCCTTCGATGGGACGCAACATCGGGCCCTGAGGGATCAGAGAACGTCTCCGTCCACAGGCTTCGCGAGAATGCTCGTTCCCGCGGAGACCCGGTCGCCTACTTTGACCGTGGGTCGCCACTCGGATCCGAAGAGCACATCAACCCTGGACCCGAATTTGATGTAGCCGATACGTTCACCTGCGGCCACGGTGTCTCCCGCCTGCTTGTGACATACAATCCGCCTCGCAATGAGACCGGCAATCTGCCTGCAGACAACACGGCCTCGCGGTCCTTCCACAACCAAGGTATTCTGCTCGTTCTCGACAGAAGCTTCCTCATGGCTCGCAACCAGGAATTTACCTTTTCGGTAAAGGACCTCTGTGATACGCCCCGGTATGGGCGTTCTATTGACATGAACGTCGAATATGTTGAGGAAAATGCTGATTCTGGTTTCGGCAGGCCCGAGTTGCCTGATCGCAACCACTTTACCGTCGGCCGGCGCCACAATGGCATCTCCGGCGGGAGGAGTACGGTCCGGATCCCGGAAGAAGTACAGGCAAAACGCGGCTAGAACGTACAACGGGAGCCCAACCCACGGGTGGACGAAGTACGCGAGGCCCAGCCCGAGGACAACCAGCCCTGCCGCGTAGTAAAGACCATCAGAAATAATCCGCAAGACACTATTTTATCTTGGCGTTATTGCCTCTGGCGCCTGCTTCGGTATTAGCGACAGCAAAGGTTGTCAAGCCGGACCAACAGCTTTATTGCTCCACTCAACCTGTCGCGAGTTATTTAGTTCACCCCATATGTCACATCGAAACCAACCCGGACGAGGAGTTATCGAACAACCGACTGTATGCTGCCGAACGACCTTCCAATTTCACGCCGACATTTGATTGCTGCTGGAACCGCGGGCGTAGCCACACTTGCATTGGCTCAGGAGCTTCCGCCTCCCACGCCGACAGATACCGGCAAAACAACGGATGGGAAAATCCAGTTCCCTTCCTGGACAGCTCCTACGGAGCGGCCGACCGGCGGCCCACCCGATCCGATGCCGGTCGACAAACGCGTGGGATTCGCGGTCGTGGCGTTGGGACGACTATCGCTCGAGAACATTCTCCCCGCGTTCGGGCAATCGAAGAAAGCCCGCCCCGTCGCACTTGTGAGCGGTTCGCCTGACAAGGCTAAGACAGTTGCGGCGCAGTATGGCATCCAACCGGAGGCCATCTACGGCTACGAAAGGTTCGAGGACATCAGAAACAATCCGGACATTCAAGCCGTTTACATCGTGCTTCCGAACGCGATGCACAAGGAGTTTGTCCTTCGAGCGGCAAAGGCAGGCAAACACGTCCTCTGCGAGAAGCCGATGGCAACGTCATCTGCGGACGCGAAGCAGATGGTCGAGGGCTGCCGGGCGGCCGAGCGCCTCTTAATGATTGCGTATCGCTGCCAATACGAACCTTATAACCGGAAAGTAATCAGCTTTTTGCGAGACGGGAAATACGGAACTCCTAAGCTGATTCGCGCGGTCAATGTCCAGAACATGGCTGCCCCGGAACAGTGGCGACTGAAGAAGAAGATGGCGGGTGGTGGCTCCCTACCCGACGTCGGCATCTATTGCTTGAATGCTGCGCGTTACCTGACAGGGGAAGAGCCAGTAGAAGTGTACGCCCAGATCGCCTCAACGCCCAACGACCCGCGGTTCCGCGAAGTGGAAGAGACGGTTTCCTTTAGTCTCCGCTTTGGGAGCGGCATCATCGCGGACTGTTCGACTAGTTATGGTATGCATGAATCGCGCTATCTCCATGTCCATACGGACGCGGGAACTTTGCAGCTCGAGAATGCATTCGCCTATGAAGGCCAGCAGCTTCGAGTTTCGCATCGGGCCGACAAGGCAGAATCCATCGATCAGATTCGGCTCAGCCAAAAGCATCAGTTTGCACTGGAGATGGATCACATGGCGGATTGCATTCTGACCGGTCGAAAACCTCATACCCCGGGCGAAGAAGGCGTTCAGGACCATGTCGTGATGGAAGCGATTTATCGGTCTGCTGCCACAAACAGGCCCGTTTCTCTACCCAAAGTGGAAGGCAAAGATGTGACACGCGGACCAGCGCCTGAAGAGAGCTAAGGAGGCGAGGGCTTACCGAGCTTGGACTGTGTCAGCTGGACAGGGAGTCGAAGCTCGGTCCGCGAAAAGACATCTGTGAGAAATCCTGGACCTCGGCTACGCCTAACGCTTTCGGAGTCCTCTTATCTTCTTTTAGTTACAAGTTAGTTGCAAACGGGCCGCCAAACTCTCACGAACCTGCGACTTTTCACAATTGCGCAAGCAAAGCGGCCAAGAGTCCTACGCGGTCGACAACGCGGTCGAGCAAGATACTCTCATTCTGGGCGTGAGCGCCTTCGCCAACCCCGCCGAGACCGTCTAATGTGGGGATCCCGAGAGCCGCAGTAAAGTTTCCATCGGATCCGCCCCCTGTCGAAGATTCTTCAATAGAGATTCCCAACTCGGACGCAATCGTTTGCGCACGTCCGAACAGGGCGCCTATTGCCTTTGAACGTTCCATAGGAGGTCGGTTCGGCCCGCCTTCAACAATCAACGTACAATGCTTGTCAATGGGACGGAGCGCCTTCAGCTTGCGGTCGAGTGCGTTTGCGTCTTTCGCTGTCACCGCGCGGACGTCTACTTCGATGTCGGCTTCCGCCGCGACGACGTTTGACCGGGTTCCTCCCCGAATAACCCCGGGGTTCACCGTCACGCCTCGCTTGCGGTCCGTAAAACCGCTCAGCCGCTCGATTTGTCGGGCTGCTTCGAGGATGGCGCTTGCGCCGCTCTCGAAGTCCACACCTGCGTGAGCCGCTCTGCCCTGGATGGAGATGCGGTACCGGCCCACCCCCTTCCGAGCAGTTTTCAACTTTCCCGCCAATCCTGTACCTGGCTCGAGCACTAAAACAACTTCGCTTTTCCTCGCTTCCGCTTCTGTCATCGCTCGAGACTCGGGACTTCCCAGTTCCTCGTCCGGAACAACCAGCAAAGCGACATCTCGCGTAAACGGTACGGCAAGATCCTTGAGGATACGAACCGCGGTTATGAAGAACGCCAGTCCCGACTTCATATCCAACACGCCGGGTCCCCACAACCGTCCCTTGGCTTGCCGCACTGGCATTGAAGAAACGGTGCCCTTCGGCCACACAGTATCCGAATGCCCGATTCCGAGAACCTGCTTTCGCGCTGAAGTGGAGCCGGCAAGCGGAAAGCTCAACCGCAGCACATCACCGAATCCTTTGGTTGTGAAACGCTCTGGGCGAGCGATATCTTTTGTCTCCGCAACCAACAGGTCTAGTACTTCGTTCACTGCATCGGGCGAGCCGCTAGCGGATTCACAACGCGCCAATCTCTCGATCAGTTCAAGGGTCGCGGTCTTGTGCCGCTTGGCAGCACGAACGAACGGGTGCATCGGTTGTTATCATAGGGCTTCCCATGCCATCCATGGACGTCGAAGAGATAACGGCCATTCTGCCCCATCGCTATCCGATGTTGATGGTGGATCGAATCACCGAGATCACAGAAGAGAAGATTGTCGGTCTGAAGAACGTCACCTTCAACGAACCTCATTTCACGGGGCACTTCCCCGGGTTCCCGGTCATGCCTGGTGTGCTGATTATCGAAGCTATGGCTCAAGTTGCCGGTATTCTCGTCGGAAAGCTGGCACCGCATACCTTGGGCAAGATCATGTTTCTCGCCTCGGTAGAGGAAGCCAAGTTTCGCAAGCCCGTCGTCCCCGGCGATCAGTTATTGATTGAAATGAAGCTGGTACGACTGAAAACGAGCATCGCGAAAATGCAAGGCATCGCCACCGTGGATGGGCAGGTTGTTGCCGAGGCAACGCTCATGTGTAAGCTCACAGATCGTCTGTCAGCACACGCAGGAGCGGGCCCCAAAGACTCCGCGAAGACGGAAACTCCGGCTTCCTGATCTTACGTCCGGTCCTGAATGGCAATTCACCCCACTGCGATTGTCGCCCCTGATGCCGACATCTCTCGCGATGCTGAAATAGGACCGTATTGCATCATCGGAAGCGGCGTTACAATCGGCCCGCGAACGCGCCTTCTTGCCCACGTGTACCTCGAAGGCAAACTCACGATCGGGAAGGATAACGTTTTTTATCCTTACTGTTCTTGCGGAGTAACTCCGCAAGATAAAAAGTACAAAGGTGAGCCTTCCGAAACGCGCATCGGCGACGGGAATACGATCCGCGAGTTTGTCACGATTAATCGGGGCACAGAAGGCGGCGGGATGGTCACGTCTGTTGGCGACGGCAACTTACTGATGGCCTACGTTCATGTCGCACACGACGTCATCATTCATAACCGCACCATTATCGGCAACGGGGTCACCTTTGCTGGTCATATCGTTGTGGAAGACTATGCCAATATCAGCGGCTTAACGGCAATCCACCATTACTGCAGAATTGGGCGCCACGCCATGGTCGGCAGCCGCAGTGTTATCAAACAGGATGTACTCCCCTTTTCCATGACGGCGACGAAGCACGAGATCGAGGTTTACGGGGCCAACCGCGTCGGCCTGGAACGGGCCGGTTATTCCACCGAGGCGATCGAAACCTTGCAATCGGCTTTCCGGCTATTGACTCGATCCGGCCTGAATACTTCGCAAGCGTTGGCCCGCATCTCTGAGGAGCTTCAGGAGACGAACGAACTCGACGTGTTGGTGTCGTTCATTCGCGAGTCGTCCCGAGGCTTCGTTAAATAAGGTCGAGTTTGCCTGCTCAAGCACCTGCAAGATACGGGATGATCGCCGGAAACGGCCGCTTCCCCGCCCTGGCGCTCCAGACGGCGCGCCGGGAAGGTCACGAGATCGTAGTCGTTGCAATCGAAAACGAAGCGTCTCCAGAACTGGCCCAAATGGCCAGTTCATTCCACTGGATCAATATCGGGCAGTTAGGAAAGCTGATCGACATCTTCAAGCGCGAAGGCGTTTCGGAAGTGATGATGACGGGCCAGGTCAAGCACGTCAGTCTCTTTTCTTCCGTCAAACCGGATTGGCGCCTGTTCAAGTTGCTGACTTCCCTGAAAGAGAAAAACACGGCAGCCCTGATTGGCGGAGTAGGAAAGGTGCTGAACGACGAGGGCATTCAGCTCGTGGATTCGACACGCCTACTCAAGAACTTGCTTGCACCCGAGGGCGTGCTCACTGAACGCAAGCTCGATAAGGAGGAAGAAGCGGATATCCGTTACGGTCGTCGGCTGGCCTCGATACTCGCGACCGCCGATATTGGGCAAAGCGTCGCAATCAGCGAAAAGGCTTGTGTCGCGGCGGAGGCCATGGAAGGTACGGATGCGATGCTGCATCGGGCCGCACAACTGACAGGCGGCAAACCCCTGCGGCTGGTCAAGGCTTCACGCGGGAGGGCCCACTTGCTATTCGACGTTCCCGTTGTTGGCCTGACGACAATTCAAACCATGCGCGACACAAATACGACGGCGCTCGCCGTGGACGCCGGCCGTACGCTCATGCTCGACAAAGACGAATTTCTGGTTGGGGCGAACAACGCCGGGATCGCCGTAGTCGCCTATCCGCCCTTCGAGCAGCCGGCATGAATCCGCTTCGCGTCGCAGTGATTGGTGTCGGTTCATTCGGTCGCAATCATGCGCGCGTGATCAGTTCTCTTCCAGATGTCGAGCTTTCGGCTGTTGTCGACGCTGATGACGTTCGAGGCCGCGCTGTCGCAGAGGAGTACGGTACTGCTTTTTTCTTCGACCTGAATGCTGCCATAGGAAAGATCGATGCTGCCGTGGTCGCGACACCGACCGCAACACACGAGGAGATCGCTTCGAATCTGCTAAAGGCGGGTGTCGACGTGCTTGTAGAAAAGCCGATCGCGGCCTCCAGTGCGGCTGGAAACCGGCTTGCGAGCCTCGCGGAATCGAAAAACCGCATTTTGCAGGTTGGTCATCTCGAGAGATTTAACCCGGCAGTTCTGGCACTTCAGCAAAAGATCACGATTCCTCTCTTTTTTGAGATTCACCGGCTCAGCGTGTTCAGCCCCCGAAGTCTGGACGTAGATGTGGTGCTGGACCTGATGATCCACGACCTGGATATCGTTTTGAGCATCACCGGACAACAGCCGAGCGAGATACACGCCGCGGGTATTTCGGTGCTCTCGCCCAAGGTCGACATAGCCAACGTGCGGCTGGTTTTCTCTACCGGTTGTATCGCCAATCTCACGGCCAGCCGGGTTTCAACCGAACAGGTAAGAAAACTTCGCCTTTTCCAGCCGGGCGAATACATTTCGGTCGACTATCACCGTCAGGACGCAAACCGCCTGAGTGTGACCCAACCTACTGGTCTTGAACCCTCAGTCCCGGCCAACAGTTCGGCTCCCAAGATCGGTTTCGAGTCTCTCGCCGTGGAGAAATCGGAGCCACTCAAACTGGAACTCGAGGCCTTTTTCCATTCTGTTCGCACTCGTTCCCGGCCTCGCGTCGGAGGCGTCGAAGGCAGCCATGCGCTTCGTGTAGCCGAATCGATACTTGGTAAAATCAAGGAACACTCAGAGCTAGTCGCCGAAACTATTCGCCGGGCGAAGCAACCTCGTCCCTTGCAGGAACGTCATCAAGAGTATTAGCATTCCTTGGCAAAATGACCGAAGTCGTCGTTGAGAAAGGCGGGCTGGACCTCGACCTTTTGCGCGGCCTTCCTGAGCCGCGGCCCGCTTCCTATTGGTTCGGGGTTCTTGGGACGTCGCTGGTCATTCACCTCTTTTTTCTGTTCGTTGCGGTTCACCTTCCGAGTTTCGCCGTTCGAACCCAACCCGAACCGAGAGTCATCCGGCCACACGTCGTGCTTTACCTGCCGCGTGACGTCATGACACAGAAGGCTCCCAATCGAGAAAAGCTCTCGAAAAGCATCGATCTGGCCGACCTGATGTCCACGCCCTCACAGCAGGCCTCGAAAGCAAGACCGGCACACAGCGTGCGGCGGTTCGAGTTGCCGAAGAACACAGCTCCAAAGGAAGTAACGGCACCTCCTCAGATCCTGCCGGAAGCGCCGAAAGTCGCTTTGAACCAAATGCCGCCCGCTTCTGTACCGGGAGCGTTGACTGGCGCGGCCGTGCCACCTCCTCCGCCCGCAGAACAGAAGCGCACGGATTCTCCGTTTCAGAATATCGGCTCTGATGCTCCGGTCAATCCGCATCCGACACTTGCCCCACCGAAGGCGGGAATGGAATCCGTTATCAAAGACCTGGCTCAGAAAGGCGCGGGCCGCAGCTTAGTAATCACGGACGACAGCGCGTCGCAGCCAACTCCGCCATCGCCGGGGTCATTGGGTAGCGCGGCTGGCGCGCAGCACGCCGCTGTCGAACTCGAAAGCGATCCGCAGGGGGCCGATTTCAAGGCCTATTTAACCCGCATTCTCGGGATTGTCAGGACGAATTGGCAGCACGTCATTCCCGAAAGTGCCCGCATGGGAGTGCTGCGGGGCCGAACCACACTGCATTTCATCGTCGGCCGAGACGGTCAGATCGTAAAAGTCGTGATCGCCGACTCTTCCGGATCCGCGCCACTGGACCAGGCTGCTGTCGCCGGGCTGAGCATGTCCAACAAACTACCGCCGCTGCCGAACGATTTCCGCGGTTTACAGGTCAGGTTGGCATTCTCCTTCGCCTATAACGTGGCAAACCGATGAAAGCTCCGGGCGAATCCGTGATTAGTCTGCGGACCGCACTTCTTCTATACCTGGTACTCGTCGTCTTGTCTTTCTCCGTTTTGACCGGGAATGCACGGATTCTAGCACTGCTTATCGTGGGAGCGTTGGCCGCGAAATCGATTATCCACTACTACCGCGACCGGATGGAGTAGTTGGCCGAAATCCACCAACGGCGGTGATTTGCAACCGAACATATTCAGCTAAGTTGCTGGAAGCAAAGACGCTCGGCTTGGCGCAACGAGTGCATTAGAGATTTCGTCAATAGCACAGGTCACTATGCGTAGCCTCTATTATCGTTCGTTCCAGGTCGCGGCGTCGTACCTCGGTGTCAGCCTGCTCGCTGCCGGAACACTAGCCGCGGGCCAGAGCAACTTACCGACACAGCAGCGAACACAGCCGTCCAATCCGCAAGTCGCATCGTCGGCGGGTGGATGGAAGCGGGTCGGGGACACGCCCGATCAAGCGCCTCCCGCAACCGGTGTAGATCCGAACGTGGCGGCGCAGTCTGGAACGAACTCCGCACCGCCGCAACCTATGGATCAGGAGCCCGCGCCGCCCCCGGGAGCGGTCCAAAATGCTGAGCCACAACCTTACGGTCAACCCGGTTACAATCAGGGCCCATACGCCCAAGCGCCAACTTATGGTGCATCACAAGCGCCGTACGGTCAGGCGCAGCCCTCCTATCCTCAAGGTCAGTCGAACTATCCTCAGGGACCGGCACCCTACGGCGCAACCGCAGCCCCCATTCCGTCGCAGCTTCTGGTGCCCGCCGGAACGTTCATCACCGTGCGAGTGAATCAATCCCTCTCGTCCGATCGGAATCAACAGGGTGACCCCTTTTCGGCTAGCCTGATTCAGCCTCTTGTCGTGAATGGCGTGGTTGTCGCTGAGCCGGGACAAACAATCGCCGGCAGAGTGGTGGAAGCGCAAAAGGCCGGACGGGTGGAGGGTACTTCGCGGCTCCGCGTGGAACTGACAGAATTGACGCTCGTTGATGGCCAACAGATACCGATTCAGACCCAGCTGATTGATCGCAAAGGTGACACGTCGGTCGGCCGCGACGTTGCAGGAGTGGCCGGCACAAGCGGGATGGGAGCGGCTATCGGTGCGGCAGCCGGATGGGGCAGAGGAGCCGCCATCGGTGCGGGCGCGGGTGCTGCGGTTGGTGTTTTGGGCGTGTTGCTCACAAGAGGCGAGCCAAGCGTGATCGTGCCCGAACAGGCTCTTACGTTCCGCCTCGAAGCGCCTCTGGCGATCAACACAGACCGCGCTCCGCAGGCATTTCGCTACGTTCAACCGAATGAATACGACCGGCCCTCGTTCAGTCAGGCGCCCTACCCGTCAGGTGCTCCGCAATACGTCGCAGCGCCCTATGTCGCTGCCTATCCTTACTACCGGCCATATCCGTACGGGTATCCATACTACTCTTCGCCGTTCTACTACGGTCCTTCGTTCTCGGTGTTTTTCGGATCCCCGCACTACTATGGGCGACCGTACGTGTACGCCCGGCCGGGCTTCTACGGACACGGTACTCATCGCTAACTACGCTCCTTACTCTCACGATACTGGCTGGGGAAGTCCTCCTCGGCCAGTTTTTTTGCGATCCCATAGTCAGAATCTGTTGTGTGGATCGCAGTAAAATTGCAGCTTGAGGTGTTCTGTGTCTGCTACCCCATTGCCTGTCCGAAAACCCACCCGAAAGGAGGTCGACCTCTACTACAAGACCAATCGGTCCAAATTTCATGCGCCCGAACGGATTCACGTGCTGCACATCGTCAGGAACGTTGAAGGCACGTCAGAGCGCGACACAGTGCTGTCAGCCATGCGGCGGATCGAAGAACGTCTGAAAGCAGGCGAGGACTTCGGAGCTCTTGCAGACCAGGAGTCCGATTGTAAGGGCAACGGGGGCGATCTCGGCTGGTTTCCGCGTGGCGTGATGGTGAAGGAATTCGATGACGTCGTGTTTGAACTCTCCCCAGGTCAGCAGAGCCCGATTTTCGAGAGCCGGTTTGGCTTACACATCGTCCGGCTGATCGAAAAACGCGCGCCGGGCATTCAGCCCTTATCGGAAGTCTACGACGTTATTTCGAATTTTCTCCATCGCTCGCGCCTCGAAGGTGCAGGACATTGACTCAACCGCCTCATCCTTGTTGTGTTCCGAGTAAAGAGCGCGCGCAAGTGCTGGAACTTTCGAGGCAGGACTCGGCGACCCGCGAACGTATTCGCGATGGTTCCTCCGTCGACATGATCCGGCTCGAAAGCTCCGAATTCCTGATGGGCACAGACACTGCGGAAGGGTTTCCGGCCGACGGCGAGGGTCCTGTACGCAAAATTCAACTCGACGCTTTTCTGATTGACCGCTATCCGGTCACGAATCAAGCCTTCTCGGAGTTTGTGCGGCAAACAGATTACAAGACGGAAGCGGAGCAGTTCGGATGGTCGTTCGTGTTCAGAGGGCACATTCATCCAGACAATTATGCGCGCCTTGTAGAGGACACGGTGCTCGGGGCCGAATGGTGGTGCAAAGTGAGAGGCGCCGATTGGAGACATCCCGAGGGTCCTGATTCAATCATTGACGGGCGGCCCCACCAACCGGTTGTGCACGTGTCCTGGAGAGACGCTACCAGATTCGCGCGTTGGGCAGGCAAACGCCTTCCCACGGAAGCAGAGTGGGAGTTCGCCGCTCGCGGGGGACTGGAACAGAAGTTATATCCGTGGGGCGACGACCTGACGCCGGGTGGCCGGCACCTCTGCAATATCTGGCAGGGCAAATTCCCGGAGGTCGACGAGGTCGAAGACGGGTTCTCGGCTCCGGCTCCGGTGGATGCCTTTCCGCCGAATGGATTCGGTCTTTACACGGTCACGGGAAACGCCTGGGAATGGTGTGCGGATTGGTTCCATCCCACTTTTCACGTATGGGCGACCCGGACGAATCCCGTAGGCCCGAAACGCGGCATGGCACGAGTGATCAAGGGCGGATCGTATCTTTGCCACAGGTCGTACTGCAACCGGTACCGGGTAGCGGCGCGCAGCAGCAACACGCCCGACAGCACAACGACCAACATGAGCTTCCGTTGCGCTAGAGACATGTAGCCCTTGCTGGGCGAATTTGTTGCAATCCTGGGTCGGGTGATACGTTAGGAAGTTTCTTTCTCCCATGCGCGTAATCATCCCCGTCTTACTGTTTGCTTTCCAATTGGGAGCGATCGTCTACGCCCGTTTTGTTCCGACTCGCTATTTTTGTTGGGCACCTTTCGACACGCAAACGGATTACGCCGCAAACGCTATTGTCAACGGACATGCGTTAACCGCCGCAGAGTTTCGCCACCGCTACCGTCGGCCGAGACACGGGTTCGATAACAGATCGCCGCAACATGTAATCGACATGCTCCAGCAAGTGGAAGAGAAGAGAGCAGCTTTGGGCGACAAAGCGATCGTTGTGATGGAATATCGAGTCAACGGCAAGCAGCCGAAAGTCTGGCGCTGGCCTTCCGATTCGACCGGAGCCCAGAAGGAGAACTGACTGGATGAAAACCCCAGGCCCAGTGACAGCGGAGACCACGATCGCTGGGTCTACACCGTCGTGGAATCCACTGAAGTGTTCGGGAACTGATCTCCCGAAGAATCTGACGATCATGGTGAAGACGCTCGCGATTGCCGTCCTGGTCGTCAACCACGTACGAATTCTGCCCGACCCCTGGTTACCTTTCATTCCGTTTCTCGACCGCTTTCCACCGGAGCTATTTCAGAAGACGCTGCAAGCGTTGTTTCTCGTCTCCGCTCTTGCTATTGTTTTCAACCGTCGGCTGCGGCTGTTTTCGCTGATCATCGGAGCGACGATGCTCGTCGCGGTCGTGTCTTCGAAGGCTTACTACGGAAACAATAAGACGTTCTGCGGCTTGATGTTCCTGCTGGCCGGACTCTATAAGCCCGGCACGCCTAATTTCTTCCGATGGCAACTCGCCATCACGTACTTCGGCGCAGGGCTGAATAAGCTTCTTGACCCGGACTGGCACACCGGCGTGTTTTTCGAGAACTGGGCCGTGAATCGCCTCCATCAATCCTGGTATATGGCAGTCAACTCCCGGCTGCCTGCGCTCGTACTTGCCCGTTTTATGTGTTGGACGACGATCGTCACAGAACTCGGCATCGTCCCTTGTCTGTTTGTGCCCCAGCTGAATACGTTAGCCGTCTTCAGCAACGTCCTGTTTCAGGCGAGCTTGTGCCTTTTCACAGGTACCACCTTCACTCTCTTCTTTTACAGCATGACGGCTTGTTCGCTCGCGCTAGTGAGATGGCCCGATCAGCCGGCTCCGGCTTTCTACGATCCGAGTCGCAAGTTGTCCCACGTGGCGAGACGCTTCTTCACGTACTGGGACCTCGATGGAACCTTTCATTGGAACCCTCTCGAGTCGCCTGCGGCCGGGCGCTCGTGGATCTATCTTTTCGCGGGTAAGACCGTTTATAGCGGGTTTCGTGCTGTTCAGATGATCGTCTTATTGAACCCGATCACTTATTTCGTCCTTGCAGCGGCCATCGCCGCGCTAGAGAGCACGCCCGCTGATGTCGGCGCCCTGCTTCGCCGGGTCATCGTCGGCGGGAGCCTTCTGCTTCTGACTCCGCCTGTTGCCTGGGCTGCGGACCGATTCTCGGGTCGTGGAAGTCTAAACCCGAATCCACTGCCCGGATCTCTACGCGAGCGATTCACAGCTTAAGCTCCCTCCCGAAGCTTGACAGGCGGGGTGCCGCGGAATAGCATGATCCTAATTTGAAGGTGGGTGTCGGGAGTCAGGGTTTAACCGTCATTTCCGAGAGCCGCCTGAGAGTCCCACGATAAGGACCTGGCATTTATGAACCGCGTTGTTACTTTTGTAATTCTTTTCTTGTGCGCCGGCGTTGGTGTCGTGCTGGCTCAGTTCGAGTTAGGCTCGGTGGTTGGGAACGTAAAGGATCCCACCGGCCTACCGATAGCGAATGCTGCGGTCGAGATTCGCAGCGTGGCAACCAACGCGGTGCGACAGACCACATCCTCTGCGTCGGGGGACTTCGATTTCGTTGCCTTGCAGCCGGGGAATTACGAACTCTCGGTAAAACAGCAGGGATTCAAAGAAACGACGCAGAAATTTGAACTCGTCGTCGGCCAACGGCTGGAGCTGCAGATCGCGCTTGAAGTAGGCTCTTCGACACAAAGCGTGACAGTAACGGCCAACACGATTGCCGTGGAGGCTGCTTCCTCCGACCTCAACAATTTGCGCACCCGGCAGCAAGTCGTCGATTTGCCGTTAAACAGCCGGAACTTCACACAACTCGTTCAGCTCGCACCCGGAGTGAACAATCGCGGAAATTCTACTAACTCGAGCAACGGTGGGTACACCGCGGGCCGTGGGACGAGTGGAGCAATCGTGAACGGCAATCCCTCGGACGTCGGAATCTATCTGTTCGACGGAATTCAAAGTGTCGATACAGACGCGAACGTTCTCATCTTCTATCCACCGGTGGACGCCATTCAGGAGTTCAAAGTGCAAACAAGCGCCGCGCCCGCCGCTTACGGAGGGGGCCCATCCATCATCAACGTGACCTTCCGATCGGGCACCAACGAATTCCACGGCGCTTTTTACGAATTCGTCCGCAATGCCGCATTCGATGCGAAGAACTTTTTTGATCTCGGAGCGGCTCCGATTCCCCCCTATCATCTGAACCAGTTCGGAGCGAACGTTGCGGGACCGGTAATCATCCCGAAGCTCTTCAACGGCCGGGACAAGCTTTTCTTTTTTGCAGATTACGAAGGGAAACGCGTGAGCCAGGCGCAGACTTACACCTCCACCGTGCCTACAGCGGCATTTCGCACCGGAGACTTCTCTGCCCTGCTGCCAAGAACAGTTGTTCGGATACCGGGGACCAATACTCCGCTTCCTGGTAACCGCGTGCAGCAGATCGATGCTACGTCTGCAAAACTTATGGCCTTGTTTCCCGAACCGAACATACCTGGTTCCGGCACGGTCAACAACTATCTGTATAACGGCGCACTGGTCAACAACATCGATCAGGGCGACTTGCGCGTGGATTACCGCACGACTAATTCATCTGTGTTCGGACGTTACAGCAAGGAAAACGCGGCGACGACGAATCCCGGATTTTTGCCCGCCCCGGCGGTGGGAGCGGGCCCTGGATACCCGGGGCTGACGCTTGCTCCGGGCCAGCAGGGCGTCATCGGCTACGGGCGTTCGCTCGGTCCGAACAAGTATTACGAGATACGAGTGGGCTTCTCGCGCCTGATCGAAAACATCATTGATGTTGATACAAGCTACGGCAAGCTCGCCGAACAGTTGGGCATTCCAAACGCAAACGTAAGCGGACTGGGGCTCACCAGCATCAGCATTTCGGGCAACGCGAGTCTCGGCGACGGCAACGGGAGTCTCTCGAAAGTGAACAACCTCTGGGAAGTCGATCAGGCCTTCAGTTGGGTTAAGGGCAGCCATGAATGGAAGTTCGGATTCAACTGGATGAGCACCCGCTTTGCCTTCTAT
This sequence comes from Bryobacteraceae bacterium, assembly GCA_045807925.1. Lineage (GTDB taxonomy): Bacteria > Acidobacteriota > Terriglobia > Bryobacterales > Bryobacteraceae > Bog-105. The sequence continues at coordinate 72,196 of JBJMGK010000101.1, read as the reverse complement.
ACTCCGCCAAAGCCGGTTGGAAGCTTCAACTTCAATGGAGGGTATACCGGCTATGGTCTTGCCGATTTCCTGTATGGTCGCCCCATCAGCTCGCAACTGGACGTGACCAAATACTTCGACCTGATTCGCTTCCGTCCCGTGTTCTACGTGCAAGACAATTGGCGTGTCACGCCGAAGCTGACGCTGAACATTGGGCTGCGTAACGAGATGGTCACCCCGTGGACAGAGCGGCACAATCGCCTGGCCGGTTTTGACCCGACCGGCGCTGGAAATCTGGTCCCGGTTGGCACGCCACCCTTCCCCGGCAACTCCATTACGGATGGGCGCTACGCAAACCTGGGCCCGCGCTTCGGCCTCGCTTACAGCCTGAACAACAAAACGGTTCTGCGAGCGGGCTTCGGCATCTTCTACGCCTACGAGACCTATAATTCAAATCCGCAGGCGAAGAATGCGCCTTTCAACGGAGCTCTCACAACAACCAACACGACCGGCGTAGCGGGATATGCTAACGCCCTGCCCATCTCTGCGGGATTTCCTGCGGCGCGGCCCGATCTCTTTCCCGTTGCCGGCACCGCGTTTCAAGTGTTTCGACGAGAATTTCCAAACCCGTCCGCCAATGAATGGAATTTTAATATCCAGCGACAACTGACCACAAGAGACATGCTGTCGGTCGCGTATGTCGGCCAGAATGGAGTTCATCTCCTGATCAATCCCAACATCAATCAAGCGCTGCCAGGATCCACTGCTGTCGCAACCCGCAGGCCCTATCCGAATTTCGGAGACGGGACCCTGAACTGCACGTGCGCCAACTCAACCTACAACTCGCTCCAGGTCACATATCAGAGTCACCTTGCTTCGGGCTTCGACTTTCAGGGCGCATACACGTACGCGCACAGCCTCGACAACTCGAGCGGAAACACAAACGCCGTGGGCATTCAAAACTCCAGGGATCTCCGCCTGTTTCGGGGAAATTCGGATTTCGACATCCGGCACGCTTTGGTGCTCAGCTGGTCTTATGAGCTGCCCTTTGGCCGCGGCAAAAGATTTGCGAGTGGAGCACACGGTTTCACACAGGGTGTGATCGGCGGCTGGCAATTGAACAGCATCGATACGTTCTCCACTGGTTCTCCGTTCACGCCTGTGATGGTGACAAGCCTTCTCAACTCGGGAACTACCGTTCAATGGCCCAATCGGGTCGGCTCCGGGAAGCTGGACAATCCGACCATTCACGCCTGGTTCAACACCGCTGATTTCGTTTCGCCTGGCAACTACGCTTTCGGCAACTCAGGGCGGAACATCCTGTTCGGCCCCGGCACCAAACAATTTGACCTCTCGTTATTTAAGAGCATTCTCTTCAATGAAAGTGGGACACGCCGGTTGCAGTTCCGTGCCGAGAGCTTCAACGTTCTGAACACGCCCCAGTTCAACAACCCGAATGCGCAGATCGGCAACCAGGCCGCTGGGACAATCACGAGTGCCGGCGCCCCGCTCCTATACCAGCGAACATCACGGCAGATCCAGCTGGCTCTGAAACTGTACTGGTAAGGCAATCTTGCTCCCCACGCGTGAGCCTGAAAGAAACTGAAGATCCAGGAAACGAAAGGACGAACCGCGAGGATCTATTGGTCGTAGTTCGCGACCCGTATGAATCCCGTTCTGAGCGTGGACGACCCGAGGGGTTACTGGGTGACCCGGCTCCTGCTCGAGCGCGGCATCGGGATTATGTGCCTGATTGCCTTCATCGTTGCGCTCAATCAATTCAAACCTTTGTTAGGTGAGCGCGGACTTCTCCCAGTACCGCTGTTCGTCAAGCAAGTACCGTTCCGGGAGACGCCCAGCCTCTTCTTTTGGATGCCGCGGGATGCAGCGTTCACGACAGCCGCATGGGCCGGAATCGTACTTTCGTGTCTTGTTATCACGGGCATTAGCTCGCGGTACACGTGGATTTCCGCTGCGGTTTGGCTTTCGATTTACATTCTTTACTTGTCATTCGTCAACGTAGGACAGACCTTTTACGCTTTCGGCTGGGAGTCCATCCTGCTCGAGGCCTGCTTCTTCGCGATGTTTCTGGGCGGATCGCACGTCATTCCGCAGCAGATACCAATCTGGGTGTTCCGGTGGCTTCTGTTCCGGATCATGTTCGGCGCCGGACTGATCAAGTTACGAGGTGATCCGTGTTGGCGCGACTTGACATGCCTCAATTACTTTTACGAGACACAGCCGATGCCGAATCCAGCGAGCTGGTTTTTCCATTCGGCGCCGCAGTGGGTGAACAAGGGCGGGGTGTTGTTCAACCATTTCGCCGAGCTGATTGTCCCGTTCGGCCTCTTACTTCCCCAGCCAATCGCAGGCATCGCCGGTCTCATCACGATCGTCTTCCAACTCTTCATCATCAGCAGCGGAAACCTATCCTGGCTGAACTGGTTAACGCTCTTCCTGGCCTTCTCCGCCTTAGACGGCAAGTTCATTTGCGCAGTTCTTCCGGTGCGGGCGCCCGAGATGCACGGGCCGCCAATCTATACCGGTTTCCTGAGTGTCGCCTTGGCCTTGATTGTCATTATCCTGAGCATCCCGGTAGTGGTGAATATGCTCTCGGCACGCCAGATCATGAACACCAGTTTTAATTCTTTCCATCTGGTGGGAACATACGGAGCATTTGGAAGCATCACAAGGCCGCGATACGAAATAGTTGTCGAGGGTACGGATGACGATGTCGTTACCTCTGCAACCAAATGGCGTGAGTATGAATTCAAGGCAAAGCCTGGCGACCTGCGACGAATGCCACCTCAGATTGCCCCCTATCATTTGCGCTTAGATTGGCTGATGTGGTTTGCCGCCATGGGCAGTTATCAGCAATATCCGTGGTTCGTGAACTTACTCGCCAAATTCCTGCAGGGCGATCGCGACGTTTTGAGCTTGATCCGGACGAATCCATTTCCCAATCGCTCTCCCCGGTACGTTCGTGCAACGCTGTACGAATATCACTTCACCACCCCGCAAGAACGTAAACAGACCGGCGCCTGGTGGAAGCGGACTGCGTCCGGCCCCTACTTTCCGGCCGTGTCCCTCGATACGCCTGGTTTCCGACGAGTCCTCGAGAGCCAGGGCTGGCCGACGGAATAAGCCACATCGATCATTCATTCTGCTGGCGACCGGACGATGCGTTTCGACGAGACCGAACGCGACGGCAATGGCCCGGCCATCTCCTCAACGGAGGAAATTGCGATACGAACGCACCGCACCTGTTTCGAAACCAGCTTCAATCACCTTGGGATCACGGCTGCGCAATTCTCGGGCTGTCTGCCGCGTGCGAGTGTGCTGCCGGCATACTGCTGGTTGGCGCGCTTCCTGTATTTCTGCTCGGCAAGCAAGAAATGCAGACAGAGTGTGAACCCCGGTGGCAACCTCCAGATCGGCGGCGAGACACCTCTAGAACGTCAACGGTAAGCGTCCCCCTGCCCTCCGCTGCGACAGGCCGAGCCTTCGCCACCTCTGCTGCAAACATGTATGTCGGGCCGAACATGCTCGAGCGGAAGATTCATTGCGCTGCATCTGGTACCACGACGTGCGCCTGCTACTTGCTAGATTGTAGCTGGCGGGCCAGATTGCCGTCGGCTTCAATATGGGTTCCGGATGCCAATGTCTCGTGGGCATTTACCGTCGCGAGACCTATTTGGTTCCGGGGCGGCAGGGATGCCACTTGCGAGTCTCGCTGGTACCTACCTTCGTGGCATACAGCGCGTTCCGCAACCTTGATGTAATACACATTTGAGCTCTTCGCGCCCGCCACAGTCACGCGCACTTCGCCTTCCACCACTGACCGGTTCTTGAACGTTTGCAGGTCGACGACGGAAATACCGTGCGGGGTAGTGTAGATCATTTCTCTACCGTCGGGCGTGTACGCGCCCGACCCATCCACGTCTTAGGAGGTGTTTGGCTTTGCGCGCGCGCAGACAGGCCGGTCAGCAATAGACAGGCAACAGAAGAGATCCGGTAGCAGTGGTCTTTCGGTACATCGTAAGCTGTTGACAACCACTGACGCTCGCACGCAGCAAAAGTTATCGCAAAGGTACGAATTCAATCAAACAAGTACCCGGTCGACGACAGCGGCCCGTTTTGGCTTGACAGGCCCGTAAATCGTTCATAAAATTGGCCCATTCCGCTGACTGCGTCACTTCGCAGTCCGAATCTGAAAAAGGGGCTGACTTTTATGAGGATCAAAACTTGCTTAACCGGCGGTTCCGTTGCTACTCAGCAGACGTGCTTGCTTGCGCTCGGGCTGAGTTTGCTGTGTTGCTTCAGCTGGGCGCAGGAAGTAACGGCAACCATTACCGGCACGATCAACGACCCTTCGGGCGCTTCTGTTGCCGGAGCAAAAGTCACCGCTAAGGATCTGGATCGTGGAACGGATTGGCCCACGACCACCAACGGCGAGGGGGTTTATAACCTTCCACGCCTGCCGGTTGGCCGGTATGAGGTCCGAGTGGAGAAGCCGGGCTTTCAAAGATCGGTGCAGTCGCCCGTTGAATTGCAGTTGAACCAGGCGGCCCGCCTCGATTTCGAGTTGAAGGTTGGCAACATAGTCGATACGGTCGAGGTGACCGGCGCTCCACCGCTGCTGCAAACAGAATCAACCCAGCTGAGCACGGTAATCGACTCCCGGACGAATACACAACTCCCGCTTGCGACGCGCAACTATGTGCAGCTCACGTTGCTTGCTCCCGGCAGCGTCCATCCGAATCCCCAGAATTTCCAGAGCGGTCAGACCACCGGCAGCACGGCGCGTCCGTACATCAATGGCAATCGCGAGCAGTCGAATAACTTTTTTCTCGACGGCGTCGATAACAACCAGGTCTCGGACAATAACGTCGGCTACTCGCCCAACAGCGACGCGATCCAGGAGTTCAACCTTATCTCTCAGAATGCGTCCGCGGAATTCGGGAACTTCATGGGCGGCATTGTCAGCACTTCCATCAAAGCGGGAAGCAACGCGTTCCACGGAAATCTGTTCGAATTCTTTCGCAACGACAAGCTGAACGCGAATCAGTGGCAGAACAACCTTCTCGGCCGAAACGCCGCGGGCGTTCCACTAGCACCCCGGCAAATTGTTCGCTGGAACCAGTTCGGGGGCACCTTCGGCGGCCCGATTAAGAAGGACAAGCTCTTCTTTTTCGTGGACTATCAGGGGGCACGGCTAGTAACGCCCAGCGCCGCGGCGTTCACCGTGCTCACGCCGCTTGAACGCACAGGAAATTTTTCCCAGCTTCTGGCGCAGAACATCACCATCAAGAATCCCCTCACCGGTATTCCGTACGCGAACAATGTCATCCCGACCACCCAACTCAGTTCGGCGGCCCTTAAGATCGCGAATTCGCAGTACTACCCGCTGCCGACAAACGGTAATCTCTCGAGCAACCAGACAAACGTAACGTCTACCACCACGACCGTCAATCAAGGGGACGCACGTGTCGACTATACGCTCAGCGAGAAGGATCATATCTTCGGGCGTTACTCTCGCAGCTCGCAGTCGGTCCCAACAGTTCGGAGCCAGCCTCTCACATACAACTCCTTCAACGAGTATCCAACGCACAACGGAGTGTTGGATTATACGCGCACCGTTTCACCTTCGCTGGTCAACGACGCTCGAGTGGGTGTGAACTACGTGCTGATCAACAACGGCAATTCAAGCAATGGCCTTCCCAATCTACCCTCCCAAGTGGGCATTCCAGGCGTTCCGCAGGATTTTCTGCCGTCCATGACCTTCTCGAATAACGCCTTCGTCAGTAATTTCGGGGCAGCCAATGTGTACCAACTGTTTGCCGATACGGTGATTCAATATCAGGACAGCGTTGTCTGGACGAAGGGCGCCCACACGATGCGGATCGGGTTTCAGGGATGGCGTCAACGAATCAATACGTTCTATTCCGGCAACAACGGTTTGAACGGCACTTTCACCTTTAATGGCCAGTACAGTGGCCGCGCGGAAAGCGACTTCCTTCTGGGCTACGCTTCCAATATCGGTACGGGCACGTCCGGCGGGACTTGGGGTCACCGGAGCAACATTTTTGCCGGATACTTCCAGGACGACTGGCGCGCCGCGAGTCATCTCACCCTCAATCTGGGTTTCCGGTACGAGCTTCACACTCCACTCGTCGAGGTGCACGACCGGCAAACTAACTTTGGTTTGTTCTCAGGCATGCCGGAGCAACCCGGACAGAACGGAAACCCCCGCGCGCTGTACAACACCTACACGGGTATAGGAAATCACCAACCCCGCATTGGTTTGGCCTGGACTCCCGGCGGCGGCAAGACCGTGATTCGCGCCGCGTACACGCTGTCTTCCTATCTAGAAGGAACTGGGACCAACTTGCGGCTGACGATCAATCCGCCATTTTCTTCGGAACACAACGCGGATTACACGGCCCTCGCGATCCCCACGACAACGCTCGATCAGGGCTATAACCCGATCAACGCGGCCGGCACCTGCACTTCCGCGGGGCTTCTGTCAGCCTCTCCATCGTGTTACAAAGCAGTTACACTGCGCGTCTGGGATCCTAACGTCCAGCCCGCCATCTCCAATCAGTGGAATTTCACTGTGCAACGGCAATTCTCGAACTCCACAACCCTACAGGCCGGATATGTCGGTCAAAGAGTGACTCACTTGATGGTCGCCACGCCCTACTTTCAGAAGCAGCTACTGTCAAACGGCACGGTCGTGAACGGCCCGTATCTTGCGGGAAATCCGGCCGTTTACAACCAGATTGGTCAGATCTCGGGAACCGCGTCGAGTGGGAACCAGAGCTACAACGCATTGCAGGTGGTGATACAAAGGCGACTGGCCCAGGGACTATCGTTTCAGGCCAATTACACCTGGTCGAAGTGCCTTACTGATTCGATCGGTTACTACGGCGTAAGCGGAACAGGCGCACAGTCTGCCAATGCCTCTCCCTATTGGCAGAATCTCTACAACAAGGCTTCCGAGTGGGGTCCGTGCTTCTATGACGTTGAGCACATCGGTTCGGGCTACGCCACCTACGATCTGCCTTTCGGCCGGGGGCGCAAACTTGGGAACAAGATGAACCGTCTGGTCGATGCCGTAGCGGGCGGCTGGCAAGTGAACGCCATCGTCAGTCTGCACGGTGGCTTCCCTTTGACCATTAATGCCGTCGACCGTTCCGGTACGAAGGCACGGAGTGCACGCGCAAACTGCATTGCCCCGGGCGTTGTGTTTGGTACTCAGAATGCCCCCGCGGCCCTCGGCGGAGGTTACCAGTGGTTCAGCCCTGCATCCTACGCACAGCCGGCCTCGGGTTTCGGAACGTGTGGAGTTGGAACCGTTCGTGGACCAGGACTGAAGACCGTCGATCTTAGCGCTTCGAAGATCTTCAAGATCCTGGAAAGCCAAAACCTGGAATTCCGTGGCGAATTTATCAACGCCACCAATACGCCTATTCTCAGTGCTCCGAGTCGCACGCTCGGTTCTACTCTCGGCGTGATTACCGGCTCGCAGGGTGCGCGCAATATTCAACTCGCACTAAAATACAACTTCTGAGTTTTTCAGAGAGCGGCGCATCGCTCCGGATAGAGGACTAGCGGCCGTCGGCGGCGGAGGCTGGGAATTGAGCCACCTCCGCGATGGCTCAGCAAGGCTTGAGATTCGGCGGCAATCCAACCGAAGTACGTTTCGGATTGAGCGGCGAGCTTTCCTGGCACAGAAGCCTCAGAACAGCAGACCCTACTTCGTTGAGGAACAAGTCCAAATCTGCTGGTTTCAGGATGAAGCACTCCGCTCCCGCCTGCAAAGCATCCTGTCGATCGCGCGGAGAAAAAGAGGACGTGAGGACGGCTTTGCGCGTGCCACATAAAGCTGGATTGGCAACGGCGGCGTGGATGACCTCGCGAGCATCTCCGCCCGGCAGGTTGTAGTCCAGGAGGAGCAGATCGGGAATCTTCGGATCGTCCCCGCCATAGCCGGAGAGCATGCGGAAAGCAGCTTCCACGTTTTCGCAGTGGGTCATCTCGTATCGGATGTCCTCACAACGCAAACACTCTCGAACGAGCCGGACATCGCCCGGATTGTCTTCAACCAGAAGGATCTTGTACGGACGCTGTGTCATCGAGGCCTGCTTTGCGGAAGAGAGAAGTAAAATGTCGATCCTTGCCCAACGACAGACTCCACCCAGATACGCCCGCCAAGCCTCTCGACGGCAGCTTTGCAGATGGCCAAGCCTATACCAGTGCCGGCGTACTCTCGTCCGTGCAGCCGCTTAAAGACGTTGAACACGTACTCGGCGTGTTGAGATTCGATGCCGATTCCGTTATCCCGCACCGAGAAGGTGTGGGATCCGTCGTTGTCCGTGGAACTCGCGATAGTGATTTCCGGTGTGCGGTCGTCAGCTTTGTACTTTATCGCGTTACTGATGAGGTTTTGGAAAAGCTGAATGAGCAGGATCTCGAGGGATCGGATTCTTGGCAGCGGATCGCAGTGAATGACCGCCTTTGAGTCCACAATCGCGCCTTCCAAGTTCGCCAACACGGTCCGCATGACTGCATTGCAGTCGACCTCCCGCCATGGCTCGTCCCCCGATTCGCTGATGTAGATGTATTCGCGGAGTGCAGCGAGCAGCCCCTGTAAGCGCCGGCCATTCTCCTCAACACACGCCAACATTTCGCACTCTTTTTCATCGAGCTTACCCGTCGCGGATCTTCCGAGCCACTGCGAGTAGGCCACCATCATTCGCGTCGGTTCCTGTAGATCATGACTGGCCGCCCACGCAAACTGCCGAAGTGCGTCGTTGGATCGCATGAGGTCCGAGGTGCGCTCGACCACGCGCTTTTCCAACTCGGCATTGATGCGCAGAATCCGTTCCTCTGCCTGAACTTGCTCCGTGGCGTCTCGGATGGCCGTCGTTATGAACTTTCCATCCGCCTCAAACGGGCTCGTAGTTATCTGAACGGGGAAACTCGTACCGTCCCGCCGGAATCCGCTCATCCGGAATTCGGAGATAAAGGACGCATTTGGGAGAACGCTTTCTCGCGCCTCGACGGGGTTCCAGGCGGAAATCAATGAGCTGATGTTCGCTCCGATCAGTCGTTCCCTTTCGTAGCCGAACAAAGAATCTGTTCTTGAGTTAGCCAACCGGATCACTCCCTTTTCGTCAGTAATCACCATGGCGTCCGGCGCAGCCTCGAGAACCGCGCGAAAATTTTGCTCGGTCCGCTGAAGCGCTTCCGTCTTGCGGTGGAGCAACTGTTCTTTGCGAGAGAGTTCAACGAAAACAGCCACTTTGCTCTGGAGGATCTCCGGAACGATCGGCTTGAAGAGGAAGTCGACTGCCCCAAGATCGTAGCCGCGGAACAGTTGCTCATCGCTGCGGTAGCCGGTCAGAAAAAGGATAGGCGTGTGACTGGACCGCTGCCGCGCCCGGATCAGTTCAGCGGTCTCGAACCCGTCCATCTCCGGCATGCGCACATCGAGCAACATGGCTACGAAATCGTGTTCGAGGCAAAGCCGCAAGGCCTCGAAACCCGAGGCAGCCAGCATGAGCTCTTGCCCAAGCGGCTCCAGCACAGCTTGCAAGGCCAATAGATTATCGCGGTCGTCGTCCACGAGCAGGAGCTTCGCACGTTCCTGGGAGGCCTCGGATGCAGATTCGGAGAAAGTTTGCGGGATCACGCCGGACGTCATAGGTCTTTCTTCCCGCTCTCGTCAAGCGTGCTCACGCCCACCTGATTATGTTCCAAAACTCTGGCGAGCCAAACCCTCATCGTCGAGAAGAGATGGTCGAGGTCGACGGGTTTGGTTACGTAGTCGGAGGCGCCCGCCTGCAGGCATTTTTCACGATCGCCTTTCATTGCCTTGGCCGTTAACGCGATGACCGGCAGCGTCTCAAATGCGCGTATTTTGCGAATCGCACGTGTTGTTTCATAGCCATCCATACCCGGCATCATGATGTCCATCAACACCAGGTCAATATCTGAATTGGCTTGCAGAACTTCCAATCCCCTCTGTCCGTTTTCGGCGTGAAGAACCTGAATGTCTTTTTGCTCCAACACGCTGGTAAGGGCAAAGATGTTACGCAGATCGTCGTCGATCACCAGCACTTTGCGCCGGGCTAGCGTCGGATCTTTCTGTCGAACCAGTAACAGGACCTGCCGCTGCTGCTCCGACAATGCATCGTCTGAGCGATGAAGAAGCATGCTCGACTCTTCCAGAAGCCGTTCGAGCGAAGGCGCGTAGCGTACAACACTCGTTTGCCCCAGGCGATTTAGCTCCGCTGCTTGTGCCGAACTCAGCTTTCGTGTGCCGAAGACGAGGAATGGAGGTGCCACCGGCGAGGACGTGCTCTGGACGTACTCAATCAGTTCGCCCCCCAATTGCTCGGAGAGGACCCAATCCAGAATCACGGCATCGAATGTCTCGCTGGCAAGGGCGCGAGTTGCTTCGGATATTGACGATGCCTGAGTGAACCGCATATCGGGACCACCGATGAAAGACTCAAGTTCGTTCCGCAGACGATCCGTCTGGGTAACGATCAAAACACTCCTTGTACGGCGTTCAATGGAGTATTCAATCGCGGCGAAGGTCTGCTGGAGGGTGTTCCCGGCTGGCTCTTTCAAAACACAGTTCATCGCGCCGAGCTGGTATCCCCTCCGGTTGTCGTCCTGTCCCGAGATCACGTGAACCGGGATGTGCCGCGTAGCGGGATCATGCTTGAGGTAGTCGAGCACCGTCCAGCCGCTCATGTCCGGTAAGCGAACGTCGAGAGAAATGGCAGCCGGCCTAAACTCCCGGGCCATGTTGATGGCCGTAATACCTCGCAGCGCGATAAGCGCCTTAAGCCCGTGTTCGTGCGCGACCTCCACCATAATTCGCGCGAACGTGATGTCGTCTTCTACGATCAGAAGCACACGATCGTCCGGCTGGATTACGTTGCGATCATCATCCACCACCAGATCGCGGTCGGATAGCCAATTTGGAACAGCAAGCGCACCGTGTTCAAATCGGCTCTCTGATTCCCTGGTCATCCAAACGCGCATCACGGAAAAGAGATGGTCTAAGTCCACGGGCTTGGCGACGTAATCTGACGCACCAGCCTGCAAACACTTGTCCCGGTCGCCTTTCATTGCTTTTGCCGTAAGAGCAATGATGGGGAGACTCTTGAATTCAGGTATCTGTCGGATGGCGCGCGTGGTTTCGTACCCGTCCATCTCGGGCATCATGATGTCGAGAAGAACGATATCTATGTCCTTTGTCGCCTTCAGTAGCTCGATACCTGTCCGGCCGTTTTCTGCGTGCAGAACTTTAAGTTTGTGCTGCTCCAGAACGCTGGTAAGCGCGAAAATGTTACGCACGTCGTCATCGATTACGAGCACTTTTCTGCCTGCCAGACGCGAGTCGGTTTCGCGCACTTCGGCCAGAACCTGCTTCTGGCGTTCGGACAGCCTGCGCTCGTCCCGGTGTAACAGCGACGAAGTCTCATCCAGCAACTGCTCGACGGATGGTGCATAACGGACGGCGCTAGCCCGCGAGCAGCTGTGAATTTCGGCGATCTGCTCTTCAGAAAGCTTACGCAAACCGGACACAACGATTGGCGGAATGCGAGGAGCCAATCGATTTTGCACCCTTTCGATGAAATCGACTGCTGTTCCGTCCGGCGCAACCCAATCGAGAACAATCGCATCCAGGTATTCCCGTTCGACGATCTTCATGGCGTCGCCCACATCCGAAACATTCAGTATTTCGAGGTCGTCACCCGCAATCAGGCTTTCAATGTCCGTGCGGCGTACTTCGTTTTCCGCTATCAACAGCAAACGGCGCCGACGCGCTTCCATCGACTGTTGGACGATGTCGAACGTCTCCTCGAGGGACTCCTTTCCCGAACCCTTAGGAACGCAAGTCATCGCGCCCAGAGCAAAACCCCGGCGGTTCTCTTCATGCCCCGACAGGACATGCACGGGAACATGTGAGGTCGTCGAGTCGTGCTTTAGTCTGTCCAGCAGTGTCCAACCGCTCATGTCGGGCAGCCGGACATCTAACGTAATGGCTCCCGGTTGAAACTCTCTGGCGAGCGATATCGCCGTACTACCCCGCAGAGCCACAAGCGCCTTTAAGCCTCGATTGTGTGCAAGGTCCAGCATGATCCGCGCAAACGTTGGGTCATCTTCCACAATCAGTAGCACTGGGTCACCGTGAACAATTACGTTTCGGTCATCATCGATTTCGAGGTCTTCCACTTCGACCGAGGTCGGCGATGGAAGGATCAGGTCCACCTGCGAGGCGGGGTGACTCTCGGCGACGTTGCGAATAGCCGCCGAGTCCAACCCATCTAATTTCGGAGCTGGGGATATATAGACTTGAGGCAGGTACAGCGTGAAGATGCTTCCCCGTCCGAGGTTGCTCTGAAGCCGGATCTCGCCACCCAGCAATCGCGCTAATTCGCGGCTGATGGACAGGCCCAACCCGGTTCCTCCATATTTGCGGCTGGTTGTACCATCCGCCTGCTGGAACGCCTCGAAGATGATGCGCTGTTTTTCCGGTGCGATGCCGATTCCGGTGTCGGTGACCGAGAAGGCGATGACACTCTTTGCTCGATTCAAGACGGGGTGACTGCCGCTCCATCCAGTGCTCACGCGCTCCAGACGCAATCGCACCGAGCCATGTTCGGTAAACTTCAAAGCGTTCGACAGCAGATTTTTGAGGACCTGTTGTAATCGTTTGGCGTCAGTGCGTATCGCGTCGGCCGTGAGCTGGGACTCCACGTCGACACTGAAATCGAGACCCTTGCCGTCGGCCACGTGGCGGAAGGTTCGCGTACAGTAGTCCTGTAGTTCGGCGAATCGAATATTGCCGACCTCGACGTCCATTTTGCCGGATTCGATCTTCGACAAATCGAGAATGTCGTTTATCAACGCCAGAAGGTCAGTTCCAGACGAGTGGATGGTTTCGGCGAACTTCACCTGCTTCTGGTTCAGATTGCCTTCGGTGTTGTCCGCCAGAACACGCGCCAGGATCAAAAGGTTATTCAAAGGCGTGCGAAGCTCGTGCGACATGTTGGCCAGGAACTCGCTCTTGTACTTCGACGTGAGTGCGAGCTGCTCTGCCTTCTCCTCGAGCGCCTGCTTCGCCTGCTCGATTTCCCGATTCTTTGCCTCTACCTCCGTGTTCTGCTCGGCAAGAAGCTGCGCCTTCTCCTGCAATTCCGCATTTGTCTTTTGCAGTTCTTCGGCAAGAGCCTGGCTTTGCTGCAGCAACTGCTCCGTGCGCATGGTGGCTGCGATCGTGTTCAAGACGATGCCCATGGTTTCGGTCAACTGGTCAAGAAACGCGAGGTTAACATCGGAAAGATTCTGGAACGAAGCTAACTCGACTACCGCCTTCACCTCGCGCTGGAACAGCACCGGTAGTACGACAACTGTCAGCGGGGTCGAAGTGCCCAAGCTGGAACTGATCTTGATGTACTCCTGAGGCACATCGCGTACGAGAATGCGCTGTTTCTCTCTTGCACACTGACCGACGAGCCCCTGGCCGATTTTGAACTGAGTAGGTATGTTTTCGCGCTCGTCGTATGCGTAGCCCGCCATGAATTTGAGCATGGGCTCGCCATTGACTTCCTCTGCGATGTAGAACGTGCTGCGCTGTGCACTGACGAGAGGCGTCAATTCCGAAAGCAGCAATTCCGCAACCGTAAGAAGGTCACGCTGGCCCTGCACCATACGAGTGAACTTTGCGATATTTGTCTTTAACCAGTCTTGATCGGTGTTCTTGCGCGTTGTTTCCGCAAGGTTGCCAATCATCTCGTTGATATTTTCCTTGAGCGCGGCAACCTCGCCTTCTGCCTGCACCGTGATCGACCGCGTCAGGTCGCCCTTTGTAACGGCGGTGGCAACCTCGGCAATGGCGCGAACCTGGGTCGTAAGATTCGCGGCCAACTGATTAACATTGTCCGTAAGGTCACGCCACAGTCCGGCTGCACCCGGTACTCGCGCCTGTCCTCCCAGCTTGCCTTCAATGCCAACCTCGCGAGCCACATTGGTTACCTGATCGGCGAAGGTCGCGAGCGTATCGATCATTGCGTTGATGGTGTCAGCGAGTGCCGCGATTTCGCCTTTCGTCTCGAGGACCAACTTCCGTTCAAGGTCCCCGTTGGCGACCGCAGTAACCACTTTGGCGATGCCCCGAACCTGAGTCGTCAGATTAGCCGCCATCAGGTTTACGCTGTCGGTCAGGTCTTTCCAGGTGCCAGCCACGCCGCGGACTTCCGCCTGGCCGCCGAGTTTTCCTTCTGTTCCCACCTCGCGCGCAACACGAGTCACCTCAGACGCGAAGGAGTTCAACTGATCGACCATGGTGTTGATCGTGTTCTTCAGTTCGAGGATTTCGCCACGCACGTCCACCGTGATCTTGCGCGAAAGGTCACCCATGGCAACCGCAGTTGTCACTTGAGCGATGTTGCGTACCTGGTTCGTGAGGTTGGACGCCATGGAGTTGACCGACTCTGTCAGGTCCTTCCAAGTCCCAGCGACACCGTACACATCAGCCTGGCCGCCGAGTTTCCCCTCCGTTCCCACTTCGCGCGCAACACGAGTCACCTCAGACGCGAATGAACTGAGCTGGTCCACCATGGTGTTGATGGTTTCTTTCAGGGCCAGGATTTCACCCCGAGCGTCGACTGTGATCTTGCGGGACAGGTCGCCTTTAGCCACGGCTGTGGTCACATCTGCAATGTTGCGAACTTGCGCCGTGAGGTTGGAACCCATTGAGTTGACAGACTCGGTAAGGTCCTTCCAGGTACCCGCAACGCCGCGCACATCCGCTTGACCGCCCAGTTTGCCCTCGGTGCCGACCTCGCGTGCCACGCGCGTCACTTCCGACGCAAAGGCGTTAAGCTGATCCACCATGGTGTTGATCGTGTTCTTCAGCTCTTGAATCTCACCCCGTGCATCAACGGTGATCTTGGTAGTCAGATCGCCTTTTGCAACCGCGGTCGTCACACCGGCGATATTGCGGACCTGATTCGTCAGATTCGATGCCATCGAGTTCACCGAATCTGTCAGGTCCTTCCAGGTCCCCGCGACGCCACGAACGTCAGCTTGGCCGCCGAGCTTGCCCTCGGTTCCCACCTCGCGCGCGACACGCGTCACCTCGCTCGCGAACGAGCTCAACTGATCCACCATGATGTTGATCGTGTTTTTCAGCTCCAGAATCTCGCCGCGAGCATCGACGGTGATCTTGCGTGACAGATCGCCCTTAGCCACCGCGGTTGTGACGTCCGCGATATTACGGACCTGGTTGGTCAAGTTGGACGCCATGAAGTTGACGGATTCCGTAAGGTCGCGCCACGTACCCGCAACTCCGCGCACATCCGCCTGTCCGCCGAGCCTACCTTCCGTGCCGACTTCGCGCGCCACACGCGTCACTTCGGAAGCAAAGGCGTTGAGCTGATCCACCATGGTGTTGATGGTGTTTTTCAGTTCCAGAATCTCGCCGCGGACGTCCACGGTAATCTTGCGCGAGAGGTCACCGCGCGCCACGGCCGTCGTCACTTCGGCGATATTGCGCACCTGGGCCGTCAGGTTTCCAGCCATGGAGTTGACGGACTCCGTAAGATCCCGCCATGTTCCCGCGACGCCCTTCACGTCGGCCTGACCACCGAGCTTACCCTCGGTACCAACTTCACGTGCCACACGCGTAACTTCGCTAGCGAACGAACTCAACTGATCCACCATCGTGTTGATGGTGTTTTTGAGTTCCAGGATCTCGCCGCGCACTTCGACGGTGATCGTGCGCGAAAGATCGCCACGCGCAACGGCCGTAGTCACTTCCGCGATGTTTCTTACCTGGTTCGTGAGGTTCGAAGCCATGGAATTCACGGAGTCCGTCAGATCCTTCCAGACGCCGCCGACCCCACGGACATCGGCCTGACCGCCGAGCTTGCCCTCGGTGCCGACTTCGCGCGCCACGCGCGTTACCTCGCTGGCAAACGAACTCAACTGATCGACCATCGTGTTGATCGTGTTTTTGAGTTCCAGGATCTCGCCGCGCACGTCAACGGTGATCTTTCGTGAAAGATCGCCGTTCGCAACAGCGGTTGTGACTTCTGCGATGTTGCGTACTTGCGCCGTGAGGTTACCGGCCATGGAGTTGACCGAGTCGGTGAGATCTTTCCAAACGCCTCCAACCCCTTTCACCTGCGCCTGGCCGCCCAGCTCTCCTTCCGTGCCCACCTCGCGAGCCACGCGCGTCACTTCCGAAGCGAAAGCGTTCAACTGATCAACCATGGTGTTGATCGTGTTTTTGAGTTCCAGGATTTCGCCGCGCACATCAACGGTAATCTTGCGCGACAGATCGCCATTCGCTACCGCGGTGGTTACTTCAGCGATGTTGCGTACCTGAGCTGTCAGGTTCCCGCCCATCGAGTTCACGGAATCGGTCAGGTCTTTCCAGACGCCGCCAACCCCTTTAACGACAGCCTGGCCGCCCAATTTGCCTTCGGTACCTACCTCTCGCGCTACCCGCGTCACTTCGCTCGCGAACGAGCTGAGCTGGTCCACCATCGTGTTGATGGTGTTCTTGAGTTCGAGGATTTCGCCAAGCACATCGACCGTGATCTTGCGCGACAGATCGCCGTTCGCAACCGCGGTGGTCACTTCGGCAATGTTTCGGACTTGTGCGGTCAGATTGCCCGCCATCGAATTGACGGAGTCAGTCAGGTCTTTCCAGACGCCGCCCACGCCTTTAACGACAGCCTGGCCGCCCAATTTGCCTTCAGTACCTACTTCGCGAGCGACACGTGTCACTTCGCTCGCGAACGAGCTCAGCTGATCGACCATGGTGTTGATCGTGTCTTTGAGCTCGAGAATCTCGCCTTGCACGTTGACGGTGATCTTGCGCGAGAGGTCGCCGCGAGCGACCGCGGTAGTCACTTCCGCGATATTCCGGACCTGGCCGGTCAGATTGCCCGCCATCAGGTTTACGGAATCCGTCAGATCTTTCCAGGTGCCCGCCACGCCGCGCACTTCGGCCTGACCGCCCAGCTTGCCCTCCGTGCCCACCTCACGTGCAACACGTGTCACTTCGCTGGCGAACGAGCTTAGCTGATCGACCATAGTGTTGATGGTGTTCTTGAGTTCGAGGATTTCGCCCTGTACGTTGACGGTAATTTTGCGCGACAAATCACCCGTAGCGACCGCGGTTGTTACTTCGGCGATGTTCCGAACTTGGGCCGTCAGGTTGGAAGCCATGGAGTTGACGGAGTCAGTCAGGTCTTTCCAGGTACCCGCGACACCGGTTACCACAGCTTGCCCGCCCAGTTTGCCGTCCGTGCCGACCTCGCGCGCGACACGAGTCACCTCACTCGCGAAGGAGCTGAGCTGATCGACCATGGTGTTGATGGTGTCTTTGAGCTCGAGTATCTCGCCTTGAACGTTGACGGTGATTTTGCGCGACAAATCGCCGCGAGCAACGGCGGTAGTTACTTCGGCAATGTTTCGGACCTGATTTGTCAGATTGGACGCCATCGAATTGACGGAGTCAGTCAGATCTTTCCAGGTACCCGCGACACCCGTCACAACAGCCTGGCCGCCCAGTTTGCCATCTGTTCCGACCTCGCGCGCAACACGCGTCACCTCACTGGCAAACGAGTTGAGCTGATCGACCATGGTGTTGACCACGCGCGCGGTCCGAACAAATTCGCCCTTCAGCGGTCGTCCCTCGACCTGCAGCGACATCTTCTGCGAGAGATCTCCTTGCGCAACTGCCCCAATGACGCGCGCGATTTCCGTCGAAGGCTGCACGAGGTCGGTGATCAGGCTGTTGACCGAATCAACGCAGGATCCCCAGTCGCCCAAACCAGCCGCCAAGGAGGCACGCTGGCTTATCTTGCCTTCCTTTCCGACGGCGGTGCTGATTCGCGAGAGTTCCCCGGCCATATTTTCGTTCAGCTCAAATATGTCGTTGAGCGTATCGACGATCTTGCCCGCTAATCCCACCTGATCGACCGGAAGGCGAACGCTGAAGTCGCCCTTCTTGAAGGCAACGAGGGCTGCAAGGAACTGGTTTGCATCTATTACATCGGTCA
The DNA here is from genome assembly GCA_045807925.1 of Bryobacteraceae bacterium. GTDB lineage: Bacteria > Acidobacteriota > Terriglobia > Bryobacterales > Bryobacteraceae > Bog-105. The sequence goes on along the minus strand of JBJMGK010000101.1, from coordinate 54,116 downwards.
GCGCGGCAGTTTTTGGCATGTGTTTGATTGCTCGCTCAATCGGGAGGGATATTTCACTTAGACTATGTTCCGTTTTTACTCGTGTCCTTTTATTTGACCGGCCGAGGCAGCGGGATTCTTTACTGCCGTTGGACGATAAACGAGACTGTTCGATGATGAACAGACAGACAAAGCTAGCCGCATGTCCGCGCAGAGTTATCGGACAGTGATAACGGTCGACGTGAGTTGGATTACCTTGACAGTTGCGATCCGCCGATGATGGTTCGGAATGTCAATCGCACATCTCTCGTGGAAACTTACGTGTGGGCAGCTTACTCGTGCGGCGATACTCGCCGGGTGCTAACCCAACGATGCGCTTGAACGTTTTGTTGAATGATCCGTCCGAGTCATAGCCAACCGCGTTCGCTACCTCAGTTAATTTCTTGTTTCCATCGCGCAGCAGGAGAGCGGCTTTGTATATTCGCCAACGCGTCAGGTACTCGAGCGGGGTCTCACCCACAATTTGCCTGAAGCGCAAGGCGAAAGCTGATCGGGACATGCCGGCGGCAGACGCCAGTTCGGCCACCGTCCACGGATCCTCCACTCTCTGGTGCATCGATCGCAGCGCAGCACCGATTCGAGCATCGGAGAGCGCGCGCAGCCATCCGGCCTTGCGGCACGCACTCGAAGAAATGTGTTCGCGGATGATTTGAAGTAGAAAGATGTCCGCTAGCCTCTTTAGGACAAGGTCTGAGCCAACAGATGATTCCGCCGCCTCAGCCGCGAACAATTGGAGAGTCTGATGAAGAGGCAGCGACCGGGCACGTTCGTTGCCCACAAGAATGAACTGCGGGAGCAAGTCGGTTAGGGGCTTGCTGTTGGCCCTGTCGAAAGTGAATCTGCCGCCGATAATCGTGGTAGGAACGCCGCCGCCCCCGAAACGAATGACATTGCCGCATTTCGTCCGCGCCACGTCTTGCATGTCGCTCGAAAGCGTCTGTGGATGGTCTCCCAAGGTTTGCACTTGACCTTGAGCAAATAGGCAAAAGCAGTCGCCCCCGGCTAAAGGGATTGGCTGCTCTAAACCTTCGACAGTCAACCAACCATTTCCCCGCGCAAGGGTGCCGAAGCAGGCGTAATCACCGCGCTCGAACCTCAGTCCCCAGGGTGCCGTTAACTCAATACGACCGTACATGACGCTCTCGACACGCATCGCCGTGAAGATGTCTGTAATCGGGTCCACATAACCCCCGCGAGTTTGGACGAATAGACAAAGAATCCGGACGATCTGGCCGGGTCCCGTCCATGATTCTGGACATCTGGATGGTATCAGAAGGAAATTGCAAATGGTACGAGAGTCGAGGAAAAGCCCAGAAGTCGAGAGCATGCTCCCTGTCGCAAGCTCGCTGCGGCGCGGTAAAGGTAAGAGTCGTCATCTTTTTTCAAAGGGCGAACGCACACGGATCGTCTGGACTCTGGTTGCGGCAGCGTTGTTGCTTCTTGTTGCGTCCTTACAATCACGCTCGTCGGAATTGAGTCCCGCAAGTTTAGCGGCATGGGACCGGTACATCCTGGCGCAAAGCGCACGAGTCAGACAGAGCGCCCAGGGCGGGTCGTTCCTGTGGAGCGATGAATCGCCGGATCGGGTTCGCCGTTTGCGCGAAGGGGAAATACTTATTGCTCCGCTTGGGGAGAACCCAAAGGTGGTTGCACATGCGCTGATTCATCATTGGATAGGCGCCATCTTCCTGCCAAACGCACGCCTCGAGGATGTGCTCCAGGTCGTTCGCGACTATGACAGATACAAGGATTTCTACGCTCCGAACGTCATTGAGTCCAAACGTTTGAGCGAGACAGGTACCGATGACACGTTCTCAGTGCGCATGTTGAACAAGGCTGTCGTGGCTAACTTCGCGCTGGATGCGCACTTGCAGACCTCGTACGCACAAGTGGACAAGAATCGCTGGTACAGCGTGGGATTTAGTACGCGTATCCGCGAAATCGAGGAGTATGGGCATGCCGATCAATACGAATTGCCGGCCGGCACGGGGCATGGGTTCATCTGGCGTCTCTATAACGTGTCCCGCTTTGAACAGCGGGACGGGGGTGTGTACGTCGAGTTGGAAGCGGCCGCTTTGAGTCGCGACGTGCCGCCCACCCTTCGCTGGCTGGTCAGCCCGGTGGTTCGGCGTGTGTCAAAAGCCTCGATGCTCGTATCTCTTCAGAAGACCCAGGCAGCGGTACTCGCCACTAGCGAATTAGCTACTCGAGCTACGGGAAATAACCAGGTCATTGAGGAACAATCCGTGCCCGCGAACAAGTCACTCGCACCCGAAGTTGGTAACGGCTTTGTGCAAAATAAACCCTTCCGGCCACGACATAGTAATTAACTTCGTTGTTTGGCTGGGCCACAGAATTTTGATAACCCGAACAACTTCCGACCACCGTTTCCGCACGTATAAGTGAGGAGACTTGGTTCTGCCTCAGAAAGAAAGAGGTTTGGTTTGAAGTTAGTCAATTTTTCTAAAGTTTCCACTCTACTGCTCCTGGCTTGTTCAGCAGTCGGTTTTGGATCCAATGTCTTGAGTGCACAGATCAGCCGAGGTAATTTCACGCTGCCGGTTGAGACACACTGGGGAAGCGTCGTCATGGCGCCTGGCGCTTACTCATACACACTCGACCGAGCGAGCAGTGGCTTCGTCATTTCTGTGTCTCCGGAAGGGAAGCTCTCCAAGATAACGATTCCCACGACGGGAGGCGTTTCGACCGCCGAACCTTCCGAACGCAGCACGCTCCTGCTCGTAACCAAGGGGGGAGAGACTACCGTGCGAAGCATGCATTTCGGGCACGCCGGCGTGACCCTTCATTACCGGTCATCTAATGCCAGCGCGCACCTAGTTGCCAAAGGTCTTGAAAGATACGTAACAACTTCGGCAGGCGGGTAAGTTTCATTTCTCTCCGCTAGACGGCACCGTCTTGTAACCTCGTGCAAGACGGTGCCGTCTAGACATGGCGCGCTCAACGCAAAACCGATGAAGCTAGGGACTGGGATTGCTACATGAATAGCGTTCTTGTCATTGGCTCCACGGGTAATATCGGCAGTCACGTTGTCCGCCAGTTGTGTGCGAAGGGAGATCACGTCCGCGCCATGACGCGCAACGCGTCGTCAGCGTATTTTCCGCGCGAGGTCGAGATTGTCAAGGGCGACATTACGGTTCCCGAAACAGTAGACCGCTGCCTGGAAGGTATGGACTCGGTATTCCTCGTGTGGACTGCCGGGCCAGCTACTGTTGAGCCGGTGTTGCAGCGAATTGCCGGCCATGTGCGTCGCGTTGTCTTTCTTTCTTCCCCGCATAAAACGGCGCATCCCTTCTTCCAGCAGCCGAATCCAATCAGGAATCTGCATCTAGCGATCGAACAGGTGATAGAAACATCTGGGCTTCAATGGACATTTCTGCGACCCGGGATGCTTGCTACAAATGCCCTGTTCTGGTGGGCCCCTCAGATTCGGGCCGGAAACGTTGTTCGATGGCCCTTTACTGCCGTTCCAACAGCGCCGATTCACCCGCATGACGTGGCCGCCGTCGCCGTCCAATCTCTATGCAAAGATGGACATACCGGAGCCGAGTACGTTCTGACCGGGCCGCAATCCCTCACCCAGCTTGAACAGATTCACGAGGTTGGGCGGGCGATTGCTCGTCCACTTCGCACCGAAGAGATTTCTCCGGAAGACGCACGTCGTGAGTTACGGGCGATCATGCCCGCATCGATTATAGAGATGCTGCTCGATGCATGGGCAGCTGCCATTGGCCGACCGGCATTTATCTCCTCCACCGTTGAGGAGATCACAGGAGCGCCGGCACGAACCTTGTTCGCGTGGGCTACCGAAAACGCCGAACAGTTTCGAGGGTGATCAGGACGCGCGTCACTCGTCATGCGCAACGCTCGATCTCGATGCCTTCGCTGGAGGTCTGCAGATTAAGAGCCCGGGAAGATTGCGGACGCGTCACCGGAGCACGCGCCCGCAAGCCCTTGTCTACTGACCCTCGCACGTCACTCGATTGTTCCAATCCACGAACGCGCCGTTCGGGTTCTCCCGCCATGCCCAGACATGCAATTCAAAGAATGCCGGCAGACCGTACCTGTTCGGGCTGTTGACCAGCTGGAACGATTGGCCCTCGAGTACGGGGGGACTGTCGTGATGAGCCAGCCACGTGGCCGCATCTACGATGAACTCGACGCCAACAAGCCGCATGCGGTTCCCGGAAGGCTCATAAATCAAAGCTTCCGGTTGCGAAGCGTCAATTTCGCCGTCGCCAACAAGAGTACCGTTCACGTAGTGCACGCCCATGGCCCCGTGGTCCGGGCCGCTGATACAGCCAAGAAATGGGTGGTATTCGGCACTGGTGGCAGCGTTGACATCGATAAAGCGGCGAGTAGCGTTTCGGACTTCTTCGACGAGTTTGGCCGGGGCAGCCTGATGGCCCGAATGCGCCTCCTCGGAGTCTTGGGCTCCAGCAGCGCCGGCTGCGAATAGCGGCGCGGCCGCAGTAATGCCGCTGAGTAGCACCAGAGGCAGGATGTTCAGGTTCGATTTTTGAATGAGAGTATTGATTCGTGTTGTCATGACTGTCCTCTGAAGTTCATAGGGACCTTTGAAGCTGATTTGTGCATGGGAGAGGCACGGCCCCAAGTTCCTTCATGAGATACTTGCGGAATTCTTCCGTTGATTTAGCGGTGACCGCCTACAATCGAGAAACTCTGGCGAACAAAGATGCAAATGGGACCCGGCTTACACGCCAGGAATTCAACAACCGCTGCAACGCCGTCCTCGCGATTTTTCCGCATGTCCCTTAGGTTAATTTTTTGCCGAATGAGCTTTGCGCCGCGATGATCTCGCGTTGTTAGGTATGCATCTCACAAGACTCCTCGGCCGGCTCCACGATGGTGAACGGGAGGTTATGGAGCTGGTGATCCCGCTGGTTTACCAGGAATTGAAAAAGTTGGCCCGGGCAAGGTTGCGTAGCGAATTCAACGTCTCGTCCCTGGAAACAACGGCTCTGGTGCACGAAGTCTTTTTGAAACTGTCCGGAGGCAGGCATCCTTCTTACGAGAATCGTTCTCACTTCTTTGGAATTGCTTCCAGGCTGATGCGCCAGGTGCTTGTGGACGCTGCCCGCGCCAAGGCCACGGAAAAGCGCAGCGCCGCACAGGAAGTCGCGCTTGCTGATTTGCCTGATCGCGGCCAGGAGCCTGACCGGTCCGTACTGGCGTTGGAGGATGCGCTTCAATCGTTGGAAAAAGCCGATCGGCTGAAGGGCCAATTGATCGAGATGCGTTATTTTGGCGGAATGACGGCTGAAGAGTGTGCTACGGCTCTCTCCATACCAGTACATGTTGTACGGCGTGAGTTGCGGCTCGCCCAAGTCTGGCTACGAAAGCAAATGGCCGAGGAGAAGGTCACGAGCGGACCTGCGCCTCTCCGTCAATCCTTCCATTTACCCATCCAAATGGCGTCCTGACCTGGTCGACGTGCCCAAGTGGCCAAGAAGCAACGAAGGGCCATGAACGCTCTTTACGAGTCTTGTTCTGCTGCCCCGAGTTGACCGCGAATGTAGTTGTTTTGGGGAAGCACGCGCTGCCAATGACGCCAAAGCTCAATCCGTTGCGACTTCATCAATTCCGCTTTTTTTGAGTCGCCGACTCGGCGATACAAATGAGAGAGGGCGGCGTAGATGCTTGACATCTTGGGCGTGTCGCGCAAATCGTTCAGCGCATCCGGCTTGCTAGCCATCACTTTTTGCAGTAGTTGCTCATAGATTGCGAGGCCACGGCCCTGATCATCCGACTCCGCTTCGTAATCGCCGAGCGCACGAAGGACCGTGCACACGGGGCTGCTGAGAAGAATCCTCTCTGTCGGATATTCCTTCGTATTTTTGAGGATCTCGAGTGACGAGTCTATGCGTCGTTTCGCTTCAGAAGCCCGACCGAGTCGTCGCAGAGCATAGGAAGATTTAGCAAGCAAGGTTGCGTAGTCGCGCCCCGTTTTCATACCGGCCTTGATTTCGCCAAGCCGCTGAATCCCTAGATCATAGACCGCAAGCGCGCGCCCTGGATCCCGGTCGCGCAAGATATCACCCAGTTCTCGCGCAACCGTGCCGACACGCCCGCGGCTGGCCGCGTCATTTGCATCCTTGCGCGCCGCCGCGTCGGTACTGTCTAGTGCTTGTTGAAACACTTCGATCGCCTCAGCCGGTCTGCCGAGACTAACTGCCTCGGCCCCACCCAGGATGAGGCCTTCCCGGTATATTGGCCCATATTGGCTAAAGAAACGGGCAGTCTCGCTGGCGTACGTTGCCTTTTCAGAGATCTCGCGCGCTTGCCGGATATTGTTGAGCGCTGCATCCAGGTCGCCCTGATACCGGAGCGCGTTGGCCAGCAGACTCAAGCAGCCCGCAAGCACATCCTGGGCGGAAGCGATCGGTTTCACGATGTCCGCGGCCCGCTGAGCATAACGAACTCCTTCCGCGTACAAGTGCCTGTTCACATACGTAAGAGCCACATTTGTGTAAAGGAGTGCGGTACTACTCAACTCGGACTGAGGATCACCAGGGCGCAGGATGATGTCGAGGTACACAGGATGATTGCCGGACGGACGCTGGCGTGAAAAAGCCTCGAGGCGCTCAACTGTCCTGCGCGTGTGCACGAACACGTCCGCCCGCCGGTCCTCGGTGTCGGCCAGAATCATACGGTCATGAGCGATGAGCGCTGAACGAAAGAGTGCACCTCGGTCCTCCCGCGACGCGAGTACGGAATCAATCAGGTCATCCGCCTTCTTCAGGCTGTCCTCTGCCTTCGCCGGATCACCAAGGTTGAATTCTGCGTTGACACCTTGGATTCGAGCCATGCGCCAATAACCATCGGCGATTTCTTCCGCCAAATCCATATCGCCACGAGCCTCTGGAGAAAGACCCTCGAGATACTCAAGTGAAGCTGCTACTAGTCGTCGGCGTGCGGCGACAGAGCCGGGCAATGTACGGATTGCAGAATCCAGATCGATGACCCTCTTCGAAAGTTGTCTCAGCTGAGCAAACCGTCGTTCCGCGAGCACGCGTTCCCGATTCGCAACGTAGAGCCCGATCGAAAGGCTTGCAATGACAAGTAGGGTGGCTGTCACCGGAATCCAGCGGCGCCGCAATAACTTCAGCGTTCGATACCATACGTCGCCTTTGCGCGCGCGAATCGGGCGGGATTCCAGATAATTCTCGAGATCGTCTGCAAGCTGCTCGACAGTGGTGTAACGCTCACGCGGGTCCTGGCGTAGTGTTTTCAAAAGGATAAAGTCGAGGTCTCTCTTCAGAATCGGCATCAGCTTCGAAGGTGGGGTGACCTTACCCGTTGGAATCACTGAGATTTTGTTTCCAACCGCATCCCGCTCAAACTGGTGAGGTGACGCGCCGGTCAGTAGCTTGTAGAGCACTGCGCCCAAGGAGTAGATGTCGGTCGCTGTTGTGACGGGAGTTCCAGAAGCCTGCTCGGGACTTGCATAATCCGGCGTAAGAATCCGGATGCTTGTCACGGCACAATCCGTGGTCAAGTCCAGCATCTTCGCGATACCGAAATCGAGCAGTTTCGGTTCGCCCTCGTCTGTCACGAATATATTGTTCGGCTTGAGATCGCGGTGCACGACCAAGTGACGATGCAGGTATGCCACTGCAGCGCATACCTTGAGAAACAAGCTGACCTTCTGTCGAACACCCAATTCGGCGGTGAAGACATCGATAGGACTCCCTTTGACGTACTCCATCACAAGGTAAGGCTGGCCATCTTCTCGATGACCGGCATCCAGAAGCCTGGCGATATTCGGTTGAGAAATCGATGCCAGAATCTGGCGCTCGGTGAGGAACCGTTCGAGCAATTCAGGATCGGCGGCCGCATGACTTAGCAGCTTTACGGCGACCTCCTGTCTCAGTTCACCGTCGACGCGTTCAGCTAAGTAAACCGCGCCCATGCCCCCACGGCCTAGGAGTGAGGTCAATTGATAAGGCCCGCACCGAGTTCCCGTGGCATCAATCGGCCCGACTACCAGTCTCGCCATCTCTCCGATATCTCTTGAAAACGAAGTAGCCGTATCGGAATCGAACGCGATCAGACCCTCGACTTCGCGGCGGGTTTGTTCCTCTATGCGGTTCTCAATGAAGTATTGAGCGCGCGATTCAACAGGTAGATCCACGACTTCGTGGAATATCTGCTCCACTCGCGTTAGCACGCCGACACTTCCTGGTGGGGCCACCCTTCTGCACGCCATCGTTCACGACCGCCCGGACGGACCAATGTTCTAAGCGCGAATTTAGATGCCTTGGTTGTCATAGCCCCGGTTGAGCGCGTCGTCAATCGCCACTGGAAGTTCAGCGGGCAGTGATTCCGGTTCTACTTTGGCCTGATACTCACTGCTAGCCCTTCAGGATGCGCATGGGTCTTGGCTTGATGCGACTTTTTTGCGCCCAGAGCACAATTTCTGTCTCGAATTTCGCATGTCTTACCAGAGAAGGATGTCCCGCGGGGCTTTCCGGCGTTGGGCGTACAACTCTAGATCAACATGGAGAAATTTGCAAATGCTGGGTCGGGTTCTTACATTCGTTTATGGGGCAGTAAGTTATGCCGCTTTTCTCGCGACTATCTTATATGCCGTGGGGTTCGTTGGCAACTTCGCCGTTCCGAAATCGATGGATTCAGTCTTGTATGGTTCGATGCAGCGCTCGCTGTTGATTGACCTCGGACTACTTGCTCTGTTTGCCCTGCAACACAGCGTAATGGCTCGTCCAGCTTTCAAACGGGCGTTTACCCGGATTGTACCGGCGACAATCGAGCGAAGTACATACGTCTTCGCCAGCAGCGCCGCGCTTCTGTTTCTGTTCTGGCGATGGAGGCCTCTGGGTGGGCGAGTCTGGGAGATTCAAAGCGAATGGGGCAAGGTAATTCTGTACGGCGGCTTCGCCCTCGGTTGGATGCTTGTCCTGTTGGCGACTTTCGTCATTAACCACTTCGACTTATTCGGGCTTCGTCAAGTCTGGAGGCATCTGCTCGGCAAATCTCAAACGAAGTTACGGTTTTCAACACCCTTCCTTTATCAGATGGTGCGACATCCCCTTTATCTTGGGTTTCTGCTCGCGTTCTGGAGCACGCCGACCATGACCCTCACCCACGCGTTCTTCGCGCTGGTCACGACGGCTTATATCTTGACGGCAATCCAACTTGAAGAGCGAGACCTGATGCGCGAACATCCGGAATATGCGGAGTACCGTAAGCAGGTCCCGATGCTCCTTCCCGGATTACCGCGACAAATGACGTCGGATTAGTTTGGCCTGTTGCAGCGAAGCGTCTGAATGGTCGCGATTTTCGACGCCTGGCTCTTCTTGTGCCGGGAGCTGCGTCGCGTTCGCCACGCGACGCGCTGGGATTGTCCACCGTCGATGGACAACGGGAAAAGTCCAACATTTTTCTGCTCGACGGCATAGACAATAACGATTCGTTTCGAAATCAACCTTGTTTTAACCAAGGTGGCGTTGGAGGAGCGCAAACCACGATCTTTCCCGTGGACGCGCTGGCAGAATTCAGTGTTCAAACGCAAGGCTCAGCAGAGTATGGGCGGAACTCGGGAGCGGTCGTGAATGCAGTCATCAAATCCGGCACAAACCAGGTTCACGGAACCGCGTATGAGTTCTTCAGGAACGACAACTTGAATGCTCGCAATTTCTTCGAGACGCTTCCCGGAGCCCAGAAAAGCGCATTCAAGAATAGCAATTATGGCGGGACGTTGGGCGGCCCGATCAAGCACGACCGGACCTTCTTTTTCGTCGGCTATGAAGGCGAGCGCGGCCAGCCCAGTTCATCGCTTGCCGTTACCGTCCCGAGCGCAAAGGACATTGCGTCGGCTCGAGCCGCCAACGCGGCGGCAGGGCGACGAGAGAATGCACTGGGCGCAACTTTACTGTCGCTTTTCCCGGGCGAAAATAATCCCGGCGCCAAGACCAACTATGTTTATAGTCTTCCGAACATCATCGATAGTGATAACTTCCTGGTAAAGACCGATCACCGCTTCAATGAGCGATTCAACCTGAGCGGCCGCTATGTATTCGGTCAGGGGAATCAAACTTTTCCGTTGACTTCGGGACAGGGTTCACAGCTTCCGCTCTATCAGACGGTAGTGCCCACTCGCGTGCAATTGGCCGGACTCAATTTCTCCCAGGTCCTCGCGACCGTCTGATCAACGAAACGCGGTTCAGCTTCGTACGTTTCACGCAGTTGTTCTCGCCGTTAGACGCTGCTTTCGACCCTGGCAATATCGGCTTGAACACCGGAGCGAAAGGCGGCTTGCCCACGGTAGTGGTTAGCGGCTTCGAAAGCTTGGGTGCTCCAACGAATGAGCCGCGCTGGCGCACCAGTCAGGCCCACGGGAGACACGCGCCGCGATACCTACACCAACAACCTGGGAGCCTTCGTTCAGGATGATTGGAAAATAAATAGCCGCCTGACGGTTAACCTTGGCCTGCGCTATGAGTACATCGGCCCCTTTTCGGAGAAGTTCAACCGAATCTCGAATTTTATTCCGTCGCAGGGATTGCTTCGCGTCGGACAGGGAGTCGATACCCTTTACGAGCGCGACTTGAATAACCTTGCGCCCGGTTCGGTTTCGCGTTCGATCTCACTGGAAAGGGCAAAACCGTACTGCGCGGCGGATATGGTCTTTATTACGACGCCCCGTCCCAGGATTTCTTTCTTGCGCAGAGTTTCACGAACGGCAACGTTGGAACGAACCCCGTTCCGGGCCTCGGAACCTACACTGTCAATTTCACGGGCCCGGTTCCGTTCGGTCCCGGGATTGACATCTTCGGCAGCGCGGCTAAGCCGGTTCCACCGTATACGCTGTTTGGAGTTGACCCTGGGATGAGGCCCCCCTACGTACAGAGCTACAACTTCAACGTGCAGCAAACGCTTGCGGCCGGCACAGTGCTGCAGGTTGGCTACGTGGGATCGAAAAGCTCCAAGCTGTTTCGCGCGCGGGATATCAAGCAGGCTTTTCCGGGTGTGTCCGGCGCTATTCAGCAGCGCCGGCCGTTCTATTCGACATATCCGGACTTTGCAGGCATCTATCAGCTCGAGGCTTCCGCCAATTCCCGTTACAACGCTTTGCAGATTCTGTTGCGTCGCCGATTCTCCAAGGGTCTAACCGTGTCTGCCTCACAGTCCTGGTCGCATTCGATCGACGATGCTTCCAATGGATTCCGCTCCTGTACAGCCGGGGTGTCACGAACGGGAATCCTCTCCGAGACGGGGGACCCCGTCAGTTGCAACTCGCGTTGAAACTGGTGTTTTAGGCTGCGCTCCGTCGAATTCCGTTTCAGCAGTAGCGGGGTCAAGTTTTCTCTGTTCGGGAATGAAGCAGTCGCCCTAAACTTCCGTCACGCGGGTAGGATTCATCAATGTGGGCGATGCCGGCTTCGATGATTATGTGATACCGTTTCCTTCGACAGAAGCATCCGCCTATGTGTCTGGCGATACCGGCGAGGATAATCGAGAGCTCGACTGAGCAGGACAGCCGTGCGCTCGTCGAAGTAGCCGGTGTGCGACGACACATCGACACTGGACTACTGCAAGAGGACCCGCCGCGGGTGGGGGATTGGGTGCTGGTACATGTCGGCTTCGCCATGAGCAAGATCAGCGAAGAGCAGGCGCTCGATCAACTACGAACGCTCGCACTGCTTGGCGAACAGGACGCCATCATCGAGGAAGTGCAGGGGTACGAGTCCAGTGAACTCAACCCTTCGACTGATGCATCGCCACCCGCTGGAAGTTCGCCTTAGAGCTCCTATGAAATACGTGGATGAGTTCAGAGAACCGGGGATCATCAACAAGGCCGTCGAGGAGATCAGGCGCCTCGCCGATTCGCAGCGCCAGTACAGGTTCATGGAGGTGTGCGGCGGGCATACGCACGCTATCTACCGATTCGGTTTGAAGGACCTGCTGCCTTCTAATATTGAATTGATTCACGGTCCGGGCTGTCCGGTTTGCGTGCTTCCGATGGGCCGCATCGATGACGGCCTGGCTCTCGCGCAGGATCCGAACGTTGTGTTTACGGCATTTGGAGACATGATGCGAGTGCCGGGGACCCGAGGGAGTCCCCTCGAGCACAAGGCACGAGGTATTGATGTGCGGATCGTATATTCGCCTTCCGATGCCTTGAAGCTTGCCCAGAGAAACCCCGACAGGCACGTTCTGTTTTTTGCCATCGGTTTCGAAACGACGGCGCCATCTACAGCTTTGACGCTGATGCGCGCAAAGAGCCTCGGACTGCTGAACTTCTCCGTTTTCTGCAATCACGTCACAATCATTCCTGCAATCCGAGCGATTCTCGATTCGCCGGACATGCGAATCGACGCCTTTATCGGTCCGGGTCACGTTTCTACCGTGATTGGCTGCAGGCCGTATGAGTGGATCGCGAAACGTGAGCGTAAGCCGATTGCAGTCTCGGGATTTGAGCCGGTCGACATATTGCAATCGATTGTGATGCTGCTCCGGCAATTGAAGGCAGGCGAGGCCACCGTCGAGAACCAGTACACACGGGTTGTGCCGTGGGAAGGAAATCGTGCGGCGTTGAAAGCCATGAGCGAGGTCTTCGAGTTACGCCCTTACTTCGAGTGGCGCGGCATGGGATTCATATCGCAATCGGCGCTGCAAATTCGGAAGAGTTACGCCGAATGGGATACGGAGCAGCGGTTCCAGGTTCCGGGCGTGCGTGTGACCGATCCGAAAGCCGCACAATGCGGCGAGGTCCTGAAGGGCGCGCTGAAGCCGGTGCAGTGCAAGCTATTCGGTAACGAGTGTACCCCGGAGCACCCGGTCGGCGCGTTGATGGTCTCGTCGGAGGGGTCTTGCGCCGCGTACTACAACTACGAACATCGCAAGCTGCCCCTGACCACGATCGGTGTACCGGCTTAAAACATCAAATGAGCACGGCGTCGCCGAAGATCCGGTTTCGTGATTCACAAATTGAGATGGCCCACGGCGCGGGGGGCAAGGCGAGCCGCCGCTTGGTGGAAGGCCTGTTCGCACCCTTGCTGTTTGGCCCCGCTTCGGCCGAACCGTTAGGAGACGCCGCGCACATTTGCGTCAACGGGTCGAGACTGGCGATCACGACCGACAGCTTCGTGGTGAAGCCCTTGCGCTTCCCGGGCGGGTCCATCGGCGAACTCGCTGTGAATGGAACGGTGAACGACCTTGCGGTATCCGGCGCAAAGGCGGAGAGCCTGGTGGTCACGTATGTTCTGGAGGCAGGTCTGCCGACGGACGTTCTGGAGGCCGAAGTTCGAGCAATGGCGCGAGCGGCAGAACGTGCGGGAGTGGCCATCGTGGGGGGCGACACAAAAGTAGTCGAGCACGGCAAAGCGGACCGGATGTATATCAGCACGGCGGGAATCGGTCAGTTGCTTCCCGGTCTGTCACTGACGGCGCGCGGCGTTCGACCGGGAGACAAGGTTTTGCTGAGCGGGCCCGTCGGCGATCACGGCATCACGATTTTGCTCGCACGAGGAGAACTGGAACTCGAAGCGGAGATCTCGTCCGATACGCGCTCTGTGCTCCCGCTGGTCCAGAGGCTGGCTGCTGCGGCAGGCGAAGGCTTGCGTTGGATGCGCGATCCAACTCGCGGCGGCGTTGCGACATCCCTGAACGAACTTGCTCGCGATTGCAATTTGTGTATCGCCATCCACGAGGAGACCGTACCAGTGCGCGATCCGGTGCGCGGCGCGTGCGAGCTTCTCGGTTTGGATCCGCTGCACATTGCGAATGAAGGACAGTTCCTGGCTGTTGTCAGCTCGGAGCTTGCAGAAGCGGCTCTCGAAGCACTTCAACTTACTCCGGAAGGTCGCGAGTCCGTCATCATTGGTGAGATCCGCGAGCACCCATCCGGTACCGTGCTGGGCGTCACGGGGTACGGCGGAACGCGTGTGATCGATATGCTCGTAGGTGATCCGCTTCCGCGGATTTGTTAATCGTGCCAAGCCTAGCGACAGAACTCGCGGAACAGGTCGAGCAAGGGTTCGGGGCACGCAATCGACTTTTCGAAGACTTCTTCGCACGCGAGTCGCAGAATTTAGCGCGCGCATGTCGCACTATGTCCGGACGCTTTTTGAAGGGCGGGAGATTGCTCGCCATGGGTAAAGGCCCTTATGCGACGGACGCCCAGCACGTTTCCGTTGAATTTGTTCACCCCGTGATCGTCGGCAAACGAGCGTTGCCGGCGCTCGATGTTTCGCTCTTATTTGGACCGTGGCTACGAGCTACCGTGCAGGCAGAAGACATGGTGATGGGATTCGGTCCGCCCGAAGGAGACCATGACATCCAAGAAGCGCTCGACGAATGTGCAGCACGAGGCGCAATGACGTTTGCGCTGCCCGGGAACCGCGGAAACTACACACTGCAGCCGCCGACCCCGAATGCTTTCCTCCATCAGGAGCTGATCGAGATCCTGTATCACACTCTATGGGAGACCGTGCACGTGTTCTTTGAGCATCGTGAACTCGGCCATGACGTAGGCGAGGCGGGATTCCTGTATCCGTTCCTCGGGCGAGAGAAACAGGAAACGGATACAATCCTGGACCAGGTTGCCGATTCGATCCGGACAAAAGCGAAGGACGACGCAAGCTTGCGGACGCGGGTCGCGAGAGAAGAGGCCGAACAGATTGCGGCGGCAGCCATTGCGATCGGAGAACGAGTGCGTCGAGGCGGCAAGCTGATCCTTTTTGGAAACGGAGGTTCGGCGACGGATGCTAATGACTGGGCGCTCGATTGCATCGCGCCGCCGTCAGGATTCGATGCCATTCCCGCCGTTTCGCTGGCGTTCGAGCCGGCAAACATTACTGCGCTCGCGAACGATGTGGGCATAGAAGTAGTTTTTCTCCGCCAGCTCGCCGCACACGCATGCCCGCAGGATATTGCCGTGGCGATCTCGACCAGCGGCGGTTCCAAAAACGTGATTGCGGCTCTCGAGGAGGCGAGAAAGCGAGGTTTGCTGACACTAGCTCTCCTCGGTTATGACGGAGGCGAAATCGTGCGTCGCGGGTTGGCGGATCATACACTAGTCGTGCGTTCGGATTACATCCCACGAATCCAGGAAGTCCAGGCCTCGATCTATCACACAATCCGGGAGATGCTGCAACAGACGGCGTATGCCAAACTTTGAGCTTTTCGGATCATCTAGTTGCCCGTACACTGAAGAGCTCCGCGATTGGCTCGAGTGGAAGGGACACGACTTCATGGAGTACAACGTCGAGGTGGACGCCGACGCTCTGAAACGCATGCAGAAACTCACAGATGGGCAACGTACTGTTCCCGTCCTTGTGGAAGACGGCAAGGTCATTCAGATTGGCTGGCATGGGCGCGGCTGTGTAGTGAAGGCAGATCACACGTGAATGGGCGCACGTCTCATCCGCGTACGCGGCGTGGTGCAAGGTGTGGGCTTTCGGCCGTTTGTGTACCGGCTCGCATGTGCCCAGGGCCTGAGCGGATGGGTGCTGAACGGGGACGACGGCGTCGAGATCCAGGTCGAAGGCGCAGAACCGAGCATAGCCGCATTTCTCAGCAGACTAAGAAATGATCCGCCGCCTGCCGCAGAAATCAGCTCGCTCGAGATTGAAGAGAGCGAATCAGCAGGACTGACACAGTTTACGATTCGCGAAAGCCTGCTACGCAGTGCACCTTCCGTACGAATCTCACCGGATTTGCCAGTCTGCGATGCGTGCCTGACGGAGCTTTTCGATCCGAGCGACCGTCGATACTTCTACCCTTACATCAACTGCACCAACTGCGGCCCGCGACTCACCGTCATCGAGAGCCTGCCATACGACCGCTCCCGCACAACGATGCGCCACTGGGGTCTCGATACGTTCTGCGCCAAACAGTATCACGATCCGCTGGACCGCCGCTTCCATGCTCAACCTATTGCGTGTCCCGGTTGCGGACCTCATTACGAGCTCGAATCGAGTACATATACGGTCCCAGGCGATCGAGCAAGCATAGAGGCTTCTGCTCAGCTGTTGCGAAACGGTCGCATTGTGGCTGTGAAAGGAATCGGCGGGTATCACCTGAGTTGCGATGCACACAACGAAGCCGTTGTACTCGCATTGCGAGAACGAAAGTTCCGTAAAGAGAAACCGTTCGCGGTGATGGTTCGGAGTGCGGAACTGGCACATCGATTGGTCGAACTCTCGCCCGAAGCGGACGCGCTTCTTAGGTCCGCCGCCCGTCCAATCGTGCTCGCACCAGCCAAAGTGGACCTCCCCGGGGTTGCTCCGGGCAATTCGGAACTGGGTGTGATGCTTCCGTATGCGCCGCTGCACCATCTGCTTTTCGCGGCTGGTGCACCAGAAATTCTTGTCATGACAAGCGCGAATCGCTCAAGCGAACCGATCGCGTATCGGGACGAACACGCCCGGGAATTACTGTCCGGTATCGCTGATGCCTATCTGATCGGTGGGCGCCCAATCGCCCGACGCGTTGACGATTCCGTGGCGCGGGTCGGCGCGTTTGGCACGGCTATCGTGCGTCGATCCCGGGGATACGCGCCTGGAGCCGTGACCAGGCTTCCGGAGAACCGGCCGGTCCTGGCCGTGGGAGCTGACCTGAAAAACACGATTACTCTCGCGGTCGAAGGACAGGCGTTTGTGAGCCAGCACATCGGGGATCTGAATGACTACGAATCCTACTCAGGTTTCCGCGAAACCGTTCGCGATTTCGTTCAGATGTATGGCATCGATTGGAATGGTCTGACGGTCGCTCACGACTTGCATCCGCAGTATGCGTCCACCGCGCTTGCGCTTGAACTTCCGGTGCAAACAACACGCGCTGTGCAGCATCACCGGGCTCATGTTGCTTCCGTAGTCGCCGAGCGACAGGCCTGGGAACAACGGGCCGTCGGGATCAGCTGGGATGGGACGGGGTACGGTGATGACGGAACAATCTGGGGAGGTGAGTTTTTCACGGGCAGCCTCACGGAGGGATGGACGCGAGCGCTTCACCTGCGCAGCGCATCGCTTCCGGGCGGCGATGCGGCCGCGCAGTTCCCCGCGCAATGCGCAGCTGGCTTCCTTCATCAGCTGGAACACTTGCCGAATCTGTTGGCCGAGCCTTTTCACTTTCCTGACCGCTATCTGGCATCGCTGCAATTAGTCGAAAAGCGCGTCCGAACCTTTTCAACCACTTCGATGGGACGTCTCTTTGATACCGTCGCAGCGCTCCTGGGCTTCACGCGCGAGGTCACGTATGAGGGTCAGGCTGCGATTTGGCTGGAGCAATTAGCGCGCGCCAGTTTCACCTCACGGATATATCCGTTCCCGCTTGCGGGAACGGAACTGGATTTTCGGCCCCTGCTATTGGCGCTCATTGAGGACCGACTGGCCGGGATCAACCCGGATCGGATAGCGCGATCCTTCCATGCGTCCGTTGCGAAGGCGCTGTGGGACGGAGTGACCCGGCTTTGCGACTTGTATTCTTTGGAGCTCGTTGTTCTGTCCGGCGGTGTTTTTCAAAACGAATTGCTCCTCGCCGAAATTCAGAAATGTGCGCTGGGCCAACACATACCGATCTGGACGAATCGTTCGGTTCCTGCGAACGATGGCGGTATCAGCCTGGGGCAAGCGGCTTCCGTAGCCGTAGCCACATAATCTGGCCCGACGGTACCCGTCACTAGCAAAAACAAGCTTCCGGACTCGGGCAAGCTGTGATAGATTCGAGCTGGCGAGATTACCTATGTGCGGCGCGTCGCGATGACTGGCCGCATCAGGAGGCGCAACGACTATGGCGACAACGTCGCTCCCGCAGTCAGCCCCGCGCAGTTCTGGCGTTACCGACGTTCACATCATCTGGTTAACCGCAGGTCTAAGCTGCGATGGAGACACGATCTCCATCACCGCCGCGGAGCAACCGAGCATCGAGGATTTACTGCTAGGGGCCATTCCAGGGTTACCGAAAGTGCACCTTCATAACCCGGTGCTTGCCATGGAGGTCGGAGATGACTTCATGAAGCACTTCTACCAGGCGGAAAAGGGGCAATTGGATCCCTTCGTCCTCGTGGTAGAGGGGTCCATTCCCAACGAAAACATCAAAAGCGAGGGATATTGGGCAGCTCAGGGCACTGATTACAACACCGGGCAACCGATCACTACGTGCGAATGGATCGACCGGCTCGCGCCAAAAGCTTGGGGCGTGATTGCGTGCGGAACATGCGCCACTTACGGCGGAATTCACGCGATGGCCGGAAACCCGACCGGCGCGATGGGTTTGAGGGATTACCTGGGTAAGTCTTTCCGGTCAGCGGGCGGCCTGCCGATCGTGAACGTACCCGGATGTCCGGTTCAACCCGACAACATGATGGAGACGGTGTTATACCTGCTCTATCAGGCTGCTGGTCTTTCGCCTGTCATTCCGCTCGACGAGCAGTTACGGCCCACGTGGCTCTTCGGCAAAACCGTCCACGAGGGCTGTGACCGCGCGGGTTACTACGAACAGGGCGATTTCGCGCACGAGTACGGCTCACCGAAGTGCCTGGTCAAAATCGGGTGCTGGGGTCCAGTGGTCAACTGCAATGTGACGAAGCGCGGCTGGATGCGCGGCATTGGCGGTTGTCCGAATGTCGGCGGGATCTGTATCGCTTGCACGATGCCCGGCTTCCCGGATAAGTTCATGCCGTTTATGGATCAGCCCCCCGGTGCGACTCTGTCGTCGACTGTAGCCGTCAGTTACGGACGGATGATGAGGGCCTTGCGATCCATCACGAATAACACCGCGAACAAAGAACCCAGATGGCGACATCGGGGCCCTAAGTTAACCACTGGCTATCAACCCACGACGTACTGACGAGAGAGCACTGGAATGGCGACCATCACAGAACCAACGACCAGCCAGGAACAAAAGGGAAGAAATCTTGTCGAGATGAACTGGGATCCGATCACTCGGATCGTGGGAAGTCTCGGCATTTTCACTAAGATCGATTTCGATAACAGACAGGTAGCCGAGTGCTACAGCACGTCCTCGATCTTTCGCGGGTACAGCATTTTCATGCAAGGCAAGGATCCGCGGGACGCGCCGTTCATTACCTCTCGGATTTGCGGCATTTGCGGCGACAATCACGCTACTTGCGCCGTCTACGCGGCGAACATGGCCTGCGGCATGGCCACTCCGGTTCTGGGCGATTGGATCATCAATCTGGGCGAAGCCGCCGAGTACATGTTCGATCACAACCTGTATCAGGACAACCTGGTCGGCGTGGATTTCTGCGAAGCGATGGTGAAGCAGACCAATCCGGGTGTGCTGGCTAGGGCTGAATCGACTCTGTGTCCGCACTCCTCGGCACACGGCTTTCGGACGATCGCTGACATCATGCGCTCTCTGAATCCGTTTACCGGTGAGTTTTACCGCGAGGCGCTGGCAATGAGCCGGATGACGCGGGAGATGTTCTGTTTGATGGAGGGCCGACACGTTCATCCGTCAACGCTGTATCCGGGCGGAACGGGAACGGTACCTACTCATCAGCTGTTTACCGATTATCTGGTCCGGCTGATGAAGTATGTCGAGTTCATGAAGAAGGTCGTGCCCATGCACGATGACCTGTTTGATTTCTTCTACGAAGCCTTGCCGGGCTATGAAGAAGTCGGCCGGCGCCGGATCCTGATGGGCTGCTGGGGAGCGTTCAACGATCCTTACGTGTGCGACTACAAGTACGAGCACATGACGAGGTGGGGCAAAGCCATGTACGTGACGCCAAGCGTGATTGTGGATGGCGAGGTCGTGACGAACGACCTGGTCGACATCAACCTGAACATGCGGATCCTACTGGGCAGTTCGTTCTATGAGGATTGGGCTCAGGGCGGCGAAACGTTCGTGAAGACAGATCCCCTCGGCAATCCGGTGGACAAGCGGCATCCTTGGAATCAGACGACGATCCCGAAACCGCAGAAACGCGATTTCAAAGGAAATTACACGTGGGTGATGTCGCCGCGATGGCTGGATAAGCGGACGGGAGATCATCTCGCTCTCGATACGGGTGGCGGACCACTTCCCCGGCTGTGGTCTACAGCCCTGAACGGGATGGTTGATATCGGGTACATCAAAGCAACGGGGCACAGCGTCAAAATTAACCTGCCGAAAACCGCGTTGCTTCCCGAAACCGAATTCGAATGGAAGATCCCGAAATGGAGCAACGCGATCGAGCGCGATCGGGCCAGAACGTATTTCCAGGCATACGCAGCAGCAGCGGCACTGTACTTCGTGGAAAAGGCCCTCGACTGTGTACGGCGAAGCGATACGAAAACCTGGACGGACTTTAAGGTTCCCGATGACGCGATCGGCTGCGGCTTCCACGAAGCCGTCCGTGGCGTTTTATCCCATCACGTAGTGATTCGAGACCGGAAGATCGCGAATTATCATCCGTATCCTCCGACGCCCTGGAACGCGAACCCTCGAGACGTATACGGCACCCCCGGTCCGTATGAAGACGCGATTCAAAACACTCCGATTTTTGAAGAGAACGGACCGGACAACTTCAAGGGGATCGACATCATGCGTGCGGTGCGGAGCTTCGATCCGTGTCTGCCCTGCGGGGTGCATATGTACCTGGGCAACGGGAAGGTTCTGCAAACCCAGCATTCGTCGATGATGGGTTCGCACTCATAGGAGCTCTATGCCGCATACGAAGAAGTCGACGATTTCCTCTCACACGGAAGGCAACAGCCGGGGCGAGGAGGTCCTGAAGAACAAAGGACCAGAGCCGGGGCGGGAAACCGGAATGCGTACGGCACGCGACTCGACAAGTATCAGTCCGCAGTCGAAGGGTCCTATTGATCCTCGTATGCCGCACATGCCGCCTCCGTAGACCGACGGTTCAGAACGCATAGATTATGGCTAGAGACGAGGTTCGCACTCAACAGTGGATCGACAGGATAGAGGAACTGGTGCGACGGGCGGAGTCGATCTCCGACCCGACAGCGAGAGGAACCGCGGTCGATTTGCTTGAGGCAGTGCTCGCCTTCCATGCGGCCGGGCTGGAGCGTCTAATGGAGATCGCTGCGAGCGCAGGGAAAGACAGTTCGGACATCATCGAGCAGATTGCGACGGATGATTTGACCAGCAGTATGCTGCTACTCCATGACCTGCATCCGGACGATCTGGACACGCGCATTCACCGGGCAATCGAGAGATTACAAGAGATGTTTGCATCTTTGGGAGCGAAGCTTTCTCTGGTCGCGATTGAAGAGACCGTCGTCCGGCTGCAATTTGAGTCCTCCCGAACTTGGGCCGGCACTCCTGTCAGAGACACCATTGAAAACGCAATTTTCCAGGCGGCACCGGAAATTGAGAGTGTTCGGATTGAGGGTTTGAAGGAGACTCCGCCCGCTAACTTCGTGCCGGTTGCAGATCTTCTCGCCGGGTTACGGGTCTAACGACAAACATGCAAAGAAGTGGATCGAGCGTTCGCGGTCTCGTGTCGTTGCGCCAGTTTGTACGCAAAGCGCCTCGGACCAAGCGATGCGACCTCTGCTCCGTTCCACTTGCCGACAAACACCAGCATCTGCTAATTCCGAACACACAAAAGTTGATTTGTGCATGCGATCCATGCGCGATCTTGTTCAGCAGCAATGGAGAAACGCAATACCGGCGGGTGCCGCGAGAACTCGACCTGCTGACGGATCTGGATTTGCCCGATCAGGCCTGGAACAGCCTTGCTATTCCGATTGGTCTGGCGTTCATTTATCGTTCGAGCGCAACGGGCGAGGTGATTGCTGTGTATCCGAGTCCCGCCGGGCCAACCGAATCGGCTCTCGATAAGGAGGCGTGGGAGGATCTTCTCAAGGACATTCCCTTTCTCGCGAAATTGACTCCGGACGTCGAAGCGTTGCTGGTGAACCGGATGAATGGCGCACGGGAGTACTTCCGGGCCCCCATCGATGATTGCTACACCCTCACGGGCGTTGTCAGGAAACATTGGCGCGGATTTTCCGGGGGCGATGAGGCCTGGAATCAGATCGCGCAGTTCTTCACCGAGTTGCGGAAACGCTCGTATCCGAAAGCGATCAGCTCCAATGCCAGATCTTTCGTTTGAGATCGCTTCCGCCTGTGCTTCGCGTGACACCATCGCGCCAGCGCTGAGCTTCGAGTTGCGGATTACGAATCGGTTTCCTCAGGAGGCAATTCGAGCTGTGATGCTGAAATGCCAGATCCAGATCGAAGTGGCGAGACGTCGTTATACCTCGACTGAGCAGGATCAGCTCCGTGATTTATTCGACGAGCCAAGCCACTGGGGCAACACGCTTCGGCCGATGACTTGGGCGAACACCTTTGTTAACGTTCCGGGATTTACGGGCGTGACGGCGGTTCCAATGGTCATTCCGTGCACGTTCGATCTGAACGTCGGCACCGCGAAATACTTCCATGGCATTTCCGGTGGAGAAGTCCTACTCAGCTTTCTGTTTAGCGGGTCCGTGTTTTTTGAGGGACAGGCAGGCGCACTCCAGATTGAACCGATTTCGTGGAACAAGGAGGCGCGTTTTCGGTTTTCCGTACAGACGTGGAAGGATCTCATGGATGAACACTACCCGAACTCGATGTCTCTGAATCTGCGGCGCGACGTCTTCGACGAACTGTACCGGTTCAAAATGGGTGCCGGGCTTCCGACCTTCGATGACGCTATTCAGCAGATGCTGGCGATCGCGGAACGGGAGCGGCGTCCTTCATGAACTCTCAAGTGGATCAGATAGCGCGTGCCCTCTTATATGAGGGTTACCTGCTGTATCCGTACCGGCCCTCCGCGCTGAAGAATCAGCAGCGCTGGAATTTCGGGGTGTTATATCCGCCCGCCTGGTCGGCGAGACAAACCGGATCTGATCGATCAGATTTCCAGCTGGAGTGCGTCGGTTTGTGCTCGGACCATGCAGAGTTAATCCTTTCGATTCGGTTCCTGCAAATTGTCATAAGACACGCATCCGGAACCGAATGGCAGGAGGCAATTGAGCGGAGCGTCAGCCTCGATCCGCTGCCCGTCTTGGGGCTGGCAGAGGAAAGCCACACGCATGGTTTTGCGTTCCCATCCGAGGAAAGGCCAGACCCCGGAGATCCCGTCCGGAAGTTTCCGCTCGAAGGCCAGATACAGATCTCGTCGAGACGGATTCACACGGATGTGTTTCAGTTGACCGTGCGCCTGCGCAACACAGCCGGAATGCCGGCGGAGACTCGCGATCAAGCTCTGCTGCATTCACTTGCTTCTGCACACGCGGTGCTCCAGTTGAGTGGTGGCGATTTCGTTTCGCAGATCGAACCGCCCGAGAATCTCCGGGATGTGATTGCAGGCTGCCAGAACGTTGGCGTTTGGCCGGTTTTGATCGGTGAGCGCGAGGTCCACGATACCATATTAGCCTCGCCGATCATTCTGTACGATTACCCCCAGATAGCGCCCGAAAGCAAAGGCGATCTCTTCGACGGAACGGAGATTGACGAAATCCTCACGCTGCGGATCCTGACGTTAACTGACGACGAAAAAGAAGAGGTACGCCGATCGGACGAGCGGGCCCGGCGCATTCTGGAGAGATTGGAGAGCAGTCCTCCGGAGCACATGAGGGACTTGCACGGCGCAATGAGAGGCATGCGCCAGCCGAGAGGAGAAGCCTGGAGCACCTGGGACACGCTGGACGGTGGAGCGGCTGAAGGGTCCGTTGTCAATGGCGTCGAGCTGAAGAAAGGCGATCGGGTGCGACTCCGGCCCCAGAAGCGGGCCGATATCTTCGACACGTTGCTAAAGGGTAGATTGGCCGTGATTGAAGCGGTGGAACAGGATTTCGAAAACAAGGTACATTTCGCCGTTGTGCTCGAAGATGATCCCGGAAAGGATCTGGGTGAGATGCGACAGGCCGGGCACCGCTTTTTCTTCTCGGCCGAAGAGATTGAACCGCTTGAGAGCGCTCACTAAAGACGTTGAGTTATGAATGCTCGGGTTCTGATTGCCGGCGTCGGAAACATCTTCCAGGGAGACGACGCGTTCGGTGTGTCGGTAGTCCAACACCTTGCGGCTATCGGGTTGCCTACCTCCGTCAGGCTCATGGATATCGGTATCCGCAGCATCGATCTCGGATTTGCGCTGGCAGATGATTACGATCTAACGATCCTGGTGGATGCGACAGCACGCGGCGGCGAACCAGGCACGCTCTATACGATCAGCATAGAACCTGAGGACATACCGGATGTCGCAGATGAGACATCGATGATCAATTCGCACGGCCTTGATCCGGTGCGTGTCCTGTCGCTCGCAAAGAGCATGGGCGCGAAGTTCAAACGTGTACTACTAGTCGGTTGTGAGCCCATGGTGCTCGATCACGAAGAAAGCGGCTATATCGGATTGAGCAACGTAGTTCAGGCGGCAGTTACTCCCGCTGTTGAGACGATCCGGTATTTAGTGGAAGACTATACAGGAAGCGAACCGTCATTCGACGTCCTGAGAG
This sequence comes from Bryobacteraceae bacterium, assembly GCA_045807925.1. Taxonomy (GTDB): domain Bacteria; phylum Acidobacteriota; class Terriglobia; order Bryobacterales; family Bryobacteraceae; genus Bog-105. Next base: position 29,595 of record JBJMGK010000101.1, on the reverse strand, counting down.
AGAAAGAGGTTGATTGTCGTGAACATGTTTAAGATTGCTGGAATCGCAGCCGCAGTAATGATGGCGGCAGGACTCATGATGAATTGGGCAGACATAAAGCGGTACATGAAGATCGAGCGAATGTAATTGCACGCTGGTAGCGAATGCACGAGCTCTCGATTGCATTGAGCATCATCGAAGGGGTCGAAGAAGAATTGGTGCGTCGCGGCGGCCCGTCAATATCTGTCGTCCATCTCAGGTTGGGGCCGCTCTCCGGGGTAGTCAAAGAGGCACTGCTCTTTTCTTATGAACTCGCATGCGAAGGCACGCCTCTCGCCGGATCAACGCTTGAGATCGAAGGAGTGCCTGTCATTGTGTTCTGTCCAGACTGCAAGAAGGAGCAGCCAGTCAAGTCGATGCAATGCCTGTGCTGCGCCGTTTGCGGCGCGCCAAGTGGTGACGTCCGGAGGGGCTCTGAGCTGGAAGTGTTTGCATTGGAGCTGATGGATGAACGGGCAACCGCGGCTGGTTGAAGTCCGTCAAAGAGTACTGAAGCGTAATGACGTGCTCGCTCAAGAGCTGCGGGACCGATTTCGCGCGGCCGGCGTGTACGTCATCAGTCTGGTATCCAGTCCCGGCTCCGGCAAGACAGCAATCCTGGAGAGCACGTTGTCCCGACTAAGAGAGAGGGCGCGCGTTGCCGCCCTGGTAGGAGATCTGGCCACAGATAACGACGCGGTACGGCTCGCTCGCAGCATGGCTCCGGTGCGGCAGATTACAACCGGAACAATCTGCCATCTGGATGCAGAGATGGTGAAGAACGCTCTCGAGGGTTGGAAGCTGAATGACCTGGACTTGTTGTTTATTGAGAATGTAGGCAACCTGGTGTGCCCCTCCAGCTACGATCTGGGCGAGAATCGCAGGGTGGTTCTGATGTCCGTTACTGAGGGAGAGGACAAGCCACTGAAGTATCCGACCATCTTCCATACGGCAGATCTTGCGCTGATCACAAAAACGGATCTAGCCACAGCGGTCGAGTTTGACTGGCAAGCCGCTAGAAAAAACATCAATGCCGTTCGACCCGGAATGGAAGTGATTGGCGTCTCCTCGAAAACTGGCGACGGCATGGAGGCCTGGCTCGATCGCTGTATGGTCCTGCAAGGTTAGCTGTCAGCGCGAGAAGCCGCGAAAGGCCGTACTCGCAGCACCGCGCCGTCTTAGAATACATTCTGTTGCAAACATCTCAATAGCAGGGCCGGATTCTTTGAAGAGCATGAGAGCTTGCTTCGTTCTAGCCTTTGTCACGGCTTTGGGCTTCAGTGCAGAGCCGACTCGGGACGTGCACGTCGTCGTCGCCACGGACGGAACTGGCGATTTCCAGACGGTTCAGTCAGCGGTCGATCACGCCCTCGATCGTGGACCTCTGCAGCCGAAACGGCGTTTGGTAATCGAGGTCCGGCCCGGCGCTTATCACGAACGCGTGATGATTCCCCAGGACAGGCCGCGCGTGACGCTTCTGGGCAGCGATGCCGGCAAGACCATCATTACGTTCAATGCGGCCGCCAAAGACGTCGGCGGCACCTTCTTCAGCAGTACCGTGGATGTAGAGGGCACCGAATTTGAAGCTGCGGGCATTACTTTCGAGAATAGCTACGGGTTGGGAACTCAGGCCGTCGCGATTACCGTACATTCAGACCGCGCCGTGTTCCGGAAATGCCGGTTTGTAGGCTGGCAAGACACGCTGTATGCCGCTTCCGGACGCCAATATTTCCGTGACTGCTTCATCGAGGGACATGTCGACTTTATCTTTGGTAACGCCGCCGCCGTGTTCGAAGACTGCGAGATCCGTAGCCGTGGAGACGGTTGGATAGCCGCCCAAAGCCGGCTGACGCCCGCCAGCACCACTGGATACGTATTCATACACTGCAAGCTGACCGGCGAGAAGACGAAAGAGGGTGTGTATCTGGGTCGACCATGGCGGGACTACTCACGCGTCGTGTTCATCAATTGCTACCTGGGCGAGCACATCCGGCCGGGAGGCTGGAGTGATTGGAACAACACAGGACGAAGCAAGACAGCGTGGTATGGAGAGTACGGCTCTAGTGGGCCTGGTGCAAACGATCAAGGGCGCGTGCGGTGGGCCCACCAGCTATCGCAAGAGCAGGTGAGGGAATTCCAGCCCGATGTGTTTCTGGGGGGCAGGGATGGATGGCAACCGAGTAAATCGAGCATGCCGTAACTCTGCCTTCGCGGTCTTCACACCGCTGGGATCGAGCCCTGTTTGATGATTTTCGTCATCGCACTGGTAAATGTGTCGACTTCTTCGAGCGTTGTATAGACGTTAGGCGTGATGCGAAGGCCTTGGTATTCTCCAGGCGTAACGATCGCAACAGTCCAGATTCGATACTTCTGCCAAAGATGCGCGGACAGTTTTGGGGCATCGAGCCCGTTGACGCTAATGAAACCGATCCCGCAGGATTGCTCGGGATCATCGCTGTTGAGAATCTTCACTCCCGGCAGTTGACGCAAAGGATCGGACCAGCGGCGGCGCATATAGCGAAGCCGCTCGGCTTTTCGCTCGAGACCGATGCTTTCGCTGAAATTGAGTGCCTCCGTAATTGAATTGCGCTGGGAGGCCGGATGGGTGCCGATCTCTTCGAATTTGCGGATATTGCCGCTCATCTCAGGCGGAGCAGCCATCATAGGCCAGATTGACGGGATCTTATTCTTGCGTACGTAAAGGAAACCGGTGCCGATAGGTGCGAGCACCCATTGTGTAGAGACGTGCCGTAGTAGTCGCAATCGAGGTCGTCATGCTTGATTGGGAATTGGCCGAATGCGTGTGCGCCGTCGACCACCACCTCGATACCGCGCGAACGCGCCATTTGGCAGATCTTTTTCACTGGGAAGATTTGGCCCGTGCGGTTCGTGATGTGGCAGATGTGGATGACCTTTGTCTTTGGAGTAACATTCTCTTCGATGCGAGAAGCCAGATATTCCAGGCTGGGCGGTGGGACTGGGAACGTGATTCGTTTAAGAACAATCCCGTCGCGGCGTTCGCGTTGCTGCCAGGTCGTGATCATCCGCGGATAATCCTGGTTAGTGGTGAGGACTTCGTCTCCGCGCTTGAGGTCCATTCCAAGCTGGACGATTTCGAGGGCCTCGCTGGCGTTGCGCGTAATCGCGATTTCTTCGGGATCGCAGCCGAAGGATTCCGCGATGCGGCGGCGCACCGTTTCAACACCGGGATCGAGAACGTTCCACATGTAATAAGACGGGTTCAGATTCTCGACTTCGAGGTAGCATACCTCTGTGTCCATCACAATCTTCGGAGCGGGCGAGACGCCCCCGTTGTTGAGGTTGATCATGTTGCGATCAACAGTGAACGCGTGGCGAACATTGAACCAGAAGTCTTCATCGCGGGCGACAGAGTCCGCAGGGCGGCCGGAAATCCCCGATGCTGCAGACTGGGCACGCAGAAGTGCGTCGGCTTGAAAAGCGGCCGTGACGCCGGCGGCAGCGGAGAAGAATTGGCGGCGATCCATCCAGCGAGATTACGGGCAAATGCCGCAGAAGTCAACCGAGGCTAATGCGGCACCATCACGGATTGCGGCGCGTCGGAAGCACTCTCGGGGTTCGCTTTTCATCGATCTTCAGGCAGTTACCTGAACGCCCATCTCTTCAGAGGTGTGGAGGCGCAACGCGGCACCGGCTTGTGGAAACCTGACGGCCAACAATGTCCGGTCGTCGGGCGGCGGCCCCGCCGTTCCGAAGGACGTCACTTGGCTCATGATCCTATCGCACAGTTCGTGCAACGTTCCGCCGTGCGCAGCCGCAATTGACGGAATGAGGCGATCTTCTCCGAACTCTTCTTCCGACTGGTTTGTCGCTTCACTCAGACCGTCTGAATAGAGGACCAATGTATCGGAGCTTTCCATCGCGATGGTTCCTGCCGAGTAACGCGCGTTTGGAAGTAAACCGAGAACGGGCCCGCCCTCGTCCAGTCGTTCGATCTTGTTCCGGTGATGACGGATCAGCATTGGAGCGATGTGACCGCCGTTCACATAGCGCATGATACTCGTGGCGGGATCGAAGACGCCCCAGAAGAGCGTTGCGAAACGCTCGCCAGCGGATCGCTCGCACAGCATACCGTTGATCCGTTCGCATGCATATTCGTGGTCGGACGCCGTCGAGGAGCGAATCGCGCCTTGAAGCACACTGACGAGCAGCGCCGCGGGTACTCCTTTGCCCGAAACGTCGCCTAGCACAACCGCGATCTTGCCAGATCCCGCTTCGAAAATGTCGTAGAAGTCTCCCCCAACATGGTCGGCCGCTACGGAGCACGCTGCGAAATCGACGATCGGGGATAGGGAATCCGGTTTCGGCTGAAGGTCACTCTGAACCCGCTTGGCCAATTGCAGTTCGTTCTCCAGGTACTTACCGCGAAGATAGTGCGGCGCACGCAAGGCGATCAATGCAAGTGCGGCCAACAGCGCGACCGACGCAATCACTCCGACAATCAGATTCTGCCGGAGCCCCTCAAAGGAACCCGCAACGGCCTGAAGGGAGGTGGCCAACTCGACCACGTACACGGGCGGACGGTGATCACCCGACGGCCCTCCGGAAATTGGGCTCACGCGCCTCGCTTCGGGGGCGTGTGCAGGCCGTGGCATCCGAAACGGCAGCATGGCCACGAGCGCCTTCCCTTGGGCCGTCTCGGTGACCGCTCCAAGACTCTCGTGCGCTTCTACTCGCGTCCACCACTGCGAGGGAATCTTGGCCGTTCCCTCAGGCTTACCGGCGTGCGCAAGCTCACGGCTTTCGGGATCGAGCACACGCATCCAGAGTACGCGGTCAGACGAAGACTCCAGGACGTGATCCAATAACGCGCCGAGCGCATGCGGATCGGTGATTCCAGCGCTCCGGACACCCGCGGTCAGTGCTCCGACTTGTCGTTCCGCTTCGTGTTCGGCTTGTCGTGGAACAAGCACGGCGCCGGTGTACAAGTACGTTCGCACACACTGAATACAAAGCACTAAAGCGACGACAGCGCCGATTCCGAGCACGAGACCAGACTTCAGTTGGCGATACTGGCCCGGCTTCCTAAGCTGCGGAAGATCGACTACGGAAGCTTCCATACATATAGGAAGCTTGCGGCCGCTACCTTAAAAGTCTCTGAAATTGACGGAGTTTTGTTCCGTCAAACGTGGCTCTCTACAGAAGTCTGCAACGTCGGTGAGTTTCCATCAGAGCGCCGCAGCCGAATTGTGAATGTCGATCCGTGGCCCGGCGAGCTTTCCACGTTTAACTCCGCTCCCTGATTCTGTGCAATCTCGCGAGCGATCGCGAGCCCAAGTCCCGTACCACCTGCCTCGCGCGAGCGCACCTGATCGGCGCGCCAGAAACGATCGAAAATGAACGGAAGCTGATCGGCGCTGATACCGATACCTGTATCCGCGACGGAAACCGCCAGTGTGCTTGCGTCGTCAATCACGACGGTGCTGATACTGCCACCTGCAGGTGTGTACTTGACCGCATTGTCCAGTAGGATCAGCAGCATTCGCCGCAAAGAACTTTCATCAATCGCAACGTGAGCTGGCGATGGTGGCAACTTCAGCGAAAGATCCAACCCTTTGTTGGAAGCAAGTGTCCTGACCTCGCTTACTACTCCTCGCACCAGTTCTGAAACATTGGTCGACACTAGTGCCCTATCGGGTCCGCCCGCATCCGATCGCGCGAGCAAAAGGAGATCGTTGATCAGTTGCGTGCATTGCTTTGCTTGCCGCAGGATCTTCTCAAGTGCATCCTTCAATTCCTCGCGACTGCGATCACGTCGCAGGGCAAATTGCGCCGCCGTATAAATCAACGTCATTGGCGCCCGCAACTCATGTGACGCGTCAGCGGTGAAGCGACGGACCTGCAGAACCGACTGCTCTACCCGGCCTAGCATCTGGTTCAAAGTTTCTGAGAGGCGCTGCAGCTCGTCGCCCGAGCCGGGGACAGAAAGTCTCGCCCCTAGATCAGCCGGGTCAATCGATCGCGCTTCATTAATGATCTGGTCGACGGGAGCGAGAGCCCGGTGACTGATCCAATAACCACCAAGTGCCGCGAGGACTAACAGGATGGACAACGCGACAAACAGAAACGAATAGAATTCCTTTAGTACCTCTCCGAACTTGCCCTGCGGGTCTGCTACTTCGATCGTGAGCGGCTCGCCCTTCACATAAATCCGCTGCGAAGCCATCCGAACCGGGAACCATCGCGGTCCGGCATTCCGGAAACGCATCCCAGCCCCGGGATCGGGAGCAGGTTGCGTGCTGACGTGATGACGCGCGAGCCCATCCGACTGCGCCATCAACTCGCCACGCGGGCCGAAAACCTGAATGAGTTCGCCAAGCATATCCAATTCACGAAGTCTTCCTGCCAGGTGGTCTAATCCCTGCTGGCTGTTCTCATCAATGAACCCGTGCAGCCCGATCAGGCGATGGCGCAAACCCTGATCAAGTGCGTGATCGAGGCTCACCGTCAGGGCCCAACGGCTTGCACCTGCAAGGATGAACACAACCAAAACCAGTGCGCAGCAATACCACAGGGTAAGGCGAATTCGGAGCGGGCGTATGTTGAGTCGCTTCACTCGGCACCCTGGCGCAAACTGTACCCAAGTCCCCGCTCAGTGTGAATCAGCTTTGCCGAGCCTGCCACGTCCACTTTTGTTCGCAGAAACCGAATGAAGACGTCCAGATTGTTCTCACTAATTTCGCGGTCGCTCCAGATCGTGTCGATCAGCCGGTCTCTTGTCACTACCCGTCCGGCAGAGCGCAGAAGGCACTCGAGGATGGCAATTCTGTGCGCGTCAGAACGATCTCACGCTTTCCGCGCCAGGCTTTGTGCTGTTCGAAATCAAGCAGCAAATCGGCGAATCGCATTTGAGAGTTCTTTTGATCGAATCGCCGGGTGCGAGCACGTATTCGGGCGAGAAGCACATCGAAGGAGAAGGGTTTCGTCAGGTAATCATCTGCTCCTGCCTCGAGCCCGCGGACAATTTCCTCGGGGGCATCGCGGCCAGTCAACAAGAGAATCGGAGTAACGATATTCTGCCTGCGCAGCTGGCGGGTGAGCTGCAGGCCATCCATGAACGGCATCATGACATCCAGCACGAGGATGTCGAACGCGGAGGACTCAACCAGACGCAGGCCGGTCGCGCCGTCATGCGCAACAACGACAGCGAAGGACTCCTCCTCCTCGAGCTCCCGCCGCACATAGTCGGCTACCTCGCGATCGTCGTCAACAAGCAGAACCCGCATGTCTCCTGACGACCATTGCAGCAGATTTCCCGAGATATGACAGGACCGAAAGCAAGATTTCAGTCAATTTTAAGGTAAGCCCGTCAATTTGAATTGTCGATTACGACAGAGGAGGGATGATGATGCGCAAAACGCTGTTCTGGGCACATCTTTCGATTGGCATCACCGCCGGCTTGTTCATCTTCATCATGGCTGCAACGGGCGTTCTGCTCGCATTCGAAAAGCAGGTGATTGATTTCGTGGACCGTGATATTCGGTTTGTTGCGGTCCCGGACCAAGCTCGGCCGCGCCCCCTGAACGAGTTACTAGACTCGGTTCGCCGGTCGGGCGCAGGTGATCCCACCGCGATCGTTCTGCGCGATGACCCTCAGGCGGCTACGCAGGTTTCCATCGGCCGGGGCAAAACAGTCTACGTAGACCCGTACAGTGGCGCCGTCCTTGGTTCCAGTTCGGGCCCTGCACATCAGTTCTTCTTCGCTGTCGAACGACTGCATAGGGCACTCGGTGCTCCCTTGGGATCCAGGAATATCGGCCATTGGCTGGCAGCGGTTTCGAATCTTCTGTTTGGTGCTCTGATCCTTCTCGGTGTAGTTCTTTGGCTGCCGCGGAAATGGAATTGGAAAGGTTTCCGCGCTGTCGTTGCATTTCGGCCAGGCTGGCGCCTGGACCGAACGGGCTCCTGTATACCTTGGCTGTGGGAGGCGATCTGGATGCGATCGACCCCACGACCGGCTTGACGAAAGATATCGGCCCAACGGGTCTGGCGGATTGCACAGCACCCACCTCACCGTGCGGCCCGAAAGCAGCCAATGCGCTAGCCTCGCTCGGGGGAGTGATCTACGCAACCGACTTTGGGAACAACCTGTACCGAGTCGACCCGACGACCGGAGCTGCGAAATAATAAGTTCCACGGGTATCCCGCCGCGCCGACACCGTTGACGGTTAACCCCGATGGAAGTCTGAACGGATTTGAACAGGGACTATTCGCGGCGGATGGAAAGCTTTATTCGACAATTTGAAGCTTTCACGTTCGACGGCATGACATTCGCCACGACGTCAATATTGGAACCGCCCAAACTATACCTGATCGACCCCTTAAGGCAGCACTGCTTACGCCTTCAAAGACTTCGATAATCAAATCGTCACTTTGAATATCGCGAACTGTCAGACCAGCTCGGTGGGAGGTTTCGATCCAGCGCTTGGGTTTGTCACGGGTGTTGCGCCGACTTCCGAACCCACTCCAATCGCGCTGATGACGATTGGCCTGTTTGGGTTGCTCATTTGTCGGAAGCAAGGGATGGCGTCTTCACGCCGGGTTCGCCATTTCCTGGGGCGATGAACCGGGAAGTACTTACGATTTAGCTGTTGGTTTTGTCCGCTGTCGCCCACCGCTCATTCGTGCTATCGCGGTAGGCCCGGCTTACCAAAATCGAAACCTGGCTGGCCCGCAGTTCGGCCGATGCCTATCGCCGGGTGCAGGTCAGGCCGGCGTCGGTCTCTGATCGTCGGCGTTCCGTTTTGCTTAACGTAGCGGCCTAAAGGTTTTGCTCGAATACTCGCCGCCTTGCCAGGCGAGCGTGCCATTGGATCCGACTTTGTAATGACCGATTGAATGTTCGTTGACTTGGTACGTATCGCCGTTTATCAGGATGCGGCCAGAAAACGTGCCGGCTTCGAGGACCCCGGAGCCGCCAGCGAGAATCCGAGCGGTGGTAGCGGTGAAGCAGGCATATGTGCCGTTGGGGATGCCTCCGGAACCGACCCGGGTGTCGGCGGGTGAGGCGGCGGTTGCTCCACTTTGCGCGGTTGTCGGTTGGGGCGCTACGGGGTGGGTTTCACGTTCGAGGTCCTCAGCGTAGTTGCTGCCGAAATGGGTGCCGTTGCCGGCCAGCATCCAGTCCCCTTGTGCGGCCCGAACAAGGCCGCCGACGTAGTTATGGCTGCAGGCTTCGGCGGTCTTGTTGCCCTTTCCGGCGAGCATGGCGGCGTGGCTGACTCCGCTGGCGCTCTTCCAGGTCTGTTTGATCTGGGTGACGATGTCGGCAGGGAGAGATTTGAACTGATCGCTGGCTTCGGCGAGTTGTTTGAGTTCGCGGCAGGACTGCGCATAGTTCTGCGTTTGATAGTCCTTGAACGCTTTGGTTGTAGAGCCTATGTACATCGGCGGCGCGTCTTAGGCTTGCGGCCGAGACGAACAGGCAGAGTATGTCGCCGGTGGTTAGCCGCCGGTCACGTGAGGTCCTGAACGTTCAAAGAGATTGTATGGAAAAGGGGTCGCGACTCTCAGGATGAGACGGTCGTGTAGCAAACGATGAGACGGGTTTAGGCTCAATTGTTCTCTGCCTTTGACCGGATTATTCCTCACCCGCCGCAAGCTCCTAGTAAGCTTTAAGTCATCAATGAAGCTTTTGGAGAGGTTTGGGTGGGTTCCTCGTCTGGTTCTAGTCTCGGTCGCGCTGTGCAGTTTCTTTTTCCTTGCACTGCTTGGCAACGGGAGCGCCGAGCCGGCCCCGGTCGCGGACTCAAAAGGTAAGCCGCCCGAGTGGGCCTACGGTACTGGCCCTGCCGAGGCGCTAAGGCCTGCATCGCCGAACTCGTCTGGCGAAAAAGCGGCAAGTGAGAATTCACCACAACATCTTCCCGGTAGTGCCTTGGCCTTTACCAGGAAGCAAGCCAACGATCCTTTCAATCCCGCAGACTGGTATCCCGCTGACCACCCGGCAATGCCCGACATCGTTGCGCATGGCCGCAAGTCCGCTGGCATTTGGGCCTGCGATCTCTGTCATTTTCCGAATGGAAAAGGCAAGCCGGAGAATGCAGCCGTTTCCGGCCTGCCCGTCTCCTACTTCGTTCACCAGATGCAAGACTTCCGCTCTGGGCTTCGCCGCAGTGCCGACCCGGCAAAGCAGAACACAGCTCTCATGATTGCCTATGCAAAGGCGATGACGGAGGAAGAGATTAAATCGGCGGCCGAATACTTTTCAGCAATTCCGTGGAGCGCTGGGACCAACCCCTGGATAAGAGTTATCGAGACCGACAAGGTTCCGAAGACGCGCCTCTCCTCCGGTCTATACATTCCGATTGAAGGAGCGGGAACCGAACCAGTCGGTGATCGCATCATTGAAGTGCCTCAGCATCCCGAGCGAACTGAAGTGCAACGCGACCCACGCTCCCCCTTCGTTGCATACGTGCCTTTCGGGACGTTGCGAAAAGGCAAGCTGCTGGTCGAAACGGGAGCGCACGGCAGGACCGAAGCTTGTGCGATCTGCCACGGCGAAGGCTTGCACGGACTAGGTCCCGTGCCGGGAATCGCCGGCCGCTCAGCCAGCTACATCGCCCGGCAGTTGTATGACATGCAGCAGGAGACCAGAAAAGGAGAGTGGTCCGAACTCATGAGGTCGGTCGTAACTAAGCTAAGTCAGGACGAGATATTGCAGATTGCAGCATTTACGGCGTCGCTCCCGCCCTAATCAAGAATCCGCCCTGTGTACCAGAGCACGCCCGACCGTACGGTTTCTACGTGGACCGCGAGAAAGTTCTCGGTTGTGATGCATCGATGGCTTGCGGAACCATCGTCGGGTGTCATCTCGGGCAATGGCAAGGCGTTCGACGGTAAATGCGCTTGCTCGGCCCTCAGTCGAACTATCCAGATGGCTTGACGCAGAGAACTGATTCCCGAATCTGCTTCGAGTATTGTTCTGGGTGGAAAGTTGCGCCCGCGACTTACCTGGTCCGCTTCATGATTAGATAGTCGCCGATCTGCTCCTCCTGTCGGTAGTGTCTATCGATGAATTTAGCGATCTCGATATTTGCATCTACGGCTTTGTGCACGCATGGTCGGGCGCTTGTGGCGAGAAAATTGTGCGAGAGATACTCCTGCTGTTCCTTGCAGGGATCACGGTCTTCGTATAGCTTCAAGAAGTTCTTCTGAATCACGATTGTTCCCATCGTGGCGAGCTCCGACAAGCGCTCTTGGAGTTGCTCTCCACTATAAACGTCCAAGGCCCCCATATATCTTTCTGGAAGGACCCGCTTCTTATTCCATAGGTATTGTTGAAGCCACTTCTCATATCCATAAGAGCCATACGGTAAACCCAGTGCGCCGTATTCATCGAAGCGGGCGTAGACGTTCTCGCGTCTGCCAGTTTCTGTCGGTGCCGTTCCCGACTGGCTGGGTGGTCCAGTTTCCGAAGGAATCGAGGGCGAACTCATAAGCAACTTACGAAAGCCCGTCGAGACCCGATTGATGCTCGCTTGAACAAGAGATCGCGAAATTCCATATGTCCGGACATTACTCAGTTGGAAGAACAGAATCACCACGGACGCGTACGCGAGACTATATGCATAAAATCGACGTACACCGGATCTCGCGAAGAGCGCGAAGCCAACGGTGAACAATCCGAATCCATTCAAGAATACGTGAGAAGCATCGCACCGGCCTAATGCTGGCGGGATCATGGCGAGGGAAGCGCCGCCTAATGCGCAAACGAACGAAGCGTCAGCACCGGATTCGAGCAAGCGCCAGGCCAAGAGGCGAGGAATACAAATGAGCACAACAAAGGTGTAAAAGACGATGTGCACAACAGGCTCAATCGGGAAATTGGCACCGCCCCTCGAAAAGCTGATTACTCCGCGAAAGTAGTTACCTGGAATGCTAAGAACGGCAAGCCCGATAACGAATACCTCCGCGACAAAGATCTGCACGGCCGTCCGCCATCCGCTTGGCAGCAGCCCGAGACCATAAATAGTGATAGCGGCTAAACAGGCAATGGCGATTTCAGGAGATATCGCGATCGCTGCCGCCGAACTCGCGCTCGCGGCTGCTAATACGCGCCACTGAATCCGGTTATTGTTCTTCTGAACGTTGGCTGTGTGCACACACAGAAGACCTACGTAAGGTAACAAGTAGCGAATCAGGAGCCCACTCAATCCCATAGGGAGAGAAAACCCGGACAAAGCTACCAATAAGAACGAAATCCGCTTGTATTTTGGCTCTATTGCGAACGAATCAATGAAGTAGAGGAGTCCGACAAGTCCGACCACGTTCAGGAAGTAGTGCAGCACATAATAGGAACCCTCCAGAGATATCCCTAGCGGCCGCAAAGCAACGTAGCACCAGGCGGGCAGATAAACGAGCGCGGGCCCATAGCTAGTCACAAAATCGAGATAGGGCCTCGCACCGTACTCGTAAATCATCCTTGCGTGCCACATGAAATGGGAGGACTCCCAATCGAACCTGTAGAACCCGTTGGTCTTCGCGACAACAAAATAAATCGTGAGAGTCAGGGCCAAGTACCATAAGCTGGCGAGAGCGAGAAATCCTAGTAGTACAGGATCGATACGGTGAGCATTCTTCACCCGCAGGTTTCTCACAAACCCGGATGTGAGCTTGGTCTGAGAAAAAGCTAAGAAAACCGTGACACTGATCAACCCTAAGATCCCAATTCTGTTGTTAAAACCAAATACGTACGACGCAGATAGGATCAGTGGACGCGAAGGAGGCGGAAATGCATATGGCAGGACGAAAAGCAGGTAATAGGTTGCCGCGCCTACAACAATGTAGGTCAAAACGGGAGAGATCCGGGCGAAGTGACGTAATCGAGCGGTGAGGTTCGGAATCACGTATCTTGTAGATTCGCATAGCTGCCGGTTGACGCCAGGCCTAAACTGCCGCCGACCAGTACCAAGCGAACATCAACCCGGGCAATTGAAGACGATTTCGGATTTCCACCGTGAGTTCTCGTTCGCCATCAAACTGCGGGGGTCGATGTAGATTGCACATCGTATATCCGGAGAAACGAAGTGCGCGTGGACATTCACATCTCCGTGCAAGGATGACGGCACTGAGCGGCCCGATTCCCAGTCATCCAACTTGCGGCGCGTCGGGAGCAACACGGGTAAAGTGGTGAGTCGCCCGGTGGTCCAATCCCGGAATTCCAACCTGTCGTCGGCAGTGAGATAGTACGGACCGCGACGCGACACCGTCCACCGGCCCTGCGTCGCACCATCATTCACCACTTCTGAGTTTCCGCCTGAACGGCATCCGTCACGATCCACGCTTCGTCCGGGCTTTCGTGTCGTAAACGAACCCGCCGTCCGGATCTTCGCAGGCCGCCGACCACCATCACGCGTTACCTGAACGGGCTCACCAGCGGTCGATTTTGCTTTCCATATTTCCCAGTGGCCCGAACGCGACGACCCGAAATAGATCCAATTGCCTCCCGCGACCAGGATGGGCCGTCCGTCTTGCCATTCGCCGGCCGTGATCCGCCGCCATGGCCCACTGCTTGACCGGATGAGATGAATATGAGAACAACCGTCGAGGGGCGAATTCCACGCGATTTCTTCTCCATTCGGGGACCAGTGCGGGCGTTCCGATAGAGTACAGCTCGCCTCTGGAGCGAGGGCCGTAAGCGCAGAAGCGCCTCGCTTCCTTCCGTCAAAATGATCAGAGGATTCTTCGCCGTGAGCCTCTCAATTTCTTCCAGGAATCACGCATTTCCTAGTAGAAGGCGGAAGGCACCCCAATGCGCGGTGCCAGATTCCGCGGTATCCAAAGGAGAATCCCAATTGTCTCGAGTTCTGCTCTTTCTACTGTTTTCGAGTGCGACATTTCTGTCCGCGGCTCCGCAGCCGCAACCGTTCGGTCGTTCTCTGGTATTTGAACCCAATCGGGGCCAGGCTCCGGCAGCAGTGAAATGGCTTGCGCGCGGCCCCGGCTACCGGCTCTTCATTACCGACGAGGGGGTCACGATGAGCATCCAGGAGGGCGTCGCTCCACCCTTGAAAGGCGACGTGAACTCCAGTTCTGTCTCGTCTCGCGCCAGACTCGCGTATGCCCCGACGGAGCATAGCGTTATCAGATTGAAACTGAACGGCAGCAGGCCCTGGAGCAACGTAACTGGGCTGGAGCCCACAGGCGGCGTCAGCAATTACCTTCCCGGTGGCGACGCGAAACTTTCTCTCACGAACATTCCGCACTACGCCCGCGTGACGGTCGCCGGCGTCTACAAAGGTGTTGACTTAGTTCTCTACAGTCATAGCGGCGATCTGGAATACGACTTCGTGGTCGCGCCGGGAGCGGATCCCAAACAGATTTGAGGGAACGAAGGAAACGCGTCTGGACGAGAAGTCTGGTGACCTCATACTAACGACGGCGCGCGGCTCCCAGGTGCATCACGCTCGTCCCAACATATACCAGCGCGTCGGAGAGCGTCGAGCCGACGTGGGTGGCACCTACCACTTACTGGGCCCGCAGCTTATCGGCTTCTCGGTCGCGGCCTATGATCGGCTGCATCCTTTGGTCATCGATCCTACCGTAAGCTTTGTAACTACCTTTGGCTCGGTTATAAGCGAACGCGTGGAAGCTGTGGCGGTAGATAGCTCCGGGAATTCCTATGTCACAGGCGCCACCGACAACGAACACTTCCCGGTGACTAATAATTCAAAATGGCTCAACGCTGACTGCGGCAGTTTCTTTCCACCGACTTTTTGCGCGACAGGCTACAACTCGTTCGTGGCCAAGTTGAGCCCGACCGGCACGCTCTTGTTTGCCACTTACAGCGGTGTGGGTGGAGGAAGCGCAATCGCGGTCGATTCGACCGGAGTATACGTCACCGGAACGGAATTGAAGCCCGACATCGACAACATCATCGGGTACGCGGGCGGCAGCGACATATTCGTCCTGAAGCTGTCCCCGTCCGGGAGTGTGATTTACAAGAACATATTCGGAACCACGAAAGATGACGACGGAAATGCGATCGCTGTGGATTCGCAACATAACGCCTGGATAGCGGGTTCGAGTTGGGGCTATCGATCAGCCCCCCTCGTGGACGTCATAAAAGTCGGTCCGACAGGCCTGTTTATCTCGGAAGCACGCTATACCGCTGGAGGCGATTCGATTGCCTATGGTATTGCTATCGATCCCGCCGATCAGGCATGGATTACTGGAAAGGCGTGCGGGGGCGGCTTCCCCGTTACGAATGGATCCGACTCTACTTCACTCTGCAAGGCCTTCGTCGTGCAGTTGGAGCGTACAGCGACGTTCATGGTGACGCGAATGAGTATGGTTTTCGGTGGGAGTGATGCTGGGGACATAGGTTACGCGGTCCTGCCCAATGGCAGCAACTCGGCGTATATTACGGGAGTCACTTATGCACCGAACTTCCCGACGACTCTGGGAGCGTATCAACCCATTAAACTTTCTGGAGGTCCTTCAGCTTTTGTGACACAAGTTGACTCTGCCAGCTTCACCGGCAGGATTGTGCACTCCACGTTGCTCGGCAGCAGCGTCGACACCACTGGAACTTCTATCGCGTCAATTGATGCCGGGGCGGTTTACATCGGAGGCTATACGTCGAGTTCCGGCTTCATCCAGAAGCTCAAGTACGATTTAAGCCAGTCCAATTACACCAAAACCTTGTTCTCACACGTTTATGGACTTGCTGCGTTAAAGCCGGCCACGGCCTCCGGAATCCCGGAAATCTACGCCGGAGGAGACAATACGTCCTACGGTATCGTAGCGAAGTTGGACGATGACGTGGTGCAATCCCAGGTGCTCTGGCACAATACGGCGACGGGTCAATTAACCGCCTGGACTCTCGACGCACAGGGGCTTGTAACGTCCACTCAGCCCTTATCAGCCCAGTGCGCTGCTTCCAGCGGTTGTTCGCAGAGTTGGAAGGTAATCGGCACGATTGACAGCAATCGCGACGGAGTTGGCGACGTGCTCTTCTACAATGCGACGTCGGGGGAAGTGCAAGTCTGGCTTCTCGACACCATGGGGACAGTAACAGGCACACAGAGCCTTTCGCGCAACTGTGGAACTTCGGACGGATGTTCACAAGCCTGGAAACCGGTGACTATCGGCGATTTCAACCATGACGGCAATCAGGACGTACTCTGGCATAACGATGTTACGGGCCAACTGCAGGCATGGCTGTTGGATGGCGCCCGGGTAACGAACACTCTCACGTTCGCTCAAGTCTGCCGGGTGTCGGAAGGATGTTGGCCGCGCTGGCAGATTCTCGCGGCGGGCGACTTCAATTCCGATGGAATTGACGATCTATTCTGGTACGACACGGCAACCGGAAAGATAGATGTCGGCATATTGGATGGCAATGGGAGGCAGAAAGGCGCGCAGTGGCTCGCGAACGTCTGCGGACCATCGAATGGCTGTTCGAATACCTGGAAGCCGGCCGGCTTAGCGGACGTCAACCAGGATGGAACCGGTGACCTGTTATGGGAGAACGTCACAACAGGTGAGATCTCGGCCTGGCTCCTGAACGGGACGGACCGCCTCCTCGGCACTCGATCGCTTTCGCTTCGGTGCGACTCAGCTTCGGGCTGTCCGGCAGGGTCACTACCCGTAGGAATCCTTCGCAACCGTGCTATCACGCCGTAGGGCGACGGACTGGGCAGCTGTCTGTTCAGTCCGAAGTATTCGCATCGAAACCGAACGCATCGCGCCTGGTGCTGAAGCCGCTCGCTAGCCGCTTCAGCACCATATGTCACGTGATCGGTCATGATACGAACGGATCTCCGGCTGGAGCTTCAACGAATCGGGCGGCGGGCACCTCCGGAGCATCACGCGCAATTGAAAATTCTTGCCAGCTTATTCGCGTGTTCGCGTTCCCGCTCAAAAGCTTGCCGGACCGCGGCGAAGGATTCGGAGAGAGGAAAGATGTCGCGCGTGACAAGCAGATCGGTATCTTCAGCCCCGACCGGATGCCAGTACACACCCGCAGCAGTAATCGTGATTTCGGGCACTATGTCGGCTCGAGTAACTGCCAGTCCTTGGACGGCTGAACCACGCAACGCGATCCGACGTACGACTCGGTCCTCTGCCGCAATCTTCTGTTCCTTGAGGAATCGATGCATCTCTTCAGCCTCGGCATCGGTCGAAACTGTGGCCGCCAGTCGCACGCGGAAACCTTCGGCGCGAGCGCGCCCGATACCTTCGCATGTGCGCGCCCAAGTGCCGGGCCCGCGATGGAAGTCATGCAGCTCCGGGCTGGAGCTGTCCAAACTGATTTGCAGCACAATTCGGTCACGGGGCAACTCTCGCAAGGTATCGATGCGCCGTCCGGTAAACAACATTCCGTTGGTCAGCACGGTAGTCGGAGCAGCGGCAGCGCACGAGACCAGAATTTCGCCGATATCATCCAGCAGAAACGGCTCACCCCCGGTCACGAAAATCTCTTTGACACCAAGATCGGCCGCTTCCCGAGCGATTCGCTGCACTCGTGCCAGCCCTAATTCCCGGCGGGGCGCAGTCGGCGAGGAACGCACGCAGCAGTAGTCACAATGCAGATTACAGTGGAAATTAGTGTAGAGCCACAGCCGCGAGCCCACCGGACGATTGCCGTCTTCACGCTCGGCAACAGTTCCGCACCGGAAAACCCAGCGCGCGCGGCCGTTGTCGAGGGTCGCTTCCAACAGTGAATTCCCGGTGAATCGGCACCATGTTTCCAGCTCAGGTCCAATGCTTTCTTCACCGATAATCGCGACCAAGTCGCCCGGTCGGCTTCGGCGCAGTACAGAAATTAGCTCCGGCAAAAGGCCGGAGGCGAACGTCTTCGGCCCAATATCCAGATCGATGTTCGCCTTCATCGGAACGCCTGCATTTTACAGCCAATTCGCTGACACACCCAACTCAGTCGGGGAGTTCGGCGGTCAATTCGAGCCAACCCCTCCCGACGCTGATTGCGCGTTCAGCCACTTGTCTGAACCCGCTAGTTTGACCGACACATTCGTAAAGGTGAGGCGGAGAGGCTTCCCGTCGGCCGTTCCGCGATGATCTGTTGCGACCAGGAGCGGGCCGGCCTTCTTGTAATCCGCCCAGGTCGCGATCACAATGCTGGGCTTCTTCGGTCCACCCCGGCGATAGATAAATTGCTCAACTCGCTTGTCGGGGCCGAGGTAGAGTTCCCATGTGTCCCCGGGCGTGTAACCGACATCGGAAGAGTACTTCACCACGACATGTTCAGCGGAACCGTTCCCTAACGGCAGTTTCTGCGCGCCCTCATGAGTCACCGTCGCTTTGTCCCATACCACGTGGAAGGGGAAAACCAACCAATACTGATCGTTCACGAATGCCGGATCGATCTGGTTCTTCACGTCGTCGCTTTGGCTGCTGAGTTGTGAGCGCTGATACGTGACCTTGACGGGTTTGCCGTCCTTATCTTTTCCTTCGTAAGAGACGGTGTTGGTTTTCGGATTCCATTCCCACCCGTGAGAGAGTGTGACGCCAGGAAACTGAACGTTGAAGGTGTAGCGGATGGCCTCGATTTGTCCAAACGAATCGAGACCATACGTCTTGGCCATTTGTTCGACAATCGGCGGGCGCTGTTGTGCCTCCGAAGTAGCGGTGAGGATCAACAGCATCATGCTGAAGACGAAAGGGCGGATCACATCGAGCCGCCTGAGAATTGTCATGAAATTCCTCCTGAGCGAACTACGGACCGTGTTGTGGATGAGACTCACGGGCATCGGGATTCAGGAGCCCGTCAGCGGAATTTACTCTGCGCCGTCCAGTGAGCTCCGATACACTGCCGGGCGTGAGTACCGACGAAAGGCGACGGTAACGCCAGCGGCGGCCACTGAGCCGTACTCGAGCAGCATGATCCAGCCCGGGACCAACCACGGGAATCCAAGTGTGCGCAAATGCCAAACGAGATAAGTGGGGATGATGCTTACTGTCCAGACGACCACAGGCAGCGTCGAGGCGGACCACACAAATGGTAGCAGCCAAAGGAAATACCAGGGGTACACGACCGGTGCGAACAGAAGCGAAGCTGCCATTGGCCAGGCAAATGCCTCCGGACCCCAGTTTGGCGACGCGACTCTCATCCAGGTTGCCGTAAGCAATCCGACGAGCACTGCCACGCCGGCCGCAACCTCTGGACGCGCCACGCGCTCGAGCGTCCTGAACACAGGATCGTTAAACCGGAAACTCTGCACGTACGTGCCAAGTGAGCCAATCGGGATGCGGCCGTGATGGAGAAAGGGAATGTACAGGAGTGCGACGGTCGCCACCGCGAGGGCAGCGTCGCGCAGGCGAACTCGCTTCCAGTACAGGGGCAACAGTACGAGCGGCAGCAGTTTCACCGATATAGCCAGCGCAAATGCTACGGCCGCGGTTGCCCGCCATCGACGCCCCAGCGCGGCGAAGGACACCAGCAGCAACAGAGCGCCAAGAATGTCAATGTGACCCGTTCCCGCTACTTCTATGGCCAGCAATGGGTTCCAGGCATAAGCCAGAACCACGTGCGCTCCCCGACCATTACGACGCAGAATATCGAGCAAGACGAGGTTGATGGCAAAGTCGCAAAGGACAAACGCCACTTTCAGCACAGAGGTGGATTCGTGAATCGCAGTTACGGCGCGGAAGAAGAGCTGCGCGCCCGCCGGGTATGGGCTGGGCACATTCGGGTTGTTCAGGTTGCGAGTCTCAGCCGTGTGCAGGCCCCTCACAGCTGGATCGCCCGGAACGACAAGGTAAGGGTTATACCCAAGCCGCTGGATGCGCCCATCCCAAACATACCGGTGAATATCGTCGTCCAGGCCCGACGGCATCCGAAGAAAGTGAAGATGCCACAAACCCGCCAGAACAAGGCCGATAAGGACGACTTGCCGTGGAAATTTTGGCGTAGAGAAAAACTCGCGGATTGCGAGTAGGTAAGCCACGCCGGCAACAGCCAAGAAAGCGACGAACCGCGGTCCGCCCATATCGCCCAAGTTGCGCGTCAGCGTCACCAGGATGACACCGCCGAGCAGATAAACTCTGCCGGAGGAGCGCAGGTTCACAGTTCTCCTGGACCCATCCGTAATGGCCCAGCCCGACGTTCCCAGCTGTTCAACCACGCCGCCGTACGTGGCGCCCTCTCCGGAGCCGAACGCAGTTCCTCTGCCAGGCGAACGAGGTCGTCAACGACGTCAATATCGTAAAAAGTATCGACGAAGCCTGCGGAAAGCTCAAGAGTTCGGATGCGCGACAGAAGTCTCTCGAGCGCGCTGCTGGTGCCCATTCCGTCCCTTGCGAAAAGCATCGGGTGAGAAGCTTTTGCCCCGACCAGATAGTAGCCTCCGTCGTGCGTCGGTCCGACGACTACGTCGTGTGCGGCCAGAACTGCAAACGCGTCATCGAGAACGGAACGCGGCAGATGCGGGCTGTCGCTGTTAAAGGCAATAACACTTCGTCCCTGGTCTTCCGAGAAGTGCGCAAACACCGAAGTAAGCCCTGCCGCGAGGCCCTCACCTCGCTGAGCAACTACCCGCGCTGTGTCTCCGGCCAAGCGCGTCAATTCGTTCATATCCGAGTGCGGGCACATAATCGCAACGTCTACGTCGCCCAGTGACCGCGCTAGTGCGAGCGTGTCCTCCAGAAGACAGCAATAGAAGGCAGTGACATCGGTAAGAGAAAGGCCAGGAGCGAGGCGGGTCTTGACCGCGCCTGGCCTCGGTGCTTTCGCCATGATGACCAGTACTCGGCTACTACCCGACAGACCCATCACCCTCTCGCCTGAAGCCTGAATGAAATCTTCACGCGCACCTACGCTGGCCTCGCTGTTCCAGTCTTTGGGTTTCGGAAACGATAGCCCACGATAAGGCTGAGAATGAACCAGGCAGCGCCGACTGTGCCCTTCAGCGTGCCGCTGATCTTGGATTTCCCGATACGCGGGTGATAGCTCACCGGGACCTCAACGACGCGGAATCCCGCCAGCGCACCTTTGAGGATCATCTCAACGGCCCACCCATACGTGGTCTCTTCGAGTGCGAGCCCGCTCAACACGTCTGCACGCCCGGCGCGAAAGGGTCCGAGATCGGTGATCTCCAGCCGGTACAGACGCCTGATGAGGCTGGCGGCAAACCGATTACCGAGCACCTGATGCCAGGGCAATGCCCGAGAGGAAGACCGCTCTCGGATGCGGGAACCGAGGGTGATGTCCGCCCGGCCCTCCGCAATCGGGGCTACGAGAATTGGCAGTTCAGAAGGCCGATCGCTGTAGTCGCCATCGAGAAACACAACAACGTCGGGAGAATTCGCCTTCTCCAGGCCTGTCAGGCAAGCTCGCCCATATCCGCGGCGCGGTTCCGGAACGACGCGGGCGCCCATTCTGGCGGCGATTTCGGGTGTCCCGTCACTGGAGTTGCTATCCACAACAATGACTTCCGTCGTGAGATCGGACGGGAGATCGGCTAGAACGCGCTCAATCGCCAGCGCTTCATTATGAGTCGGAATGATGACGGAAACTCGCACCTGGAGTTCGCTCCGATCACCACCACGGAGAAGATGGCCAACGTTGTGCCAGCCGTGCGTCCACGCCCCATTTCCGGCCGGCGCGTCCAATAGCCAGCCCGAGGCAAACCAGCACCGATACCAGCAGCTCCCAGATCCACGAGGTCCCATACTCCGAAAGCCAAAGGCTGCCGAGAAACAGAAATGCCACGGCTGCGGCCGGACGAGTCAGGAGACCGATTACGAGCAGAACTCCCAGAGAAATTTCGGTCGCAGCTTGCATGGGAGCTGCCATCGAGGCGTGGCTTGCCGCCAGTCCCATCACCGCCTTCCACGCACCAGGCGAATGACTCTTCTGGATGTAATACTTGATGAGGCCGGCGTAACCAGCGGGTGTGTAAAGGCCTTTTCCCAGGTTTTCAAAAAAGACCCAGACGAACATCACGCCGATCGTCACACGGACCACCGCCAATCCAGTTGCCGCTTCCGGCTGATCCATCACGTCTAAAGTCGGATTTACGTTAGTAGTCATTGTCAACCTCGTGCGAGTTTGCGAAGGCCCGACGCAGGCGCCACGACAAGCCATCTTTCTATCCGGAACAGGAACAGATATCTTACGTCGTTCTCCGTATTGTTGCTAGTGGGTTCACAAAGTGGTAATGTCAAGCGGCTTGTGTAAAGACGCGGAAGCTGCGAACGACGGCGTTCAGTCGGTAGTGGCAGGCGTCATTGCCTGCGAGCGCAGATGTCGTAAGAGTCGGGCCCTGAACTGCGAAGCTATTGAGCGCCGCGGCTCAGCAGCATCACTTTCACTGTGTGGAAGATGATATAGAAGTCCAGGGCCGGCGCTACGTGCTTGATGTAGTAAAGATCGTACTCGAGCTTGATCATTGCATCCAGCTGAGTATCTCCGTATTTGTGGTTGATCTGTGCCCAGCCGGTGATCCCGGGCTTCACGGATAAGCGCTGCCGATAATAAGGGATCTGCTGAGCAAGAACGTCCACGAATTCAGGGCGTTCCGGACGCGGCCCCACGATAACCATATCGCCCTTCACCACGTTCCAGAACTGGGGTAACTCGTCGAGGCGCAGGCTGCGCAGCCACTTACCCAGCGGGGTAATCCGGGGATCGTCTTTCGACGCCCAGACCGCCCCTGTGCGCGCCTCGGCATCAGCGTACATGGATCGAAACTTATACAGCGTGAAGATGTGGCCGGTAATTCCGACCCGGCGCTGCCGGTAAAAAACCGGACCTTTCGAGGAAAGCCTGACCGCAAGCGCTGTCAGAAGCATCAGAGGCGAGAACGCAATGAGTCCTATGACGCCAATCAGAAACGAGTAAATAGCCTGGATGGTGAGCGCGTGGGAACTCGGTCCCAGCATGCGCGAGAAGATTAGTTGCGAAGGCTGGATTTTGCGGCTGCAAACCCGCCGCATGGCGACTTCGTAAGTGTCGGCGGCATCTTCAATCACTACGCCAGAGAACCGGATCTCCAGGAGATCATGCATCGGTAGCCGGTTCCGGCGCTCTGCCATGCCCACGACGATCCGGGTGGGCTTATGCTTCTGGCAGATTTCCCGGACGTCGTTCAGCGTGCCGAGGCAAGGTACCGGAAACTCGTTCGGATTGTCTTCGCACAGGTATCCAAGGATGGAATACCCGAACTGCGGCTTGTCCTGAAGGCATTCGATCACCTCGCCGAGAATACTGGAATTTCCCAGCAGCAAGACCCGTTCGGAACGTAGCGCGCCAATGATGTATTTCCAGAAAAACACTCGAAAAGCTGGCAGCACGAGAACGACGAGAAAACTTCCCAGCACCATCAGCCAGCGGGAGAGCAGGAAATCGGGTTGCAAAAACCCGAGAAACGCCAGCAAGAGCAGCGCGCTGCCGACAGCGAGGCAGACCTGCTGAACCAGGAGCGTCTTTGACGTGATCCGAAGCTCGGCGTAGAGATCCTGGTAATAGAGCGCCAGGATGATGAATCCGGCAGCTACGAGCAGTTTCCAATAATTTCCCTCGCCGAACAGGTAGAAACCGACGTCAATTCTCAAGAGGAAGATGGCAGAGACATAGCAGCCAAGGATGAGGATTATCTCGGACAGCAGTAACGCAAGGACGCTGGCCGGGATAAAAACGCGAAAAAGTCTAATCAAGCGAGATACTTAGCAGGAGAGTTCGAGTACCTGATTTTAGCACGCAGCCCCGTCATTTCTACCGATCTGAGAGAGCTGGCCTCTGGGTCTGCAGGCCTGGGCAGTTTCACCTCAAACCATTGATTATGTTGAAGATGTATTCTTTCACGGGTTACGGTAAGCGTGCTAGAGTTAAGAAGTACCCTAGGCCCCGGACCTCCGTGTTGAGACGCCGCCATTCGAATTTAAAATGCTCCGACTTACAAAAAAGGCAGATTACAGTCTGATTGCTCTCAGACATTTTGCCTACCGCCAACAGCAGACGGGTGGAGCTGTGAGCGCGAAGGAAGTTTCGGACGTGTGTGGCATTCCGCTGCCGGTGCTATCGAAACTGTTGCAAAAGCTGGGCAAGAGTGGATTTCTTGTTTCTGAGTATGGCACCAACGGCGGGTACCGCTTGGCTCGACATCCGAGCAGGATCTCGGCCCTCGAAGTGATACGGGCGATCGACGGACCGATTGTTCTCGCAAACTGCTTCACGGAACACGCCGTTTGCGGTCATTCCGATAAATGCACCGTAAAGAAGCCCTTGCGACGTATTCACGAGGGGATCCTGCGACTTCTCGATGGAGTCAGCATCCAAAGCATGCTGGACGATTCCGAGCCCAGGACGGACTCTGTATTGCCCAGTTCCCAACTGGTTGCGTTGCAGAGTACCGCGAGTCGCTTTGAACCGGAAGAATCTCTAAGGAAATAACGAATGAAACTCCCAATCTACATGGATAGTCACGCGACCACCCGCACGGATCCGAGGGTGATCGAGGCGATGCTCCCATACTTCACCGAGTATTTCGGGAATGCCGCTTCACGCAACCACAGCTTCGGGTGGGAGGCAGAACAGGCGACCGAGAAAGCCCGAAAACAAATCGCGGACCTGATTGGCGCGACTGCAAAGGAAATCGTCTTTACCAGCGGCGCGACGGAATCGAACAACCTCGCCCTCAAAGGCATCGCCGAGATGTATGCCGAGCGCGGGAATCACATCATTACGCAGGTCACGGAGCACAAAGCCGTCCTCGACACCTGCAAGCACCTCGAGAAGAACGGCGTGCGCGTCACCTACCTCCCTGTCCAGACAAACGGACTGATCGATCTCGACCAGCTTCGGGACGCGATCACCGACAAGACCATCCTGATCTCGATCATGTATTCGAATAACGAGATCGGTGTGGTGCAACCGATGAAAGAGATCGGCAAGATCGCTAAGGAGCGAGGCGTTCTCGTCCACAGCGATGCTGTGCAGGCTGTCGGGAAGATTCCGGTCAACGTTACAGAAGACGGCATCGACGTGCTCTCGTTGACCGCTCACAAACTCTACGGCCCGAAGGGCGTGGGTGCCCTCTACGTTCGACGTCGGAATCCGCGCGTGCAAATCACCGCGCAGATGGATGGCGGCGGCCACGAGCGCGGCATGCGCTCCGGCACGCTGAACGTACCGGGTATCGCCGGGTTGGGAGCAGCGTGCGAGATCGCCAAACGCGAAATGCCGGAAGAATCGAAACGGCTCAGCTTCCTCCGCGACAAATTGAAGGACAACCTGATGAGCAACCTCGATGAGGTTTATATCAACGGAACCATGGAGCACCGGCTCCCGCACAACCTCAATATCAGCTTTGCCTACGTGGAGGGCGAGAGCCTGCTGATGGGCATCAACGATATCGCGGTTTCAAGTGGTTCAGCTTGCACTTCCGCCACCCTCGAGCCGAGTTATGTTCTGAAAGCTCTCGGCGCCGGCGACGACCTGGCACACTCTTCCATTCGCTTTGGCCTGAGCCGGTTCAACACTGAAGAAGAAGTAGATTACGTAGGGAAAAAGGTAATCGACGTCGTGAAGAAGCTGCGCGAACTCTCGCCGCTCTACGAAATGGCAAAAGAGGGCGTAGACTTGTCAAAGGTAGTTTGGGCAGCTCATTAAGGAAATAGTTCGAAAGGATACGACATGGCATATTCAGACAAAGTTATCGACCACTATGAGAATCCACGCAATGTTGGATCACTCGACAAAGCCAGCAAAGACGTAGGCACCGGAATGGTGGGCGCCCCGGAATGCGGCGATGTGATGAAGCTGCAGGTCAAGGTGAACCCGGAAACGGGCGTCATCGAGGACGCCAAGTTCAAGACCTTCGGTTGCGGAAGTGCAATCGCAAGCTCTTCGCTCGCGACCGAGTGGTTGAAGGGCAAAACCGTCGACCAGGCGCTCGAAATCAAGAACACGGACATCGTGAACGAGCTGTCGTTGCCGCCTGTGAAGATTCACTGCTCCGTGCTTGCTGAAGACGCAATCAAGGCAGCCATCTCGGACTACAAGAACAAGCAGGGAGTTGCTTCTTCGAAGGCCGAAACTGTCACTGTCCAGTAATCTATGGCTGATTTGACCCAGCTTGCCGGAGCGCCGACCGCTTCTGAAGAATCCGTGGGCGCAGCGCAGCCCGCAGAGAAGCGCATCTTCGTAACTCCCAAAGCGGTCGGAAAGATTAGAGATGCCTTCGCTCGCGAGAAGGTGAGCGGCGGTCTTAGGCTTGGCGTGCTCGGCGGCGGATGTTCTGGTTTAAGCTACCAGTTCAAATTCGCGCCCGAGCCGCGGCCACGCGATCACGTCTTTCAATTCGAAGATGTTCGCGTTTTCGTCGACCCGAAAAGCATGTTGTTTCTTGATGGAATGACGCTCGATTGGCAGGACTCCCTCATTCAATCGGGTTTCGTCTTCCAGAACCCGCACGCGACTAAGAGTTGCGGTTGCGGCACCTCCTTCTCCGCCTGACCCTTCGGCCTGTCGTTCTTCCCGGGTGGCGCGACGATCGCGGCGCGTCACTGCCCTGCCCTATGTCTTCCTCATCTCGCAATTTCTACGAATTCTTCGGTTTTCAACGCAAACTCGATCTTGACGAAACCGCGCTGCAGAAGCGCTTCTACGAGCTCAGCCGGGAATGGCATCCCGACCGGTTCAGCCGGAAAAGCGCGGCAGAGAGCGCACGTGCGATGGAGAACACGGCCATCATCAACGATGGGTATCGAACTCTTCGCGACCCGGTGAAGCGGGCGGAATACCTGCTGACCGAAGAAGGCTTTCCCATTGGAGAGCAAAGATCGAAGGATGTTCCTCCCGAGCTGCTCGAAGAGGTCTTCGAGCTGAACATGGCGCTCGAGGAAATGCGGAGCGGGGACGAAAGCGCGCGGCCGCACCTCGAAGAAGCGAAAGAGAAATTCGTTGGAATGCGAGGAGAGATCGACTCGCAACTGAAATCGCTGTTTGCAAAGTACGATGCCTCGGAAAGCGAGAGCGAAACGGCGAAACAGGCTTTGAACGAGATCCGGGGCGCACTCAACAAGCGACGCTATGTCGAAAACCTGATCCGAGACGTGGATAAGGCGTTGAATCCCGCAATTTCTGCGGCCCAAACAGTAGAAGATCGCCTCTAACGAATATGGGAACCTTTCAGATCGACTTCGGCGAGGACCGCCACTCAAAGATCGTCGGCATCGACCTGGGAACGACGAATAGCCTCATTGCAGTCATGGATCTTACGTGTCCACGCATTTTGGAAGACGCCGCTGGTCACAAGATTGTCCCCAGCATTGTCTCGTTGTTGCCCGATGGACGTCTGGTTGCCGGAGAGACGGCCCGTGAGCTCCTGATTACAAACCCGGAACGCACCGTCTACTCCGTGAAGCGCCTGATGGGCAGAGGCGTCAACGATGTCCAAAGTGAGCTTACGCTGTTCCCATTTCGGATTGCCGGTGACAGCGAATCGGTCATCAAACTCGAGCTTGGTTGCCGGACGTACACGCCGCCAGAGATCTCCGCCGCCGTTTTGCGGCAGCTGAAGGACAACGCTGAAGCGGCTCTGGGTGCTCCGGTAACGGAAGCCGTCATCACTGTGCCGGCGTACTTCAATGATGCACAGCGCCAAGCCACCAAAGATGCCGGCCGGTTAGCAGGATTGGAAGTGCTTCGCCTGGTGAACGAGCCGACCGCCGCATCTCTTGCCTACGGGCTCGATAAGCGGAAAGAGGGCATCATTGCCGTTTATGACTTCGGGGGCGGGACCTTTGACATCTCCATCCTCCGCCTTCACGACGGCATTTTTGAAGTGCTCGCGACCAATGGAGACACCCATCTCGGCGGAGACGACATCGACAATCTGCTTCTTCGGATTGCGATCGAGGACATTGAGTCCGACGGCGGCCCCAGCATTGCGGATGATCTCGAAGGTGTACAGAGACTGCGCCGCGCTGTCATTGCAGCTAAAGAGGAGCTTTCGTTCGAACCCGAAGCAAAAATCGTTCTCGACTACAAAGGGACGGAGTACCAGCGCGTTATTGATCGCCCCCTGTTCGAGCGGCTGATCGCCCCAATCGTCGAACGTACTCTCGAGCCTTGTCGCGCCTGCCTCGCTGACGCAAAACTCTCCCCGGAAGATATCGACGAAGTGGTTATGGTGGGCGGGTCCACTCGCATCCCGCTCGTGCGAACTGCCGTAGAACGTTTATTCAAGGCAAAGCCACACACGGAGCTCAATCCGGATGAAGTTGTCGCGTTGGGCGCGGCCGTGCAGGCAGGCATCTTGTCCGGGGATGTGCAGGATCAACTGCTGCTGGACGTGACACCGCTCTCGCTGGGCATCGAAACGATGGGCGGCGTTGTTTCTAAACTGATTCATCGAAACTCGACCATCCCGGCCAGCGCGACAGAAAGCTTCACCACCGCCGTGGACGGCCAGCGGAATGTACTCATTCACGTTCTCCAGGGCGAGCGCGAATTGGTAAAGGACTGCCGCAGTCTGGCTCGCTTTGACCTGAAAGACATCGATCCGGTCCCGGCCGGCTTTGCACGGATCGAGGTGCGATTCCTGATTGACGCAAATGGCATTTTGAACGTCACGGCACGCGACGCGCGTACAGGCAAAGAGCAAAGTGTCGAAGTCAAACCGTCTTACGGGCTTTCCGAGGAACAGGTGGAAGCCATGATTCAGGAAAGCTTCGACCGAGCGGAAGAAGACTTGAGAGAACGTCAGATGCGGGAAGCCAGAGTAGAGGCAGACAGCATTCTGCTCGCTACGGAAAAGGCGCAGAGAAACGAAGCCTGGCTCAACCTGCCCCCCGAGGAACGCAACGCGATCGAGAAGGCGAAGCAGGAGATTCAGGCTGCTTACAACGGCAGTGATTATCGTCTGCTGAACGAGCGCATTGAGGCTCTGAACCGGGCGACGCAAAGCTTAGCCGAGACCATGATGAACACGGCTGTGCGCGGCGCACTCAAAGGCACGAAGATCGAGTAAGCAGTTCCACGTGCACTAAAATCGTTGGAGACAATTATGCCGGGCCTAAGCTGGAATCACACTGAAGACATTGCGCTCAGCCTTCTTGAGGCTCACCCCGAGGTGGACCCGACTCACATCCGGTACACGGACCTGCACAAGTGGATCACGGAACTGCCGGACTTCAAGGATGATCCAATGGCTTCAACAGAGGGGAAGCTAGAAGCGATCCAGATGGCTTGGGTTGAGGAGTATAACGAATCCCGCTAGGTGAAGAGCGTCATTCGGGAAAAATCTCGCTCACCGGAATGACGATCCCGTGGAACTCGGCCGTCGCGCCCGGACGCGCTTCGTAATTGTCGTTCGGTCGCGTTGACTCGCGATATTTGTTACCAGCGGAAGGTCGTTGCCTCATGAAATGTTACCCGTCGAAGTTCGACATGACGGGCAGCAGAAACGGGAGGCAAATGAGCTTGGCTACCAAGCGGGAACTAATCAAGGCGATAGCGGACCGGTATCGGATAGCGTCGCGTGTCGAGAAGAAAAGAATCCTCGACGAATTCATCGAAGTAACTGGCTTTCATCGCAAGCACGCCATTCGTGCTCTGGGAAAAAGCGG
>JBJMGK010000100.1:0-4827 GCA_045807925.1 Bryobacteraceae bacterium | reverse complement strand
TTCTCCCTCGGCCAGACCACCCAATCCCTGCTGCTCAAAACGGTGAACCCAGTACTCGACGGAACGCGGTGCGTCCCCCAGAAGCCGTGCTACTTCCGGGCAGGTCATACCCTGCGCGACCAGCAAAACGCCATGCAGCCGGTGATCGTAGCGCGACTCGTCAGAACGCTGGATCTCCTGCTGCAGGCCAAGCACCGACATCGCATCCGATATCACCAGTGGCCTCATGATTCCAGGAGATCACGTTTCGCTAATGATCGCAATTACTTATGACGCTATGTTTAGTTTCCAGGCTGTCGTGCCAATTGGATTCCAGAGTGTCAATGGTGCTCTTACGATGAAGTAGAAGGGGACACATGTATCCATGCTTACAGAAGAGTGCCCGATCGTAAACTGCGATTGCCGCCTAAGTAGCATTGCGGGGAGGGAGGCAGCTTCCCAGTCGGACGTGCAACGGTCCCAGCACCTGCTGCAGCATGTCATCGACAATGGTCTTCAGCAAATCTTTGACCCCTCATTGATGCTCTTGCAGCAAAGTGATTCCGGAGATCAAAGCCGCCAGTGGCACCTTCTGTCCGGTTACGAACTCCTTGGTTCGTGCGGGATGCTACGCTTTCGGCGACAGTTCTCATGCTGGTGATTCATGCAGGCTTTCGTGAACGGTGCCTTGTTTTGTGGGGTGAGTCGTCAATCGGCGGGCGTGTTACCGATGACCCCCGTGCGCATCCATTCAGCGCGAGCTACGAACAGCTTGCGGACACACTCGAAACCATCAGTGTCAAGGTCCCGCGTGTCGAGGCAGTAAGCGAGGAAGTTCTGCTGCCATCCTTCGACAGGATGCCCGTGCCATCGACCCCGCTCTTAGAGAGAGAGGCACAAGGAAAAAAGGCCCCGGATCTTCGACCGTGGCAGGTGGAAACGGTCTCGCTCCGGGCCGCGGCGGCCTTGGAGTTTCTTTGCCTTACTACAGGAAAAGAGATGCTTCAACCCGGCGTAATGGTCGGCGTCGACCTCGCGTATTGGGCGGCAGCAATGCGATTTGCGGGGGCATTAGTGGCGGGGCAACAGTTCCTGCCGGATCTGGTGCGGGAGGACGGGCGGTTCTGCGCACGCTGGCGCGCGGTCTATGTGGGGCGCGATGCCGACCGGCTACAGGGGCTGATAGCGGCCATGCCGCATGCGGCCCGTGCGATGACGTCTGGCGTTCCAGGCGCAATGCTCCTGACCGGATTTCTGGACTCGCTTGTCGATGAGCTTGTTCGCTCATCTTCAAAAGCCGTCCAGCGATTTGGGCCCGGACTGCATGACCGATGGATCGAAGCGCTACATACGCCAAAGGCCAAAGTTACGGGAGCGGACGGCGATCTCGAAGCGTTCGAGACGCAATTGCGCGCCTGGAGCCGTCCGGTTGCGCTTTCGAGCGCTGCTCCCTATCGCTTATGCTTTCGTCTGGAAGAGCCGGACTCCGATGACAGGCCCTTGTGGCGAGTGCAATATTTTCTGCAGGCCCGCAGCGATCCGAGCCTGTTGATTCCGGCTGAATCCGTTTGGAAGCTGAAAGGGAACAAGCCTCCAGTCTGGGCCAAGGGCGATTTCAAGGCGCGCGAGCACCTGCTGTTTTCTCTCGGACAGGCCTCGGCCATCTCGCCTCGTGTCGAAGAGAGTTTGCGTTCGGCAGCTCCGACGCGTTACGAACTCGATACGGATGGGGCATTCGAATTCCTGAACACTACAGCCGGTGCACTCGAAGAGGCCGGTTTCGGTGTGATGCTGCCCGCTTGGTGGAGCCGGAAGGGAACAAGAGCGCGGGTGAGTCTCGGGGCACACGTGACGAGTCCGTTCCACAAGGGGGGCGGACTCTCGCTCGACGAACTGCTGCAGTTCGAATGGCAAATCTCGATAGGCGGCGAACAGGTCTCGCTGCGCGAATTGCGCGCGCTGGCCGCGATGAAAGCTCCGTTGGTGAAGTTTCGAGGGCAGTGGGTACAGATGAGCGCGCAGGAGATCCAGGCGGCGCTCGATTTCTGGAAGAAGCGTACCGGCCACATCACGGCGCGCGAGGCAGTGCGTATTGCTCTCGGCGCGGCCAGGCCTCCCGGCTCGGTTGAGTTTGCCGGCGTCTCCGCGGAAGGCTGGATCGGCGACCTGATTCACCGCCTGGAAGGCCACACTCCGTTCGAAGAAACTCCTGTTCCCGAAGGTCTTCATGCGAAGCTGCGGCCCTACCAGGTTCGCGGATACTCCTGGCTCGCCTTCGTCCGCGAATGGGGATTGGGAGCGTGTCTTGCCGACGATATGGGACTCGGGAAGACGATCCAAACGCTGAGTTTGATCCAGCGGGACCGCCGTGCCGGGGCAGCGCGCCCGGTGCTCCTGGTCTGTCCAACGTCGGTTGTCGGCAACTGGCAAAAAGAAGCTGCGCGTTTCACGCCTGAGCTGTCTGTTATGGTTCATCACGGAGTCGCACGGTCCAGGGGAGATGCGTTTGTAAAACAGGCGTCCGAACACGCCATCGTTGCTTCCAGCTATTCGCTTCTGCATCGCGATTTCGAGCATTTGAAAGATGTGCCGTGGGCGGGAATCGTGCTCGATGAGGCGCAGAACATCAAGAACCCGGAAACCAAGCAGGCGGCAGCCGCTCGTTCACTGAATGCCGATTATCGAATTGCTTTAACGGGCACGCCGGTTGAGAACAACGTGGGCGATTTGTGGTCCATGATGGAGTTCCTCAACCCGGGATTGCTGGGGAATCGTGCCGAATTCAAGCGCAACTTCTTTATGCCGATTCAGAGCGGCCGCGATCCCGATGCGGCAGTTCGTCTGAAGAGGATCACTGGGCCGTTTGTTCTTCGACGTCTGAAGACGGACAAGTCGATTATTGACGATCTGCCCGAAAAGCAGGAGATGAAGGTTTTCTGCACTCTTACAAAGGAACAGGCATCGCTCTACGCGGCGGTGGTGAAGGACTCAATGGATGCGATCAAGTCGGCGAAGGGTATGAGGCGCAAAGGAGTCGTACTGGCGACGATTACGCGGTTGAAGCAGGTCTGCAATCATCCGGCGCAACTATTGAGTGACAATTCGCCGCTCGAAGCGCGTTCGGGCAAACTCACCCGGCTCTCGGAGATGGTCGAAGAGGCGATATCTGTCGGAGACCGCGTGTTGATTTTCTCGCAGTTTGCCGAAATGGGCTTCATGCTGCAGCGGCACCTGCAGGAGACGTTCGGGCGCGAGACGCTCTTCCTGCACGGGGGTGTACCGAAGAAGCAGCGCGACCAAATGGTAGAACGTTTTCAGGAGGAGAAAGAGGGACCGCCACTGTTCGTTCTGTCGTTGAAGGCCGGCGGAACAGGATTGAATTTGACGCGCGCTAACCATGTATTTCACTTCGATCGCTGGTGGAATCCGGCGGTGGAAAATCAGGCAACGGACCGGGCGTTCCGGCTCGGCCAGACCAAGAATGTTCAGGTACACAAATTCGTATGCGCGGGCACCTTTGAGGAGAAGATCGATCAGATGATCGAGGGGAAGAAAGAAATCGCCGCGAATGTGGTCGGGACAGGCGAAGGATGGCTGACGGAACTGTCGACCTCGCAGTTGAAGGATCTGTTCGCGCTTCAAAGAGCGGCAGTGCCGGAGTAGGATGCCATTCGACAAATGGAACCGGTTTGAGGGTTTCCCGCCCGCATCCCGTCCGCATACTGTAAAAGGCGGGATCAAGGCAACCTCGCAGCGCGGAGGATTTGGGCAAAGCTGGTGGGCCCGGCGATGGATTCAGGTTCTTGAAAGCTTTCACATTGGCTCACGGCTGCAGCGCGGGCGTTCGTATGCGCGCAAGGGGCAAGTCGCCTCGGTCGAAGTAAAGAAAGGCCTGATCGAAGCCTTGGTCCAGGGCTCGCGCCCTACTCCGTATAAGGTAATTATCAAACTGCGCCCACTGCAAGAATCGGAGTGGAAGCGGATTGCCGAGCAACTTTCGACTCAGGCTATCTTTGCTGCCAAGCTGCTGGCGGGAGAAGTGCCGCCGGAGATCGAACGCGTTTTCAGCGACGCCGGGCTTTCTTTATTTCCGGAGTCGCTAGACGAGATCTCTACCAGTTGCTCGTGCCCGGACTGGTCCAATCCCTGTAAGCACGTCGCAGCGGTTTACTATCTGCTCGGCGAAGCGTTCGACCGCGATCCGTTTTTGATTTTCCGGCTGCGTGGGATGGATCGGGAGGAACTCGCGGCCATACTCGGTGAAAACCGCACTGAACAGACAGCGGTCGAAGAGCTTGTCGCACCCGCTCCACCGGAGCCGCTGGCGGTTAATCCAGACGAGTTTTGGCACGCGAAAAGTCCCATCCCCGATCTGTTCGATGACGTCACTCTTCCAAAAACGCTCGCCGCTTTGCCGCGGCGATTGGGCAATTTGCAGTTCTGGCGTGGCGAGTTACCACTGTTAAAAGCGCTTGAACCTTCCTACGAAAACGGGTCACGCCGCGGAGAACAGACGGTTCTCGGCGAACGAGTCACTTAAGACCAGTTGAGATCGCGGTACTGCGAGAGTAACCAGCAAGGCACCATTACGACAACGCTGCGTTTCAGCAATGGACCTAACCGCCATTTCTCACGAAGACGTTGAATCCGAATAGCTGTCGGCTAAAACTGGGAGCACGTGATAAATCGAGCTTCAGAAGGCCGCCGAAAGAGACACCAGTCGTAAGTGGGTGAAATTTGTTTTGGAGTTGTCAAAGAACGAGTGGCCACAGGCCGCCATGAGTTCAGCAGCGCAATTGCTGAAGAGCCTGGCTGAAGAGAGTTTGTAGCGGAAAGCTGCTGCTCATC